>JBGFSC010000010.1:0-141921 GCA_041694815.1 Elusimicrobiota bacterium | reverse complement strand
TGGCCGAACAACGTGTTATAATGGGACATAAGAATCCTCCGTCGGTAAGATGGTTCCTGAACAAAACCATTCTACCAATCAGACGGGGGATTCTCTATTTTTCTTGGGACACTACTGCTTTCGGCCCCTAGGCGATCCCGCAAACCCGGTTGAGGCGAGAGGCCAAGGGGCGCTTAAGAGGCTGGGCCAGCGGCGCGGCCGCGGCGGCGACGAGCTTATAGTCGGCCGGAACCTTGGCGCCGGAGGCATGGAGGGCGTACAATAGATCTTCCGTCGCGACATTGCCCGAGGCGCCGGGGGCGTAGGGGCAGCCGCCCAGCCCTCCGGCGGAGGAGTCAAAGCCCGTTATTCCGAACTCCTCCCAGGCGCAGAGGGCGTTGGCGATCGCCATGCCGTAGGTGTCGTGGAAATGCAGGAAAATATTTCGCGGCTTCACGCGTTTGATCAAGAGCTTGAGCAACGCGCGCACGTCATTGGGGCTGGCCTTGCCTATCGTATCTCCGATGGAAAGCTCCTGCACGCCCAGCTCCAGCAGGCGTAGCGAGACCGCGACCGCCGCCTTGGGATCGACCTTGCCCTCGTAGGGGCACCAGAAGGCGGTCGAGACATAGCCGCGGACGGGAAGTTTGGCCTTCTTGGCTCGAGCGACGACCGCCTTGAAACGCGCGATCGACTCTTGGATTGAGGCGTTGATATTTTTCCGGTTGAAGGTTTCGGAGGCCGCCGTGAATACGGCGATTTTGTCCGCTTTGGCCGTAAGGGCGCGCTCGAAGCCATTTTCATTCGGGACCAGGGCGGAATAAACGACTCCGGGCCAACGCTTGATCTTGGCGAAAACCGTCTCCGAATCGGCCATCTGCGGGACCTTGTCGGGCCGCACAAAGGCGCCCGCCTCGATCTCCCGAAGCCCTGCCAAGGAGAGGCGGTCGATGAAGGCGACCTTTTCGTCGATCGATAGGACGGCCGTCTCGTTCTGCAATCCGTCCCGGGGGCCGACCTCGACGATGCGGACCGGGTTCACGGAGCCCATGAGGGGAGGCGCTTTTCGAGGAATGCGCCCAGCCCCTCCTTGCCCTCCGCCGAGCCCCGCACCCGCGCGAGCGCGGCGACCGTAAGCGGGATGCGCTTGGCCAGTGGCAGGCCCGAGACCTTACGGATCAGCGCCTTGGCCTCCCGCACGGCGTTGGGGCCGGCCCGGAGTATCGAGCTTAGAAGGGAATCGAGCTTGGCGCCCAGCTCCGCCTCGGGCGCTAGCTCGTGGACCAGGCCGATGCGCTGGGCGAGGGCGGCGCCGAAGGTCTCGGCGGTCAAGAAAAGGCGCCTGGCCTGGGCTTCGCCGATTTTCGGTATGACGAAGGAGGAAACCACCGCGGGGATGATGCCCAACTTGCACTCCGAGAAGGCCATCTTGGCGTTGTCGGCCGCGAGCACGATGTCGCAGGCGGCTATGATGCCCAAGCCGCCGCCGAAGCAGGCGCCCTGAACCCCCGCCAAGACGGGGATCGGGCATTCGTTGATGGTGCGGCACATCTCCACGAGCCGGGAGGCGTCGCGCCGGTTCTGAGCCGGCCCGTAGCCGGCGGCGCGGCGCATCCAGCGGATATCGGCCCCGGCGCAGAAGTCCGGCCCCGCTCCCCGCAGCACGACGGCGCGCAAGGCCTTGTCTTTCGAAAAGGCCCGGAAGGCATTCGTGATCTCGGCGATGAGCTCCTCATCGAAGGCGTTGCGTACCTCGGGACGGTTCAACGTGGCGTGGGCGACGTGGCCCTTGCGTTCGACGAGCAGCGCCGGGCTCATCACATCCGGTAGACGGGAGCCCGCCAGACGCCTCCGGGCGCGAGCAGGCAGGCGTTAAGGCAAAGGCCCACGACGCGGCGGGTCTCGGCGGGCGTGATGATGCCGTCATCCCAGATCCGGGCGCTTCCGTAGTAGGGATGCCCCTCGCGCTCGTATTGCTGGCGGATCGGCGTTTTAATCGCCTCTTCCTCTTCGGCGCTCAGGATCTTGCCGCTGCGCTTGAGCTGCGCCTCCTTGACCATCGCCATGACCCCGGCGGCCTGCTCGGCCCCCATCACCGACACGCGGGCGTTGGGCCAGGTGAACAGGAAGCGCGCGCCGTAGGCCCGGCCGCACATGGCGTAATTGCCGGCGCCGTTGGAGGAGCCGATGATGACGGTGATCTTGGGCACCGTGGCCGTCGAGACGGCCTGGACCAGCTTGGCGCCGTTTTTGACGATGCCGCCCTGCTCGAACTGCTTGCCGACCATGAAGCCGGTGATGTTCTGCAGGAAAACGATGGGGATGCGGCGCTGCTCGCAGAGCTCGATGAAGTGGGCCCCCTTGAGCGCCGATTCGGAGAACAGGATCCCCTGATTGCCGAGTATCCCCACCGGATGCCCCATCCAGCGCGCGAACCCGCAGACCAGGGTCTTACCGTAATTGGCCTTGAACTCGTGGAAACGGCTGCCGTCGACGAGCCGCGCGACGATCTCCTTGAGGTCCGCCGGTCGGCGCAGGTCGCGGTGCACGACGCCGTAGAGCTCCTCCGGCGGGTAGCGGGGTTCATCGAACCCCGCGGGTTCCGCGGGCTTGGGGAGCCCCAGATTCTCGACCGCCGCGCGGAGCAGCGCGATGGCATGCTCGTCGGAGTCTGCCAGATGGTCGGTCACCCCGGAGATCGAGGAATGCATCTGGCCTCCGCCGAGCTCCTCCTCGCTCGATTCCTCCCCGGTCGCGGCCTTGACCAGCGGCGGGCCTCCCAGGTAGATGGTGCCCGTTCCCCGCACGATGATGGCCTCATCCGACATCGCCGGCACATAGGCCCCGCCGGCCGTGCACATGCCCATGACGGCCGACAGCTGCGGGATGCCGAGGGAGGACATTACCGCCTGGTTGTAGAAGATGCGCCCGAAATGCTCCTTGTCCGGAAACACCTCGGCCTGCTTGGGAAGGAACACCCCGCCCGAGTCCACGAGGTAGAGGCAGGGCAGCCGGTTTTCAAGGGCGATTTCCTGGGCCCGCAGGTGCTTCTTGATCGTCTCGGGATAATACGTGCCGCCCTTGACCGTCGCGTCGTTGGCCGCGATCACGCACCAACGCCCGCCCACCTTGCCGATGCCGGTGATGATGCCGGCGCAGGGTACCTCGTCGTCGTACATTCCGACCGCGGCCAAGGGCGAGAGCTCCAGCCACGCGTCGGGGTCGACGAGCCTCGAGACGCGCTCGCGGGCCGTCATCTTGCCGCGCTTGCGGTGAAGCTCCACCGCCTGCGCCGAGCCTCCCTTGGCGGCCCTATCGAGCTTCTGCCGCAGGTCCTTAATGAGGCCCTCGTGATAGCTGCGATTGGCCGCTGATTCGGGCGCCGAAGCCTTGTAATCGCTTGCGATGGAGGGGGTGCTGGAGGCGGGGGCGGCGGCAGCCTTGCGTGTCGCCATCGCGTCGATTCTACAAAACTATTTGGCCACCTTGATATTCCGCGGCGCGTGCCTTATGCTTAGGCCATGCGCAAGGGGCTGGGCATTTACCTGGCGATTTTCCTAGCGTCGCCCGCGCATGCCGTCTTCATCAAGACGCAGATGGAGCGCATCGACCATGAGCCTCTCTTCGATGAGAATTATTTCGTCTCGCTCAACAGCTTCAGGTATCCTTATTCCTGGGATGATCTATGGAGAGCCTCTACGGCTCCGGCCTACCGCATCAACGCGGCCAGCCTCGACTGCTGCGATCTGTTCCTTCAGCAGCAATTGCGCTTCGATCGCAAGCTTGGCGACGGGTTCCTCTTTAAGTACAGGCTAGAGCAGCAGGAGGACAAGGAGCGCCAGGAGATCCATCAATGGCTGGAGATGGAGAAGAACCTGCTCGCGGGCGTTTCGGGCTCTATTTTCGGCGAGCCGACGTTCCATAAGGAAGACGCGGATATCGGCTTCGGCCTCAATTACACCCGCGGCGGCTTTAGGGCGGTCGCCCGTCGCTATTTCGTCGATTTCAACTTCAACCGGCGCGGCAGCACGACGCAGCGCTACTCCCGCTATCCGCTGACCGATGAATTCTCGCTCCAGTGGCGCGGCCAGCGCGACCTGCTGAGGGGCTGGCTGGAGATCGACCACCCGACGCGCCGGCATGTCCCGGTGGAGAACCGTCTTTTCTCCTACCGCCGCATCAATCTCACGGTGGAATGGGCCCGCCGGACGGATCGATGGAGCCCGGGTGCCGAATACCAGTACGAATTCCAGGTCAAGGAGAATCGTTTCGTTCCCGATCCCAACGCCCTATCGGTAGAAAACAGGCGACAAGTGCATCGAGGGCTTCTCCGGGTGGAGGGACCGCTGGGGCCTCGGGATCGATTAGAGGCCGGCCAAGCCGTGCTTGTCCGCGCGGCGCGCAGCGATTTCGCCAACTCTCCCGACGGTGGCATCTTTTACGACCGTTGGGAGGTCCAGCCCTATGCGCGTTGGCGACGCCAGCTCAAGCCCCGGTTGGTGGGCGAGATCGCCAATTTCATGTCTTTCGGCGACAACCGGCGGCGCACCGGCGGCGCCGCCGGCTCCTCGGCGCAGTCGTTGGCCAAATCCAAGATGGGCGCGGGGCTGGATTTCCTGTTCTCCTCCGGCCGCATCGAGCTCTACACGACCTGGAAGCTCGACGACCCCTCCCATCCCTGGGGCGGGGGCAATATCCGGGCGATGTTCCTTTTCTAGGCCTTCAGGCCTATTTTCGCATAGGTCCTTAGCTCCGGGTAATTTTCTTGCGGGGGGCTATGCTATGCGCATGCCCTCCTTTATTATCGCGCTGCTGGCCTTCTGCCAGCTCGGCTGGGCGCAGCCGGTGCCCAGCGCCTCGGAACGCCTGCAGCGGCTTAAGAGGGAGTATCAGCGAAGCATCCGCCAAGAGCTACCTGGCGTGGCCATCCAGATGGGCCTGCACCCTCGCAAGCCCGGGCTTCCGGATCTGTCGGAAAAGAAGAGAGAGGAAAAGATCAAGATGCGCCGGGCCTTGGCGGAGATTCAGCGCGATCATGAGTCGCTTTCCGTCGAAGAGCGCATGGACCTTCGGCTGATGTGCATCATGGTCGACAAGGACCTTCATGAGTTGATCCAGTGGAAAGGCCATCTCCGGAACCTCGTCGACGCCGGCATGGGCTTGGACCCCGCCAACGGCTTCCAAGCCCAGATCGCCCAGATGATGGGTCCGCAGGACGCACTGCTCGGCTGGAAGGAGATTTTATCCCAGGGCCGCGATTTGGAGCGCTATTTGACGCAGCACCGCCAGAATCTCGAGCGGGGGCTCGCCGAAGGGATCGTTCCCGATCGTCGGATGGTCGAAGAGGAGATCAAGAACAGTTTGGCGATGGCCGACTTCTTTGTCCGAGAGCTCGTAACGCTCGCGCGGCAGACCCTGGCTCCTGGAGACTTCAAGGCCCTCAGACCGGAAATTCAGGGCTTGGGCGCCTCCGGGGATAAGCTCTATCAGGCCTATGCCGCCTTCCTGCGAGAACGGGTGCTTCCGGTCTCCAAAGAGAACCAGTACCCCTTGGGGGAGATCGAGTACGCGAGGCGCCTGCGGCTCATGGGGATCCTCCAGACGCCGGATCAGATTCACGAGCAGGGCCTGGCGATCGCCAAGAAGATACGGTCCCGGATGGAGGAATTGGCGGCGCAAATAGCTCCGGACAAAAACCTCGAGCAGCTGCTCGATGAAATCGCCAAGGACCATCCCGAAAACGATAAGAAGGTCTTGAAGGAATACGAAGCGGCCACGGCCAAGGCGCAGCGCTTCGTCCAAGAGCATGGCCTCTTTAAGCTTCCTAGGGGCTATAAGCTCAAGATCGTTCCTACGCCGAAGGCGCAGCGTAGCACCACGCCGATGGCGGCCTATTTCATGGCGCCCCCTTTCGACAAGAAAAAGCAGGGCGTTTTCCTCGTCACTCCCACCGAGGGCGACTCGGAAAAGCTCAAAGACCATAATCGGGCCGAGATACTGAGCACGGCCGTTCACGAGGCCTTCCCGGGGCATGATCTGCAGTACTATTCATTCCAGCGCCGGGGAAAGAAGGCTTCGCAACTGCCCAGCTATTTTGACTATGTCGGCGGCTGGGCCAGCGCGCTCAACGCCGAGGGCTACGCGCTCTACGCCGAGGAACTGATGCGGCAGAAAGGCTTCTTTTCGCCGCGCGAGGAATTGATCGCCTTAAAGTCCCAGTTATGGCGCGCCTACCGCATGGTGGTCGACACCTGGATGCACACCGGCAAGATGAGCTTCGACGAAGTGGTGCGCGTGCTGCATGAGGAGGCTTTTCTGTCGCTGCCGATCGCGCGCGAAGAGGCCTTCCGCTACTCCAATATCCCGACGCAGGCTGTCACCTATATGATCGGACGGCTCCAGATCGAGCAGCTCAAAAAGGATTATCAGGAGATACTCGGCCCTCATTACAGCGAGAAGAAATTCCACCAGGAGTTTTTTGGCTACGGCGCCGCCCCTCCCGCCATCATCGCCCCCGCCATGCTGGAGAAGGCTCGGCAGGAGCGCGCCGTGCTGGAGTCAACGCAGGCTCGCTTTCAATCCGTTTTCAAGGACTCGTCAGCTGATTAAAAATCCTTTTAGATTACATTAGAATTTTATGATTCTATCTTGAATGGCGTTACCGCCTTATTGGCTATACCATTGAGACATGAATAAGTTGACGGTCGCGATGCTAGCGGCGGTGGCTGTCCTAGATAGTTCTGCCTTTGCGCGTGGCGATTTACAGGAAAAGGAAGAAGAGCTTTCGCAAATTCAAAAGGCGGCTAGCAATCTTAGGGGCTCTGCCCAATTTAGGTCCTACCTTGACTTCTACGGTAACGCTTTTTTTCTGGATGACGAATCGATTGATGATGATCCGTTACTAAAAATGCTCGATGAGAAAAAGGCCCTGTGGCTTCAGGGACGGTCTGGGACCTGCGTGAGGCAGGCGATTGCTCTTAATTTGACGGTCAACGGACAATTGACGACTGGGCAGGAGGTGGTCGAGGCCGCACGGCCATTTGTGGAGCGGGATATCCTCTTATTGGGTAACGGCACTCCCATGTGGGGAGGTCAAGTGCATGCCCCCCAATTGGCTCTATTAGAAATTAAGAAGAAACTTCTTCTTCGCCAGGGAGTGAAGCGTTCGAATGAGCTCCATCAAATCGATCAAAAAATCCTGCGTATGATCAATTCTGTCGGAATGCATGCGGATAACCGAGCCTTGGCCAAAACGTTAAATTACGGTATTCGGACGCTTGGAAGCAAGCTGTGGGCTTTCCAGATGGCATGGATGGGATTAGGGAAAGCCCAGGATCGCTTCTTTGAGGGCAGCAAAAAGTTGAAAGAAATTATTAAAAAAGAGCTCGAAAATGGTGCTGTGTTAGTAAGGATATCGATAGGAAAGAGCGGTCGCCCCTATGGTGGCTTTCACGCGATCAACGTTGTCGGGACCGGGTATAACGAGGGAGAAGAACTCGCCATCTTATTTGATTCTAACTTCGGCCTGCTCGCGATTCCATGGGACGATTTTTATCCTATCGCAGCCTGGGTGTTAAGTCCGAATCAGAAAGCCAGTCTTGAGAGCTCCTCGTAAAGATAGATTGCTGATTGGATCGATTTCTGGAAATCGCCCAGATGCAGGCTCTCGTTTTCCGAATGGGCGTTGGTGTAGGGGTCCTCGACTCCGATGAGCAGGGCCGGCGCGCCGCCCAACACCTTCGCGAAGGGCCCGACGAAGGGGATCGAGCCCCCGCAGCCGATAAAGACCGCCTCGCGGCCGAAGCCGCGGCTTAAGGCCTTTCGGGCGGCGGCGAAAGCCGGCCCTTGCGGGTCGGTGATCCACCACGGATTGGCCGAGACATTGGAGAAGCTTACCCGCGCGCCCCAGGGGGCGGCCTTCTTGAGATGTCCCATGAGCGCCTTCGCCGTCATTCGGGGGTCCATGTCCGGTACGATGCGGATCCCCACATGGCACCAGGCGCTCTCCGTGATGATATTGGAGACATCCTTGCGGGAGGAGGCCTGGATGGCGTTGACCGCCAAGGAGGGCAGCCGCCACATCTTCTCAAGAGGGGAGGGGCGTCCGCCCAGTAGCTCCACGCCCGATAAAACTTTCGCCTGCCTCCGGAAATCGCGCTCGCCGTAGCGTAAGGAAGCCAAGCTCCTGCGTTCGGCGGCGTTGAGTCCGCGGACCCTGTTGTAGATTCCCGGGATCTTGATTCGACCGCGCTCATCGATCAAGCTCGCCAGCATCTTGGACAGGGCAAGCGCCGGGTCGGGCAGGGGGCCGCCCCACATCCCCGAGTGCAGCGGATGGTCCGCCGTGCGCACCTCCACGTCCATGGCCACCAGTCCTCGCAGGGCGGTGGTGATGCTCGGGATGCCGACGTCGAAGTTCGCGGTATCGGTCAACACGATCGCGTCTGCCTTCATCTGGCGCGCGTATTTCGAGAGGAATTTCTCGAGATGCTCCGATCCGATCTCCTCTTCGCCTTCGATGAGCACTTTCACGTTGAGCGGGAGGCTCCGGGAGGTCGATAGGTACGAGGCGACCGCGCTGGTATGCACGACGATGCCCGCCTTGTCGTCGGCCGCGCCGCGCCCGTAGAGCCGCCCCCCGCGGCGGACGGCCTTAAACGGGGGGGACTTCCATTTTTCCGGCCGGCCCGGAGGCTGCACGTCGTGGTGGGCGTAAAGAAGAACGGTCGGCTTGCCCGGGGACTTGAGCCAATCCCCGTACACGTAGGGATGGGCCCCCGGCACGCGCAGCAGCTCGACGTGCTCGAGCCCTCGGCGCCGCAACAGTTCCGCCACGGCCCGGGCCGAGCGCTCGAGCTCGGCGGGGGGGAAGCCGGGAAAGCTGACGCTCGGGACGGCGACGAGACGGGAGAGGTCCTGGATGAAGGAGGGGCGATTTTTCTCGCTGTAGGCCAGCGCCGCGGAGACGGGCATCGCAGCGATCCTATAAAAAATCCACCCCCTTGACAAAAAGCGTAACGGCTGTTATATGTTAAAGTACTTTAACATGAATTCGACTCCTAGCCTCTACGACCCCCGCACGGGCCTGCGCCTCTACACGGTGCGCGAGGCGGCCCGCCTCTTGGGCTATCACCCCTTCTCCATCTACCGCCTGGCCTGCCGGGGCGCGCTTAGCCATACGCGGCTGGGGCCGAAGACCCTGCTGTTTAGCCGCGAGGACCTCCTGCGCTACCGCGAGCGCTTCGAGCGCGACAAGCCCCGGCGCGGCCGGCCGCTTCCGGCGGCGCGGCCGGGGCCGGAGCTCAGCGCGCGCGTGGACGTGCGGCTTAAGGGGAGGGATGGTCCCGTCGGCGCATGGCGGCAATTCCGCTGGGAATACGTGCCGTTGATCCGGGCCCGCATGGACAGCCGCTACGGGGAGCGCCTGCAAGGGCTGCGCATCTCGGTGCGCGGCCGCGAGGGAGAGGCCTGGAAGGTCATTTATGCCAAGGGGGGCTCATGAAAAAGAGGACGAAGGCGTCGCAGCCGTCTCGCGCCGATGAGTTGACCCGTCTTAGCCGCATCCTCGGCCAGATACAAAGCCATGGGGGGGCGCCCAGCTTCGCGCAGCTCGAATTCCCGTGGGGCGTGAGCGTGCGGCCCGTGCCCTAAATTAGCAGTCTCATTAACCGATTGACAGCTTTGGAATGCCTTTGGTATAATTAGCACTGCCAGAAGGCGAGTGCTAAATATCAGGAGGTAGTCCAATGGCAGTCGAAGCGACGTTGACGAAGGTCAAGATTCAACCCTTGGGCGATCGCGTTCTCGTCAAGCCGATCGAGGCCAAGGAATACAAGAAGGGCGGCATCATCATCCCCGACACGGCCAAGGAAAAGCCGCAAGAGGGCGAGGTCGTCGCCACCGGCAAGGGCAAGACCACCGAGGACGGCAAGGTCCTCCCGATGGACGTCAAGGCCGGAGACCGCATCCTGTACGGCAAATACTCGGGCAACGAGATTAAGATCGAGGACACCGAGTACCTCATCATGCACCAGGACGACATCCTGGGCATCTTGAAGTAGTCCTAATATGTTTGTTGAAGGGCCATAGTCGCGCCCTTCAGCGCTATAAAGGAGAACGAAAATGGCAAAGCAACTGTTGTTTTCCGAGGACGCCCGGAAGCGGATGAAGGACGGCGTCGACAAGCTCGCGAACGCGGTGAAGGTGACCCTCGGCCCGAAGGGCCGCGCGGTGGTCCTGGAGAAGAAGTTCGGCTCTCCCACGGTCATCGACGACGGCGTCACCATCGCCAAGGAGATCGAGCTGGAGGATAATTTCGAGAACATGGGCGCGCAGCTGGTCAAGGAGGTCGCCTCCAAGACCAATGACGTGGCCGGCGACGGAACCACGACCGCGACCGTTCTCGCGCAGGCCCTGCTCAACGAGGGCATCAAGAACATCACGGCGGGCGCCAACTCGATCCACATCCAGCGCGGCATGCAGAAGGCCGTCGAGACCGTGGTCAAGGAGATCAAGAAGCTCGCCAAGCCGGTCAAGACGAAGGAGGAGAAGGCTCAGGTGGCCACCATCTCCGCCAACGACCGGGTCATCGGCGACCTGATCGCTCAGGCCATGGAGAAGGTCGGGCACGAGGGCGTCATCACCGTCGAGGAGGGCAAGTCGGCCGAGACGACGCTCGAGGTGGTCGAGGGCATGCAGTTCGACCGCGGCTACGTCTCCCCGTACTTCGTCACCGACTCCGAGCGGATGGAGGCGGTTCTCGATGATCCCTACATCATCATCACCGATAAGAAGGTCTCCGCGATGAACGACCTGCTCCCGCTGCTCGAGAAGATCGTGCAGCAGGGACGGCCGTTCCTCCTGATCGCCGAGGACGTCGAGGGCGAGGCCCTGGCGACCCTGGTGGTCAACAAGCTCCGCGGCACGCTCAAGGCGGCGGCCGTCAAGGCCCCCGGCTTCGGGGATCGCCGCAAGGAGCTGCTCCAGGACATCGCCACCCTGACCAAGGGCCAGGTGATCTCCGAGGAGCTCGGGCATAAGCTCGAGAAGGCCTCGCTGGACATGCTGGGCCGGGCCAAGCGCGTAGTCGTCGATAAGGAGAACACCACCATCATCGACGGGCTGGGCGACAAGAACGAGATCAAGAAGCGCGCCGAGCAGCTGAGAAAGCAGATCCAAGAGACGACCTCCGACTACGATCGGGAGAAGCTCGAGGAGCGGCTGGCGAAGCTCTCCGGTGGCGTGGCCGTCATCAACGTGGGGGCCGCGACCGAGACCGAGATGAAGGCCAAGAAGTCCAAGGTCGAGGACGCCAAGAACGCCACCCGCGCGGGCGTGGAGGAAGGCATCATCCCCGGAGGCGGCGTGGCCCTGCTGCGCGCGGCCCAGGCCCTCGAGAAGCTCAAGGGCGAGGACGATGACGTCTCCACCGGCATCCAGATCGTGCGCCGGGCCCTACAGGCCCCGCTGCGGCAGATCGCCGACAACGCGGGCTTGGAGCCCTCGGTGGTCGTGCAGAAGGTGCTCTCCGGCGGATCGGACGCCTTCGGCTTGAACGCCGAGACGGGCGAGTACGTCGACCTGCTCAAGGCCGGCGTCGTGGATCCGGCGAAGGTGACCCGGACCGCGCTCGAGAACGCCGTGTCCATCGCGGGCACGATCCTCACCGCGGAAGTGCTGGTTTCCGACATCCCGGAGAAGAAAGAGCCGGCGATGCCCGGGGCCCACAGCCACGGCGGAGACATGTATTAATTAGCGGCAAGCGAAGCCCCCGGCCCGCGAGGGCCGGGGGCTTTTTTTTGTCAATTTAAATTAAGGGCCTTGATGAGGAAGGCCCATTTGTCGGCGATCTCCCGCGCGAGTTTGTTCAAGGGTTTTCCCGCGCCGTGGCCGGCGTTGGTTTCGACGCGCAGGAGGGCGGGGGCGGGTCCGCCCTGGGCCGCCTGGAGCGCGGCGGCGAATTTAAAGCTGTGCGCGGGAACCACGCGGTCGTCGTGGTCTCCGGTCATGACCATCGTGGCGGGGTAGGAGGTGCCGGGCTTGAGGTTATGCAGGGGGGAATATTTAATGAGGGTGTCGAACCCCTCCTTCGTCTCGCTGGAGCCATAATCGCTTTTCCAGCCTGCGCCGACGGTGAAAAGATGGAAGCGCAGCATGTCCATGACGCCGACCTCCGGGATGGCTGCGCCGAAGAGGTCGGGGCGCTGGGTCATCGCGGCCCCGACGAGAAGCCCGCCATTGGAACCCCCGCCTATGGCGAGCTTCGGTGAGGAGGTGTAGCCTTCTTTAATCAGGTATTCCGCCGCCGCGATGAAATCGTCGAAGACGTTCTGCTTGTTTTGGAGCCTGCCTGCGTCGTGCCACTCTTTCCCGTACTCGCCTCCGCCGCGGAGATTGGCGACGGCGTAGATCCCGCCCTTTTCGAGCCAAGGGATGTTCGCGATCTTGAAATTGGGGTTGAGGGAGATGTTGAAGCCGCCGTAACCGTAGAGATAGGTCGGGTTCTGTCCGTCGAGCACAAGGCCCTTCTTATGGACGATGAACATGGGGATTTTAGTTCCATCCTTCGATGGGTAAAAGACCTGCCTGACCTCGAACTTCGACGGGTCGACATCGATTTTCGGGCGGCGGTAGGCCGTGAGCTTTCCGGTCTCGAGATTGAGGCGGAAATTAGTGGCCGGATGATTGAACGAGCTATAGCTCAAAAAGCCCAATTTTTTCTCATGCCGTGATTTAGGGGAGAAGCCGCTGACCGAGCCGATTCCGGGAAGCTTCACTTCGCGCTGGAGCCCTCCGCGCGGGCCATAGACCCGCATGCGTTGATGCGCGTCGCTGCCCCATACGGCGACGAAGCGCTTGCCGACATGCCGGACGTCCTCGAGAACGTCGCG
Organism: Elusimicrobiota bacterium; assembly: GCA_041694815.1. Classification (GTDB taxonomy): domain Bacteria; phylum Elusimicrobiota; class Elusimicrobia; order UBA1565; family JACRDR01; genus JBGFSC01. The sequence goes on along the minus strand of JBGFSC010000010.1, from coordinate 129,052 downwards.
CCCTCCATGTTGGGCGATGACCGTCTTCCAATTCTCGGAGCCGGGACGATTTAGGTCGACGGCGATGAGTTTCCCGCGAGGCGCGCCGCTGGTCGTTTGCACATAAAAACGCTGGCCGGCATTGCCTACGATGGAATAGCTGGCGTCGAAATTATCGAATAACGGGGTAAACGAAGCGTCGGGCTTCTTGAGGTCCTTGACCCAAATGCGGTTTTTCGGCTCTGTTCCTTCCCTTTGGTACAGGAGAAGATAACGGCCATCATCGGTCAGAGAGACGCCAAATCTCCAGGAAGGATGGTCGGATCGTTCATAGATGAGTTCATCTTGGCCCTGTGTCGTGCCGAGCCTATGGTAATAGACCTTGCTGTTTTCATTTCTCCCTTTGAGCTTTTCGCCGGGTTTAGGCTCGGGATAGCGCGTATAATAAAATCCCTTTCCATCCTTTGTCCAAACGGCACCACTAAATTTTGTCCATTCGATCGTGTCGGGCAGGTCCTGGCCGCTTTCCACGTCCCGGACATGCCAGACGGACCAGTCCGAGCCCGCCTTGGAAACGGCATAGGCCATGTAGCGGCCGTCCTTGGAGAAGGATGTGGCTGATAGTGCCGCCGTTCCGTCCGCGGACAAGCTGTTCGGGTCGAGCAATACTTGGCGTTCTCCGTAAAGGCGTTTCGACTTGTAGATGATGTTCTGATTCTGAAGGCCAGAATTATGGCTGTAAATCCAATGCTTGCCATGTTTCGACGGCGCCCCGAAGCGCTCGTAATTCCATAAATGCTTGAGCCTATCGACGATCCCTTCCCTCTGGCCGACCGACGCCAGATATTTTTCGGTATGCCGGTTCTGGGCTTCGGTCCAGGCCTTCGTTTCCGGCGAATTATCGTCTTCGAGCCAACGATAGGGGTCTGCGACCTTGGTCCCGAAATAATCGTCGACCTGATCGCCTTTTCGGGTAGGAGGCGCGGCATCGAAAAGCGTAGTAAGGGAGGATTCCTCCGGCGCGGGTATCGCGGCAATAGCTTGGACGGCAAGGGCGGGCGAGTGGCGGATTTTAGATGATGCCGCCTGGACTGTTGCCGAGCTTTTCTTGATGGAATTACGAACGGAATCGGCGGAGCCCCAGGACGGGAGTACGAGGGAAAGAGCGTGGAAGAATAAAGTGATTTTCGATCTCACGCCTTTGAGGATAAAGGAAGACGTCGTCTGTCGAAAGTGGCTTTCGGCCTAGGCGGGGCCTGCCCTTTGGGCCTATTCCGCGCGCAGAGTGTCGCTTATGTTCCCGATCCTTCGCTTAATCGCCGCGCGAAGCGCCGGGTAATCCGCGTTTAAGGCCTGCGGGCCCAGATAATCGGGCCGGGGGTAGTTTCCGAACACGTCGAGCTCCTCGAGGCGGTAGGAGCGCGCCTTAAGCGGCGGCCTGCCGGCGTCCTCGTAGGCGGAGCTCCAGAGCCGTGCCAGCAACGCCGCGGCGACGGCCAGGCGCGTTTCGGCGAACGCGAAGACGGTGGTGGGTCCGATCCGGGCGTTGGAAAACGCCCCCACGATCGCGGCGGAGACCCGCGGGCGGGGGAATTCCGGGCTTTTGACGCAATACGGGGCGTCGGCCGGAAAATCGTCGAAGATGGAGAAGGGGGTGTCGTCGGAGGTCGAGAACTCTCCCTTTTGGGCCCGTGCGCACTCCTTCGCGAAGGCCTTGAGCAGGGGCTCGACGAAGTCCCGACCGCTGTCTTGTTCCTCCAGGACATTGGCGACGATATCGGAGCGCGGGATCGGCTTGAGCTCGCCGCCCGTCAATTGCCGCGCCTGCGCAGAAACCGTCTTGTGCGTCGCGGAGAGATCCCAGAGCAAGGTGTCCGGGTCCATGGCCTTGCCGCCGGCGGCCTTGTTGGCGACCGAGGAAAGCATGCGCGCCTCGAAGGCGCCGTGGATTCCGGCCGCGGGCTTCGGGTGCTGGACCCCGTTGTAGATCAGGGTGCCGTGGAAGGGCTGTGACATATCGCCGATGTAATGGCCCAGCGTGCCTAGGTACAAAAGAGCCCCGGCGCCGTCCTTGGCCTTGAAGGCCGCCACTCCCAGGTCGTAGAGCTGCAGCGCGCGCCATGGGGCGCTGCCATGCGCCTCTGCTTGCAGCGGGGAATCAGGGTCGAGCCGCAGCACCGCGGTGGAATTGGCCAGAAGCAGCTCTTGAAGGCGGGGCCGGGCCTGCCGGTATTCGTCGGCGGGCAGGGCGGTGATCGACTGTCCGGGCGCCAGGAAGGCGTCCAATTCGAAGTAATGGAGGGCGTGCTCCTGCGTGTCCGACTTGCTCGGCTCTTGCAGGTCGGCGTCGAGGGTCTCGCTGTCCGACCCGGCGCCGCCCCTTTTCCATTCCATGTCCGGCGTGATGGAGAGGCGCTTGAGGAGGTCGGTGTTGGCGGAAAAAAGCTTGCCGATCCCGGAAGACGGGTCTAGCAGCTCGACGGCCGCCGCGTTGACCTGTTGATGCCCGTACTGGCCCCAGCCGAGGGCGACGCTCGGAAGAATCGAGGCGATGAGCGGGAGAAGGGGCGCCATGCGCGGACGATAGCAAACGCCCGTTCCAAGAACCTGGGCCCTTGGGCCCTAAAAAAACGGGACTTTAGCCCCGGCTTCCGTTGCCGGCGCTTTTGGCCTTGAGCCTTTCCAGGAGCGCTTGCGGGAAATGCCGGTCCTCGAGCTGGCGCCAGACCCACTTCGCCTTTTTCGAGGTGGGCAGGACGAATTTGCCGTGCATGGGGCGCACGCAATGCTCGTAGAGGCGCAGCACCTCCTCGAGCTTGAAGCGGCGTTCCTCCACGTCGCGGCGCACCCGGCGCATGAAGCGGATATCGTCGGGCACCTCGATGTAGACGGAGTAATCGAGCAGCTTCCTGAGCTCGCGGTGCTGCAGGACGAAGATGCCCTCGAGTATCACCACGTCGGCCGGATCGACTCGATGGGTCTCACGGAGCCGCGCGTGCGTGGTGTAATGGTAGCGCGGGGTCTCCACCGCCTGGCCCTTGCGCAGAAGGCGCATGTGCTCGATGAGCATGCGCATGTCGATGGAGCGGGGATGGTCGACGTTGAGCCGCTTGGCCTGCTTGGGGCTTAGGTGGCTGTGGTCGTGGTAGTACCAGTCCTGGCAGATGACGACCGCGCGCGAGCCGAGATTGCGTTTGAGGTAGGAGGCGAGCCAGCTTTTCCCGGAGGCGCTGCCGCCGCCGATCCCAACGGTGATCATGACCGGCGATATTATGGCAAATTTTCAAGATTTATCTAGTGCCCGGCGGATATTTAGTAAAATCACGCGGTGAGCGCTCCCAATCACCGCAAAGCCGCGGCGCAAGACGACGTCGAGACCTTGGAATGGCTGGCCTCCCTCGACGAGGTGCTCAAGCGCCAGGGTCCCGAATATGTCCGGAGCCTTTTCGGCCGGCTCTCGGTGCATATCCACAAGTCCGGCGTGCGCATCCCCTTCAGCGCCCGGACGCCCTATATCAACACCATCCCCGCCGATCAGGAGGCCCCCTACCCGGGCGATTTGAGCCTCGAACGCAGGATACGCAGCCTCGTGCGATGGAACGCGATGGCCATGGTCGTGCGGGCCAATCGCATCGCCGATGGTATTGGCGGGCATATCTCGACCTTCGCCTCCGCGGCGACCCTCTATGAGACCGGTTTCAACCATTTCTTCCGCGCCCGCAACGAGAAGCAAGAGGGAGATAGCGTCTATTTCCAGGGGCACGCCTCGCCAGGGATATATGCCCGGGCGTTCCTGGAAGGCCGGCTCACGCTCAAACAGATGGAAAATTTCCGGAGGGAGCTTAAGCCCGGCGGCGGGCTCTCCTCCTACCCGCACCCTCGCCTGATGCCGGATTTCTGGGAGTTCCCAACGGTGTCGATGGGGCTGGCCCCCATCATGGCCATTTACCAGGCGCGCTTCAACCGTTACCTGGAGGACCGGGGGCTCAAGCCCCGCTCGGACGCCAAGGTCTGGGCCTTCCTTGGGGACGGGGAGACCGATGAGCCGGAGACACTGGGGGCCATCTCGCTGGCCGCGCGGGAGAAGCTCGACAACCTGATCTTCGTCATCAACTGCAACCTGCAGCGCTTAGACGGCCCGGTCCGCGGCAACGGGCAGATCATCCAGGAGCTCGAGGGCGTTTTCCGGGGCGCCGGCTGGAACGTCATCAAGGCGGTCTGGGGATCGGATTGGGATCCCTTGTTCGAGAAGGACCGCGAGGGGCTGCTGCTGCGGCGCCTGGGCGAGACGGTCGACGGACAGCAGCAGAAATATAACGTCGCCCACGGCGATTATATCCGCAAGCATCTCTTCGGTTCCGATCCTCGACTGCTCAAGCTGGTGGCGCATTTGAGCGACGACAAGCTGCGGCGGCTTAACCGCGGCGGTCACGACGTCAAGAAGGTCTACAACGCCTACCGCGCCGCGGCGACGCATCAGGGAGCTCCCAGCGTGGTCCTGGCGCATACGATCAAGGGCTACGGCTTGGGCGAGGCCGGCGAGGGCCGCAACATTACCCACCAGCAGAAGAAGCTTAACGAGGACGAGCTGCGGGAGTTCCGGGCGCGTTTCGCCATCCCGATCTCCGACGAGGAGATCGCCAAGGCCCCGTTTTATCGTCCTCCCGAAAACAGCCCCGAGATGGAGTACCTGCGCGAGAGGAGGCGCGCGCTCGGTGGTTTCGTGCCCAAGCGCCGCGGCCCCATCGCTCCGCTCAAGGCCCCCCAGGCCGATTTGTGGGAGGAATTCAAGCACGGCACGGAGGGGCGGCCGGTCTCCACGACGATGGCCTTGGTCCGCATCCTCACGAAGCTGCTCAAAGACCCCCAGGAAGGCCGGCATATCGTCCCGATCATCCCGGACGAGGCGCGCACCTTCGGCATGGAGGCGCTCTTTAGGCAATGCGGCATCTACTCCCACGTCGGGCAGCTCTACGAGCCCGTCGACTCGGAACTGCTGATCTACTACAAGGAGGCCAAGGACGGGCAGATACTGGAGGAGGGGATCACCGAGGCGGGCGCGATGTCCTCCTTCATCGCGGCGGGCTCCTCCTACGCGACGCACGGGGTGCACGCCGTGCCCTTTTTCATCTACTATTCGATGTTCGGCTTCCAACGCATCGGCGATCTCATCTGGGCCGCGGGCGACATGCGCTGCCGCGGCTTTTTGGTCGGCGGCACTGCCGGGCGCACCACGCTGGCCGGCGAGGGCCTGCAGCATCAAGACGGCCATAGCCATTTGTTGGCCTATCCGATTCCCAATTTGATGGCCTACGATCCTGCCTTCGCCTTCGAGCTGGCGGTGATCGTGCGCGACGGCATCCGGCGCATGGTCGAGAGGCAAGAGGACGTCTTCTATTACATCACCGTCGGCAACGAGAACTACCCGATGCCCGCGATGCCCGCGGGCGTTGAGGAAGGGATATTGCGGGGGATCTATAAGCTTAAGCCCTCCTCCAAGGGAAAGGCCCAGGCGCACCTTTTCGGCAGCGGAGCGATACTCAACGAGGCGCTCAAGGCGCAGGAGCTCTTGGCGGAGAAATTTGGGATCTCCTCCGACGTATGGAGCGTCACGAGCTATAAGGAATTGCGGCGCGACGGTTTGGAGGCCGAGCGTTGGAACCTGTTGCACCCGGACGAAAAGCCCAGACTCCCGTACTTGAGCCAGGTGCTGCAAGGTGAGGACGGGGTTTTCGTTGCCGCCTCCGACTACGTCCAGGCCATTCCCGATTCGGTCTCCAAGTGGTTCCCCGGGCCTCTCATCACCCTGGGGACCGCCGGCTATGGGCTCAGCGAGGTGCGCGAAAGCCTCCGCGACCATTTCGAGGTCGACGCCCGCTACATCGCCCTGGCGGCGTTGACCGGGCTTCGCCGTGCAGGTAAAATCGATCCCGCGGCGCCCGCCAAGGCGATCGCCGAATTGGGCATCGACCCGAACAAGCGCAACCCGATGGCGACATGAGGCTCGAATGCAGGCTTCCCGAACTGGGCGAGAACGTGCACGCCGGCACCGTGACCCGCGTGCTGGTTTCCGCGGGCGCCGAGGTAGCCAAGGATCAAGGCGTCGTGGAGGTGGAGACCGACAAGGCGGCCATCGAGGTCCCCTCCACCGTCAGCGGGAAGGTGCTGGAAGTCAAGGTGAAGGCCGGCGACAAGGTCTCTCCCGGACAGCTGCTTTTCGTGGCGGAGGGCAGCGGGGCCGCCGCGCCTTCCGAAGCGCCCGGGCCCCGTGGAGCCGAGTCGCCGACCGCCGCTCCCGCAGCCCCCGAGGCGGAGCCCGGCGATTGGGACGCGATGTCGAACGCCCAAGCCTCCCCGTCGGTGCGGCGCCTCTCGCGCGAGCTGGGAGTCGAGCTGTCCCGCGTGAAGGGGACGGGGCCCGGCGGGCGCATCACGGTCGAAGACGTCAAAGCCTTCGCTAAGCGCCGACCGCCGCAGAAAGCGCCGCCGCCCGAGGCGCCTGCGGCGGCGGGAAAAACGGCCGGGCCGGCCTTGCCCGATTTCTCGAGATGGGGGCCCGTCGAATCCAAGCCGATGAGCGAGATCCGCAGGGCGACGGCGGAGCATTTGAGCGCCGCCTGGGCGAATATCCCCCATGTCACGCATCATGACGCGGCCCGCTTGGATGAGGTCGAGCGGCTGCGCAAGGCGCATTCCAAAAACGGGGTAAAGATCACGGCGACGGCCGTGGCGGTCAAGATCGCCGCCGCCGCTTTGAGGCGCTTTCCTCAATTCAACGCGAGCGTGGATTCGGCGGGATCTAAGATCGTACTCAAGAAATACTGCCATATCGGCGTCGCGGTGGACACCGAGCGGGGGCTGTTGGTTCCCGTGCTGCGCGACGCCGACAAGAAGGGCATCGTCGCGATTTCCAAGGAGATCGCGGCGTTGGCCGAGAAGGCGAAGGCCAAGAAGCTCGGGCTCGAGGAGATGCGGGGGGGCTGCTTCACCGTCACCAATCTCGGCGGCATCGGGGGCACCCACTTTTCCCCGATCGTGAACTGGCCGGAGGTCGCGATCTTGGGGATGTCGCGCTCGCGGGTCGAGCCGGTCTACGCCGGCGGCAAATTCGAGCCCCAGACGATGCTGCCCCTTTCGCTCTCCTACGATCATCGCGTCATCGACGGCGCCGACGCCGCGCGATTTTTGCGCTGGGTCTGCGAGGCCTTCGAGGAGCCGCTCAAACTCGTTTTCGAGGGGTTGGCATGAAAAAAGTCCAACTGGCGGTGATCGGCGCGGGTCCGGGCGGCTACGCGGCGGCCTTTTTGGCCGCCGACCTGGGCCTGCAGACGGCCTTGATCGACGTCGAGCCCAATCCGGGGGGGGTCTGCCTCTACCGCGGCTGCATCCCGTCGAAGGCGCTCCTGCACGCGGCGAAAATAGTCTCGGAGGCCAAGGACGCCGGCGGCTTCGGCATCTCCTTCGGCGAGCCCAAGATCGACGTGGAGCGGCTGCGCGCCTGGAAGGACGGGGTGGTCGGGAAATTGACCGGCGGGCTGGGCATGCTCTCGAAGCAGCGCAAGATCGAGTACATCCAAGGCCGCGCGGTGCTCATGGACCCTCATTCCTTGGTGGTCAACAAGGAATCGGGAGCCCCGGAGAAAATATCGTTCGACCATGCGATCATCGCGACGGGATCGCGCCCCGCGATACTTCCCCAGTGGAACTTGGAGTCTCCGCGGCTTCTCAATTCCACCAGCGCCTTGGAGCTCAGGAGCGTGCCGAAGAGCCTGCTCGTCGTCGGCGGGGGCTACATCGGCCTGGAGTTGGGGACCGTCTATTCGGAGCTGGGCTCGAGAATCACCGTCGTCGAGATGACCGACGGGCTGCTCCCCGGCGCCGACCGCGACTTGGTCAACATCCTCGCGCGGCGACTCGAGAGGAAATTCGCCAAGATCCTGCTCGAGACGAAGGTGTTGGACCTCCAGGAGGAGCCCGAGGGGATCCGCGTGCGTTTCGAGGGCAAGGAGGGCTCCGGCTCGGAGCTCTTCGACGCGGTGCTCGTTTCGGTCGGCCGCAAGCCGAACTCCTCGGGCCTGGGCCTGGAGACGACGAGGGCCGAGATCGATCCCAAGGGCTTCATCAAGATCGACGCGCAGGGGCGCACCGCCGAGCCGTCGATCTTCGCCATCGGCGACGTGGCCGGCGAGCCGATGCTGGCGCATAAGGCCACCCACCAAGGCCGGGTCGCGGCCGAGGCCGCCCACGGAAAGCGCGCCACCTTCGAGCCCCGCGCCATCCCCGCGGTGGTCTTCACCGATCCCGAGATCGCCTGGTGCGGGCTGACGGAGACGCAAGCGGCTAAGGAAAACCGCCCGGTCAAGGCGCTGCGTTTTCCCTGGGCCGCCTCCGGGCGCGCGCTGACCTTGGGGCGCGCGGACGGAGTCACCAAGATTTTATGCGACCCCGAGAGCTCCCAGGTACTGGGAGTCGGCATCGCCGGCCCGGGCGCCGGGGAGCTCATCTCCGAGGGGGTGCTCGCCATCGAGATGGGGGCTCGGGCCCAGGACATGGCGCTGAGCATTCACCCGCATCCGACCCTTTCGGAGACCCTCATGGAGGCCGCCGAGTCCGTCGAGGGGTCGAGCACCCATATCTTCAGGCCGAAAAGAAGCGGCTAGCGGTTCCGAGGCCTAAATTCCCACTTGCGGAATTTTCCCACTTGAGCTAAAATGGGAATATGAGTCCATCCCAAATTGTGAAAGGAGACTTTGTTGAGATTGCCGAGGTGCGCCCGGACAGCAAGCGTCGGGTGACCCTTAAGCATGCGGACTTGAGAAAGAGGTACCGCGTCTACGAGAACGCCTTGGGCCAGATGATATTGGATCCCTTAGTTATGGTCCCCGCTTCGGAACTCTGGCTTTATGAGAATAAGGCGGCGATCGCCTCGGTTCGAAAGGGCCTCAAGGAAGCGAGAGAAGGGAAGCTAAAGAAGGGCCCGAGCTTTGCCAGGCATGCCGACGACGTGCTGGAAGATGATTGAATTTTGAGCTTCTCTACACGCCGACGGCCGAGGCGCAGCGCGAAGCCCTGAGGGCAAATCCGGCGCTGGCCAGGCGTTGGAAAGCCGTAAAGAAGGCCCTGGGATTAATGGAAACCAATCTCAGGCACCCGAGTCTTAATACTCATAAATACGATTCTCTCCGAGGCCCCAACGGCGAGGAGGTCTTTGAGGCCTACGTCGAAAACAACACGCCCGCCGCCTACCGCATCTTTTGGCATTACGGTCCCAAGAATGGACAGATCAGCGTCATCGCTATCACCGACCATCCTTAGTGTCGCGCGTGTTGTTTTTCCTTCGCCCAGTGGATCAGCCCTCCCGCCAATAGCACCTGCGCCTGACGCCCCGAGAGATTATGCCTCGCCCGGAAGGCGCGCTGCGGCGTGCTGATATTGATGACGCTGCCGGCCTGGATGCTGCGGCGCAGGTCCTTGATCCGTAACGTCTCGCCCGCCTTGAGCCAGTCATAGTCTGCCAAGTCGTCGAAGACGAGCGGCAGTATGCCGAAGTTGACCAGGTTCTGCCAATGGATGCGGGCGAAGCTCTTGGCCAGCAGCAATTTAAGGCCCAGCGCCCTGGGGACGAGGGCCGCGTGCTCGCGGGAGGAGCCTTGCCCGTAATTGCGCCCGCCGATGACGGCATGCCCCGCCGGTCCCCGCTCCCGCGCTCGGCGAGGATAGCTCGGATCGATCCGCTCGAAGGCGAAGTCGCTCAGTCGGGGGATATTGCTTCGGAAGGGAAGCACCTGGGCTCCCGCCGGCATGATCTCGTCGGTTGAGACGTCGTCTTTGACTTTGAGCATCACCGGCAGCTCCAATTGGTCCTCGAGCTCGCCGAATTGAGGCAGGGCCGCGATGTTCGGCCCTTTCTCGAGCTCGACCCGCGCGGCCTCCTCCTCGGGCAGGGGGGGCATCAGGGAGTCCTGGTTGATGAGCGGGCGGTCGGGCTCCGCCACCCGGGGATAGGGGCGGCCGATGCTGCGGGGGTCGGTGATCACCCCGGTCAGCGCCGAGGCGGCCGCCGTCTCGGGGCTCACCAGGCAGACCTGATCGTCGCGCTCCCCCGAGCGCCCGGGGAAATTGCGCGGGACGGTGCGCAGGCTGAGCTTCCCGCTGGCCGGGGCCTGGCCCATGCCGATGCAGCCGTTGCAGCCGGCCTGGTGCAGTCTCGCGCCGGCGTGCAAGAGCGAGAGTATCTGCCCGTCCTTGACTAAGTTCTCGAGGATCTGGCGGGAGGTCGGGTTGATATCAAAGGAAACCTTATTGTGGACCCGGCGCCCGCGCACGATCTCGGCGGCGATGGCGAAATCGCGGTAGCCGGGATTGGCCGACGATCCCACGTAGGCCTGGTAAATCTCGCGTCCCGCCACTTCGCGGACCGTCTTGACGTTGCCCGGGCTCTGGGGCATCGCGATCAGCGGCTCGAGCGCCGAGAGATCGATCTCCTCGATTCGATCGTACTCGGCGTCCGGGTCGGCCGCCAGCGGCGTCCAGTCCCCGCCCCGGCCTTGGGCGATGAGGAAGCGCCGCGTGGCCTCGTCCGACGGGAACACCGAGCTCGTAGCGCCCAATTCGGCGCCCATATTGGCGATCACATGCCGGTCCATCGCCGACAGGCGTTCGAGCCCCGGGCCGAAATACTCGAGGACGTATCCGGTCCCGCCGTCGACGCCGTGGCGGCGCAGCATCTCGAGGATGACGTCCTTGGCGCTGACCCAATCCGGCAGTCGGCCCGTCAGTCGCACGCCCCAGACCTTCGGCATCGCGAGGTAGTACGGCTCGCCGGCCATGGCCAGGGCGACCTCGATGCCTCCGGCGCCGATGGCCAGCATCGCGATCGAGCCCGCGGCGGGCGTATGGCTGTCGGAGCCAAGCAGCGTCTTGCCCGGTTTTCCGAAGCGTTCCTGATGAACCGGATGGCTGACCCCGTTGCCTGGCGGGCTGTACCAGACGCCGAAGCGCCTGCAGGCGCTCCGGAGGAAGAGGTGGTCGTCGGGGTTTTTATGGTCCTCCTGAAGGAGGTTGTGGTCGACGTATTGCGCGGAGACCTCCGTCCGCGCGCGGCGCACGCCCATGGCCTCGAGCTCGAGCATGACCAGGGTCCCCGTCGCGTCCTGGGTGAGCGTCTGGTCGATCTTGAGCGCGATCTCGGAGCCGGGCCTCATCTCCCCTTCGAGACAGTGCGACTCGACGAGCTTGTGGGTCAGCGTCTTTTTCATTCAAACCTCCAGCAATAGGCGCAAGGGATCCTCGACGATTTCCTTGACGCGGCGCAAGAACCCTATGGCTTCCTTTCCATCGACGACGCGGTGATCGTAGGTGAGCGCGACATACATCATCGGGCGGATGAGCACCTCGCCGTCGCGGGCCACCGGCCTTTCCTGGATCTGGTGCATCCCGAGTATTCCGCTTTGCGGCGGGTTGACGATGGGAGTCGACAGGAGCGAGCCGTAGACCCCGCCGTTGGTGATCGTGAAGGTCCCGCCCGAGAGCTCCTCCGGGGAGATCCGGTTCTCCCGCGCGGCCTTGGCCAGCCGTTCGAGGGTCTGCTCGATCTCCAGGAAACCGAGCCGATCGGCACCCCGGATCACGGGGACCAGCAGGCCCTTTTCGGAGGCGACGGCGACTCCGATGTCGTAGCGGTCCTTGAACACCAGCTCCTCGCCGCGCAGTTCCGCGTTGAGCTGCGGGAGGGCCTTGAGCGCGTCGACGACCGCCTTAATGAAGAACGGCATTAGGCCCAAGCCCGCGCCGTGCCGGTCCTCGAAATATCGCCGGTAGCGCGCGCGCGCCGCGTTGACGGCGGATAGGTCGATCTCGTTGAAGGTGGTTAGTAGCGCCGCCTGGCGCTGCGCCTCCACTAACCTCCGGGCGATCTGCTTGCGCAGGGGACTCAAGGGAACCGCCCGTTCCCCGTCGCTCGCTTTCCGGGCTTGCGGTCGCTCCTGAACCTGCGTCTTGGCCTTTCCGTTGACGCGGCGGGGTTCTGTAGCCTTCTCTTGGACGGGCGTGGGGCCCTGGGCCCTGGCCTCCGCTTGCGCGACGGGCTCGGACTCATCGCCGCGTTCAGGGGCCTCCCCCGGCGAGCCTTTCTCATCGAGCCGTGCTATCGTCTCGCCGATCCGAGCCTTTTCTCCTTCTTTTTTGAGTATCTCTCCCAGGACCCCCGCGGCGGGGGCTGGCAGGTTGAGGCTGGCCTTGTCGGTCTCGAGCTCGACGATATCCTCGTCCTGGGCGACGGAATCTCCGGGGCGTTTGAGCCATTTTACGACGCGCACCTCGCTAATCGATTCTCCGACGGATGGGATTTGTATGTCCATGCTATTTCTCCTCGAAGGCCCTGCGGATCAACTCCTGCTGGCTCTGGCGGTGGGCCGCCTCTCCGGCTTCGGCCGGGCAGGGAGAGGCCGGCCGATGCACTCCGGAAAACGGGTGGCCGAGCAGCTCGTTCGCGAAGCGAAAGCGAAGGGCCGGCCAGGCGCCCATATTCTCGCATTCCTCCTGGACCCAGGCGATCGGAAGCGAAGGCGGATAGGCGTCGAGCACCGAGCGGAGGGTCTGCTCGCGGAGGGGGTAGAGCTGCTCGAGGCGGGCGATCGCGACGTCCCGATGCCCGTGTTCCTCGCGGCCGCGGATGAGTTCGTAGTAGATTTTCCCGCTGCAGAGCAGGACCCGTCTGGTCTCGGTGCCCGGCGCCCGAGCGTCGGGCAGCGCGCGCTGGAAGGAACCGGAAGCCAGCTCCTCGAGTGCGCTGAAGCTTTCCCTTCTCCGAAGCAGGCTCTTGGGTGTAAGAACGACCAGCGGCTTGCGCCAGCGCCGCAGGGCTTGACGGCGCAGGCAGTGGAAGTACTGGGCGGGGGTGCTTGGGCAGACGATCTGGATATTGTCTTGCGCGGCTAAAGAGAGGAATCGCTCGGGGCGCGCGCTCGCGTGCTCTGGCCCCGTGCCCTCGAGCCCGTGGGGCAAGAGCAGTGTCAGTCCCGACAGCCGCCTCCATTTGGCCTCGGCGCTCGAGAGGAACTGATCTACGATCACCTGGGCGGCGTTGCAGAAATCTCCGTACTGGGCTTCCCAGAGCACCAGCGCGTCCGGGAAGTCGAGGCTGTATCCGTATTCGTAGGCCAGCGCTGCGGCCTCGCAGAGCGGGCTGTTGAGAATTTCCACGGGGGCCTGGCCGTCCTGGACGTGCTGGAGGGGACAGTACGCCCGTCCGTCCCGGCGGTCGAACAAGACGGCGTGGCGTTGGCTGAAGGTGCCGCGGGCGCTGTCTTGTCCGGCCAGGCGCACGCGCACGCCCTGGGCCGCGAGGCTGGCGAAGGCCAGCGCCTCGGCCGCGGACCAATCGAGCGGCTCTTCGGCCTCCGCCATGCGCCGGCGGGAGTCGAGTCCCGCTCGGATCCGCGGGTGCGGCTGGAATCCGTCGGGAAGCCCCGCCAGGGATTTGAGCCATCGCGACAGGTCCTGCCGCGGCACCGCGCTGTCGATTTCTTCCGAATCATCCTCCGGCCCGCCCCGGTAATCGGCCCAGGCCCCCGCCGGCCGGCGAGCGGGAGGCCGGCTCAAGGAGCGGGCCTCGGTCAAGGCCTGCTCCAGCCGGGCGCGGGCGTCGCCGCGCAGCCGCTCGGCCGTATCGGTAGAGATCCCGTCCTTGCCGGAGAGGCGCTGGAGGTACTGTTCCCAGACCGGCTTGCGGCTTTCGATGCGCCGGACCATCAACGGTTGCGTGAACGCCGGATCGTCCCCTTCGTTGTGGCCCCGGCGGCGGTAGCCGTAGAGGTCGATGATCGCGTCCCGCCTGAACGTGGAACGGAAGCTCATCGCCAGGCGCACGACATGGGCTACGGCCTCGGGGTCCTCGCCGTTGACGTGGAAGATCGGGACTTGCAGCATCCGGGCCACGTCCGTCGCGTAAAGGCTCGAGCGGCCCTCGGCGGGCGGCGTGGTGAAGCCGATCTGGTTGTTGACGATGATGTGCAAGGTCCCTCCGGTCCTATAGGCCTCCAGCCCGCTGAGGTTGAGCGACTCCTGTACGACGCCCTCGCCGGCGAAGGCGGCGTCGCCGTGTATGAGCACCCCGAGGCAACGGCGGCGTCCGCCGTCGCTGGCGCGGTCCTGCTTGGCCCGCACCCGGCCCATCACCACCGGGCCCACGAATTCCAGATGGCTGGGATTGAAGGTGAGCGAAACGTGGAGCTCGCGGCCCCCCGCGCGCAGGTCGCCGCTGAACCCTTGATGGTATTGGACGTCCCCCGCGTGCCCGTTGGGCAAGCCCTTGACGAACATCCGCAGCAGCTCGACGAGCGGCTGGCCGACGACGTTCGCCATCACGTTGAGACGGCCGCGGTGGGCCATCCCGATGACGATCTCGCGGACCCCTTCTGAGGCGGCTTCCTCGAAAGCCAGATCCAACAGGGGGATGAGGCTCTCGCAGCCTTCCAAGGAGAAGGTTTTGGAGCCGATGAATTTTTTTTGCAGGAATTGCTCGAACACGGAGGCGACGCTTAGGCGTTCGAGCATCTTCAGGCGCTGCTCACGGGAGAGCTCAATCCGGTTTTCGCAGGATTCCATACGTTCTTGAAGCCAGCCCGCCGCGGGCCCCTCTATATGCATGAACTGCACGCCGATGGAGCGGCAATAGGTGTTCCGGAGCCGTTCGATTTGGCGGCGTATCGTGCTCTCTCCAAGCGGGGCGTCAAGATCCTCCTCCTGCAGCCCGTAGCGCGCCGGTTCCAGGTCGGCGAGAGCGGTAGGCGGCTCGGCCAAGGGGTTGATATACGCCGCCCGATGGCCGAGGACGCGGTAGGCCCGGGAAAGCCTGTCGAGGCGCTCCTGCCGCGCGGCGGCCCGAGCCTGGTCGCCTTCCCGGCGCCCATCGGGGAGGAGGGAGGAGAAGACCCGCTGCCAGGAGCCTTCGATAGAATCGGGATTCCGAAGAAAATCGGCGTAGACCGACTCTAAAAAAGGGAGGCTCAAGCTGCTTAATTCCTGCGCCGGTTTCACGGCGGCGATTTTGCCATAATCGCCGCGCCACAGTCGGTGACGGGGTTGTAAGTTTTAGATGCCGGAATAAGTCGCGAGGAATCCTGCGCTCGGCGCCGCAGGCTCAAAACCACGCTACAAGTGCGCGTAAAAGTTGTCGGTGTGCCCCGCTGTACAAACAACGGACTTGGCGCCGACCGGAGTGTCGGCGCCGTGCTTCGTCGCGCGAAGCGCGACGAAGCTCGAGTTTCTCGCGAGAATTCCCGCGCTCGGCGCGGTTGTTTGCGCCGAGCCACGCGCCCGAGGCGCGTAAAAGTTGCCGTTGTGTCGTAGGGAAAGTTGAGAAAGTGAAGAAAGTGGATGCCTGGCACCGTCTGCGGGGAACTGTTATAATTCTCAGAGTCGGAGGTGAACGCATGTCCCAGTACAATGACACGATTTTCTTGAAGACCCAGGTCGACGTTCTCTCTTTTTTCAACGAGGAGCAACTGCGCAAGGTCACCCCGGACATCGAGCGCGCCCAGTACGCCAACGGACAGACCGTCATGCTCAAGGGCGAGATCTCCAGCGGCTTCTATATCATCAAGAAGGGGAAGGCCTCCGCGAGCGGAAAGACCAAGGAGGGCCCGATCCAAATCGAGCTCAAGGCCGGCGATTTTTTCGGCGAAATATCGCTTTTGGACAATTCGGCCTCGGACTTGACGATCAAGGCGCAGGAGGACGCCACCGAGGTCCTGATGATCCCCAGCGCCTCCTTCCAGAAATTGCTCGAACTGCAGCCACTGCTCAAGAAGACCCTCCTGGAGAAGGCCGCCCAACGGAAACAGCAAAAGGCTTAGTACTCAACACCCCCGCCGCGGAGGTCGCGCGCCGCGCGTCGCTGGCGAAAGACGCCCAGGCCCTTTGGCGCCGCTATACCTTGACGCAGCGGGTGGAGCGTGTGCGCGGGTTTTGGCGGGAGATCCGATTCCGGCAGATGCAGCTGCGGCGCGCCATCGCCGAGGAAACCGGCAAGCCATTCTTCGAGATCGAGGTGCAGGAGCTCGACGCGGCGGAGCTCGTGCTCAAGTACTTCACGCGCAACGCGCACCGCATCCTCAAGGACCAGGCCGCCCCGAGGCCGTGGATCCTGTTCAACAAGCGGGCCTTCGTGCGTTACCTGCCTCGGGGCGTGGTCGCGGTATGCACCCCCTGGAACTATCCGGTGCTCATCCCCCTTTCGGACGCGCTACCGGCTCTTATCGCCGGCAACGCGGTGATGCTCAAGCCCTCGGAATGGGCCACGGAGACCGCGCTGATCTTGGAGGAGGCCGCCAAGGTGAGCGGAGTTTTCCCCGAGGGGCTTTTTCAGGTGATTCGAGGGGACGCGTCGGTGGGGGCTTGCGTTCTCGAGCACGCGGACATGATCGTCTTCACTGGTGGCTTCCTCTCGGGTCAGGCAGTGGCCAAGGCGGCCGCCGAAAGGCTCAAGCCGGCGGTACTGGAGCTCGGCGGCAAGCACCCCATGATCGTGCTGCGGGACGCCGCGATCGCCCGCGCGGCCAAGGCGGCGGTGTGGGGCCGCTTGTCCAATTCCGGCCAGAGCTGCGTCGCCGTGGAGCGAGTGTACGTGGAGGAATCGATCTACGACTCGTTCATCGAGGCCGTCACCGGAGAAATGGCCGCCCTGCGCCAGGGTTTGGACGGCGGCTACGAGATCGATCTCGGGAGGCTGATCCATCGCGGGCGCATGGAGGAGGTGCTGTCGCGGCTGGAGGAGGCGCGCGGGCAGGGCGCCCGGGTATTGGGCGGCGAAGTGATCGACGCCTCGCGCTGCCTTATGGCTCCTGCCTTGGTCTTGGACGCCCCAGCCGACAGCCGGCTCATGCGCGAGGAGATCTTCGGTCCCGTGCTTCCGGTGAGCGCGGTGCGCAGCGCGGAGGAGGCCGTGCTCTTGGCCAACGACGGGCACTACGCCTTGTCGGCATCGATCTGGAGCCGGGACGTCTCGCGCGCGGAGGCCTTAAGCGCCAGGCTGGAGGCGGGGGTCGTGGGGGTCAACGACCTTCCCAACTTTAGCGCGGTCTGCTCGCTACCCTTTGGCGGCTTCAAGCGCTCGGGCCTGGGGCGCCGGTTCGCGGATGAAGGGCTGCGCATGTTTTGCGAAACCCAGTCCGTGCTGGTGCATGAATGGCCCGCCGCCTTGCCGGAATTATGGTGGTTCCCGTACCGGAAATGGAAAAACCGACTGCTGGGCGTGCTAACCCGATGGTCTTAAAACTCACATGATACTCGGGATTCACTGCTCGATCAGGGCTGGCTACGAGGCGGCGCTCGCGGAGGCCCGCGCCTTGGGTTGCGACTCCATGCAGATGTTCTCCTACCGCCGCAATCATGAGCCGACCGAGGAGGAGCTGGTCTTCTTTCGCCGACAGTGGAGATCGGCCGTTTCGCGTCTAGTGCTGCACGTGCGCTACCTTCCCTTTTTGGCCTCCCGCGACGAGATCCGGCACGCCCACTCGGTTGCCTGGGCCCGGCGCGAAATGGAGCTGGCGGGCCGCCTCGGCGCCGAGGCCTTGGTCCTCCACGCGGGGGCTTACGCCCCCGGAGACCACGTCAGCGCTGGGCTTCGGCGCTTCGCGGAGGGATTCGCGCGGGCCGCCGAGGGGCTGCCGGATCCTCCCGTGCCCTTGCTCATCGAGAACGTTCCCGGCGGCGGGAGGCGAATGGGGGGAAGCCTCGAGGAGATCGCGGAGCTGGGAGAATTGCTGCGCCGGCGCTCCTTTAAGGTCGGCTTTTGCCTGGATACGGCGCACGCCTGGGCCCAGGGCTACGACCTCTCCTCCGCGGAGGGGATGTGGAAATTTATCGGGCAGGCGCATCGGCTGCTGGGCGCTGAAAATATACGTGTCTTCCACCTCAACGATTCGCGGGCGCTCTTGGGCTCGCACCGCGAGCACCATTGGCATTGGGGTGAGGGCTATTTGGGGCTTGAGGGGCTACGCTGGCTTCTGGACCGGGAGGAGTTCGCCTCCGCCGTCGGCATACTGGAGACCCCAAAAGGGGAGCAGGACGGCGCGAACCTGGAGCTGGTCCGCTCTTTAAAAGGCGCTAGATCGTAAGCGAAAGCCCTTCGGCGGCCATGACGCAGGAAAGCCGGCCGTCCGCGCCCGCGGCCGCTTCGGCTTCTTTTCCCATCGCCTCGAGGTCCGCCGGCGAATAAGAAGCGTCTTGGTGGAATAGGATCAGCGACCCTATCTCGTTGCGTGCGGCGAAGGCCGCGGCGTTGCGCGCGCTGGAATGGCCCTCGTTGCGATGGACAGCGTACTCGGCGTCGCGCCAGCGCGCGTCATGGATGAGGAGGTCCGCGCCCCGGCAAAGCCCGCCGAGTTTTTCGTCATAATCCTGGGTTGAAAGAGCGTCCTCGCCGTAGAGTTCTGAATCGGGGCAATAGACAATGCGCCGACCGAGCGTCTGCAGCGAGAATCCTAAGGTCAGGCCGGGATGGTTGGCGTAAAAAACCGAGAGCTTGAGGTCGCTGAGCAGGTCGTAATCGCCCTCCTGGAACTCGTAGAGCTTGATCTTGGCGGCGACGGGATCCGCAAGCCGCTCGAAGGAGCGTTCGAAGGCGCCCCGGACGAACTCCGAAAGGGGTTTATCGGGTTCGCCGGCTCCCCCGATATGGAGTTGGTACCCGGCTCGTCGGGTGCAGGCGAAGAGGCCGAGCCCCTCGACGTGGGCCGGGTGGAAATGAGTCAGGAGCAGCCAGAGCTCCTTGCGCCGGTCCTCTTTCAGGAGTTCCTCGCCGAGAGGCAGCAGCCCGCTGCCGGCGTCGAGTATGATCATCCGAGACTGCGTCTCCACGCTCACGCAGGGGGTCCTCAGATCGGCGGCGCCGGACGACCGGCACCCCCAAACGCGGATTTGAACTCCTTGGGCCGCCGAGCGGGGGGAGGGGGTGCCTCCCTTCGGGGCTCCTAGCAGCTCCGATACTTGCCGGCGCAGGGTGGCGACCTCGTAGGGCTTCTCCAGGAAGAGGCTGGCGCCGTAGCGCAGGGCCCGCTGCTTTTCCTCGGCGAAGGTCTTGCCCGAGACGATGATGACCTTCGTGTCGGAGAGCTCGGGGTCCTGTTTGATCTCATGCAAAAGGGTCAGCCCGTCGATTCCGGGCATCAGGATGTCGAGGATCACCAGGCCAGGCCGCTGGGCCTTGACCGCCGCGATCACTTGGCGGCTGTCGGAAATCAGCTCGGTCGCGTAGCCGCTTTCTTCGAGGACGTTGTGCGTTAGCGTGCCCCCGATAGGGTCGTCGTCAACGACGATGATCTCGGCGCCCACGGGCATATTCTATAATATAAGCATGCGCATCATTGCCGGCTCCGCCCGCGGGCGGCGCATCCTGTCGGTGCCCAAGGAGCTGCCCGTCCGGCCGATTTCAGCGCGCATCCGCCAATCCCTCTTCGACATCCTGCGCCCCCGCATCACGGGTGCCCGCCTGCTGGACCTTTTCGCCGGCACCGGGGCCGTGGGGTTGGAGGCGCTTTCCCGCGGCGCGCAGTCCGTGTCCTTCGTCGAGATGGACCCGCGCTGCGTCAAGGTCATCGAGAAGAACTTGGAACGCTCCGGCATGGCCGAGCGCGGCAGGGTTTTCCGGGCCAACGCCTTGGCGTCCCTTTCCTGGCTGCCTTACCGCTCCGGCGCCGAAGCCTTCGACCTCGTCTTCCTGGGGCCGCCATACGTGGACGCGCAGAAGCGGCCTTTGCGCTACACGCAGGCGGTGCTCGAGAACGTCGCCGCCTCCGGACTACTGGCCCCGGACGGATGGCTCGTCGCCCAGCACCATCAGAAGGAGCCGGTTCACGCGCCCAAGGGCCTTGAGCTCTTCCGCCGTTCCAAGTACGGGGACACTCGCTTGAGCTTCCTGCGCCGCGCCGGCTGGGTGGGCGGCCCATTGTCCTCTGAAAGGGGAAGCGACGATTCATTGGACTGAACGCCTGCGGCGCTGGCTCGACTGCCACCCTCCGCCCAAGCCACAAAAAAGGCTTCGTTCCTTCGAAATCAATTATTCCCGGCTGCGCGCCTATCTGGACTGCCCCTGGCTTTTTAAGATCCGTTTCAAGGACGGGACTCCCCAGCCCCCCTCGCCCGCTGCCGCGCTAGGCATGAGCCTGCATAAGACCCTGGAAGCCTATCATCACAGCGGGGAAGAGCGGCTCGAGCGGCTCTTGGAACTTTATGACGCCCACTTCCACCACGCGGGATTCTCATCGGGCGTGGAGAAGGTGGCCTGGCGCCGGAGGGGAGAAAATATGCTCCGCCGTTATTGGAAAGCGGACTCCGAGCGCCGTTCGCGGATACTCTACGTGGAGCGGGAATTTCTCTTCGAACTGGGTCCCCATCGAGTCCGCGGGATGGTCGACCGGCTCGACCTGCATCCCGACGGCTCCCATGAGATCGTCGAATATAAGACCTTCGAGCCCGAGATCGATGATGCCGGCAACGTCGAGCTGCAGCTATTCCTCTACGGGCTGGGAGTTCGGGAGGGTCTTGCCGTCAGGGCATCGCTGCTGAGCGCGTATTATTTGGATTCCGGGAAAAGGCGCTCGTTCGAGTACGATCCCTCCCGGGAAGGGCTGCTCCGGGAGGCGCTCTCGCGCGCCGCCGATCTGATGGCCGAGGAGGATTTTCGTCCCGACACTTCGTTTTGCCGCCGCTGCTTGTTCCGCAGGAGCTGCCCGCACTCCATCGCGAAGGATTAAGCGAGTAAATTTTATTTAATATCCGCGATGGCCGAGCTCCTGCCCCTGCTCCCCCATGTCAACGCGGCTTTGAACGCCGCCAGCGCCGCGTGCCTCTTGGCGGGATACCGCTTCATCCGCCAAAGGCGTATTCGCGCCCATTTGGCCTGCATGTCGTCCGCGTTCGCGTTTTCCATTCTTTTCCTCGTTTTTTACCTGCTCTACCACGCCCAGGTCGGCTCGGTCCGCTTCCAGGGCGGCGGGCTTTTGCGCCGATTCTACTTCGCCGTCTTGATCTCGCATACGGTCTTGGCCGTTGCCGTGCCGCCCTTGGCCGCCCGCACGCTTTATCTGGCGTGGAAATCTTGGCCGGGGGGGGACTTTTTACGGCACTCCAGGACCGCGCGCGTCACGTTCCCGATCTGGCTCTACGTCTCGGTCACTGGTGTGGCCGTTTACCTCATGCTGTACTGGATTTAGGGCTCGGCCGGCCTCATCATTTCAAGGAGTTGCCGTTTAAGGCGGGCGGCGCGTTCCGGTTCTTGGGCGGCGAGGTTGCGCTTTTCACCGGGATCTTCCTTCCAGTTGTAAAGTTCGAGGCTTTCGTCGCTTTCCGAGCCGAAGTCATAAATCAGCTTCCATCCATCCGGCGTCCTGAGGGAGCGCTTAAAGACATGCAGCAGGAAATCAGTCTCGGAGAGGGCCGGGAGATCGAGGGGCTCGCCCGCCATCAAGGGAGCGAGACTGCGCCCCTGCATTTGCCTAATGGCCGCCCTCGGGGCTTTTACGGACGCCAACTCCAGCAGGGTCGGCATCAAGTCGATAAGCCGCACCTGCGAGTCAATTCGGCCCCCGGGACGTCCCGGGGTGTAGAGCAGCAAAGGGACTCGGATAAGTTCGTCGTAGAGGGTCGTGCCATGGTCGAAGCCGCCGCGCTCGTAGAATTGATCGCCGTGGTCGGAAAACAAGGCGATGATGGAATTTTCCAAGAGGCCGAGCTGGGCCAATCGGGCCAGAAAACGGCCCAACTGTGCGTCGGCATGGGCTACCTTATCATCGTAGCGGTCGATAAGCAGCCTCAGCTCGGCCGAGGAGATCTCGATGGGCTCGTTTTTGACGGTTTGTATCCTCAGGCGCCGGGCCTGCGAGGGTAGGTCGAGGTGGCGTCCATAACTGCGGCCTGCGAAGCGCGGCTTGGGGCGCAGCGGGGACTGGCCGTGCGCGTCGTAGCCATGTAAAAAGAGAAAAAATTTGTCTGCCCTGTGCTTCTCGATCCAGCGCAGGGCCTGCCCAACGGTGCGGTCGAAGCCGGCGAAGGTCTCCGAGTCTGAGTAGACGTCGAAGCCGGAGGAGAAGCCGAAATGACCGGCCAGTCCCGCGCCTCCGGTGAAGGCGGCTGTGGCGTAGCCATTGTCCTTGAATACGCGCGGTAGGGTTGCCAGGTCTTTCGGGAGGCTCGCGAGCTTGAGCGCTTCGCCTGCCGACAGGTCAAACTTATTGACGATCCCGTGAGCGTGGGGGGGGAGGGAAGTGAACACCGAAAGGATCGAGGGCAACGTCCAGGGCGCCTGTGCGATGGCCTGGCTGAACACGTAGGATTTGCGGCTGAGCTCGTCAAGGCGTGGCGTGACATCCCTAGAGTATCCCAGAAAGCCCGTATGGTCGGCTCGCAGGGTGTCCACCGCGATGAGGATGACGTTAGGGGAAGGCGTTTTGGGCGCGGCGGCTTGCGCAAGGGCCGGAAAGAAGAGGCAGGCTAGCGTTAGGGATTTTGAGACCATAGGATGGTGGCCTGCCCTTTGGAGTTTGTCTCCAAGGCCACCAGCCCGCCGGGCCTGATCTCCACGATCTGGCCCGTCGCATAGGACACCATTTCCCCTAGCTGCGGCTGATGCCCCACGGCCAGCAGCTCGGGGAATTTCTCCGCTTCGCGCAGCAGATGGCTAAATAGCATCTCTCCGGTGAGCTGGTTGGCCAGGGGCTCGAAGGTTTTCACGCCGGAGGAGGGCTTGAGGATAGCGGCGATCTCATTGGCCGTCTGCTGCGCGCGCTTGAGCGGGCTGGCCAGCACGATCAGGGGCCGCCCCCCTCGCGCGGCCAGTTCATTGCCGAGCCGGCGGATGTCTTGGCGCCCTTGCTCGGAGATAGGCCGGTCGGCGTCGCGGCGCACCTTGGATTCCGCGATGGTGGGGGATTTGCCGTGCCGTAGGACGTAAAGCTTCACCGGAACTAATTTAACAATTTACAGCCAATAACGCATCAGGTAAAAACAGCGCTCCAATGCCTTGTCCTGCCATGGGCGCAGCCGCCATTGGGACAGAAGGAGGGGTTCGGATCTGGCAACGTCCCTTTGGAAAAGATCCTCGAGCTGCCGGGTAAATTTTTCATCGAGCACCTGGAGATTGACCTCGAGATTGCGGAGCAGGGAGAGGTGGTCCATATTGTAGGATCCCACCGCGCTCCAGACCCCATCGATGGCCACGGTCTTTGCGTGCAGCACGGGGCCGGGCCAGACGTAGAGCTTGACACCGTTACGTAAGTGCTCCTCGTAGAGGTATCGGCCGGCGTAGGCGACGGCCGCGACGTCGGCCTCGCCCTGCACCAGGGCTCGGACCTCGACTCCGCGCCGGACGGCGGCGTAGAGCGCGCGCCGGATGCGGCGATCCGGGACGTAATAGGCGTTGGCGATGCAGACCGAGCGCCGCGCGCGGCGCAGGGCGTATAGATAGGCTTTGCGGATGCGGTGCCGGTGGAGGAACTCCTGGTTGGCGGAGACGCGCACGAGGCTGTCGCCCGCCGCGTCCTCCGGATGCCCATGCAGGCCGAACCAGCGCCCTGTCTCGCGGTACCATACCGCCCGGAAGAGGTGGTCGAGCTCGTAGGCTGCCGGCCCCTCGATGCGCACGGCCGTGTCCCGCCAGCCGCCGCCTCCCACGGCGGGATCCGCGTAGTCGTCGGCGATATTGAGCCCGCCGGTGAATCCAACCCGGCCGTCGACGACGAGCACTTTACGGTGGTCCCTCCGGCCCCAGGCCCAACGAGGTCTCCATGGGGCGACCGGATGGTATTCCAGGAAGGAGATGCCGTTGTTGCGCAGGAATTGGAGGTAGCCGGCGTCGAGATCCAGCGATCCGATCGCGTCGAAGATCACGCGCACCTGCACCGCGGCACGGGCCTTTTCGGCCATGAGGCGGGCGAACTCCCAGCCGGTGCTGTCGCTGCGCAGGATGTAGCTTTCCAGGTGGACGCTGTGCTTGGCGGAAGCGATCGCCGCCAGCATGGCGGGGTAGGCCTCCTTGCCGTCGACAAGGAGTTGGAGCCGGTTGCCCCCCGTGTATTCGGCGGGCGCGTCGCTGTAATAGGCCTGCTCGGGGGCCGGCTTACGCTTGAACAACGCTTTCAGGCGCGCCAAGGGCATTAGCGCTCCAGCAAAAGGGCGATGCCTTGGCCTCCGCCGATGCAGATGGAAGCCACGCCGCGCTTGAGTCCGCGCCGGCGCAGCTCGAGCAGTAGCGAAAGGACTTGGCGGCAACCCGTGGCGGCGAAAGGATGCCCGAAGGCGATCGCCCCTCCGTTCACGTTTACGCGATCCTCGGCGATGCCCAATTGCCTCAAATCGAGCAGGGTCTGGGCCGCGAAGGTCTCGTTGATTTCGAATAGGTCGATGTCCGCCAGGCGGAGGCCGGCCAAGGAAAGCAGGCGCTCCACCGCCGGCACCGAGGCGTACGCCATGCGATGTGGCGCGGTCGCCGCGTAGGCGCCGGCGCGTATGCGGCCTAAGGGCTCGGTTCCTTGCGGAGCGGCGCCCGCGGCACAGAGAATCAAGGCGGCGGCCCCGTCGACCAAGCGGTGGGAATTGGCCGCCGTCACCATGCCTCCCTCGCCGTTGGTCGGTTCCGCGGCGGAGAAGGCGGAGGCGTCCGCCTCCGGCAGGACGGCGTCATCGAAGGAAAGCCCAGCGACCTTCACGAGCTCCTCGGCGGTCCGGCCCCGGAGCCTCGCCTCGGCGGCCCTGCGGTGGCTGCGCAGAGCCCATGCATCCTGCTCGGCCCTCCCGATGCCGAATTCCAGGGCCAAGTCCTCCACCGTTTTCGCGATTTGGCGGTCGCAGGAGATGTCCTTAAACGACGGGATCAAGACGTCCCGGCGGACCATGCTGACGTTCTCACTGCCGCCGGCGGCGGCAAGCGTCGCGGAGCCCGAGGCGATTTCCTGGCAGGCGCAAAGCAGGGCGTAGAGGCCGGAGCCGCAGGACATGGCCGGAGAGAGGCAGGGTACGGTTGGCGGGACGCCGGCGCGGTGCGCGACGTAGCGCGCCCCGTAGCAGGCGTGGGCGCCTACCGCATACATCTGGCTAAAGAGCACGAGTCCTAGCGATTCGGCCCTCGTCCGCGAGCGCTCCAGGGCGCCGCGCAGTGCCGCGGCGCCCAGGTCGAACGGATCGATTGACTTGAAGGCGCCTCCGGAGGAGCCGTCCGGGAGCTTGCCGCCGGCCCATAGGGCGAACGGAGTCCGGGCGCCGCCTAAAACCCATACGTCCCACATGAGGAATTTATAGCATTTCGACGCCCCCGATATTTTGCTTGACCCGGTATGTTTTTTCGTGGTATAATGACTTAACGAATTTCGAACTGTCGACGAGAAATGGACAGACCGACCCACCGAAAGGTGGGTTTTGTGTTTTAGGGCGTCCATGAGCCGTTCCTTGACCGTTCCTGGAAGAAGCGTGCGCCTCCATCTCGAGGATTGGGGAGGGGCAGGCCCCCCCGTGCTTCTCCTGCACGGGATGATGGGGAACACGCATTGGTGGAACTCCGCCGCGCCCCTTCTTAAGGGGCTCAGGCCGATCGCCCTCGATTTCAGGGGCCACGGCGACAGTGAATGGACCGCGGACGGGGCCTACGGGCTCGAAGGCTTTCTGGAGGATATCGACGCCGCCAAGCGGGGCTTAGGCCTCTCCGAGTTCTACTTGGTCGGACATTCCTTCGGCGCGCGGGTCGCCCTGGCCTACGCCGCGCATGCGCCAACGGGCCTCAAGGCCGTCGCCGGCCTCGACTTCCTCTGCGAGTTCTCGCGAAGGTCCATCGGCCACCTGGCGAGGGCGCGCCACCGCCCACAGCCCGCGTACGGGTCCCGGGAGGAGATATTGCGGCGCTTCCGCCTGGAGCCGGGCGGCACCGTTCTGCCCTCCGGCGAGCTCGAGCGTCTGGGAGAGCGGTGCGTCCGCCAAACCCCCGAGGGCCGTTGGACCTGGAAATTCGATTGGAGGCTGTTAGGACATGCCTACACGCCCGTCTGGCCCCTCTTGCCCGAAATCCGGATACCCATTTTGGCCGTTCGGGGAGAGCTCTCGCCCTTGATGCCGCGCGAGCATCTCGAGGAGATAGCCCGGCGGGCCGGGGCGCGCGTCCGGGAAATCCCTGGCGCCTACCATCATATCCCGCTGGACGCGCCCGGCGAGACGGCGACCCTGCTCCTGGAATTCTTCGGTGCCATAGGCGCCGCCTAATGTGTTAGACTGGTGCCGTGAGAAGCTCTCGCAATCTCGTGTGGATGGACCTCGAGATGACGGGGCTCGATCCCGAGCTAGACACCATCCTGGAGATCGCGACCATCATCACCGACGGCGAGCTCAACACCCTGCACGAGGGTCCCTGCATTGCCGTGCACCAGCCCGAGGAGGTGCTGGCACGGATGGACCCCTGGTGCATCGAGCATCACGGGGCCTCCGGCCTCACGCAGCGCGTCCGCGAGTCGAAGATCCGGATGGCCGAGGCCGAGGCGGCCACCCTGGAGGTGATCCGCAATTTTTGCCCCGA
Source organism: Elusimicrobiota bacterium (assembly GCA_041694815.1). Lineage (GTDB taxonomy): Bacteria > Elusimicrobiota > Elusimicrobia > UBA1565 > JACRDR01 > JBGFSC01. The sequence goes on along the minus strand of JBGFSC010000010.1, from coordinate 102,519 downwards.
GAAGGCGGTGCCGCTTTGCGGCAATTCCATCCACCAGGACCGCCGTTTTTTGGCGCGTTACATGCCCCGGATCCATCAGTATCTCCATTACCGCATGGTGGACGTCTCCTCCCTCAAGGAGCTCGTGGCTCGCTGGTATCCCAACGAGGCGCTCCCCGTGCAGAAGAACCACGCCCATCTGGCGATGGGCGACGTCAAGGAATCGATCGCCGAGCTGGCGTACTACCGAAGCCGCGTTTTTAAATAAAGGGTTCGCGGACCCAATAATAGACGGTCTTGACTGCCTCGAGCGCTGCCTTCGGCGCGAAATGCTTGTCCATCCACCAATGCGTTTTCGGATCGTCAAAGGGGGAGGCCGTCACGCGGATATCCGAGCGCGGCAGCGCCCGTCGGAAGATGAGGCGGGCACGCCGGACATGGTAGCGTGAGGTCACGACGAGGATTTTCTTGCCGTCGCAGCGCAGCTCCCGGTCGAGCGCGCGGGCCTCGTCAAGGGTGCTGTCGGCGTCTAAGCCGTAGAGACGGATTCTAGAGGGGGGTACGCCCTTGGCGATGAGCACCGCGCGGTTGACGGCCTCCTCGCGCGGGAAGGGGACGCCCAGGGCGCGGACCGCGTCCTTCTCGGGGCTGGGTTTGGGCTGACTGATCCAAACCTCGGGCGCCAGTCCCCTGCGATAGAGCTCGGCGCCGTAGATGGGCCTGGTGTAGCCCCCCGCCAGCACCACGATCGCATCGGCCGGTGCCGGCTCGTCGGAGCTGTCGATCCACCAACCGATGCCGCCAAGGAAAAAAGCCGTGCCCAGGACGGCCGCGGCCGAGAGTTTCGCCAGAATTCGCAGCAATCAGTTGCCGTCGTTGCGGCGCGCGTGTTCTGGCAGTCCCTCGCAGCGGCACCAGTCCGGGTGGGGCATTCCCTCGCGCCAGCCGGACTTGTCCTCCAGCTCGGTTTTGACCCAGCAGGGATAGCAAAGCATGAGCCGGTTGACCGGCTTATTGAGCCCGCAGCGCCGGCAAAGGCCGCGTTCTGGGGGCTTGCGCTGTTTGAGCTTGGCCGGGTCTCGTTGCTCTTCCGGCGGCCTTTCTAGGGCGGGTATTTCCTCGAGCGTCGCTTCCACGGTCGTTATTATACCACGATTCAACGGAATCGATTGAGCAGCCTCAGGCAGGCCACGACGAGGGCCTCGACCTTGGACAATAGGAAAGGGGAGAAGGTGTCGTCCGGCGAGGAGGGCAAATGCAGGATCGAGCAGTACTCGGCCACGTTCACACGCATGCGGCGCAGGACCCGTTTCTTGCGCAGGGGCGTGACTGGCTTGCGCGAGAGAACACGCTCGAAAACGTCGAGCCGCAGCCGGCCGTAGAGCTCGCCGACCAGTTTTTGGTGGGCCGGGCTCCGTTTCTCCTCTGGTTTGGCCTCCTCGTCGAAAAGGGAGTGGACCTTGAGGCTTTCGAGCATCGCCGTGGCATCGCGCAGGCGCCGGGGGTCGGCCAAGTTTTCGGGGGTCAGATGGAAGCAGGCGTCCACGAAGTCGCCGCGCGAGAGGTAGCGGTCGAGGGCCTCCTTGAGCGTGCCCAGGGCCTGTTCGCTAGGAGCTCCCTCCCCGAGCTGCTTAAGGAAACGCTCACGGGCGCTTAGCAGCGAGGCATGCTTGAGCTCCCGCAAGGGGCCCTCGGTTTCCTGGAGCTTCGATCGCATATAGAGCCAGGGGTCGCTCTCATAGGAGGAGACGGCCGAGCCGTAGCGGCAAAAATCGGCCAGACGGGCGATGACGACGCATTGCTGGTTGAGCCCCGCGATCATGGGGCGACGGCCCGGTTGCAGGTCTTGCACCAGCCGGCGATCTTGCCGCTGGGGGATTTGCGGGCCAGGCGCACCAGGTTTCGGCAGCCAGGGCAATAGACCTGGAGGCCGTTGATGTCGATACCGGGAAAATCCTTCTCGAAGACGGAGCGGTCGGTGTAGCGGGGCTCTAGCCAGCGCGCGGCCTTCATCGCGGCGAATTCTTCTTGATGAGTTGCTCGAGCTCGTACGGAAGGGAGAACTTCATGTCCTCCTCGACGGTCTCGAACTCCTCAACCGTCCTCACGCCGAGTTCCCGCTTACAGAAGTCCACGACCTCCTGCACCAGCACCTCGGGGGCCGAGGCGCTGGCGGTCAGACCAAGGGTCTTGACTCCCGCCATCCATTCCTTGCGGATGTCGGTCGCTCGCTCGATTAGATGTGCCTTAGCACCCTTGGCTTGGGCCACCTCGCGCAGGCGCACGGAATTAGAGCTGTTCGGAGCGCCCAGGACCAGCAATAGGTCGATGTGGGGCACGATCGCCTTGACGGCATTCTGGCGGTTCTGCGTGGCGTAGCAGATATCGTCCTTGCGGGGCAGCGCGAGCTTCGGGAAGCGCCTCTTGAGCACGTTCACGATCTCCTCGGTGTCATCGAGGCTCAGGGTTGTCTGGGTCAGATACGATACTTTGTCGGGATTGGGCACCTCGACGGCCTCGGCCTCCTCGCGTGTCCCCACGACCCGGATATGCTCCGGGGCCTCGCCCATCGTTCCGATCGTCTCCACGTGATCGTCGTGGCCGATGAGGATGATCGTGTACCCCTGCTTGGCGAATTGGATTGCCTCCAGGTGCACCTTGGTCACGAGCGGGCAAGTGGCGTCGATGACGCGCAGCTTCTTGGCGCGCGCCTGCTCGCGCACCTGGGGGGAGACGCCGTGGGCCGAGAAGATAAGCCAGGCCCCCTCCGGGACTTCGGAGAAATCCTCCACGAAGACCGCGCCCTTGGCGCGCAGGTCGTCGACCACGTAGCGATTGTGGATGATCTCATGGCGCACGTAGACCGGGCGGCCGAGGGCGTTAAGCGCCTGCTCGACGATGTCGATGGCGCGAACGACGCCGGCGCAGAATCCACGGAGCTTGGTCAGCACCAGCTTGTCGACTTGCAGCTCTCGGGGCAGGGTGGTCGTCATGGGCTCAGGAGACCGCCGCCGGAGCCTTGTTGTCGGAGCGGCGCACGTTCATCCAATCCGCGATGCGCCCGGCGATGCGTTCGGCCGACAGCCCGACCATGTCGTAGAGCTTGCCCGGCGCCCCGTGCTCGACGAAGGCGTCCGGGAGCCCGAGCCGCAGCACTTGGTAGCGGCCATAGCCGCCGCCGTTGGAGGCCGCGCCCGAGATGGCCCCCGGGGCGGCCAGCGCCTCCAGCACCGCCGAACCGAAGCCTCCCTGAAGGACATGGTCCTCCACGGTGACGATCTTGGGTGTCTGGGCGACGACTTCCTTGAGCAGGGCCTCGTCGAGGGGCTTGACGAAGCGCATGTTCACGACCCCGACGGATAATCCGTCGCGCTCGAGCAGTTCGGCGGCCTCCAGGGCCGGGCGCACCCGGTTGCCGATCGCCAGCACAGTGGCGTCCTTGCCGGGCTTAAGGCGCACGCCCCGGCCGACCGGGAGGGGGACGGCTTCCGGGTCCATCGGCACGCCCAGGGCGTTGCCGCGCGGGTAGCGGATGGCCGCCGGGGTGTCCATCTGCAGGGCGGTGGCCAGCATGTGCTGGAGCTCGTTCTCGTCGGAGGGCGCCATCACGGTCATGTGCGGCAGCATGCGCAGGTAGGCGAAGTCGAATACGCCGTGATGCGTGGGGCCATCTTCTCCGACGAGGCCAGCCCGGTCGAGGCAGAAGACCACCGGCAGTTTCTGGAGGCAGATATCGTGCTCGATCTGGTCGTAGGCGCGCTGCAGGAAGGTGGAGTAGATGGCCACCACCGGCTTGAGGCCCTCGCAGGCGAGGCCCCCCGCGAAGGTCACCGCGTGCTGCTCCGCCAAGCCGACGTCGAAATAGCGCTTGGGGAAGCGGTCTCGGAAGAGGTCGGTGCCGGTTCCCTCGGGCATGGCGGCGGTGATGGCTACGATCCGCGGATCCTTCTCGGCGAGGCGGACCAAGGATTTGCCGAAGACCTTGGTGTAGGCGATAGCTGCCGGCGCGGCGGGAGCCGGCTTTCCCGTCTCCAGGTCGAATTTGCCCAGGCCGTGGTAGGTGATCGGGAACTGCTCGGCGAGCGGATAGCCCTTGCCCTTCTTGGTCACGCAGTGCACGAGCACGGGGCCCTTGAGTTCCTTTACGTGGGTGAATACGCGCACAAGCTGCGTCACGTCGTGCCCATCGATGGGGCCGAAGTAGGAGAAGCCCATCTCCTCGAAGAGCATTCCCGGGAACAGCAGCACCTTGGCGCGCTTGGCGACGCGCAGGACGGCCGCGCCCCAGAATTTAAAGCGCGCCAGGAATTTCTCAACCGATTTTTCCGCGTTCTTGACCGCGCCGAGAGTGAGCAGGCGCGTCAGGAACGTCCCCAGCGCGCCGACGCGGTGCGAGATGAACATCTGGTTGTCGTTGAGCACGACGAGCATGTCGGCCTGCAGCATGCCGGCGTTTTGCAGGCCCTCGTAGGACTCCCCGCCGGTCATGCAGCCGTCCGACACGATGGCGACGACCTTGTTTTTTTCGCCCTTTACGTCCCGCGCCGCCGCCATGCCGAGGGCCGCCGAGATGGCGGTGGAGGCGTGGCCGGCCCCGAAGGTGTCGTATTCGGACTCGTCGCGCCGGAGGAAACCCGAGATCCCCTTGAACTGCCGGATCGTGCCGAAGACGGCTTGACGGCCGGTTAGCAGCTTGTGCCCGTAGGTCTGATGGCCGGTGTCCCACACCAGCCTGTCCTTGGGTGTATCGAAAACATAATGGAGGGCCACGGTAAGGTCCGAGGCGCCCAGCGAGGATCCGAGATGGCCTCCGATCTGGGAGACCGTCTCGAGGATCATTTGCCGCAGCTCTGAGGCGACCCTGGGCAGGGCCTCGACCGGCAACCCCCGCAGGTCGTTAGGATTTTGGATTTTCGGCAGCAGTTCCATGTGTGTTCTCCGTTACTTCTCTCGAGTGATGATATAGTCGGCTAAATCGTGCAAGACCGCCGCGCGGCGGCCGAACACCGACAAAGACTTCCGCGCGCGGCCCGCGAGCTCGGCCGCCTTGCGCCTAGAGCCTTCGACGCCGAAGAGCCGCACGTAGGTGAGCTTCGCGTTGGCTTCGTCGGAGCCGCGTTTGCCCAGCTTTTCCTTGTCGCCAACCACGTCGAGGATGTCGTCGGCGATTTGGAAGGCCAGGCCCACGGCCCTGCCGTACTCGCGCAGGGCGCGCCGCCTAGGGGCGTCGGCCCGCGCCAGGAGGGCGCCGGCTTCCAGGCTGGCCGTGATTAGGGCGGCGGTCTTGTGGGTATGGATGTATTCGAGCAGGCGTATCCCCTTCGCCCGCGAGCCGTTTCGCAGCGCTCCCAATCCCTCGGCCTCGAGGTCGGCCGCCTGGCCGCCCACCATGCCGCGCGCGCCGGCCCCGGCGGCGACGACCTCGACGAGATCTGCGGTTTCCTTGGCCCCGAGGGCAACGCGCCGCGCGTTGCGCGCGACGAGCTCGAAGGCCTTGGTGAGCAACCCGTCGCCCGCGAGTATCGCGAGCGCCTCGCCAAACACCTTGTGATTGGTCGGCTTGCCCCGCCGGAGGTCGTCGTCGTCCATGGCGGGCAGGTCATCGTGGATGAGCGAATAGGTATGGATCATCTCCATGCCGCAGGCGGCCTCCAGGCAGCGTCGGGCGCCCAGGCCGCAGCATTCGCTGGCGGCCATCAGCAGCACGGGCCGCAGGCGCTTGCCTCCGGCGAAGAGGGAATAGGCCATGGCCTCGCGCAGCGTGGCGGGCTCCGAGCGCAAAAACGGGATCGGCGCGCTTTTGCGGCCCGCCATAAGGCGCTTGAGTTCGCCTTCGACCATGGCGCCGCGGCTCTTAAAATAAAGCGCCAGTCGGTCCGTCATAAGGTCGACAGCCATGACTCGAGGAAGCGGCCGAGCGAATCCATCCCGCGCCGCTGGGCCGGCCATAGGCGCAGCATCAGCGGGAATTCGCCGACATGCTCGGCCACGTAGCGCGCCAAGGCGGCTAGTCCGCCGCTCTCGGGGACCCCGCTGGGCAGGCGCCCGTCGACGGTGTCGAGCACCGCCCGCAGGCCGACGAAGGCCGCTCCCCTTTGGGCCGACCAGGCGCGCAGCGACGCGCTTTCCATGTCGACGGCCAAGGCGCGCTTGAGCCTGCCCGCCTCGCGCTTTAAGGCCGGCTCCAGCACGCGGTCGGAGGTGTAGAACGCCCCCAGATGCAGCGGGAGCTTGAGGCGCGCGGCCGTCTCGCGGGCGGAGCGAACGATTTCCAGCGGCGCCTCCCGCAGGTCCGCCACGAGCTCGCCGGCCTTGAGCCCAGGCTGCAGAGCGCCGGCCAGTCCCGAGCTGATCACGAGCTCCGGCTTGAAGCGCTCCTCCGCCGCCAGCAGGCGTTCGAGGCGGGCTTTGGTGGAATCGGCGCCGATGCCGGTCTCAAGAAGGCGGAGGGCGTGGCCCGAGACGCTGCCCTCGTAGCATCCGGCGAGCGCGCCCTCGCGCAGCCTCCAGCGGGTTTTCAGGGGGTCGGTCTCCCAGGGGGTGGCGGTGGCGAGCAGTATCATGCGCAGGCCGCCAGGGCGGGGTTCGAGACATAGCCATTGGCCCTAAACCATCGAGCGGCGTCGGCCAAAGCCTCCTTCGCCGGGCGCGGGCGCAGGCCCAACTCCCGGGCGGCCTTGCTCGAATCGTAGAACATGGCGTGCCTGGCCATGCGCACGGCGTCGAGGGGGGCCATGGGCTCGCCGCCAAAAAGCCGAGCGCGCGCGGTGTCGAGCGCGCCGAAGGCCAGGGCGATGGCGTAGGGGGTCTTAAAGCGCGGAGCGCTCAGCCCGGTGGCTTCCGCGAGAAGATCGAGCATGGCCTTGAGCGTGAGATTCTCTCCACCAAGTATGTAGCGCTCCCCGACGCGGCCCTTTTGCGCGGCCAGGCAGTGCCCCTCGGCGACGTCGGCGACATGCACCACGTTGAGGCCGGTGTCGATGTAGGAAGGGATCCGGCGGTTGAGGAAATCGGTCACGATCTTGCCTGTCGGGGTCGGTTTGATGTCGTAGGGCCCTATCGGCGCGGCCGGATTGACCACGACTACCGGAAGGCCCTTGCGGGCCAACTCGAGGGCGGCCCGCTCGGCCAGCCACTTGGAGCGTTTATAGGGGCCGATGATTTCCGAGACGTCCCTGTATTCGGAGCTTTCGTCCGCGACCTTGCCGTCGATGGGCTTGACGGCCGCGACGCTGGAGCAATGCACGATGCGTTCGACGCCGGCCTTGCCGGCGGCCTCAAGCACGTTGATGGTTCCCTGTACGTTGGCGGCGTATAGGGCCCGCGGGTCCGGCACCCATATCCGATAATCCGCGGCCACGTGGAACACCGCGCGCGCGCCCCGGCAGCCAGCCTCCAGGGATGCCGCGTCGAGCAGGTCCCCTTCGACGAGCTCCAAGCCGAGCCCCTCGAGATTCTTTCTGTTGCCGCCCTTGCGCGCCAGCACCCGAACCTTCCATCCCTTCCGGATCAGGGTTCGAGCGAGATTGGCCCCGACGAAACCGGTCGCACCAGTCAAGAATGCCGTTTCGATCTCAATGCCCTCCGCAGGAATCCTTCGAGCCACGGCCGGCGCCCGATAGGGCGGCCCTGGGCTCCTCTGGCAGCGCGGCGAGCTGCGCCCGGCGGACCTTTTTGGGGCCCTTGATCGTGGCGATGTCCGAGACCATCTCGAAAAATTTCCGTGGACTGGAGAAAGCGTCGATCACCGCCGAGGGTTCGTAGCCGACGTGGACCATGCAATTGGCGCATTTGGGATTGCCCGACTTGCGGCCGTAGAGCGACCAGTCGGTGCTCTCGAGCAGTTCTCGGTAGCTGCGCGCGTATCCCGCCTCCGCCATCAGGTAGCAGGGCTTCTGCCAGCCGAAGACGTTGCGCAGGGGGTTGCCCCAGGGTGTGCAGTCATAGTCCCGTTTTCCTTCGAGGAAATCAAGGTAGAACGGGCTGTGGTTAAAGGCCCAACCCTTGCGTCGCCATCCCCGCAGCGTCTCTTGGAACCAGGCTCGCGTCTGATCCCGCTTCAGGAAGAGCTCCTGCTCGGGAGCCTTCTCGTACGCGTAGCCCGGCGAGATCATCATCCCGTCGACGCCCAGCTCCATCGCGGTGTCGAAGAAGGCCCGGAACTCCTCGGAGTCCTCCCCTTGGAAAATCGTGCTGTTAGTCATGACGTTGAAGCCCATCGCCTTGGCCTTGCGGATGGCCGAGACGGCGGTCTTGTAGACGCCGTCTTTGCAGACCATCCGGTCGTGGGTCTTTTCCGCGCCGTCGAGGTGTATGCTGAAGATGAGCTGCGCGGAGGGCTTGAAGCGCTGGAGGTTGCGCTCCAGGAGTATCGCGTTGGTGCACAGGTAGAGGTATTTGCCGCGGGAGATGAGGCCCTCGACGATGCGGTCTATCTGCGGGTGTGCTAGGGGCTCGCCCCCGGCGACCGAGACGATCGGGGCGCCGCATTCCTCCGCCGACTCCCAGCATTCCTCCGGCGTCAGGCGCTTGCGCAGGATGTCGGGGGGGTACTGTATCTTGCCGCAGCCGGCGCACTCGAGATTGCAGGCGAAGAGGGGCTCGAGCATCATCACCAGAGGGTAGCGCTCGGTTCCTCGAAGTTTCTGCTTGAGGATGTAACCGAACACCGACAACTGCATCCGCAGGGGTACCGCCATTATTTATCTCCTAGCGGCTCACCGGGCCGCTGAACTCCAGCGCCGAGCCGGGGAACAGGATGGGGGGATTCGATTCGTTCTGACGGCGGTTCCTCAAAAGAGTCTGGTATTGCCCGAGAGCGAGCAGGGGAAAGTAGTTCCTATATAGGGTGTATTCCAGGTAAAAGACCTTGGGAAAGCCGGTGCCCGTGAACTCGGATTCTTGCCAGCTGCCGTCGTCCTGTTGCGTGCCGAGCAGATATTCCACCCCCCTTTGCGCCTCGGGGCCCTCTCCTTGTCCCGCGGCCATGAGCGCCATCAGCGCCCAGGCGGTCTGAGAGGGCGTCGAGGGGCCGCATCCCTTCGTGCTCGGATCCTCGTAGGAGGAGCACGTCTCTCCCCATCCGCCGTCGTGTTGCTGGACGGACTTAAGCCAGGCCGCGGCCTTTTGTATGTAGGGCTGGCGCATGTCCTCGCCGATAGCGGCCAGGCCGCGCAGCACCTGCCAGGTGCCGTAGATGTAGTTGACCCCCCATCGCCCGTACCACGACCCGTCGGCCTCCTGTTCCCGCTTGAGGAACGCAACGGCGGCTTTCACCGCCCCAAAGGAGTCGTCGTAGCCGATGTATCCCAGGAACTCGAGGATGCGCCCCGTGATATCGGCGGTGGGCGGGTCGATGATGGCGTTGTGGTCCGCGAAGGGGATCTTGGTGAAAATCATCTTGGTATTGTTCTTGTCGAAAGCCGCCCAGCCGCCGCTATCCGACTGCATCGACAGCAGCCAGTGCAGGCCGCGCAGGCAGGCTTTCTCGCGGGCCAGTTCGAGCCGCTCGTCGAGGTGAACGTGGCGCAGCGCGAGCATGACCATCGCCGTATCGTCGATGTCGGGATAGAAATCGTTTTCGAACTCGAACGCCCATCCGCCGATCGGGCCGCTCGGGTTGGTCACGCGCCAGTCGCCGGGACGGCGGATCTCCTTGGAAAGCAGCCATTCGACGGCCGCAATCAGCGCGGGATGCTCCCGGCTCATCCCCGATTCGGCCAAGGCGATGACGGCTAAGGCCGTGTCCCAGATCGGAGACAGGCAGGGCTGCATCTCGAGCATTTCGCCCCTGTCGATTTCGAGCCCTTCCAGGATGCCGATCTGCTTGAGTAGGCGGGGGTCGTCGTCGGGGTATTTGAGGGCCTTCATCGCCATGATCGTATTGACGATGCCGGGGAAGATGGCGCCGAGCCCGTCGGAGCCCTCCAGGTGCTCCAACATCCATTGCTCCGCCAAGCGGCGCGACCAGACGCGGAGCCAATGCGGGCCCCGCCCTTCCAAGGCCTTGAGGCCGTTGTCCCACATCAGGAAGAATCCGGTCCAGGACAAGAAACGATGCGGCGGCATAACCTCGCGAAGCGGGACGTAGCGCCGTTCGTCCGGGAACAGCTCGTCGAGTCTCGCATGGGCTGGGCAGCGAAGGGGAGGGGGATCCGACCATATTATGGAAAGGGGCACGACGATCGAGCGGGTCCACGCGGACATCTCGTAGATGTTGAAGTAGAACCAATTCGGGAATAGCATCAGGTCCGGAGGAATGGTGGGGACCCCTCTCCAATCGTAGAGGCCGAAGAGCGCCATGTAGAACTTCGAATAGGTGTTGACGCGATGGATGCCGCCCAAGGCCTGTATCTTTTCCCTGGCTCGGGCGAGGAATGGCTCTTCCGGCTTGTAGCCGGCGAATTTGAGCGCCCAGTAGGCCTTGACTGTCGCCGAGAGATCAGCCGGGCCGTTGCGGTAGATCGGCCAGCCGCCGTCCGGCAATTGCTGGGACAGGATGAATCGGGCCAGGCGCGCCACCTTGGGCGAGTCGCCGCGTCCCAGGAAATTGAGCAGCATGATCGTATCCGACTCCAAGGTCGTGTCGGCCCGGAGCTCCGCGCACCAGTAACCGTCTTCCTGGATTTGCCGGCGCAGCAGGGCTTGCTGGGCCCTGCCTATGGAATCTTGCAGGTCTCGGGGAAGGTCCGCGCCGTCGTGGGAGCGGCTGCCTGGCTTTAAATTTTGGGCCCAACCCTTGGGTTTCCGAAAGCGGGCCTGGCCGAACGGAGAGAGCCAGTCAGAGACGATCTTCCTCACCATGTCGTCATAGAACAGATAAGAATTGCATATTATACCTAAATTGCCGTGCCTTTTTCAAAATACGACGCCGATCGAGAAGTGATGGACATTGCTGAGCTCCCGCTTCACGCCGAAGGCGTAGTCGAAGACGAAGCGCCTTTCCTTAAGGCCGATGCCGAAGGTGAAGGAGTCGGGGCTCGAGGCGAAGAGATGGCCGAGGCGCAGGGCGGCGTGACCCCGATCGAGCAAGGGGGCCGACATCTCGACTCCGGCGCGGGGGGAGAGCCTCTCCTCGCGGACCTTGACCGCGTCGACGCAGAAAAGGAAGCGGCTCAGCGCGAGGATCGATTCACGCGTGGCGAGCGCCGATTCCAGGTTGAGCGAATAGGCAGCTCCGAAGCGAAACGCCGTGGGGAGAGGGTCTCCCTGCTCCTCGAATTTGAGGTCGGGCCCGGCATTATTGACGGCCGCTCCTAGGTTGAGTCCCTTGAGGGGGGACCGCCAGACTCCCCCGACGTCGAACGCATAGCCGGTGGCCTTAGCCGTTTCGGCGAGTTCGACGCGGAACACCTTGGCCGAGGCTCCAGCGCTCAACCCCAAGGGCAGGGGCAGGCTTAAGCCGAGAATGCCGGCCATGTCTTGCTCCGCCTTGACGTTGCGGTGGGTGCCATCGGAAAATTGAAGGTGCAGGTCGCCCGCGTCGTAATACATTCCGCCGACGGACAGTACGCCGAAGGGCAGGGGGTGCGCGTAGCTGGTGAAGCTGAATCGATCCTCGACGACGCCCGGTGTGTAGAGGCTCTGCAGGGACGGCCGCTGGGTCGCGGTCAGCCCGGCGGGATTGTAGCCGAAGGAGTCGATGCCCCCGTCGGCGGCGACAAAGGCCTCCCCCATGGCGTTGGCGCGCACGCTTAGGGGCCGTAGCAAAAGCGCGGAAGCCGCCGTACGCCCCGCTTCCGCGTAGAGCGTCGCGGGCAACAAAAGTAGGGCGAGGGAAAGTCGCGGGATCATTTGATTACCACGATCTTGTTAATCACGTTGATTTTTGGTCCCGTGGTCTTAAGTAGGTAGACGCCGCTGGCGACGGTGTTGCCCTGCGCCGTCTTGCCGTCCCAGGTGAGGTTGAGGGTGCCCGCCGCCCGTTCTCCATCGAAGAGCGTCGATACCAACGCGCCGCCCAGCGTGTATAGCTTTACGGTGAGGTGACCGGCATTGTAGGTAACGACCGCGATCTTGGCGGTGCCGCCGAGGCGTGGGCGCAGCAGATTGTCGGTGACCGAGGCGCTGCCATTGGAGAAGTCGATGGTTAGGGCATTGGCCAGGGTCTTGGACACGCCGTCCGAATTGGCGACCACCACGTTCCAAAAGCCCGGCGCCTTGTCCTGGACATTAAAGGTGGCGGTGATGGTTTGGTCATTAGAGCGGGTAACCGCCGTTCCCGTGATATCGGCCTGGCCGCCGCTCGTGAGCTTGACCGAGGGGGACGGGGAAAAGACCTCGCCGCTGATCGTCAGCGAAACGGCGGGGCTGGCGTTAAGCACGGTGGAGGGGGAGATGGATTGGGGGTCCGGGGCCGTCGTCAACGCGCTGTGGACATTCCCCGTGCTCAGCCCGGGGCCGTTGAAATCGTAATACATCCGCCAGCGATAGGACGGGGCGGCCTCCGTCGAGCGCAGGACGAAGGGGTAGGCCAGGCTGCCGCTGGTAACGGGTGTCGAGAGGCGGACGTCGGATTCCGTGGAGAAGGACGTGCCGTTGGCGTCCGTCGACAACGCGCTGACGATGGTGGTGTTACTGCTCGAGCCGGCGGCCGGGGCCGTGTAGTAAAGGCGGACCCTGTTGTCGGTGCGCAGGACCGCGCTGACCTCGCCCGCCTGCGCGCTGTGCGCCTGGGATGCCGAGCCGAAGCTCGCGCCCTCGTTGGTGGACAAGGCCGTATAAATCCGATAGTTTGCCGGCTGGTTCCCCGCGATGGAATTTTGGATGTAGTAGAGCCTCCAGTCCCCGGTGCCCAGCTTTACCAGGCTCGGCATCCCCGAGAAGGTCGTGGAGCTGTTGATCTTTGCCCCCGCCTCGTTGGCCCAGGCAAGGCCGTCGGCCGAGGTCGCGCTGTAGATGCGGTAGCTCCCCGTGGTCCCGATGACGGAATAGAGCATGCGAAACCCGCCCGAATTAAGCGGCAGGATGGAAAGGCCCGTGATGGAGCTGATCCCGATATCGAGTGCCGGTACCGTCAGGCTTGAGAGGCGCACGCCGGCCTCCTCGTTGAATGTCATGCCGTCGGCGGTGATGGCCGATAGCACATGGCTGCTGTTTCGGATGTAATAGGCGCGCAGGGTCGGGTAGGAGCCTGTCGCGGCCTGGAGCACGGCGGAGGAGATTCGAATGCCGTTTTCCGGTGTGAAAGCGGGGACGGCGCCCGCGGGGAGATCGATCGCCGCAAGCAGCAAAGCCGACGCAAAAACCGCCTTGAGCGCCGACATTATCGGGCCATTGTTGTTTTTTTGTGCTGCCGGGTCAAGCCGCCGCGGGCGCAGCCATTGTTTTTATAATAATATATGTTACAATTATGATAATATGGGTGAGGCATCCGGGCTTTCCTTTACGATACTAGTCATCGATGACGAGGAGGAGTCGGCGGAGCTGCTGCGCTCCCTTCTCGAGCGACGGTCCGAATATCGAGTGCTGTGGGCGCCGAGCGGGGTACGGGGGTTGCGTATGGCCGCCGGCGAGCTCCCCGATTTGGTCATCCTGGACCTGATGATGCCGGGAATGCCCGGCGAGGAGGTGTGCCGCCGGCTGAGGGAGCAGGAGAAGACCTTTTACCTTCCAATCCTGATTCTAACCGCGGACCGGCGCCTGGAGCGAGAGGTGGAATGCCTCGAGTTGGGCGCCGACGATTATTTGATCCGCCCGGTGGGTCCCGAAAGGCTCATGGCCCGGATTCAGGGGCTCATCCGCAGGCGGCGCTTTCGAGGCAATTCCCAATGGATCATCCGGGTGGGCGGGGCGGCGCTCGATGTTTGCGCGCATTGCTTGAGCGTCGGAGAGCAGGCTATCCGGCTAACGCCCTTGGAAAGCGGCATCTGCGCCTTGCTCATGAGCGCCGAGGGCCGGTTCGTGGATAAGAAAGTCCTCTATAAAAAGCTTTACCATGCCTGGCCACCCGCGCTCTCGGCGACCGTCAAGGCGCATGTGCGCAATATACGCGGGAAGCTCGGACCGTTGCGTGAGCTCATCATGAGCGACAAGGGGCAGGGCTACGGATTCAACGTGGAATTCGCTCATTCCCACAACCCGCCACGGTAAAGGCACGGTAAAGATCGCCTGAAAAAGGCTTTTCCCTCTCGAGAAAAGGGGCTGTGACCAAATGAGTCTTGCGTAAGCGCCCGCCGTGCGGTACTTGTCTTTTGTAGTTTATGGAGGATTATATGGTTTTAGGGCATGGACGTAACGGCGCGAAGGCGATTCGGCTGCTCCTGGTCGAAGACAGCGAGGCGAACGCCGCGCTCATCCGGGAGTACCTTCAGAAAGCGGACGCCGGAAGCTTCGAGCTACAGCATGTCTTGTCCTTAGGCGGCGCGCTCCGACGACTGTCGTTGGGGGGCATCGATCTGGTCTTGTTGGACTTGGGCCTTCCCGACTCCGACGGGATAGAGACCGTCCGGAAGGTGCACGCGGCCGCGCCGCAATTGCCGATCATCGTCATGACGGGCCATCGGACCGAGTGGATGGTCACCCAGGCCATACGCGATGGCGCGCAGGACTACCTATTCAAGGGAGAAATCGTCCCCAGCCTGCTGATCCGCTCGATCCAGTACGCCATCGAGCGGCAGCGGGCCGTCGCGGCCCTGCAAGATAGCGAGGAGCGCTATCGGAGGATTATCGAGACGGCGGAAGAAGGCGTGTGGATGATCGACGCCGAGAATAAGACCACCTTCGTCAATCAAAAGATGGCCGATCTGCTGGGGTATACCGTCGGCCAGATGCAGGGGCAGCTGGTCTACGCCTTCATGGACGACGACGCGCGCAAGAGCGCCGTGGAGCATATGGAGCGCCGGCGCGGCGGGATGCGCGAGCAGTTCGACTTCCGTTTTCGGCGCAAGGACGGCAGCGAGCTTTGGGCCCTGGTCGTCACGAGCCCGATCGTCGACCATGCGGGGCGCTATACCGGGGTCTTGGCCATGGTCACCGACATCACCGAGCGCAAGGAATTGGAATTGAGGCTGCAACACTCCCAGAAAATGGACGCCATCGGGCGCCTGGCGGGAGGAGTCGCCCACGATTTCAACAACCTGCTCACCGCGATCATGGGCTACAGCCGTATCTTGGAGGTGAGCTTGAGCGCCGGCTCGGACCCGCGCCTCAACGACGTCCGCGAGATCATCGACGCCTCCCGCCGCGCCGCGTCGCTGACGCGCCAGCTGCTGGCCTTCAGCCGGAGGCAATTGCTCTCGGCCACGGTGCTCAACATCAACGCGATCGTCTCGGGGATGGAGAAGATGCTGCGCAGGCTCATCGGCGAGGACCTCTCCCTCGCGGTGGACTTAGAGCCGGGCCTGGGCAACGTCAAGGCCGACGGCGGGCAGATCGAGCAGGTGATCCTGAATTTGGCCGTCAACGCGCGTGATGCGATGCCCGACGGCGGGACGATCTCCATCGTAACGAGGGATGTCTGGCTCGAGAAAGAGATCGTGGGGAGGCACGACATCGTGCCGCCCGGCCGCTACGTTATGATTTCGGTCTCGGACACGGGATGTGGCATGGACTTCGACGTGCTCTCCCATCTCTTCGAGCCCTTCTTCACGACGAAGGAGCGGGGGAAGGGCACCGGCCTGGGCTTGTCGACCCTCTACGGCATCGTCAAACAAAGCGAGGGCTATATCGAGATATCCAGCGAACCGGGACGCGGCAGTACGTTTAAAATTTATCTTCCGAGGACGGAGGCGCCGGCGGAGCCGCAGCCCATCGACGATCTCTCGATCACCAGCGTCCGGGGCTCCGAAACGATTCTTTTGGCCGAAGACGACGCGTCGGTGCGGCGCATGCTCGCCCGGGTACTCTCCGAGCACGGCTACGACGTCTTGGCAGCGTCCAACGGCAAGGAGGCGATCAGCCTGCTCGAGCGCCAGGGCGTCGACGTGGACCTCCTGTTGACCGACATCGTCATGCCGGAGGTGGGCGGTCGCGGGTTGGCCGAGTACGTCGGTTCCGCTTTCCCCGGCATCAAGATCATATTCATGTCCGGCTACACCGATGACGTCGTGCTCCGCCATGGGGGGCGTCCTGGGCCCGACGCGGTCTTCCTGCAGAAGCCGGTCGCCGCGGAGTCGCTCCTGCGCAAACTCCGGCAGGCCTTGGGCGGCCCCGGAAGGCCTTTCCCCTTGGAAGTTAAGGAGGATTTAATGCCGCGTTAAGCCCTTCCATAGCGCTGTCCCGTATGCTAATCGCATGAAGACAAAAATTCTGATCGCGGACGATGAAAGGCCGGTGCGCAACCTGCTCTCGAGGGTTTTCGACGCCGATGGGGTGGAGCTCTACAGCGCCGCCGATGGCAACGAGGCCTTGGACGTTATCTCGGCGCAGAGCCCCGACATCGTTCTGCTCGACGTGGCCATGCCGGAGAAAAACGGCTTGGACGTGCTCACCGAGCTGCGCCGCGACCTAAGGACCCGCATGATGCCGGTGATCCTGATCACGGCCGAGGACCGGCGCTCCCAGGAGATCCGCGGCCTCGACATGGGCGCCGACGACTACATCACCAAGCCCTTCGACATCGACGAGCTCCGCGCCCGCGTCGCGAGCCTGCTGCGGCGCAATCGCGCGGCGTTGGCCGCCAGCCCCCTGACGCGGTTGCCGGGAAGCCCCATGATCGAGGAGGAGGTTCGCCGGAGGATCGAGCAGCAATCGCCGTTTGCGTTCTTCTACTGCGACATAAACCGTTTTAAGTCCTACAACGACGCCTACGGCTACGAGCGGGGCAACCAGGTGATCCGCGCGACGTCGGAGATGCTCGCCGATTCGCTACGCGAGGCCGGCGAAACGGAGGGCTTTTTGGGGCATATCGGCGGCGACGATTTCGTGCTGATCTGCGACCCCTCGCGGGCCGCCTTCGCCGTGCAGACCGTCGTCTCGCGCTTCGACGACCTGGCTCCCAATTTCTACGACCTGCTGGCCCGCAGGCTGGGCTTCATCGAGTTGAAGAATCGTGTCGGCAAATGGGAGCGCTTTCCCCTGATCTCCGTATCGGTCGGCGTCGTCACGACGCAGCGCCGGAAGCTCGAGCAGTACGCGAAGGTCGTCGAGATCGCCTCGGAGATGAAAGCCTACTGCAAATCCCTCCCCGGGCAGCTCAGCCGGTTCGCCTTCGACCGCCGCAAGGACGCCTAAGTCGGCCGGCGAGTATGGAGAATTTGTATGCGATCCCCTCGCTGATCGAATAAAAGCCCGGCGGGAAAATGGGGACCCCCTTGAACTAGCACTACATTGTAGTTATAATATATGTGTGGCCCTTCGCTTCGAGTGGGATCCCAATAAAAGTCTCCTTAACAGGCGTAAGCACGGCGTTTCGTTCGAGGAGGCGCAGACCGTCTTTACGAAGAGTTCATTTCATGAGGTGAGCTGATATGAGAAAAAGCTACGACTTCTCGAAGTCCAAGCGCAACCCGTATGCCAAGGCGTTCAAACGGCAGATTACGATTCGCTTGGATGAAAAGACTATCGAATACTTCAAGCAGGTCGCAGGAGCGACAGGGATGCCTTACCAAAGCCTAATGAATCTCTATCTAAGAGACTGTGCTGAACATCATAAAAAATTTCGTTTTCAGTGGACTTAAATAAAACGAAGAGATGCCTTAAGTTCATCTCCTCGAAAAAGTATTGTAAACTAAGCGCAACGCCGAGGTAGCTCAATGGCAGAGCAATCGCTTCGTAAGCGATAGGTTGTGGGTTCGACTCCCATCCTCGGCTTTCTCTTCTCGTCATTGTAAAGCGACGCTCCTTATGCTATACTTGTATAGCACGTGGAGGCAAGACATGCTTGCCATTAGGCTCCCGCCCTCAATCGAAGCCAGGCTCGATCTGCTCTCGAAATCTACCGGCCGAACCAAAAGTTTTTATGTTCGAGAGGCCATTTTGGAGCATCTCGCAGAACTCGAAGACATATACCTTGCCGAAAAACGCCTCGTCGCGATCCGCACGGGGCGCAGGAAAACCGTTCCGCTGGAAAAAGTGATGAAGCGGCATGGTTTGGCGCATTGAATTCGACTCCGGAGCGGCGAAAGAGCTCGACAAGCTTGACCCTCCTGCGGCAGGACGAATTCTAAAGTTTCTCTCGCAACGCGTCGCTCCATCCAAGAATCCCCGCAGCATCGGCGAGGTCCTCAAGGGCTCGAAATTGGGCGAATTCTGGAAGTATCGGGTGGGTGACTTCCGCATCATCGCGCGCATCGAGGACCGGGAGTTGCTTGTTCTCGTTTTGCGGGTCGGTAACCGGCGCGACATCTATCGTTAATCTAAGACCGATTATCTTTTTCGCGCGGCTCGAATTATTTCTAAGGCCGCGCGGCGCCCGCTGGCGATCGCCCCGCTGACCGTGGCGTTCTGCCCGTCGTAATTCGTCGCCTCGCCGGCGAAAAACAGCGGCCCCAGCGGCCGGGCGAGCCGCCGATGCGCCGAGGCTCCTCCGGCGGCGGCGTAGCTATAGGCGCCTAGCGAGAAAGGATCCCTGTTCCAGTCGTGGAAATGCCAGGAAAGCAGCTCTCCCCTGGCGCGCCGCCTGGAGATTCGAAAGAGCTTGGAAACGGACTCGACCGCCGCCTCCAATATCCCGCTTTCACCGAGCGCGCTCAGGCGGGCCGCCGGCGGCCCCCCGGCCCAGGCGGTCAGAAGCGGCGCGCGCAGCGGCAGGGCGGTCCAGAACACGGGGAAGGGCCCGTCCGCCGCATGGAAGAAGGCGGCGTCGGGAGCGGATTTCTCCCAAAAGGCCTCCCGAAAACGTAGGATAAGCTTGACCACCTGGCCCATCTCAAGGCCTTCGAGGGCCGCCCGTTTGGATTCGATTTCCGGGATAAATCGCGGCGAGCCCGACCTAAGCGTTCCGACAGGCAGGGTAAGCAGGACCCGGCGTGCCTTGAATTCCACCGCGCCCCGGCGCCTCCTCGCGCGGACGCGGACCTCCCGCGGCCCCCACCGTATCTCCGTGACGGCGACGCCCCGCAGCAGCCTTTCGGCTGGCAATCCGCTCGAGCGCCAAAACCTCTCCATCAGCTTGCCGTAGCCGTCGAGGGGGCGGAAGGTCTTCTCCTCATGGTAGCGCTTGGAGGCCTTCGCGAGCGCGGCCAGGCCATGCTCGCCGATGCGAGCGCAGTCGGCGGCGTGGAAGCTCTGCACGAAGGCGCGCGCCTTAAGCCCGGCGCCTTGAAGGCGGCGCGGCAGTGTTTTAAGGAAATCGTCGAAGGAGCGGTCCCGGCCGCCTCGGCGCAGGCGCCGCGTGACCGTTTCCAGGCGCTGCCAGAAATCGGCGACGGGCAGCATCCGACCGGCCTTACTAAGGAAGTGAGTATCCGGGACGTCGCAGATCTTCAGCGAGAACGCCGAGCGCCATATCTCATCCGGCTTGCCATGTATGAATTCGGCGCCCAGCTCGACCGGGGGCGACGGCGAAGGGAACACGGTATGGACGCGTCCCCCGATGCGAGCTCGAGCCTCTAGGACCAGAAGGGACAGCCCCGAGCGGCAAAGCCTCTCGGCCGCGGCCAGGCCCGCCGCTCCGGCTCCGACGATGATGCAGTCGAGCACAGTGCTCCTAGACCTGCACTTCGCTTCTCGTCTGCAGCAAGCCGATGATCTCGCTGCGGGAAACGAGCCCGCG
Source organism: Elusimicrobiota bacterium (assembly GCA_041694815.1). Classification (GTDB taxonomy): domain Bacteria; phylum Elusimicrobiota; class Elusimicrobia; order UBA1565; family JACRDR01; genus JBGFSC01. The sequence continues at coordinate 82,886 of JBGFSC010000010.1, read as the reverse complement.
CAGATGCCCGTCGTCGACGACGGGCAATTGGTTGACGTCCTCGCGGCCCATGAGCTCAAGGGCCGTGGAAACGGGGGTTTCCGGGTGCACGGTCTGCAGCTCGCTGAAGGGGCGCATGGCCCGATCGACCGGGGTACTGGACCATTGGGAGGGGTCCACGCGTCTGACCTCCTGCGGCGTGATCAGCCCGGCGACGCGGCCGCGCTCCTCCACGATGAAGCAGCGCCGGCCCGAGCGCATGAGCTCTTGGCCGACGAAGGTCTCGAGATCCTCCTCGCCCGCTACCATGGGGTAGCTCTTCGACATGATGTCGGCCACCTTGACGCTGCTGAGGGCCTCCGAGAGCGCTACCTGGGCGAGGCTGGCCGTGGCCGCCTCCAGCAGGAAGTAGCCGATGAAAGCGAGCCAAAGTCCCGAGAGCCCGGCGCCCTGGAAGAATCGGACGAGGCCGAAAAGGATGAAGCCCAGGGCGAAGGCTTGGCCGCTGCGCGCCGACCAGCGCGTGGCCCGCGAGCGGTCTCCGGTGGCGCTCCAGACGGCCGCGCGCATCACCCGCCCGCCGTCGAGCGGAAAGCCCGGAATCATATTGAAGACGGCCAGGCCGGCGTTGATCGCCCCGAGCCATGCCAGAAGCACGGCGGCGGGCTGCGGTCCCGCCTCCGCCGCCGGGACCGCCAGCCATTGCGCGAGGGCGAGGCAGGAGAGGCCAATCAAGGCGCTTGTCAGAGGGCCGACGATGCCCATCCAAAATTCGGTCCTGGCGTCGGCGCTCTCCTGGGCGATCTGCGCGACGCCCCCCAGGGCGAAGAGGGTGATCGAGCGGACCTGCAGCCCGCGTGCCTTGGCCACCGCCGCATGGGCCAGTTCGTGAAGGATCAGCGATGCGAAGAAGAGCGCCGCGGTGGCCGAGGCAATCGACCAGACCATCGCCAGGCTCCAATTCGGCGCGTTGACCAGGAAGGTGTCCACCAGCGAGAGCACCACGAGCGCGGCCAAGACCAGCCAGCTGGGATGTATCCCGATCTCGACTCCGAGCGCCCTGCCGATGATCCAATGCGGTTTCACCACCCTAGTATACGAGGAAGGCGTATGGACTACTAGGACGCGGCCGTAACGGAATGGTGGCTGCGGGGTGATCGGAGTTTCAATGCGCGGATAAAAAAAACTGACAAGGCCTATATGGGCGCGGCGCGGCGCGGCGCCTATAATGGCCGCGGTCCGTATAAGTTTGAGCCGTTCAGGAGGCGGGAATGAGAACATTCGGCATCGTACTTAGCATGCTGTGTTGGGCTTGGGTCGCGTTCGGCCCCCGGGCGGCGCTGGGCGCGGGTTACCGCGAGGCGCCGTTCATATCGGAGCACCCGAAGGTGGACGGCTCCGACTTTTATTTTTTCAGGAGCTATCAGCCCGGGCGGGGCAATTTCGTGACGGCGGTGGCCAACTACCAGCCCTTCCAGGACGCGTATTCGGGGCCCAGCTACTTCTTCATGGATCCCAATGCCCTCTACGAGATCCACGTGGACAATAACGGGGACTGCAAGGAGGACTTGACCTTCCAATTTCGTTTCAAGAATCAGCTCAAGAACCTCACAATGAACATCGGGGGTAAGGAGATTTCCTCCCCCTGGCTCAACCTGGGGCCCGTGACCGTAATCGACGAGAGCAAGCTTAATCTCGAGGAGAGCTTCACCCTCCGGGTCATTCGTGGAGACCGGCGCGGCGGTACGGGAGGCGATATCAGCGACGCCGGAACGGGATCGAGCATGTTCCGAAAGCCCCTCGATTATGTCGGGTTCAAGAGCCTCGGGATCGGCACGACGTACCGGGACTATTCCAATAACTTCGTCTATAACATTAACATTCCCGGTTGCCCGATCATCGGGCGCGCCTTTGCGGGCCAGAGGCATGAGCGCGCCGACATGTACGTCGGCGCCATCTACGACCTGTTGAATTCCTCCAACAGCCTCGTCGGGCCGGCCAGCGGCGGCATCAGCCAGAACCGCGGCAAGAACGTGACGACCTTGGCCTTGGAGCTGCCGATCGCCTGCTTGCTGGCCACCGACTCCTCTTCGCTGCCTTCCAGCGGCACCGTGCTCGGGGCGTGGACCACGGCGAGCCTGCGTCAAGGCCGCCTCCTCAACCCGTCGCCCACCTTCGATCAGCCGGCCCGGGAGGGAGGGGCCTGGACCCAGGTGTCGCGGGTGGGGATGCCGCTGACCAACGACCTCTTTATCGGCTTCAAGGACAAGGACGCCTACAACGCGTCCAAACCCATCAACGATGCCGCCTTCCTCGACTACATCACGCACCCGGTATTGCCGGCGTTGATCGAGCAGCAGTTCGGCTATGCCGCTCCGGCCGTCCCGCGCAACGATCTTCTCCAGGCCTTCCTGACGGGCCTGCCCGGGCTCAATGAGAACGGCTCCTCCTGCGAGATGCTGCGGCTCAATACTTCCATCACGCCGACGCTGCGGGGGGCGCAGAATAATCTGGGGGCGCTCAACTGCTTCGATCCGGGCCCCACGTTCAACGCGAGCAAGCAAGGCTGCGATCCCGCGGGCTTTCCCAACGGTCGCCGGCCCGGAGACGATGTCGTCGACGTCGGCCTGCGCCTCGCGGTGGGAGCCCTGCTTCCGTCCGGACAGGCGCCCAATGGAAGCCTGCCTTTGAGCGACGGGGCGACCGTCAACGATGGCTTCATCCTGCCCGGCTTTCCGTACATGCCGACGCCGGCGCATGGAGCTCCGTAATTGTCGGGGAGGATGCTATGAATCGATCATGGATGATGCTGGGCGGCGTCTCGGCGGCGCTGCTGCTGTCAGCCTGCGGCGGAGGCGGTGGAGGCTCGGGGCCCACGGCCAGCACGGCCCCGCAAAGCCAGCAGCCGGGTTCGAATCCGAGCCCCACTCCCAACCCGGGGCCCAATCCCCAGCCGCAGCAACCGCCCCCGAGCGGGAGCTTCACCCAGGCGGTCAAGACATTGGCCGCCACCTCGCCGGAGAACGAGGAACCGGTGGACATATCGGGCTACACGCCCGAGACTCCGGAAGACACCGAGCCTGAGCCGCTGACGGGAGCGTGAGGCGCTCCGTGCCTGCGGCGCTCCAAGCAGATATCGCCGCGTGGCTCTCCAAGCCTTGGGTGCGCCGTGGCGTGATGGGCTTGAGCGTTCTTCTGGCCGCGGATTCAATGGCGCGTTGGACTTGGAGGCTGTGTAATCTCGAAAGCGAGCCGATGTTGCGCCTCTACATGGAGAAGGCGGAGGAGCCACAGATGCTGCTCGATACGGTCTTGTCGGCCAATCCCTTCGGGGGCGGGGCCAGCATCGCTGAGGCGGCGCTGGCCCCGCCGAGCGGCCTGAACCTGGCTTTGGCGGGCGTTATGGAAGCCGGGGCCGAGAGCGTCGCCCTCATCAGCCGGGAGGGCCGGCCTCAGGAGGCCTTCCGGATCGGAGAGAGCGTGGCGCCCGGTGTCGTGCTGGAGGCGGTGTTCAAGGACCGGGTCTTGCTGCGCCGGGGGCAAGGCTCCGAGAGCCTTTTGTTGGCGGGAAGCCGGCAAGCGGAGGGGTTGGTGCAGGCGGTCGCCTTCGCGCCGCGCGAATCCTCGGCCTCGGGCGCAGTTCGACGCCTCGATGGCAACCGATACGCGGTGCCGCGGCGCCTGTTGGAGTCGGGATGGCAGGCGGCGGACTTATTCGATGGCCTCAAGGTCGTCCCGCTGCCGAACGGCGGCCTCTTGATTCGCGAGTTGCCGCCCACGGGATTTCTGAGCGCCATGGGACTGCGACCGGGCGAGGTGATCCGCGCCGTCAACGGCAGGGCCTTGAGTTCCGCGGACGATTTGGCGGGAGCCCATCGAAGTCTCAGCTCTTCGACGAGGCTTGAGCTCGAGGTAAGCCGTGAAGGCAAGATCGAGCATCGGTATTATCGTCTTGAATAGGGCCGGCTGGCTTTTGGCCGGCGCGGGCTCCTTGAGCCCCATCGTCGGCCTAGGCCAGGAGCCGCCGCAGATTTCCTCGCCGGCGGCGCATGCATCCCAGCAGATGCTGTTGAATTTCCATGAGACCGACCTGCAGGCCGTGGTGAAGGCGATGTCGCAGATCACCGGCTACAATTTCCTATTGGACCCCAAGGCGCAGGGCAAGATCACCATCATCTCCTCGAAGCCCGTTTCCCGCGGCGACGCCTACCAGATCTTCTTGGCGGCCTTGCAGAGCGCGGGCTTCGCCGCGGTGCGCAGTCCTGGCGGGGTCATCCGGATCGTTCGGGAGGGCGAGGCGAAGCAGCGGGCCAGGGTTGTCGAAGGGCGCGGTCCCGGGGAGGGGCACCGCTGGATCACCCAGATCGTGCCGGTGGAGCACGCCGCAGCCTCGCAGATCGCCGCGCTGCTCAAACCCCTGCTCGAGCCCGAGGCGCAGGTCTCGGTGTACGCTCCGGCCAATACGCTGATCCTCACGGCCACCGCCTCGAATATCCGCTCGCTCCTACGCGTCATCGAGGACCTCGATCGGCGCGACGACGGGCAGGTGGCGGTCATTCCGATTAGGAACGCCTCGGCCCTCGACGTCGCGCAGCTCTTGGGCAAGCTGTCGGAGGGCCGCGATTCCACGGAGCGGCGCTTCACCGCCGTCGCGGACGCCCGCAGCAACAGTATCCTGGCCCGGGCGCCCAATCCGGCGCAGCTCGAGAGTCTGCGTTCGCTCATCGCCAAGCTCGACGTCCCCGCCAATTCGACCCAGCAGGCGCGCGTCGTCTATCTGAGGAACGCGGAGGCCAAGAGGATGGCCGAGATACTCCGCGGCCTTATCAACGGCAAGGCCTCCGGTTCGGCGGGGGCCCCGACCGCGGAAGAGGCGCTTGTGCAGTTCGACGAGTCCTCTAACGCCCTGGTCATCAGCGCGCCCGAGACGACCTACAATAACCTCCGGGGGGTGATCGAGCGCCTAGACACCGCGAGGGCGCAGGTTTTCGTGGAGGCGTTGATCGCCGAGGTGACGATCAACAAGGCCGCGCAATTCGGCATCCAATGGGGAGCGGCGAAAAAGGTGGGCAAGGGAGCGTTCGGGGCGGTCGGCAACGCATCCGCCGCCGGGCCTTCGGCGATGGCGGTCGCGGCCAATCCCGCCGCGGCCTTCGCGGCGGCGCCGGACGGCCTGACCATCGGGTATCTCTCCAACAACGTCACCCTGCCGGACGGAAGCCGCGTGGCGGGCCTGGCGGCGTTGGCGCGAGCCCTCGAGCGAGACAGCAGCGTCAATATCCTTTCGACCCCCGACCTCCTCACCCTGGATAACTCCGAGGCGCGCATCATGATCGGACAGAACGTGCCCTTCCTAACGGGACGCTTCGCCCAGGCGGTGGCCGGGGCCGGCGGCGTCAACCCTTTCCAGACGATCGAACGCAAGGACGTAGGCTTGACCCTCAAGATCAAGCCTCAGATTTCCGAGGGAGGGCAAATTAAGCTGCAGATATTCCAGGAGGTTTCGAGCATCGTCCCCACCTCCCTGGCGCAGGCGCAGGACCTCATCACCAACAAACGCTCGCTCGAGGCCACCGTAACGGTGGAAGACGGGCATATCGTGGTTCTCGGCGGGCTCATACAGGACACGGTCACCGAGAACGTGGACGCGGTTCCCTTGTTGAGCCGCATCCCCCTTTTGGGCGAGCTCTTTAAATTCCGCGACCGGCGCAAGGAGAAGATCAACCTCATGGTCTTCCTGAGGCCGCAGGTCGTGCGCAGCTCCCAGGAGGCGTGGCGCATCGGGATCGACCGTTACGAGTTCATCCGGGCGCAGGAGGGTGCGGTGAGGCTTAAACCCTCTCCGGTATTGGAAACCTATTCGACCCCCTTGTTGCCTAAGATAAGCTCCTCGACCGAGGTCGTCCCGTTGACTATCGAAAGCAATGGACGCTGAGAGCGCGAGCAAGATGCCCTACTCCTTCGCGAAGGCCAACGGGGTGCTTCTGCGTGAGGTCGGGACGGCTGGGGCCGTGGTCGGCGTGAGCCCGAACGCCTCCCCCGCGGCCTTGGCGGAGCTGCAGCGCTGTTTCGGGGCCCTCCGCATCTTCGAGCTCGGCGAGGAGGAGTTCGACGCCGCCCTGCGCCAGGCCTACGAGGAAGGAATGCAGCAGGCTCGAGAGATCGCCCAAGGGTTGGGCGACACCGACTTGGCCGCGCTCGCCGAGAATATCCCCAAGGCTAAGGACCTGCTGGAGGGTTCCGATGCCGCGCCCGTCGTGCGCCTCATCAACGCCTTGCTGAGCCAGGCCGAGAAGGAGGGGGCCTCCGACATCCATATCGAACCCTTCGAGACCCGTTCCCTGGTGCGCTTTCGCATCGACGGGGTGCTGCAGGACCGCTTGAGCTCCCAGCAAGCGCTTCACGTCCTGATCGTATCGAGGATCAAGATACTGGCCCATCTCGACATCGCCGAGAAGCGCATGCCGCAGGACGGGCATTTCACGCTGCGAGTAGGCGGACGTCCCGTCGACGTACGCGTCTCCACCTTGCCGACCCGCCATGGCGAGAGGGTAGTGCTGCGCCTGCTCGACAAGCAGGCGGGCCGCCTGCGGCTGCCCGAATTGGGGATGGCTCCCGAGACCCTGCGCCTGCTCCGCGAGCTTGTCGGTAGACCTCACGGCATGATATTGGCCACCGGGCCGACCGGCTCCGGGAAGACGACGACGCTCTACGGCGCCCTGGGGGAGCTCAATACCAAGGAACTCAATATCGTGACCGTCGAGGATCCCATTGAGTACGATCTCGAGGGCATCGGGCAGACGCAGGTCAATGCCAAGATCGGGCTCACCTTCGCGCGTGCCCTGCGCGCCATCCTGCGGCAGGACCCCGACGTCGTGCTCATCGGCGAGATCCGGGACTTGGAGACCGCCCGTAGCGCCGTCCAAGCTAGCCTCACCGGGCATCTCGTATTGGCGACGCTGCATACGAACGATTCCCTCGGGGCCGTTACCCGCTTGGTCGACCTGGGCGTGGAGCCATTCCTGGTCGCCTCGAGCCTGCTGGGAGTGCTGGCCCAGCGGCTGATCCGCAAGTTATGCCCCCGCTGTAAGAAGCCCAGGCAGGCCAGCCCGGAGGAACAGCGGAGGCTGCGGTTGGAGCGGGCCTCGCTCTTTTCCCCTGCCGGCTGCGCCGCCTGTGCCGAGACCGGCTATTGGGGGCGTACGGGAATATACGAACTGCTCCTCATCGACGAATCCCTTCGCTTTTTGATCCACGAGCGGGCCTCCGAGCAGCGGTTGCGCGAGGCGGCGCGCCAGGCGGGAATGCGCGATCTGCGCGAGGATGGCTGGCGCTGGGTCCTATCGGGGACAAGCAGCATGGAGGAGATCGAAAGGGTGACGCAGGAATAAGCGATGCCTGCCTTCGAATACGACGCCTTGGACCTGCAGGGAAGAACGCGTAAGGGGGTCATCGAGGCCGACGCCCAGCGCCAGGCTCGAATGGAGCTACGTCGGCGTGGCCTGTGGGCCGTGCGGGTCGAGAGGGTTTCGCCCCAGGGACGACGCGAGAAGCGGCGCCCCCGTCGCGCCATGTCGAGGGATGCCTTGGTGCTTTTCACGCGTCAATTCGCGACGCTGGTCAAGGCGGGCATCCCGATCGTCGAATGCTTGGCGGCCTCAATCGAGCAGTCCACGTCCCTGCGTTCACGCGCGGCCCTGGCGGAATTGCGCAGCCGCGTCCTGGAAGGGCAATCCTTGGCGGCGGCGATGGCAGCACAGCCCAAGGTTTTCGACGAGCTCTACCGCCATATGGTGGCGGCCGGAGAGCAGTCGGGAGACCTGGGCGAGGTGCTTGAGCGCCTTGCCTATTATGTCGAGGAGCAGCAGGCCATCCGCCAGAAGCTGCTGCTGGCCTTGATTTATCCCTCCTTGGTTACCGGCGTGGCGGCCGCCATCGTCTTCGGCCTGCTGGCCTACGTGGTACCGCAGGTCACCCGGGTTTTCGCGGGCTCCGGAGGAGCGCTGCCTCTGGCCACCCGAATTCTCTTGGCGGCCAGCGAAGGAGCGCGCGCCATCCTGCTCGGCTCGTTGGCGGGGGCCTTTGCGGTCGCGGCCGTCGCGAAGGCCTGTTGGAGCCGGCCCCGCGTGCGTGCGGCGGTCCACGCGAGGCTACTGCGCCTTCCCGTCGCCGGGCGATTGATCCGAACCGTCAACGGCGCACGCCTGGCGAGCACTCTCGGGATATTGACGGCCAGCGGGGTTCCCTTGCTGGCGGCCTTAGGTAGTTCCATCCCGCTCGTGCGCAATCTCGCCATGCGCGAGGCGATGGAGCGCGCCTTGAGGGAGGTCGAAGACGGCGGAGCGCTTTCCACGGCCCTGGGCCGGTCCAAGCTCTTCTCGCCGCTGCTCGTCCACCTCGTCGCGGGAGGAGAGAGCAGCGGCAAGCTCGACGAGATGCTTGCGCAAGCCGCCGCGGCCCAGGCCCGCGAGCTGCAGAATTGGATCGCGACCCTGACCGCGGCGCTCGAACCCGCTCTGATCCTGGTCATGGGCGCCATCGTCCTATTCATCGTTTTGGCGATCCTCTCGCCCATCATGCAGATGAACCAACTGCTCCGATGAAGTCACGCCCGGGGTTCACCTTGATCGAGCTGCTTGTGGTGGTGGCCATCCTGGGGATTCTGGCCGCGATGATCGTGCCGCGGGTGATGGATCGTCCCGAGCAGGCCCGAGTCATCGCGGCCAAAAGCGACATACGCGCCATCGTCAGCGCGCTCAAGCTGTACCATCTCGATCATCGAGCTTATCCGACAGCCGATAGTGGCTTGGCGGCACTGGTCCAGCCCGAGAGGGGGCGGCCGTACCTCGACCGCCTGCCGCTCGACCCGTGGCGTCGGGAATACCAGTATCTGTATCCCGGGCTGCGAGGGGAGCTCGACGTGTTCAGTTACGGGGCGGACGGACGCCCGGGGGGGGAGGGCTTTAATGCCGATATCGGCTCTTGGGATCTTGACCCTTAAAAAGGCGGGCGCGGGTGGCGTCGATGGGTCAGGAGGATTTACCTTGATCGAGCTGCTCGCCGTGCTCGCCATCATGGGAGTTCTGTTCGCGCTCGTTTCCTTCGACTATCGCAGAGACCCGCTGCGCGAGGAGGCCGAGCGCCTGGCAGCCTTGATCGAGGCGGCAGCGTCGGAGGCGGCGATTCTTGGTAGGCCCTTGGCCCTGGTGCTGGATGCGTCCGAGTACCACTTCGAGGTTATGACGGAGAAGGGAACGTTTGAGCGTCTTAGGGACGCTCCGTGGAAAGGACGCCGATGGCCCGCCGAGAGTTCCGTGCCGGATGTCGGAAGGCTGGTTCTATCCCCGGACGGTGCCTTCTCCTTCGGCTTTTGCGTGAGCCGCGAGGGCCATGGGTGGAGGATCGACGTCGGCCCGGGAGGGGAGGCCCTGCTCAGCCGATGCGCCGCGTGAGGGTTCGGGGGTTCACCTTGCTGGAAGTGTTGGTCTCCTTGGCGGTGCTGGCCATCGCATTGTCGGCGTTATTGGGAGCCCTCCTGCAGGCGATCGACTTAAGCGCCGCTCTCCGCGAGCGCGCCATGGCGGTCTGGGTGGCCGAGGAGCTCTGGGGCCGCCAGGCGGAAGGCTCCGGGCCGGCCTCTGTAGATAGCGTTTTCGCCTGGGGAGGGCGCGATTGGAGCTGCCGCGTCCGGAGCGTTCCTTCGGGCACCGGGCCCTTGGCGGTCTTGACGGTCGAGGTCCGTTCGGGGCGCGAGGCCCCCGTCCTAGCCTCGTTGAGCGGCCTGGTTTGGAGGGGTCCGTGAGGCGCGGATTCACCCTCTTGGAGATGATGGTGGCCGTGGGCGTCTTCGCCCTCGTCTCGAGCATGTCGTACGCGGCCTTGGGCCGGGCGCTGGCCTGCCGCGACCGCCTCGAAGAGGAGCGGCGCTTTTGGAACTCCCTTTCCGCCGCGCTCCTGCGCCTGCAAGAAGATGTCGGCCAGGCCTGTCCGCGCTCCGTCCGCGGTCCCGATGGCCGCCGGAGAGCCGCGCTGCTGGCCGAGGGGGGCGAGCTGGAATTAACGAGGTGGCGAGCCCCGCTCGAAGCCTCCGATTCCCCGGGACTCGAACGCGTGGCGTTTCGTTTAAGCGAGGGAACGCTCTGGCGGGCGTCCCTGCCGCTGGCCGAACGCGCCTCGATTCTTCGCGTCAGGCCCGTTCCCCTGCTTTCGGGCGTGTCGAATTTCAGGCTTCGCTTCCGATCCTCTTCGGGAATGGCTTGCGACCGCTGGCCGCCTGCGGCCGTCGAGAGCGGATTGGAGGAACTCCCAGCGCGCATCGAGATCACCGTCGACATGGGCGGCCGCGGGGAATTTAGGCGGCAGTTGGCGCCGATGCCATGAACGATGTTAACAACGCCGGCGTCGCGTTGATTCCGGCGCTCTTGACGGTGGCGGTGGTCTCCGTCGTGGCCTCCGGCCTGAGCTGGTCGCAATGGCTCTGGATGCGCCGGGTGGAAAACGTTAGGGACCGCCTGCAGGCCGACCTATGCAATCTCTCGGCCATCCGTTGGGCGGCCGCACGCCTTGTCGGCGAAAAGGAGGATGGCGACCTGGATCAGAGGGCTAGGCGCTGGACTGGGGAGTTCCCGCTCGAGATCCCGGGCGCCCAAACGACGCTGCGGCTGCGGGACGCGCAGGCGCGTTTCAATCTCAACAGCCTGCTCCGCGGAGGCGGGCGCAGCGCCGCCGACGCGCGGGTATTCGCGCGTTTGACGCAGGCCGCGGGGGTTCCCGCGGCCTTGACGGAGGCAGCATTCTCGATGCTGCAGGAGAGAGGTAGCCTCAAAAGCCCCGAGGAGCTGCGCGAGATCGGAGCCGACGAGGAGGCGATGCGCCGCCTGCGCCCGCTGCTCATCGCCCTTCCTCGGCCAACCGAGGTCAACGTAAACACGGCCGAACCTCGGCTCTTGGCGGCGCTTTTCGCCGGGACCTCCGAGCAGCGCCTCGCCCAATTGCTCGCCGCTCGGAGCCGTGAGCCCTTCTCGAACAAGGCCCAATTCATCATGCGCGCGGGCAGGGCCCCGGAAAGCGAGGGCGTCTACGGGGTCCGAACGGATTTTTTCCTAATCGAGGCCCAGACCCGGCTCAATCGGGCCTTGAGGCGTTCGATGGGCCTTGCGGAACGTTCCGCCGAGGCGAAAGGGGCGAAGATCCATTGGGTGGTTCATGGAAGTCATTAAAGGACCGGATCTCGCGGGGCAGTATTGGTGTCCCACGGCCGACGTTTTCATGGGCCGAGTCCGCATCCCCACGCGCTCGCGCGCCAAGCTCGTCGGCGCCCTCCCCTTCGCTTTGGAGGAATCGCTGCTTCAGGACGCCGCTCAGCTCCATTTCAGCTTCAAGGTCCTGGGCGAAAATGAATTGGCTTTTGCCGTCATCCGCCGAGATCTCTTGCGCCGGTGGCTGGGGCAGCTCGGCGAAAAGGGAATACAGCCGCGCGTCCTCTGCCCCTCCGCCCTCGCGCTCCCGTCGCGCCCGGGCCGCTGGAGCGTGGGCTTCGGCGGCGGCGAGAGTTGCTGGCGCTGCGGGCCTTTCGAAGGCTTTGCCTGGCGCGGGCAGGAGGAGGGGCCCCCCTTCCTGCTGGCCAAAATGCTCTCGAGCGCGGCCGATCGTCCGCAGGGGCTAGACGTGTTCGAAGCCCCGGATTCCTTTGATCCCGCGCGTTGGAGCGTCCGGCTTGGGCTTGCGGTGGATCTCAGAAGCGAGCCGGTCTGGAGCGGGGCGAATCCGGCCCCCCTGAACCTCCTGCAGGGGGAATTCGCGCCCCCGGCGGAACTGAGCTCGGCCCTCGCGGGGCTGCGGCCGGCGGCGTTGTTATTGGCCGCGTGGTCTACCCTCGCCTTCTGCATGGGCGCCTTCGAATGGGGTCGTTCGGCTCGGCGCCTGCGCGCGTGCCGTCGGGAGATGCTCGCGGAATTCCGCAAGGCCTTTGGTCAGACGCGCGCCGTCGTCGATCCCGCGCTGCAGATGGAGCGGGGCTGGCAGGAGCTGCGACGCAAGTCCCCGGGCGCGGCGCACGGGTTGCTGCCGCTCTTGGCGCGATCGACCGCGGCCTTGGGCTCCGGCCGTGTGAACTCGATTGAATACGCCGACGGCTCCTTGCTGATCGTCTCGACTTTTCCCGATTTCCAGTCGATGGAGGCGGCTTCCCGCGCTCTCTCCGAGCGCGGGCTGCGCTCGGAGGTCCTGGCGGCCGACGGGCGCGGCGGCGTCGTGGAGGGGCGATTGCGCATTCGCCCCATCGAGCCATGAAGGCGGGATGGGCGTTCGCCGCCGCGGGGGCGATTGGGCTTTTGTCGGCCTTGCCCATGCGATGGCGCCTCGACCGCTTGCGGCGGGAAATGCTCGAGGCCAGAGCCAAGCTCGTGACGATGCGCCTGCAGGCCGGCAAAATAAAGGCCCTGAGGGCCTCGACGTCCGCGCGCGCTTCGGATTTCGTTGCGACGATGGAGGCGTCGGCCCGGCGGCGCGGCGTGCGTCAGCAAATCTCTAGCATCGCCCTGGAGAGCGATTCCTCCGTTTCGGCGGTCTTGGAGGCGGTCCCCTTCGAGGCCGTGCTCCGTTGGCTCGAGGATCTGCGGACCGCAGGAATCGAAGTCCGCCAAGCCGCCTTCGAGCGTCACCCCGAAAGCGGAAAGGTCAACGTCCGGCTGCGCCTGATATGAAGGGAAGAATCGCGTGGACGCTCGCCGCCGCTGTTGTTTATCTGGCGAGCCTCGTCGTTCGCGCTCCTGCGGACTTGATGGCCGTAGCGGTGGGGCGCGCCGCTGGCGGCGCGGTGGCGCTAGCGGACGCCAAGGGCGGTTTTTGGGACGGGCGGGCGGATCTGCTCTTCGGCTCTCCTAGAAGGAGGCTTTGCGACATCCGTTGGAGGATCGATCCATTCTCCTTGCTGCGGGGACGCGGCGCGCTGCGTTTCGAAGGCAAGGGAGATATCTCGCTGAATGGAGAAGGGACTTGGCGTTGGGACCGCCGCCTAAGCCTGCACTTGAGCGCCGAAGGCGAGTCCCTGGGTCGTTGGTCGCAGACGATCGAAAGGCGCTTTCCTTAAGCGGGGGCTTTCTCGGGAAGGGAAAAGAAAAACGTGGCGCCCTCCCCTGGGGGGCTCTTGACCCCGATGCGGCCTCCGTGGGCCTCCACGATCTCCTTGCAGATGACCAAGCCCAAGCCGGTTCCCCCGGAGGGACGGACCTTATTTCTGGTTTCCGGGATTTGGGAGAACTTCTTGAACAAGTCGCCGAGTCGATCCGGCGGAATCCCGATCCCGCTATCCGATACGGAGATGGAGATTTCCCCGGGCTTGGGCCGCGCGGCGCCCACGAGCACCCGGCCTCCCTCGGGCGTGAATTTGAGGGCGTTGGAGACGAGGTTGGTGAGCACGCGCCGGAAGGCCTGTGGATCGGCGTAAGCTTCCACGGCGTCCGGCGCGAGCTGGGACTCGAGGCGTATCTTGTATTGGTCGGCCCGGACCTTGAGAAGCTCGAGGACGGAATCAATCTCGTGGCGAAGATCCATGGCCGTGGGCGAGAAATTCATGCGCTTGGACTCGAGCTTGCTGACGTCAAGGATATTGTTGATGAGGTCGGCCAATGCCGAGCCGTTGCGCGCGATCACCTGGAGGCTTTCCGTTTGCTCGGGGGTGAGGGCCCCGCGGTAGCCTCCGAGCGACAACTCGGCGTAGCCGATCATCGCCATCAGGGGATTGCGCAGGTCGTGGGTGATCTGGGCCATGAACCGGTCCTTCATGTCATCGAGCTCCTGGAGGCGCCGGGCCATGCGGTTAAACTCCGCCGCGACATGCCCTAGCTCGTCGTCGCGCCCTTCCGGCACTCGGCTGGCGAAATCCCCGGCCGCGACCCGCCGAGCCGCGCCGACGAGGGCATGCAGGGGAGCCAGGCAGTAGAGCACCCACAGCACGGAGAAAAGGATGCCGAACCCGACGCCCATGAGTCCTACTTGCAGCAAGCGTCGCCGGGCGTCCTGATCGAGCCAGCCGAGATTCCCTCGCAGCGACCTTTCGTCGAAGATGGCCAGGAGCGTTCCCACTCCTTCCGGGAGGGCGACGGGAATGGAGTACATGCGGCGCAAGGCATCGTCCTGCATGACGTTTTTGAGGATTTGAGGCTCGCGCCGGCTCTGCATCTGCCGCAGGTAGCCGGCCTCCAGGAGCGCGCCCCGAAGCCCCCGCTCGCCCGAGAGGGCGCGGCTGTCGACGATTACCCGGGAGCGATGGTCCAGGAGCAGTACCTGCTTGAAGGCTTGAGAAGGGCTCATTCGGACGAAGAAATGAAGGGCTTGGAGGCAGCGCGGCTGTTCTTCCAGCGGCCTTTGGCAGGCTTCGGAAAGCGCCCGGAGGCCGGCCAGGACGAAATTGTCCTGGCTCTCCTCCAAGTGCCGGCGTTCGGAGCGATGGCTGCTCCACAGAGTGCCGCAGACGATCAGCAAGATGAGCGCGCACAGCACCACGCTGAGTTGTATGGCGAGCTTCACCTTATAGAGGAGGATAACAGGAAAGCGGGGCGGGTGCCAGCGGCTTGGCGCTTCCTATTTTGACGCCTTTTATTTTATATGATGACGTTCGGGTGAAGGCGCAGAAATTCGACTCCGCGATTTCCAGCAGCGATTGCATCGCTTTTTCACGCAAGGCCATCCTCTGGTGGCTCCCGGTCCTCTACCTGCTCGTCTCCGACGCCTTTTATCTGCGCACCTACGACTCCGCCCAGGTCAAGATCACCCTGGTCCAGATGGGAGGGGTCAGCCTCATCGCGCTCTGGCTCTGCCGCCTGCTCGAAGAAGGGCTTTTCTCCGCCTTTTCGAAGGACGACCTGCTCTGCTTGGCCCCCTTCCTGGCATCGCTGGCCTACGGCGTGTTCTCCTTCATACACGCCCCCTACCACTGGTCCTCCACCGATTTCTTCCTCCGACGGATCTTCTATATGACCGTCCCGCTCATCGTGATCCGGGAGTTCGACGAACGCGCCATCAGACGGCTGGTGCGCTTTTTGATCTTAAGCGCGTGGATTAGCGCCGGCTACGGCCTCCTCCAGTGGGTCGACATCTACTTCTTCCCGCCGGGGATCGGCAAGGGGATCGATCCGTTCATTTGGCGTCATGCCTTCAGCGCGCGCGTCTTCTCGACCTACGGCAATCCCAATTTCCTGGCGGACTTCCTGGTGCTGATGCTGCCCATCATTTTCAGCCAATTCCTGAAAAGCCGCGAGCTGAAGCTGCTCGTGCTGATGGGCATCCACCTCTTCGTCATATACGGGACCCAGACCAAGGGCGCCTGGATCGCCTTGGCCATCACCGGCATCCTGTACGTGGGAACCTATCTGTTCTTTTTCGATCGTCAGACCCTGCTGCAGTATTGGCGGCGGATCGTCTGCGGGATGGCCGCGGTGTTCGCCGCCGCGCTGGTCGCGGTCTGGATCAAGCTGCAGGGAAGCTTCACCTCCGTCAATTTCCGGTTGTTCACATGGGAAGCCACCTGGGAGATGATCATGACCCAGCCCCTTATCGGCACGGGGCTGGGCAGCTTTTGGGTGATTTATCCGGCCTTCCGCCGGCCTCCGATCTTCCATATCGAGGGTAAGCATAATACCGAGACCGACCATGCCGAAAACGAATTCCTCGAGGTTCTTTTCGACGAGGGGATATTGGGTTTCGGGATTTTCCTCTGGCTGATGCTGAGCACCTGGGCCGTCGCCTATCGCGCCCTGTCGAACTGGACGAGGGGGCTCATTGCCGGCCAGCGGGCTCCACCGCGCGCCTACGAGCTCCTGGGATTCCTGGTCGCCTTCCAGGGCATGCTGGCCCATAACTTTTTCGATGTCAGCCTGCGTTTCGTCTCCTCGGGAGTCTATCTGGGCCTGCTTTCCGGGGTCGTGGTCAATCTCTCCCGGGGCGTCGCCTTGGCTGATCTCAAGGCGGTCCGCGCGGTCCCTCCCGCAGCCCCTCTCGCAGCCCCTCCAGGGGAAGGGCTGCTCCAATCCCTCTCCGCTTTCTTTTTGTGGCCCGCTCGGCTGGGGGCTTGGGGCTGCCTTGCCTATGTCGGTTACCGCCTTATTCAACAATTCTCGGAGCTGCAGGGCCCGCTTTTCCGGCTCACCCTGGGCGGCGAGGTCCTGCAATGGTGGATTTCCTGGATATGCTTTTTGGCCTGTGTTTTCGGTTTGGGAGTGGCCTTCGCCAGGATCGCTGGCTTGGCGAGGAACGCCCTGGTTCCCATGCTCATTGCCCTGACGATGCTACCCGTCAATCTCGCCTGGGGCTTTTTCCGAGCGGACGTCTATCATAACATCGCCATCTTTTTCTCGAAACAGCAGAACTGGGAGCAGGCCCTGCGCCATTACTTCAAGGTCGGCGAGCTCAACCCGGCTTACGTGATGTCGTTCTATTTCAAGGGCAACGTATTCAACGACCGATTCAACATGGAGAAGATATACAACCCCGACTGGGGGGACAAGGATAACGTCGCGCGGGACGACTTCGAGCGCGCCTTCGCCGCATACGAGGAGGTGCGGGCCCGCGCCCCGAACTACGTGCAAATGCACCATCAGGTAGGGGTTCTCTACCTCAAGCGCGGGGACTGGCATATGCGCAACGGCAGGGAGGAGGAGGGGCAGCGCGACTGGGACATGGCCTTGAAGCGCTTCGAGATGTACCGCAATCTCGACCCGATATTCCCGCCTAACTTCTACCGCATGGGACAGATCTACATGGCGCGGCGCCAGTACGACAAGGCCATTGAAATGTACCAGGCGCAGATCGACGGCGAAAAATGCCAGGTGGTCCCATGGCTGGCGCAGAACGACTTCCTGCGCAGGACCATACTCTCTTATCAAAGATACACCAATATCGATGGCCTGTGGGTGCATCGGCACGATTATTGGGCGGAGGGCTACACGCATCTCGCCAATGCCTTGTTCATGGCCGGGCGCCTTCCCGAGGCGCAGAAGGCCTACCAGCGCGCCTTGGAGCTCGACCCTCAGGCCGCGACGGCGGCCCGTAACCTTGAGGTAGTCCAGAGCCGCTTACGCGCCGTTCCCCCGAAGCGTTGACCGCCTTTACCGCCCTTCTGGCCGCCTGCCACTTCGTCTGCCCCCTGCTGTTCTTCACAGACTTGACGCGCAACCCCTATTTCACGCAAATCGCCCTTCTCAATGTTTTCCTGCTAGCCGCCTGCGCCGCCTACGCGTGCTCGGGACTTAGCCATGGCGACTGGCGCTTCCCGAAAACGGCGCTGGACTTACCGCTCGCCTGCTGGCTGACGGTATGCGCCGTCACTTGGACGCTCTCGTATTTCGGGCATATGCCGTTTTTCCGGGACGCGATCAAGGCCGAGGGCCTGCGCGTCTTTCTCTTTACGATCGTCAATACGCTCGTGCCTTTTTACGCCGCGGTGCTCATCTCCCGAAACCCCCGCGAGGAATCGCCGGCCCAGCCCACGCGATGGGCGGCCTTCGCCCTGGCCTGGGCGCTGGGCTGGGCGCTGTATTCGTCCTTGAAGTCGCCGTCTTCCGGCGCCTGGGACCCTTGGACGCGCTGCTGGGACCCGTACGGGGCCTTCCTGTGGCTCGCCGGCGTCGGAATCGCCGTCGCCTGGACCCGCGCCGGCGGCATGCACGCCTTCTGGCACCTGGCGCTGGTCGCCGGGTTCCTTTCCTCGCTCTACGGGGTGTTCCAGTACTTCAACGTCGAGTGGATCTGGCCCAAGGTGCTCAACCCCTACGGGGGGCGCTCGGTATCCACCTTTGGAAATCCCAATTTCATGTCTTCGTACATGGTCCTGCTCATGCCAGTGGCCCTGGCTTATTATTTTTACGCCCCGACGCGCTGGGCTCGGGCGACATACGCCGCCGTCTTCCTGACGCTCGAGGCCTGCCTTTTGTGCAGCCTGACGCGCTCCTCGTGGGCCGGGGCCATAGCGGCGGTGGCGCTGCTTTTCCTTTCTCCGGCCATCCGCGCTAAGTTGCGCGGGAATCTCCAGGGACACGGGACCGTCATCTGCCTGGCGCTGCTTCTCATCCCGTTCTGGCCGAAAAGCCTGAGCGCTCCCAGCACGCCCACCGTGATCGAACGCGTCCAGGAGCTCTCCACGATCTGGACCGCCGTCGAGACGTCTCCCTACAGCCCGCTGTACCAGCGTCTGCTGATTTGGTCGGCCTCCTGGCTGATGGGGCAGGAGAACTGGCTGCTCGGCAAGGGATGGGGGCTCTTCGAGCTCTTCTACCCCTTCTATCAGGGCTGCCTCCTCAATATCCCCGCTTTTAGCGGCTTGCGGACTCACGCCAACAATTGCCACAACGAGGTTCTCGAGATATTCTCCCAGACCGGCGTGCTGGGCCTGGGCGTTCAGGCGTGGTTGTGGTGCGTCTTCGCTTTCTGCGCTTGGCGCTGGCACCGGCGCAAGGAGCGCCAGGTCTGGCAGTGGGCGGCGGCCAGCGCGGTGGCGGGCATGTGGGTCGACAATCTCCTCAACGTCTCGATGCATTTCGCCGTGCCCGCCTTCCTGCTCTGGTGGCAGGCGGGCATCGCCGTGGGCGCCGCGCCGGACCAACCGGAGGAAAAGGCATGGCGCTCCTGGAGGCCGTCCCGCGCGGCGTCGGCGGCGGTCGCCCTGCTCGTGCTGGCCACGGCCTGCTGGGGGGGGCGGCTTTGGTGGCGGCAATGGAACCGGGAGGTCCACTTCTTCCAGGGTTTTAAGCTCGCGCGTTCGGGCCGCCTGATGGAATCGCTGCAGCGGCTGGAAGCGGCCTACCGCTGGCATCCCAGGGATGTGAACGCCAATTACGAGTTGGGCAACGCCTACGCCCGCTCCGATCAGCTCGACAAGGCCTTATGGGCCTATCGCGAGGCGCTCAAGGCGAACGCGGGCTACGACGAGATCTACTTCAACATGGGCACGGTGCTCGGAGCGCGCCTGGGCCGCTGGGAGGAGGCACTCGGCTTCTACCGGGTTTCAGCCCTTATCAACCCGATCTCTTACGAGCTCTATGTCAATCTCAACCGCCTCTACCTACGCGATCCGGCCCGTTTCAGGACCGAGGCCATCGAGTCCCTGAGGACGGCCCTGCGATTTTTCCCTGAGGACGTCGGTTTCCTCAACAATCTAGGCTATCTCCTAGCGACGGGAGGCGATTTCTCGGGCGCCTCGCGGGTCTGGGCGCGGGCGTTGGAGGCCAATCCGGAGCTCTCGCAAGCGGAGCTTAATCTCCGCTCCGCCGCCGATCGCGCCAAGATCGCACCGCCCTCCATTTTGCGCGAGGTGGCCCGCTACAAGGAGCTCGAGGCGCGTATCGGGCGCAAGGATTTCTCGGCCGGCACCGTCCAAATGGCTCGGGATCTGGCCAAGACCTTTCCGAAATGGCCGAAGATGCGCTTTTACGCGGCCAATCTAGAACTGGTGGCCGGCAATCCCGGCGCGGCTGTCGAAATGCTGGCCCCGCTGGTCCGCGCCGAGCCCGGCAACGCCAGCCTGCAATTAAGCTTCGGCCAGGCGCTGGCCAAGGTGGGGCGCCGCCAGGAGGCGGCCGCCGCCTTCCGCGCCGTGCTCGCCTCCGATCCGGGCAACGCCCACGCCCGGCAGTGGCTGCAAAGCCTCGGGCAATAATAACACGGCCTCTGCGCGCCGAAGTATTGACAAGTCAAGCAATACCGTTATACTCATTGATAACGCTGATTTGACATGGCAAAAATGCAAAAGCTGCGCCTGGGTGACATCCTGGTACAAAACGGCGTTATCAACCAGGAGCAGCTCGCGCGCGCCCTCAAGACCCAGGCCCAGGCGGGCTGCCTATTAGGGGAAGCGATCGTCAAACTGGGATTTGCCAGCGAGGAGAAGATCGCCGAGGCCGTCTCCAAGCAGATGAACATTCCCTTCGCTTCCCGGGAAAACAAGGTGCTGCGCGCCGAGCGCGGCCAAAAATTAGAGAGCAAGGTCAACGAGCGCTTCGCGCGCGACAATCTCGTGCTGCCGTTGTTCCTCGAGGACAACCGCCTGCTCGCCGTCGCCATGGCCAATCCCGAGAACATGATGGTGCTCGATAATCTGCGGATATTGACCGGCTACGAGATACAACCTTTCATCGCCGCGCGAGGCCAATTACTCAAGGCGATCGACGAGTTCTACTCGGGCGGCTCCGACTTGATCGAGCGTTCCATGCAGAAGCCCGGCACCGAGGCGGGCGACGTCCAGGAGGTCGACACCTCCGACTCGCGGCTGGATTTGGACAAGGAGATCATCGAGGCGCGTGGGGCGCAGGTCGTCACCTTCGTAAATGCCGTTCTCAAGCAGGCGATCGCCGAACGGGCCTCCGACATCCATCTGGAGGCCTACGATGAGCGAGTGACGTTGCGCTTCCGCATCGACGGCGACCTGCACGAGCGGCAGCCGCCTCCCAGGGACCTGTTCTTGGCCATCGTTAGCCGCATCAAGATCCTGGCCAAACTCGACATCGCCGAAAAACGCCTTCCCCAGGACGGGGCGATCATCCTCAAGCTGCAGAACCGCAACATCGATCTGCGCGTCTCGATCTGCCCGACGGTGTTTGGCGAAAAGGTCGTCATGCGCATCCTCGACAAGGGCCAGGCGACGCTCGATATCAACAAACTGGGCTTGGAGCCGAGGCAGAAGGAAGACCTGCTTCGCGCGGCGCAATTCCCGCACGGCCTGATTTTCCTGACGGGTCCCACGGGCTCGGGAAAGACGACAACCCTCTATACGGTGCTCGATACCGTCAAGACCCCCGAGGTCAACATCATGACCATCGAGGATCCCGTCGAGTTCAAGCTCGACGGGATTAATCAGGTGCAGGTGCGCTCCAACATCGGCCTGACCTTCGCCAGCGCCCTGCGCTCGTTCCTGCGCCAGGACCCCGACATCATCCTTGTCGGCGAGGTGCGCGACCAGGAGACCGCCGAGATATGCCTTCGCTCGGCGCTGACCGGCCACTTGGTGCTTTCGACCCTGCACACCAATTCCGCGCTGGAGGCGGTGCCGCGCCTCATCGATTTGGGCATCGAGCCTTTCATGCTCTCCTCGAGCCTCTGCCTAACCGCGGCCCAGCGGCTGGTCCGCGTGCTCTGTTCCCATTGCAAAAAACCATACCGTCCCGATCCGGCCCTATTCGAACAGTGTATCCGGGAATCCATGTTGGCCAACCCGCCGCCGGCCTCCTCCATCAATTTTTACAGGGAGCAAGGTTGCGACAAGTGCAGCAAGACCGGCTTCTACGGCCGCAAGGCCATCTACGAGATTTATTTTATCACCCCGGAGCTTCGGGAGATCATCTACAAGCATGGCGGCGACGTTTCCAAGCTCCGGCAGGCGGCGAGCCGCTCCGGCATGTGGAGCATGCGCGCCAGCGGCTGGCGCAAGGTGCTTGAGGGTGTCACCACTCCCGAGGAAGTGCTGGCCGTTACCGCGGGAGAATAGAGACCGACGGTGCCAGGTATCCACTTTCTGCACTTTCTCAACTTTCCTGGGAGGGAATATGGTACATGAGATACGCTTCTCGATTCGTTTCGACACCAGTGCTGCGCGTGTCCTGCTCGCGACGGCCGTAATGCTCGTTCCTTTGGGACTAGGCTCCGAGAACCTGACGTTGGTCACGAGCTATCCCGCGCCCGCCGGGGTCTATAACTCGATCGTCACCGTGGGCAACGGGGGGGAAAACACGATCCTGGCGCGTACCGATGGAGCGGTAGGCGTCGGCATCTCGAATCCCGGCAACGGATTCAATACCAAGCTAGACGTGGTCGGCAGGGCATCGTTCCGATCGATGGTCGGAAATGCCAATACGGCGATCAAGGTGGACTCTATCGGTGGCGCCTTGCGCATTTATTCCGACGCGATCAGCGGAACTCCCGCTGATTTGATTCTCGGGACCTATCCGAACGGGCACTTTAACCAAATTTATTTGAAGCAAAGCAACGGTTGGGTCGGTATCGGCACTAGCAACCCCGCCGCGCCGTTCGACGTTGCTGGAAAGATCCGTGTCAACGCGGGGCCGCCCACGGGAGGGGCCCTCTGCTTGAATGCGAACCGGGAGATCAGTAAGTGCGCCAGCGAGCCGGACGCCTCGGGTAATTGTGCCTGTCCTTGACGCCTAACGGTGCCAGGTATCCACTTTCTACACTTTCTCAACTTTCCTGGGAGGGAATATGGTACATGAGATACGCTTCTCGATTCGTTTCGACACCGGTGCTGCGCGCGTCCTGCTCGCGACGGCCGTAATGCTCGTTCCTTTGGGGCTCGGCTCCGAGAACCTAACGCTGGTCACGAGCTATCCGGCGCCGAGCGGGGTATACAACCAGATCGTGACGGTTGGACGGGGCAACGCGAATACGATTCTGGTGCGTGATGGCGGAAGTGTTGGCATTGGAACCACTAATCCAGGCGCGCAATTGCACGTCATGGGAACAGCAGGCAATAGTACGGGGGTTTGGGGAAACCTTTCCGATGAGCGGCTCAAAAAGAATATTCGGCCACTTTCCTCCGCCCTCAATACGGTGGTTCGGCTTAATGGCGTGAAATTTGAATGGCGCAAGCCGATGAAGGGACTTGAGGGTGAGCACATGGGCCTATTGGCGCAACAGGTCGAGGGTGTTATACCTGCATGGGTCAAGACGGATACCGAGGGCTATCGGTGGCTCCATAAGGAGGGGGTGGAGGCTTTATTAATCGAGGCGATCAAGGAGCTTAAAGTTGAAAACGAGGATTTGCGGCGTCGCTTCCTCAAACTCCAGGCGAAAATTACCCGCCTTGACAGTGTCGGAGGCTCCTGATACACTAAAAAACGATGGGCAAATTCGCCTATACCGTCCAGGATAGCCGGGGCGACACTACCTCCGGAGTCCTGGACGCGGCCGACGAGAATTCCGCCATCACCTCCCTGCAATCCAAAGGATTTTTCATCCTTTCCTTGCGATCGGACACCGGTGCCAAAGGCCTCAGTCAGCTTCTCTTGAAGCGTTCCGGCGTCGGCGGGCGCGACCTTGCCTTTTTCGCCGAGCAGTTGGCCACCCTGTTAAACGGCGGAGTGCCTCTGGTCCGAACCCTATCCTTATTGGGCGAGCACTCCGAAAGCCCCGTGCTGCGGGAAGCGATCGTCGCCGTGACCAAGGAGGTGGCCAGCGGCTCGGCGCTCTATAAGGCGCTCGAGCGGCATCCGCACATCTTCGACTCGCTATGGATCTCCCTGGTCCAAGCGGGGGAGATGGGCGGGCAACTGCCGAAGACGCTTAAACAGCTCTCGCGCTACATCCAGTCCCAGGAGGAGATGAAGGCCAAGATCGTCACGGCGCTCGCCTATCCCGCCGTCCTGGGCACCATCTCGGTCGGCGTGCTGACCTTTTTCATCCTCAAGATCGTGCCGACCTTCGCCGAGATTTTCAAAAGCTTCAATCTCAAACTGCCCGTTTTGACCCAGACCATCATCTTCATCTCGACGAGCCTGGTCTATAACCTTCCTAGCATCCTTTTGGGGGTTTTAGCCGTCTGCTTCGTAATCAAGGGATACCTGATGACCCAATCAGGCCAGCGCTCGAAGGCGGAATTCCTGTTCGGCCTGCCCTTCTTCGGCAATTTCATAAAGAATATACTCTTGGAGCGTCTGCTGTCGACCTTGTCGACGTTGGTGGAAAGCGGTGTCAGCATACTCAACGCCATCTCTGTCTTGGAGGGAGTATTCGCGGATAACCTCATCTTCCAGCAGGCGCTCAAGGGGGTACGTAACGATGTGGCCAGCGGCAAGGCCATCGCGGTTTCCTTCAAGAAGTCCGGTGTTTTCCCGGGGCTGATCACGGAAATGATGTGGATGGGAGAGGAGTCGGGCAAGTTGCCGGACATCTTGGGCACCCTCTCGGCTTTTTACCGGGAGCAGGTCGACCAGTTCGTCCGGCGTTTCACCAGCATGATCGACCCGATCATGGTGGTCTTCATCGGCGCGATCGTCGGGGTGATCGTGATGTCGATTTTCCAGCCGATATTCCAACTGTCGCAGATCGGGACACATTGAGGAGGGCAACGATGACCCGCAAGAACAGACGTTCGCAAGGATTTACGCTCATCGAGCTGCTGGTGGTGGTGCTCATCATAGGCATCCTGGCTTCGGTCGCCATCCCGCAATACTTTAAGGTGGTCGAGCGCTCGCGCGTCAGCGAAGCCTATGACTTCATCAGTGCCGTGCGCTCCGCGCAAGAGCGGCACATGGCCCGCAACGGCGCCTATATCTCCAACATCAGCAACCTACCGCAGTTGGACATCATCTTCAACGGGACCAATTACGGCTTGAGGAACTACACCCCGAGCTTGGGCGGCAACAATACCTGCTATACGATCATCATGGACCGCCGCACGACCAACGCGGGCGTCTCCGACACCTTCGGGCTCTACCGCCTGACCTACGACCGCTGCCAGGACTCCTTCGTCTTCAGTGGCGGCAATTGCGGCGATCCCTCGGACCCTTGTTCCGCACTCAGGCAATAAGGCCGGTTTGTTAATAACTTTTTAACAGCCCCGAAATAACCCATTAACCCTTTAGGGGTTAAAGTAAGGCGGTGAACGCCTTTTTCGCCTCCGGCGGGCGTCTGCGGCGCCCGACGGCGGCATTCTGCGCGGTCTTAGCGCTCGCCCTATCGGGAGCGGGAGCGAATCCGCCCAGCCCGGGCGAGGAATACGTCGGGGCGGGCCTGAGCAAGACGATGCAGGCGGGCATAAGGGCCTATGACCAGGGCAAGGACTCGGAGGCGATGGATCATTTCATGGAAGTGCTTTCCAGCGGCGAACCGTCCGAACGCGCCATGGCCAACGATTACTTGAACCTTATCACCCAGCGCATGTACTCCGGCGCGAGCATACACCCGCCGATCGTCGGCCAAAAACCCCTGGCGCCTCCGACCGTAGCGCGGCCGGCCCCGCCCAAGGCGCGCCTGGAGCCGTCGCAGGACCGGCGGGAGGTGATGAAGAGGGAGATCGAGCTGAAGATCCGCGAGCAGGTCCGAAGATTCTTGGCTGAGCTGGAGAATCATCCCGAAATCCGCATTGTTATGGCGGACTCGCAAAACCCGCGGGCTCTGGGGATCCCTACCTCCCTTTTCTTCGACAAGGACATCCGTTTCAAGAAAACGGCGCTAGCGATGCTCAAGAGCCTAACCGGCCTGGTCTACAATCTGGGAGGAACGCAGGTCTCAATCCTTCCCGAGGGACTTTCCACCGGGGAAACGAAGATCCTCGACATGCGCCGCACGATGGGCATCAGCTCCCACCTGACCGTTTCGGGGATTTCCCCGGCCAGGGTGCGTGTGAACCTCCTTCTCTCCCAGGTCGATCTGCCCAAGGCCCTGGCCGATTTTCGCGGCATCATTGTCCTTTTTACCTATAATCAACCGTTGACTCTCAGCACGGATGCGGTCACCTTTGACGAATCGGGCCCTCCTATTTCGTTGGGGGTCTGGCCGGAAAGGTTTCGGGGGGATCGTGGGGAAGGGGCGATCATCGAATTTTCCATCCAGGAACCTCCCGCGGGCTTGATGTCATGGAAATTCCAGCTCCGGCAAAGCGCGGGCGCCGCCGGGGGCCTGAGGCCTCTACAGGAGGTGGTGGGGACCGCTCCGGTCTTCCACCAAATCTTTTGGAACGGCAAGAAGAGCTATTTCGGGCAAGACTTGGCGCCTGGGCGCTATGAAGCCGTATTGAGCGCCACGGATGCCCGTAACCGCACCCGGACGCTCCATCGCTGGATCAGCTTGGAGGGGGCGTCGGTGGTCTCGGTGTCGACGCAGCCCGCCAAGCCACCCCCCGCGGTTAAAGCTGCCCCGCGACGCCTCTACGATGCGCAGATCAATCTGCCGGCAGTCCGCGGTCAGAGGAAGGCCAAAAATATAGCGACCAAGCCCCGGCCCGGTTTCGTCAAGACCGTATTGCCCAGGGCGGCGCCCACGGCGGCGGTCGCCGGAAGCAGTGACAGCACCCCGGCCGCTCCCGCGGCCGCGACCATTGGCACAGTGAGCTATAAGATCGCTTTCGCCAAGGGGACGCAGCAGATGTCGGCGGAAGGAGACCAGACCGTGACCCGCCTAGCGGAGGTCTTAGAGCGTTATCCCCGCGAGGGCCTCGAACTGGTCGGTTACGCTGGTTCGAGCGAGACTGGGGCCTCGGAGTTGGCCCGCAACCGGGCTGAGATGGTCTCCGCACTGCTGGTGAATAAGTACGGGGTCGACCCCAAGCGCATCGAGATACAGTCCAAGGTGGCGGAAGGGGAGAATTACGAGGTGCAGGTCTTCATTGTCGCGGCGAGGGAATAGGATGGGATTTAGCGAATTGGTGGACCAATTGGCCTTCGGGAGATCGCTCCCGAAACTGGACTCCTGCGTCGGGATCTATCTGAGCTCCAAGGCGGTATTCGTCGCGGAGCTGCGACTTAAGGGAGGTAAGCCTGTCGTCGAGCATCTGGTGCGCCTGGCCGTTCCTTCGAACGCGGCTAACGAGACGCGCATGACTGGCGTCTTGAGCACGGATATCTTGGCGGATACCGAACGGCTCTCGGCCCTCATCAGGCAGGCCATGGCCCAGGGCAAATGGAGCTCGAGCCATGCGGTGGTCACGCTGTCGCATCACTTCGGGCTGCTGCGTTACTTTATGATGCCCAAGATCGATGCTAAATATTGGCAGACGGCCGTTCCGGCCGAGGCCAAAAAATACGTCCCGGTACAATTCGACGACCTGGCCAGCGATTTCCAAATCCGGTCCCTGGAGCCTGGACCGGACCTGCGCCCCCGACAGGGCGCGCTCTACGGTGTCACCCAAAATAAGAACCTGGAGAATGTGCGCGCGCTGATATCCAAGCTGGGTCTTAAGCTCGCCGGTTTGGAACTGTCCCCGTGTTCCGTGGGCCGCCTCTGGGACGAGCTGGGCGGCAGCCGCCCCATTCCGTACGCGCAGGTCCACTTTGACAGCGACAACGTCCACGTGCTGATCTCCGAGAAGGGGATCCCCGTCTTCGTGCGCGAAGTTCTGCTTGGCCCGGACGCCAAGGTGGCCGATCGGCGCAAGCTCGACTTGGCGGGCTGCCTGGAGTTCGCCCAAAAGCAATTAGGGGTTCAAAAGCCTCCCGAGATACGCGTGAGCGGCTCCAACCCCGAGCTCCACCTCTGGCGCGAGGCCTTCGCGCAGGAGGCCGGCTCGCCCGTTTCGCTCCAGGACCCGGCGAAGGCCTTGGGGCTTAAAGCCGGCGAATGGGGGGGGTACGCGGCCCTCGGGGCCGCCCTGCGCGCTCTCAAACCCAACGCCGTGCTCCTCGATCTGGCCACTGAAGGAAAAATAGATGCGATCGACAGGAAGGTGGTCCGGACGGTCATCGCCTCGTCGGCGGCGGTAGCCGCATTGCTGTTTTGCTTGGGGATGGGCCGCCTGGCATGGGCGCGGGCCCAGTCTCAGGAGCTGCGCCGCTTGACGCGCGGTAATATGCCCGAGGCTTTCAAGGGCAAGAAGCTCGAGGCGATCGAGCAAATGGTCAACGAGCTGCAAAGGCGCGCGGATTCGGTTCGGTATTTGGCCGATAGAAAAAGCAGGGTTAGCGGTCTCCTCGAGCAGTTGTCTGAGGATATCCCCCGCGAGGCCTGGTTGACCCAGATTGAATACACGCACCCATTGGAAGAGGCGCTGACGGATGGCGCCGGGGCCAAGCATCTGTTGACCCTCTCGGGCAACGTATGGGCGGACAATAAGATTAGCGAACAGGACATCGCCTATAGATTTCGCGACACCCTCTACGGCGACGAGCGTTTCCGAGCGGTGTTTAAGTCCGTGGAGGCTGCGGTCTCGGGTTCCGAGGCTGGCAAAGAAAAGTCCCGCACTCGCTTTACGATCCAATGCAGCGCTGGGAGAAAAAATGCGGGATAAACAGAAATTGCAGGAGGCCATCGCGGCGGCGTTGTCGGACGCCGAGATTATTGTCAGCGCCCTTCGCGAGAGAGGCCTGCGGCGCTACGCCCGCGCCCTGGCCCTCTCAGGTGCGATTCTCCTGGCAAGCCATCAGTTGGCTTATGTCCGCGGGAGTTCGGAACTGGCGCGGGTGCGCGGCAGCCTCGAGTCCGTCCGGGGCGCCTCTCGTTACGTGGACGGATACCGGGAGCTCGAGGCACGCCTCAAGAATTTTTCGGAGAGCCTTCCGCCCGCGGAGAATCCCGAAAATTGGCTATTGGCGGCCGTGCGGGATTCGATGAAGGAAGAGGGCATATTGTCCACGTCCCTTTCCCCAATCGCGCGTTTGGAATGGAACCAGTTCCGCATCATGACTTTGACGGTGACCTGCCGGGTCGGCTATCCCCAGCTCTCCTCGTGGATCTCCCGTATGGAGAACTCGCCCAAGCTCCTGCATGTCTCGAAGCTCAACTTGCGCAAGGACGAGCGCGAGTCGGGAATCAACGAGGTGACGATCAGTGTCGCCTCGGCGGTACCGAAAGAGGGAGCGGCGCGATGAATCCCAAGGGCAAGATGGGATGGCTTTTGCTGGCCCTCGCCTTACTCGTTCCGGCCGTGATGTTTTGGAATTGGTGGAACGCGTTGGACTCCCGCCCCAAGGAGGCGGCGCGAAAACCATCCGGCGGACCCGTGTTCGGCGAAGTGGCCATGGCGGCGAAACTGCCCAACCCCATGTCCGCGCCCGTACTGACAGTCTCTTCGACGGTTGCCTTGGCCCGGCAGGAGGAGGCGCCGAGGGCACCGGCAGTCTCCGCTCCTCCGGCACCGCCGCCCCCGGAAGCGGCGAAGGCCCCGCCGTTTCGCCGCGACCCCACCCTTTCCCCGCAGGAATCCAAACTCGCGCGCACCAATGAATTGAGGAGCAAGCTCGGCCTGGCGGGCGAGGTCCAGGCTCCGGCCATAGAGAAAAAGGTTAGGCTCCAGGGGATCACGCTGACCCAAAGCGCCCGGCTGGCCATCGTCAATGACCAGGTGTTGAGGGAGGGGCAGAGCCTTAGCAACGGGGTGAGGGTCGAGAAGATACTGCAGAATACGGTGATTTTCAAATTTAAGGGTAAGACCTTCGCCAAGCGATTGAAATGAATCTCGGAGGAGCGCGATGAAGACATCCAAGTGTTACAAGATTCGCAAGGCGGCCCTGCCGGCGGCCGCGCTTTGGGCCCTCCACGTGTTGGGGACTCCTCTTTCGACCGCGTGGGCCCAGAGGCAGCGAGCCGAGCCGGAACCCAATCCGGAGTTCCAGTCCCAAGTGCAGGGTGAGGCCCCGGCAGGGCGCCCCTTGGACGTTCCTTCGGCTCCCTCGATCCAGCGGGCGCAAGGAGTGCAGATCGCCCCGGCGGAAGCGCCCGCGGCGCCGCCCACCCCGCCCCTTGAGACGCGCGTGACGGTCCGCGTCCGCGAGACGCCCTTGGCCGTATTCCTGGATTCGATCGCCGCGCAGTCGAAGCTCAATTTCATCATCACCGAGGGCCTCTCGGCGGTGAAGGTCACGGCTTCCTTGCAAAACGTGACCGTGCGGGAAGCGCTGCAGATCCTCTTGGAGGTCAAGGGCATGACCTACCATCAGCTGGGCCGCAGCAATACCTTCGTGATCCGCAAAAGCTCGGAAAAGGGTCCCAACCGCATTACGCGGATTTATACGCTCAACTACATCCCGCTGGTCCCTCTGGAAACGGCCGGTCCGGAGGCAGGCATGGGCATGGGGATGGGGATGGGAATGGGCATGGGCGGCATGGGAGGCTTCGCCATGCCGGGAAGCGCCTTGTCCGGCGGGCAGATCCCGGGCGGAACGATCAGCGGGGGCAAGGGGGGCGGCGTCGGCACCTACGGGAGTGCCAGCAAGACTGACGGCCCCATCGCCATCCTCAACGTGCTCAACGGCATCCTCACTCCCCACGGCTCGGTGACGCTGGAGCCGCGCAGCAACGCCTTGATCGTGACCGACATCCCCGAGGTTTTCCCGCAGGTCGAACAAATCATCGCGGAGCTAGATAAAAAGGTCCCTCAGGTAATGATCGAAGCGCAGATCGTGGAGATCGATTCCAGCCGCATGCAGCAGTTGGGGGTGGAATGGGGCGGATCCGCCGGCGAGCTGGCGCAATTTACAGGCGGGGCGCGCACCACCAGCTTCCCGCTCAATCTTCCCAAGAATCTGGGCCATACCCATCCGTTGGACCGCTTGGGCAGCGGCTCGAGCGCGGCGGGCACCAGCGGCATCGGCGTGCTGACGCCGGCGAAACTGAGCTTGGAACAGCTCACGGTGCTATTGCGGGCGATCATCGTGAGGGGGGAGGGTCGTTTCCTGGGCAAGCCCAAGGTGCTCACGCTCAACAATAAGCGCGCCACCATCGAGATTACTACCCGGGAGGCCGTATCGCAGGTCACGACGACCGGCTTGACGGGCACCAGCCAGGTGTCGACGATACAGGTCGAGCGCATCGAGACCGGCCTCGTGTTGAACGTCACGCCGCAGGTCAACAAGGAGGGCTATGTCACGCTGCTGGTGGAGCCCTCCTTTACCGACGTGACCGGCTCTAACCTCATCAAGGGTGTCAAGGACCCGATCGAACGCAAGGCCTCTACCTTGCTCCGGCTCAAGAACGGGCAAACCATCGTGCTGGGGGGGCTCTTGCAGTCGAAGGAGATCAAGAGCGTACGCAAGGTGCCTTTATTGGGATACATCCCGATACTCGGCTGGTTTTTCACCAGCACCCAGGTCGAGCGGAAAAACACCGATCTCGTCATCTTCATCACGCCCACGATCATTAACGATTAAAGGTGAGGGTCCGGGTCCTGTCGCCGTGGGGCCCCGTCCCTTTGCTTCGTGTTCTTGACAGCCGTACCGGCGCCTGTTAAACTTCAAAAAGTGCAGCTGATGCAAGCTAAAAACGGATTTACGCTCGTGGAGATGATGGTGGTGGTTCTGCTCCTGGCCATCATCGCGGCGGTGGCTATCCCCCTCTACAACCGTTCGGTGGAAAATTCCCGCGCCGACGATGCTTTATCCATGCTACAGATGATTGCGACGACCAACCGGATGTACGCGGTCGATTATAACCGCTTCACGCAGGGCCCGATCGATAACAACTGCAATTCCGCCACCTGCGTCGGCGCGGCCAGCCCCTCGCCCCCGGGCTGCGATCTGGTGGCCTGCAATCTCCTGGCCAAGCAGGACTTCGGCCATAAATATTATTCTTTCCAGGCGCTCGCTCCGATCGGGGTAAGCGCTAGCGCTTGCGGGTTGAGCTTTCCGGTGTCGGATCTCTTTGTCGCCTGCGCCCGTAGAAACGCCGGAGGGCCCGCTTTCTCATCCGAATGGGGCTACGCGGTCAACAGGAACGGTAAAGTGTACGCGAGCGTGCCAGGCTGCTCCGACTGCCTGGCCCCGCCCGAGCCGGTTTATTGAAATGGGTCCCCGGGGCACGACCCTCGTCGAGGTGCTCGTGGCCATCCTGCTCGTCGCGATGGTCACCCTTTCCGTTTTTAGCGTGACCTTGACCAGCAAACGCCTCGGGGGCAAGGCCGAACGCAAGATTGCCGCCGCCAACGCCGCCAAACGCGTCCTGGAAAGACTCAAAAATTACATTAGCGCCGATCCTACGGCCGCGACCGCTTCTTACGCGCCCGGCGGCGACTGGGGTTTCCGGGACGGCTCCATGCAGGACAGCTGCTACCCGCGCTACGCCTTGGACCCCGGCTGCGTGCCGCACGACGTGAGCTCTTTCCTTCCGGCCCCATTGCGTCTGCCCCCATACAACATGCGCATGATCTATACGGTCACCGCCGATTTTCCGCCCGGCGACCCGAACTTCCGGCCGACCGTGAACGTTCGCGTCGATTGGGACGAGCCATGAGGGGATTCACTCTTGTCGAGCTGCTCGTCGCCGTCCTTTTGTCGGCGATGGTGCTGATGGGACTGGCGGCTATCTATACCGCCGTGTTTCGCCTGCAGAACCAGAGCTTCCAAAAGGACGTGATCCATGACGGCGCCATCATGAGCGCGACAGCCATCGCGAGGGATCTCGCGCGCACGACCTCCTTGAGTATCCCGGCCTGGCCCTGCCCTAACGGCAATTGCGCGGGTTCTGCCCCGGTCGGAGCAGACATGCTTCGGGGCTGTTCGAACTACGATTCTTCGGGCTTGAACCCCACCGATCCCCGCATCGATCGGGGCCCGGCGGGCCCTCCCATCCATACGTACCAATATTGCGTCATTGCGGGCGATCTTTACATGACGTGGCAGGATGGAATGGGCGCCGCCTGCCCTCCCACCTACACCTGCGACGCGACGGCTCCCAACGCCCTGATCCTAGCCCGTCATGTCTCGAAGGATCCCGCCTATCCTCATTATTTCATCCGGCCGGCGAATGTCAATAATGTCGTCGAGCTGCATTACATGGTCGGTACGGGGACGGCCGCCGTCACCGTCAACACCGCCGTCACCCTCTCCATGAGCCGGAGCGCTCCGTACCCATGAACGTGGCAAGGCGCGGAGCGGCGTTGGTGCAGGTGCTCGTCTTCGGGCTGGTACTCCTCACCGTAGCCTCTGCGGTGCTGTCGATGGTGATGCAGCGGATTAGCCTCGGCGAGCGTTACGCGGGGGCCGTCGCGGCTCCTTTACAGGGTCAGGCGGTCATGCACCGCGCCTGGGGCCTATGGAATCAGTATGGAATTTGTCAAAATACACCCGATATGCTTTGCCAACCGGCGTCGGGTTCGTGCGGGTGCACGTGCACGTTGGCGGGATTGCCGTTTACCGGAATGTCAGATGTGCCGGTTCGAGTCTATGCCATCGACGACCTTTCTAATCCAGGCACTTGCAAAACCTGCGTATGCATCCCGAAAGGTCCTGGGGACGCGTGCCCAGCGACCATGACCCTCGCGCAATGCCAATGAGCCGGCGTCTTTTCATCACGGCTGATGATTTCGGTGAGTCGGCGGCGGTCAACGACGCGGTTTTCGAGGCGTATCAAAACGGGATATTGCGCTTCGCCAGCCTCATGGTCAATGAGCCCGCCGCCGCCGACGCCGCCCGGCGCGCTCGCTCTCAGTTTCCGGGCCTGGGGGTGGGCCTCCATGCCGTCCTATGCAACGGGCTCTCGGCCCTCGGCCGCGTGCGCTGGGGGGGGTGGCTGGACGCCGACGGACGCTTCCCGACGGACCCCGTCCGTTGCGGGATGCGCTACTTTTTCGACCGCTCCCTTCGGGTGACGATCGAGGCCGAGCTCCGAGCCCAATTTGAGCGCTTCCTCTCCCTCGGCCTGTCCCCGGGGCATGTCGACGGCCACGTCAACCTTCACGTGCATCCGGTGATCTATCCATTGCTCGCGCGCCTTTGCCGCGAGTATGGCTTCACGCGCCTGCGCCTTCCGGGCGGAGAGCTGGCGGCGAGCCTTTCCTTCCGGCTGTCGCCGTTCAAGCAGCTGGGCGAGGCAGTGACGTTTCAACTTTTAAGGCGCTACCTCATGATGCGCCACGCCGACCCGCGCGTACACGTGCTGGATAGGACCTATGGCCTGCTACGCTCGGGGCTCATGAGCGAGGAGTACTTGCTGCGGCTCCTGGAGGGCCTGCCCCCGGGAGACACGGAAATCTATTTCCACCCGAGCGCCGACCCGGATAGCGAAGCGGGCGAGTCCCCCACCGAAAGCCATCAGAGCCGCGCGGAATTGCGGACGCTGCTGAGCCCCCGCGTGCGCGAGGCGATCTCCGCCAGCGGCATCACCTTAGCGGACGCCGGATCGGTGGCGCCAGTAGAGCAAGAGTCCGCCGCCGGCCCACAGCAGCTCCCGCGTGTGCCGCACGACGCCGAAGGCGAAGCCTTGCTCGGCGGGAAGGCCTAGCAGCACAAAGATCGCGGTTTTTCCTCCTTCCTGCGTACCCATCTTGGCCGGGACCATGAACAGGAAGCCGTCGACCGCCAAGGAGAGGGTCTCGAGGGTCAGGGCCGTCGTGGCGGAAATGGGCGATCCCAGGAAGCGGCAAATCCAGAACGCCTCGAAGGCGCCCCACGCGAAGGCCAGCATGAAGGTCGCGGTGGAGCCGAGCACCCGGCCAGGGTAGCGGAGCGCATAATCCTTGAGCCACCCCAGCATCACGGGAAAGGTCACCGGGCCGTCCTGAGGGATCGATTGGCCTCCCTTGCTGCGCCAGGCCAGCAGCCCTGCGGCGGCCAGGACCAGGAGCAGCACGGTGGCGGCCGCGTACAGAAAAGGAGCGTATGGGGCGGCGGTCGAATAGCCGTGGGCGAGCATGAGCAGTCCTGTGACCATGAAGAGACAGTGGGCCAACGATTGCGTGCATTTGGCCACAAGCACCGAGCCCGCGCGGCTCCTCCTCCCATGCGAGCGATTGAGTAGCGAGGCCCGCAGTATCTCGCCGGGGATCGTGGCTCCGGGGACCAAATAATTGATGGCGTCGCCGATGACGCGAAGACGCAGGAGTTCCCGGAATGGGAAGGCGGCCGCCTCTTGCGGCACGAAGGCCAGACGCCAGGCGAAGGCGTTGATGGTGTGGGCGACGATTTCCTGGGCGACGATGAGCAGCAGTCCCCACCGGACCCGGTAAAGGAGGCGGCCGATCTGGCCCTTGTCCATGCTCCAGAGCAGCGCGGCCAAGCCCAGCAGGCCGAGGGCAAGCACGATCTTCTGAAACAGCCTCATCGGCGCAGGTAGCCTCGCTTTCCTGCCTCAAACCACGCGCCGGGTCGCCGCGCGCTTGCTCGACCATGCGAGGCTTGAAGGCATGTGGGGCGGCTACGCGGCGACGGCGGCGCCGCGGGCCATAGGGTGGCGGGCCTGGTATGAACCCGCCCTCCCATCGAAGTCGGAATAGGAGGGCGGGTTAAGCCCTGGGCGAAGAGGCTGCACTACTTTCGGCCGATTTCCTTGCCAGCGGCGTCCCGCAGTACCACGCTTGCTCCCTCGGTCGCGGCCGAGGCTAAGAGGCGGCCGTCGGCGCCTCGGGCGACCATGCCTTGGTCGCCGGGTTCAAGGACCACGGTCGAGGTGGGTCGGCCCTTTTCGAAACTATCGACGCGCAGGCGCCGTGCGTCCGGCGCGTAGCTGATAACCGCCGAGGCGTCTCCGTTGGATACGCGCCGACTCAGCTTGACCGGATTGTTGCCTGTCCAAAATTCGATCGAGTTGAAGACAATCGCGTCGCCGAGCAGGGCGAAGGTGTAAACCGGCAGGATATTGAGGCCCAGAAATACGGCCTCGTTGACCCATTTACCTTGGGTACTCCGATCTCCCACCTTCCCGTTCCAATCGTGCAGCTTTCGCGTGAGGTTGAACGGCCCGTAGCAGCCGGTGACAGCGAAGGCCGACATCAGCGCCAGCGTGGTGAATGACTTTTTCATCGACGACTCCTTTGCGCAAAGATAGCGGCATCAATCGCAGCATTACACACAATCCGCGGAAAGCCTGTCAACGACGAAGTGGTAACGAATGGAATGAACGTGTTCTGTTCGCTTGACGAAAATTTTACGGATAAGGTAGGATGAACCGTGGGGTAGGTTTTCGAATAAGGAGGCATCATGAACGTTCCGTCGCGCGCTTTGTTATTGGTCGTCTGGGTCCTGTCGGGCTGTTCGGCGAGCACTGTGCTGTCACGCCCACCCAAGAAAAATCTATCCATTTTGACCGCCGGTGCTTCCCGTGGGATGCTGGTGTCCGAGTTCGGTCAACCCGCCTACAGCAAGGAAGCCGGTGGGACGAAGATCGATACCTTCGCCTTCGATAAAGGAGTCTCCGGGGGGTACAAGTTTGGTCGCGCCTTCTTGCATATCGCGGCTGACATCGTGACCTTAGCCCTATGGGAAATCGTTGCTTGGCCCGGAGAAAAACTCGCCGCCGGAAACAATACCCAGGTGGAAGTCAGCTACGATCCAGACGAGAAGGTCAAGACGGTCAACTATCTAAAGGTCAACTAACGCTTGGCGGCCGCCTGGCTTCTTGTCGCTTCCCTGCTGGGGGCAGAGGCCGCCGAGCCGCGCCGAAAGACACTCTCTCCACACTTCGAGGTGTTCCACGAGGCACGCTTCTTGCCGTCCGGCTTCGTGCTGCAGCTCGAGCGTATCCACCATCGGCTCCGGATGGATTTTTCGCCCTGGATGCCACGGCGCCGCATCCGCTTTTTCCTTTATGCGGACCGGGACTCCTATCTGCGGGGGCGTTTCGATCCTCCCGAATGGTCTAACGGCATCGCCTCGCAGCGCGAGCAGGCGGTGGCGACCTACGAGCAGGCCGACCGCAAGAAGCTGCTGGAGGTGGCGGGCCATGAATTGACCCATCTCCTCTTCGAGGCCTATTGGGGGGAGGCTCCAGGCCGGGGCCCGCCGCCCGCCTGGCTCAACGAAGGGCTGGCGATGATGGAGGAGACGGAATCCGCCCGCTTTTCGGAGGAATCCGAATGGTCCAAACATCTCGAATTTCTTCGGAGGCACCCGGAGGCGATCTGGAGAGTGGAAGAATTGGCGGCGCTCAAGCCCGAGCTTATCACCGACAAGAGGCAGGCGGCGCTTTGGTATGTCCAGGCCTACGCCTTGAGCTATTTCCTGTATAAGGGCCATTCCCGTATGCAATTTTTCAACCTATGCGGGAAGCTGCGCGACGGCGCGCCGCCCTCCAGGGCCCTCGCCGAGGCGTACGGGTTCAAGGGGCTGGCGGACTTGGAGAAGGCCTGGCGACGCTGGCTCGCCAGCGGCGTCAGATGAGCCTTATTCCTGCTTGAGGGGCGGGGGGTCGGATGCGGGCCAGGCCTGGATCCCTCCATTGAGATTCACGGTATACCCCCAGTTCACGTACGGCGAGCCGGCGTCCGAACGGCGCTTGGCGCAGGCGATGTAGAATCTTCCCGAGGGGCCTTCAAAAAGTGGCGCGGCGCTTGGGTCGGAGACAGGCGTCCCCGAGAGCCCGCAGAGAGTCATCGGGCCATTGAGGGCATAATAATCGTATCGGGTGCCGGTCCAATCCTCCGCGGCCAGGTAGCCGCAGGTCAGGAGCCTGCAGGCGTCGAGAGAATTCTCGCAGCGCTGGGTCGGGTCGCAGCCGTTGAGTGATCCGGCCAAGAAGGGCATGCCTTCCCGGCTGAGCGCGTAGTTACGGTTCGAGTTAGCGACGAGCCGAGTAAGCTCCCGGGCCTTCTCGGCGTTGCTGCTCTCGAACATCTTCCCGTAGCCCTGCAGGGAGAAGGCGGCCAGGAGCGCGAGCAGGAAGACCACGATCACCAACTCGACGAAAGTAAACCCTTTCATTTATCGAGCGCCTCGCGGAGATAACGTCCCGTATGGGAACGGGGGTGCTGGGCCACTTGGCGCGGCGTCCCGGCCGCGACGACGCTGCCGCCTCCATCGCCGCCCTCCGGGCCGAGGTCTATGATCCAGTCGGCGCTCTTGATCACGTCGAGGTTGTGCTCGATGACGAGCACCGTATTGCCGGTGGCGACTAAGCGCTGGAGCACCGAAAGGAGCTTCGCCACGTCCGCGAAATGCAGTCCGGTCGTCGGCTCGTCGAGTATGTAGAGGGTCCGCCCGGTGGCTCGCCGGGAGAGCTCCGTGGCCAGCTTCACGCGCTGCGCCTCGCCGCCGGAAAGGGTGGTCGCGGCCTGGCCGAGAGACACGTATCCCAGCCCCACGTCCGAGAGCGTCTGCAGGATGCGGGAGATGGCCGGCATGGCCGAGAAGAAGCCAAGGGCCTCCTCGACGCTCAGCTCGAGCACCTCGGAGATGCTTCTGCCCTTGTAGCGCACCTGGAGGGTTTCTTCATTGAAGCGGGCGCCATGGCACTGCTCGCATTTGACGAAGACGTCCGGAAGAAATTGCATCTGGATCCGGAGGGTGCCCTCCCCGGTGCAGTGCTCGCAGCGGCCCCCCTTCACGTTGAAGGAGAATCGGCCGGGCTTGTACCCCCGCTTCTTGGATTCCGGCAGCTGCGCGAAGAGGTCCCGAATCGGGCTAAAGAGTCCCGTGTAGGTGGCGGGATTGGAACGCGGCGTGCGCCCGATGGGCGACTGATCGACGACCACCGCCTTATCGATATGGCCCAGGCCCTCGATGCCGCGATGATCGCCCGGTGGTTCCTTGGCGTGGTAGAGCGACTTGGCCAAGGATTTATAGAGCACCTCGTGGACCAGGGTGGATTTGCCCGATCCCGAGACGCCGGTGACGGCGACGAACCGTCCGAGGGGAATCTCTACGTCGATATCCTTCAGGTTGAATTGCCTGGCCCCGAGTATCTTGAGCGCTCCCTTGGGAGGCTCGGCGTGTCGCGCGGCGGGAGGGATCCCGATTTCGCCCTTAAGGTAGCGGCCCGTGAGCGACTCCTTGGCGGCGAGGATCTCGGGGAGCGGGCCGCTGGCGACGACGCGGCCGCCATGGAGGCCGGCGCCAGGGCCGATATCGACGATCCAATCGGCCTCGCGGATGGTTTCCTCATCGTGCTCGACGACGAGAAGGGTATTGCCCAGGTCGCGCAAGCGCTTGAGCGTCGTCAACAGCCGCGTGTTGTCGCGCGGGTGGAGCCCAATCGTGGGTTCGTCGAGCACGTAGAGCACGCCGGTGAGCCCCGAGCCTATCTGCGTGGCGAGGTGGATGCGTTGGGCCTCGCCGCCGGCCAGCGTCTCCGAGCGGCGGTCGAGGGTGAGGTAGTCGAGGCCCACGTTAAGCAGGAAGTCGAGCCGCGCGTTGATCTCCTTGAGCACCGGCTTGCCGATGAAACGCTCCTTGTCGGAGAGCTTGAGCGCCTTGAAGAATTCCGAGGCCTTCGCGACGGACAGGCGCGTGACATCCACGATCGAGCGCCCCTCGATTTTGACGAAAAGGGCCTCTTCCTTGAGCCGCGCCCCGCGGCAGGTCGGGCAACGGGTCTCGCGCATGAAACGGTTGGCGATCTCCTCCTTGACGAACTCGGACTCCGTCTCCTGCCGCCGCCGCTCGAGGTTGCGGGCCACTCCCTCGAAATCCGAGGCGTTCTTGGCCCAATGCACCCGTACCGTCCCGCCGCCGTAGAGCAGGATATGGCGCGATTTCGCCGGTAGGTTCTTCCAGGCCACGTCCATCGGGATCCGGTGCTGGCGGCACACCTGCGCGATGATCTCGTCGTAGTATCCGGCCCAGGAGCGCTTCCAGCGATTGGTCCTCGTGGTCACGGGGTCGGACCAGGCCGCGATGGCGCCTTCGGCGATGCTCAGCTCCGGATCCGGGACGACCAGGTCCTCGCCCACCTCCGTCTTGACTCCGAGTCCGTCGCAGGCGGGGCAGGCCCCGTAGGGGGAATTAAAGGAAAAGAGGCGAGGTTCTAGCTCGGGGAGGCGGACGCCGCAGTCCGCGCAGGCGTGGTGCTCCGAGAACAACGCCTCCCGCGCCGGATGCCCGTTGCCGGCGGCCTCCACGAGTAGCAGTCCCCGCGATTCCTTGAGCGCGGTCTCGATCGACTCCGCCAGGCGCCGCTCCTCCTCTGAGCAGACGCGGAGTCGGTCCACTTGGAGCTCGATGGTATGCTTGTGGTAGCGCTTGAGCTTGGGAGGCTCGCCCAGGTCGTAGCTCTTGCCGTCGACGCGTACCGTGACGTAGCCCGAGCGGCGCAGCCTCCCGAAGAGCTCCTCGTAGCTCCCCTGCCGTCCGCGGACGAGGGGGGAATAGAGGGTGACCGGGCGGGCCCTATAGGTCTCCAGCACGTCCTTGAGTATCGATTGGGCCGACTGGGGCTTAATGAGCTTGCCGCATTTCGGGCAGTGGGGAACGCCGATGCGCGCAAACAGCAGCCTCAGGTAATCGTAGAGCTCGGTGACGGTCGCGACCGTCGAGCGCGGGTTTCGAGAGGGGTTGCGCTGTTCGATGGAGATGGCGGGGGAAAGCCCCTCGATTAAGTCGACGTCTGGCTTTTCCATCAGCTCGAGGAACTGCCTCGCGTAGGCGGAAAGGCTTTCGACGTAGCGCCTTTGCCCCTCGGCATAGATCGTGTCGAAGGCGAGGCTGGATTTTCCCGACCCGGACAGGCCCGTGATCACGACCAGCTTTTCCCTCGGGATTTCCAAGCTGACGTTCTTGAGATTGTGTTGGCGGGCGCCGACGATCTTGATCTTGTCCATGGTCAGCGCGCGAGAGCGGCCTCGGCCGCCCTATAGCGGTTGATGCGCGTATCGATGGGCGCTCGCGCCGAGGGTCTGGGGGTATCGAGATTGAAGTGGAGGCCTCGGCTTTCGCGCCGTAGGCAGGCGCAGGCGATGAGGAGTTCGGCGAGGAGAGAGATGTTGCGCAGCTCGATCAAGTCGGGGGTGAGCAGGAAGTCCCAATAATATCGGGAGATCTCCTGCGAGAAGAGCTGGATGCGCTGTTGGGCGCGCTCTAAGCGCCGCGTGCTGCGCACGATTCCCACGTAGTTCCACATCAGACGGCGGATTTCCTCCCAATTCTGGGAGATGACGACGGCCTCGTCGGAGGATACCGCCTTTCCGGGATTCCACCGCGGAGGGAGCGGCGGCTGCCGGCGTCGCTGCTCGGCCCAGCCGTCGCGGATGGCCTCGAAGGCGCGGTGGGCGAACACGCAGCCCTCCAAGAGTGAGTTGGACGCCAGGCGGTTAGCCCCGTGCAGCCCGGTGTGGGCCACCTCGCCGATCGCGTAGAGGCCGGGAATCTCGCTGGCGGCGCGTTCGTCGACGACGACGCCTCCGCAAAAGTAATGGGCCGCTGGGACCGCGGGGATGGGGTCCTTGGCCATATCGATGCCGAAGCGCCGCACGGATTCGTATAGGTTGGGGAAACGCCGCCGCAGGAAGGAGGGGCGCTTGCCGGTCATGTCAAGATAGACGCAGTCGTCTCCGCTCCTCTTGAGTTCGGCGTCGATGGCTCGGGCGACGATGTCGCGCGGGGCCAGCTCGCGCAAGGGATGAACCCCGTCCATGAAGCGCGTTCCATCCTTAAGGCGCAGCACGCCCCCCTCGCCGCGAAGGGCCTCCGAGAGCAGGAAGGATTTGGCGTTCGGATGGTAGAGGCAGGTTGGGTGGAATTGTACGAACTCGAGATTGGCCAGCGTGGCGCCCGCCCGGTAGGCCATGGCCATGCCATCGCCCGTGGCGATGTCCGGATTGGTGGTATAGAGATAGACCTTGCCGGCCCCTCCCGTCGCGAGAAGGGTGGCCTTGGCGCTGAAGGCGAGGACCTGACGGGAGGCGTTGTCCAAGACGTAGGCGCCCAGCACCCGATTGTGCTCGGGGGGCTGCTCCGCCGGGTGCCGCTCGAGGATCAAGTCGACGGCGGTATGGTTCTCGAAGAAACGGATGCGCCGGTTGTTCCGGCAGTTTTCCAGCAGGGCCCGCTCGATCTCGCGTCCCGTGAGATCCCCGGCGTGCAGGATGCGCCGCCGCGAATGCCCTCCCTCTAGCCCCAGGTCCAGGTCCTCGTTCTTCTCGGTGAACCGCACGCCCAGCTCGATGAGCTCCCGTATGCGCGCGGGGCCTTCCTGGACGGTCAGGCGCACGATCCTCTCATGGCAGAGCCCGGCTCCGGCCTGCAGCGTGTCCTGCACGTGGTTTTCGAAGGAGTCGCTGCGGCTGACGACGGCGGCGATCCCACCCTGGGCGTAATTAGTGTTGGATTCGGCGGCTTTCTTTTTGGTGACGATGTACACGGTGCCCAGCGCCGCCAGCTTATGGGCGGCCAGCAGCCCGGCGATGCCGCTGCCTAATACCAGGAAATCGGATTGCGGGTTCACGGGTATTCGTTATAACTCGCCAGCGGGAGGGATAATGTAGACAGTCGAGGCTAAAAATTAGGATACTAGATTTCCGTCGGGGTGACAAGGCCGGCGGGTGCATGGCGAAAGCGAAGTTTATCCTGCTGGGCGTATTGGTGTCCGCGGCCATATTCGGTTGGCTGCTCGTCGGTCATGTCCGCCCCCTCTTGCGCGTTGCCGGCGACCTCGATTGGCGCTTTGTTTCTCTCGCCATCGCCTCCGCCGTTATCAGCTACGCCATGATCGGCCTGGCCCTGGGGGAGGTCCTGGGGCTGTTGGGCTACCGGCTTCCGTTCCCGGAGGTGCAAGGGATCGCCTTCGTCTCGACTACCGCCAATTATTTCGTCTCTTCGCTGGGTGCCAGCGGCTTCGCGCTCAAGGCCCATTTGCTGCGCAAGCGCAACGTGCCCTACGCGGTCACCGTCACCGCCTCCGTCGTCAGTACGGCGCTCATGTACGCGGTTCTCGGCGTCATCATCCTCGAGGGCTTAGTCTATTTGCTTCTCGGGATGAAGGGCGCGCGGCTGCAGCTCTTGGAGGGCGTCGTCGGGCTGCTGCTGCTCGGCGCCGCCACGCTCCCCTTCTTGATT
Organism: Elusimicrobiota bacterium; assembly: GCA_041694815.1. Classification (GTDB taxonomy): domain Bacteria; phylum Elusimicrobiota; class Elusimicrobia; order UBA1565; family JACRDR01; genus JBGFSC01. The sequence continues at coordinate 40,560 of JBGFSC010000010.1, read as the reverse complement.
TTCCTCTTCGACCACGAATGGCGCAGCCGGCTGTTCCGCAAGATATTCCACTGGATCAACCGGGTTTCTTTCTATTTCTCGAAGAAGGAGATCCCCAAGGAAGACTTCGTCGATTTTGAGATACAGCTCACGGAGGGCCTGGCCAAGATTCATGGCGCGCGCGGCCGCCTGACGATGGCGATCGTCTACACCTGCCTCGACTGGGCCTTCACGATGATGGTGCTCTATTTCGCCTTCCGCGCCGTCGGAGACGAGCTGTCCGTGGCCCACTGCGTCACGGGCTTCGCCGTCGGCCAGGCGGCGATGCTCGTGCCACTGTTGCCCGGCGGCTTGGGGGCGATGGAGGGCTCGATGGCCGCCGTCTTCGAGCGGCTGGGCAGCGACTGGAACGACGCGATGGTCGCGGTTCTGCTCTACCGCGTGGCCTACCACGTGCTGCCGGGCCTCTCCAGCGTTTTTCTGCTCTGGGGGCTCAAGGTCTCCGAGCCCGCCTTAATCGAACAGACGGCGCAGGAAAGCCTGCCGGCGGAACTGGAGCTCGAGGCGCGCCATCTCCAGCGCCAGCGGAGGCGCTGTTGATCCGCCGTTTCGGCCGCAAGGCGCCCCGCATCCACCCGAGCGCCTTCATCCACGAGTCCGCCGAGATCATCGGTGCGGCTAGGGTCGGCGCGCGCGCCTCGATCTGGCCCGGCTGCGTGCTGCGCGCCGACGTCGACCGTATCGAGATCGGCGAGGCCAGCAACATCCAGGATCTCTCCGTCATCCATTGCCGCGAGGGGCGGCCCACCGTCGTCGGTAAGGGGGTGACGGTGGGGCATCGGGTCGTCCTGCACGGCTGCCGCGTGGGTGACGGCTGCCTCATCGGTATGGGCGCGGTGGTGATGGAGGCCGAGGTCGGACCCCGCTGCCTCGTGGGGGCCGGGGCGCTGGTCCTGGCGGGGATGAAAATTCCGCCCGAGAGCCTGGTGATCGGCTCGCCGGCCAAGGTGCTCCGGCGCTTGCGCCCCCGCGAGCTCGCCTCGCTGCGCGCGAGCGAGAAATCCTACCTTTTACTGGCGCAAAGGCATCGGCGCTCCGCGTTCGCCGTATGAGTGCATTTTTCCTGTTCGTGGCCGGGGCGGCCGCTGGGGCCTCGATATGCGCTTGCTTCCTCATGCGCCGGGGCCGGTTGCGTGGCCGGATGCTTTCCTTCGTGGCGCACGAGCTCAATACGCCGATCACGGGCCTCAACATGACGGTCCTTAATTTTCTCTCGGGCGTATTCGGCCCGATGCCGAAGGACCAGGAGGAATGGATGAGGATGATGCGGGGCCAGGTGCAGCGCTTAAACAGCCTGGTCGGCGACCTCCGCGATTTCCTACATCTCGAGTTCCACCGCGACCTCCATTTGCGCAAGGAGGAGGTCGACCTCGCGCAGCTGCTCCGCGAGGCGCTGGAGGCCACCCGCATCGGCGTCTCGCGTGACGACGTCCCTCTAGACGTGGACGTTCCGGAGCGCCTGCCGCGCGTTAGCGCCGATCAGGAGCGGATATTCCGGGTGTTCTTGGCCGTGCTGGCTCATGCGCGCAAGTTCCGCCGACAGGGAGCGCTTTCGCTTAAGGCGCGCGCTCAGGACGGGGCGCTGCGCGTGACGGTGGGTTTCGCGTCGATGCCGCCGGCGCCGGGGCAGGCCGAGCGTTCCCTCGAGCTGTTCTACCCGGTCTCCGGGAACTCGCAGGTCTTAGCGAGCGTGGGCGTGGGGCTGGGCCTCGGGCGCGCCATCGTTGAGATGCACGGGGGCAGCATGTCGCTTTCGATCGAGGCCGATGGCCGCACCCTTGTGGAGGTATGCCTGCCGGCTAAGTGACGCTGGCGGCGAATTTGCTAGAGTTTGACCGATGAGGAAGGTGCTGGTAGTCGAAGACGACGCCATGCTCGCCGAAAGCCTCCAGGCGCTGCTCAAGGTCAAGGGCTACCGGGTCTTTTTCGCCGCCGACGGCCAATCGGCGATCGAGACGGCCCGCCGCGAGATGCCCGAGATCATCCTCCTCGACCTGCTGCTGCCCGTGCTGGGCGGCATCGACGTCTGCCGCATACTCAAGTCCGAAGCGAAGACCTCCGCGATCAAGATCATCGCCCTGACCGCCCTCGGCCGCATGGGGGACGTGGAAACGGCCTTCGCCGCTGGCGCCAACGATTACGTCACCAAGCCCTACGACAACGAGCGCTTAATCAAGAAGATCGAGAAGGTGCTCGCCGATGGCCAGCAACGCTGAGGTAGCGGCGCTTCTCTCCGAGATGGCCCTGCTCCTGGAGCTGGAGGGGGCCAACCCGTTCCGCATCCGCTCCTATTACCGCGCCGCCCAAAGCGTCGCGACCTTGCCGCAATCGGTGTGCGCGCTTTCCCCGAAGGAGCTTCTGGAGATCCCCGGAGTGGGCAAGAGCATCGCGGCCCACCTGCGCGAGATCGCCCGCTGCGGGAGCTTCGCCGAGCTGCGGCGCTCGCGCAAGCGCTTTCCGGCCGGCCTGCAGGAGATGACGCGCCTCCCCGGTCTGGGCCCCAAGCGCGCGCGCTTTCTCTTCGAGGAGGCGGGCATCGAGGGAACGCAGGCCTTGCGGGAGGCTATCGAATCGGGCCGCCTTGAGGGATTGCGCGGCTTCGGGCCGAAGATGCTCGAGAACATACTCAAGGGCCTCGAGTTCGCCAAGAAATCGCGGCGTGTCTTGCATTGGGAGGCGAGGCAGGCCGCCGAACCGATCTGCGCGGCCTTGCGGGCGCTGCCAGGGGTGGGAAGGGTCGAGCCGGCCGGTTCCTTGAGGCGGGGCCAGGAGACGGTGGCGGACATCGACATCCTTTGCGAAAGCGGCGCCGGCCAGCCCGTGATCGCGGCCTTCACTAAGCTTCCCTCGGTGGCCCGGGTGCTGGCCGCCGGCGGCACCAAGGCGAGCGTGATGCTCGCCGCCGGTATCCAGTGCGACCTGCGCGTCGTGCCCTCCCGCTCCTTCGGCGCGGCGCTCCAGTATTTCACCGGCTCGAAGGCCCATAACGTGGCCCTCAGGGAGCGGGCGCTCAAGCGCGGCCTGACGATCAACGAATACGGAGTCTACCGACTCTCGGATAAGAAGCAGGCCAAGCCCCTCGCCGGCCGGCACGAGGAAGGAGTCTATGAGGCTTTGGGCCTGCCGTATATCCCGCCGGAATTGAGGGAGAACCGCGGGGAATTGGAGGCGGCGGCGGCCGGCCGGCTGCCGCGCCTAGTCGAGATCAAGGACATACGCGGCGATTTCCACAACCACTCGACTTTGACCGACGGGCGCCACAGCCTCGAGCGGATGGCCGAGGCCGCGCGCGAGCGCGGCTGGGAATGGGTGGCGCTGGGGGATCATTCCAGGTCGCTTACCGTCGCCAAGGGGTTGAGCGTAGACGAGCTGAGGCGCAGCTTCCGCGAGATCGAACGCCTGCGGCGGAAGGTCCGGGGCATCGAACTGATGCGCTCGATGGAAGTCGACATCCTGGCCGACGGAAGCCTGGATTACCCGGATTCGGTGCTGCGCGAGATCGACGTCGTGGTGGGCTCCGTGCATTCGCGCTTCAAGCAGAGCGAGCCGGAGATGACGCGGCGCATCTGCGCGGCGGCGGCCAACCCGCACGTCGACATACTCGGCCACCTCTCGGGGCGCCTCATCAACCGCCGACCCGCCTACGCGCACGACGCGGAGGCGGTTTTTAAGGCCGCGGCCTCCGCGGAAACGGCGATCGAGATCAACGGGCAGCCGGACCGGCAGGATATCGACGACGTCCGCGCGCGTCGGGCCAAGGAGCTGGGAATCCCGCTCGCGCTCGATACCGACGCACATTCCACCTACGAGTACGAGCACATGGCGATGTCCGTGACGATCGCGCGCAGGGCATGGCTCGAACCCAAGCACGTGCTCAATTGTCTGCCCCTCGCCGAGCTGCGGCGCTGGCTCGCCCGCCATGATTAGACCGGCAATGGCCTACCGGAGGTTGCTGCGCGCCTTCGGGCCTCAGGGCTGGTGGCCGGTGACGCCCGACGGCGAGTACCGTCCCCGATACCACCCCGGGAAGCTGTTGGATCCCACGGAGCGCGAGGCGACGGAGATCGCCTTCGGGGCCATACTCACGCAGAACACGGCTTGGTGGAACGTCGAGCGTGCCTTGGAGGGAATGCGGCGCTCCCGCGCCGTCGATTTGAGGGCCGTCGAACGCATGCCCCCGGGCCGATTGGGGCGGATGATCCGTAGCTCGGGCTATTTCCGGCAGAAAGCGATAAAGCTCAAGGCCTTCGCGCGGCATGCCCTGGCTAAGGGAACCGGGCTGCGGCGCTGGTTGGGCGGAAACCTCGCCGCGCTGCGCGAGGAACTGCTCGAAATACATGGGATAGGCCCGGAAACGGCCGATTCGATCCTGCTCTACGCCGGAGGCCGCCCCGCCTTCGTCGTCGACGCCTATACCCTGCGCATCGGAGGCCGGGTTGGCTGGTTTAAGGCCGCCGGTTACGCCGAGGCCCAGCGTTATTTGACCCAGCGTCTGCCCCGTTCGGTCCGTGTCTACCAGGAGTTCCATGCCCTTTTGGTCGCGCTGGCAAAATACTTCTGCCGCCCGGAGCCTCTCTGCGGCGGGTGCCCTCTAGGGGAGGATTGCGCGTATGCGAATCGAAGCCGTTAAGTATCTACTCGCGGCGTTCTTATTTCCCACGACGCTTTTCGCCCAGGGGGTGAGCGTCCCGTACGCGGACGTGCTGATCGTGCTGGGCGCGGGGAGCGCGCCGGAGGGCTGGGCGAATCCGATATTGGTGCAGCGGGTCTGCCGCGCGGCCTTGGAAGTGAGGCAGGGCCGTGCCTCGAAGCTCATCGTCTCCGGAGGCTACACCGCGGGGCACATCTCCGAGGCCGAGATGATGCGCATGGCCGCCGTGGCCATGGGGATCGACGGCGAGGACGTGCTGCTCGAGAACTCGTCTTCCAATACCGAGGAGAACGCGGTGTTTAGCACCCGGATCGCCCGCCAGAGGGGCTTCAAGAAAGCGGTGCTGGTCTCGAGCCGCAGCCATTTCCCGCGCGCGACCCAGGAGTTCGAGAAGGCCGGACGGGGATTCTACGAGACGCTCGAGGAGAGTTATTCGGACGGGCTCGGGTCCACCGCGTGTTTCCGTTCCGAAAAAATAGGCGACGAGCCGACCCATGACATGCTCGTCGTCGACCTCGCGCGGCAGTGGCCCATCGGTCAGATCGGCGGCGAGGCCTCCCTGCCCTTGCCCGCGATGCTGCGCGTGGTCTCCCGCGCCGTCGCGCGCTTCCATCGCGGAACGCGGCGGCTTTATTTCGTAATGCCCCCCATCGCTTCGGAGCCGGGGCAGAGTTTCGGTAGCGCTCACGGCTCGATCTCGCAGACCGAACTCGCCCGCTCGCTGGCCTCGGCCATGGGGGTGCCTTGGGACGCGATCATGATCAGCTCGGGCCGCCGCCTGGGCGGCGTCGCGGGGGCCATCGAGCCCTCCGAGGACCCCTGGCTGCGGATCCCCGAGGCTCGCGTCGCCATCGCCGCGCCGGGGGAGCATCGGGAATGGTGGCGCCAGCATTTCCAAAAGGGAAACAACGCTTTGCTTAAACCCCCTGAGTTCCTAGACCCGTGAACGCCCTTCTCCTTTCGATTTCCTTCGCCCTTTCCCTCCCGTCGGAGGCTAGGCTCTACGCCGCCGCCGGCAAGGCGGATATTACTCCGGATCTAAAAAGGGAAACGATCTGGCTGGCCGGCTACGGCGCCTCCGGGCGCCGGGCCTCCGGGGTCCATGACCCGCTCTACGCGCGCGCGCTGCTGCTATCCGACGGCGCGCGTACGGTTGCCTTGGTCTCCGTCGACAGCATCGGGCTCTTCCGCGAGGATGTGCTGGACCTGCGACGGCGGCTCGGCTGGGAGAGCGGCGGAAAATACCTGTTTATTTCCGCCACGCATAGCCATTCGACCCCCGATACCATGGGGCTCTGGGGCCGTTTCCCGGCGCTTTCCGGGGTCGACCGCCGCTACCACGAGCGGCTCAAAAGGCGCATCGAGGGCTTGGTCCGCGACCTGAGCTCCAGGATGCGGGAAGCCGAGCTCTTCGCCGCGCGGACGAACGTCGACCCCAACGGGCTTTGCCGAGATTCGCGCGACCCGATCGTGCTGGATCCAGAGCTAAACGCCCTCGAGGCGCGGGACTTAAGCGGCAAAACCATCGCCACGCTGCTGCGCTGGTCCTGCCATCCGGTGGTGTTAACAGAAAAGAACGATGAGGTGTCCGCCGATTATCCGGGCGCCTTATGCGCGAAGATCGAAAAGTCGCGCGGCGGCACCTGCGCCTTTTTCCCCGGCTCGATCGGCGGCCACCTGATCCCCGATACGGACCGCGCGGCCGATCTCAAAACCCAATTTTCGGATGTCGAGAGGATAGGGTCAACCTTGGCGGAGCGGGCGCTCTCCGCCCTGCGCCAGGCCGAGCGTGTCGCCGTTTACGCGCTTTCGTTTTCCTCCGAAACGGCACGTTTGACCGTGGATAATTCCCGCTACCTGCTCTTCATGCCGAGCCTCGCCTTCGGCCATAAGCTCTTGGAGGCTTCCGGCAAGCCGCTTGCCCGCTGGAAGATCTATGCGCTGCCCTTGAGGCATTTCCTCTTCTTTCCTCTGTCCGAGCGCCTGCGTCCGCGCGTGGACACGGAGCTCTCGCTTATTCGTCTCGGCGCCGTGCGCATCCTGGGAGTCCCCGGCGAGCTGTTTCCCGAGCTTGCCCTGGGCGGCTACGACGGGAGCCTGCGCTTCGGCCATCCCCTGTGGAGCCCAGCCAATCCCAACCCGCCGGCCGTCTCCAAGGCACCCCGCGGGCCGTACCTGCGCCAGAGGCTCGGCCGGCACGGCTGGGTCGTGGGGCTGGCCAACGACGAGATCGGCTATATCGTTCCGGCTTATGATTTCAAAGTGACCCCCACCCGCAGCATGTCGCCCGAGCCTTCCGGTACCCATTACAACGAGACTAATTCGATCGGCCCTTCCGCCGAAGAGCTTCTAAGGATCGGCTACGAGCGTCTGCTTTCCCGGTGAGCCGCGCTTCGGGGCTGCTGCTTCCCCTTTTTGTTGCCGCCGCCGCGGCCGCCCAAGAGCCGGGCTTTAAATGGCGCGGGGTGCTCGAGGGATTCTATGGGCGTCCCTGGAGTTGGGAGCAGCGCCGTTCGATGGTCGAGTGGATGTCGCGCCGAGGGATGAACCTCTTCGTGTTGGCGGCCAAGGACGAGCCTTCCCAAAGGCGTTACTGGCGGCGGCCGCTGGAGCCGCGCGAGGCGCGCGAGCTGAAACGATTGGTCGAGTCGGGCCGCCGGAATTCCGTGGATATCGCCTGGGCCCTGAGCCCGGGCTTGGACCTCCGCTCGGGAGATCCAGCGGAGATCGAGACAGCGCTCGCCAAATACGAGTCGGTGCTCGGCTTGGGGGTGTCTAAGCTGGTCTTGGCTTTCGACGATCTCGAGCCGAAGGGGTATCATGTCGATTTCGCCAACGCGTTGATTTCGAGATTGGCCGATCGCCATTCCGGACTCCGAATGATTTTCGTCCCCGCGCTCTATTGGAGAGACTCCACGCCGCGGCGTTATTGGCGGGATATCGCGCGGCGCCTTGATTCGCGCTATATCATCGGCTGGACCGGCGGCCAGATCCTTAGCCGGCGTATCGGCGTCGGCGAGGCCGGGGATTTCAAGAAAGAGCTCGGGCATCCCTTGGCTTTGGGGGATAATTATCCCGTTCAGGATCGGCTCCTGGATTCAGGGCGGCTGTTCCTTGGACCCTTGACGGGCAGGGACCCTTCCTTGGCCGAGCATCACGAGGCCTATGTCGCCAACGCCTCGCCCCTGCCGCGGTTGTCGCGTTTTGCGCTGCATACGGCGGCGGCTTACGCCGCGGATCCCCGAGCTTATGATCCCGATCGCGCTTGGAGGGAGTCGATCGACTCCCCGTCGGAGGCCTTGCGCCTGTTCGTCGAGAACAATTCCAGCTCCTGGCTGGATCCCGATGGTCCCGAGGGCTCGCGCCGCCTCGAGGAGCTCCTGATCCGTTATCGGGAAGAGAAAAAGGAAGAACCCCTTCGCTCTTATTTGCGTAAGCTCGTCGTGCTGCCGAGCGGCTTGAGCGCGAGCCTGGCTCATGACCCGGCGCTTCTGATGGAATTGTCACCCTGGGTTCGCAAGCTGTCTTCCCAGGCCGAAGCCGCCCTAGCGGGGATGGACGCCCTGGCCCGGCGGGAGGAGTCGCGCATCGAGCGTTTCTCGGCCCTGCGCCGCAAGGCCGAGGCGAAGGCCGCCATTACGGCCGATCTTGCCCTGGATCGGTTCTTGAACCTGCTGCGAGCGAGGCTGGAGGGCGGCCCCGAGGGGGATTTGAAGCCGTTAGCGGCGCGCGTGCGGGAATATTGCGGGAGCAAGTCCGGCTCCCGGGAGGCACTTGAATCCTCCCTCAAGCGCCTCGCGGCGGCGTCCGAGGCGGTGCGGGCCGCGTTGCCTCATCCGGAGCTCCTGCCATGGGTTCCCTGGTTAGGGAACGCGGCTTCGCGCGCCCAGGGGGCGATCAATTCCTCGTCTTTCCTTCCGGCTCCGCTGGAAGAACGGCTGTGGCACTGGAGGGGAAGGGTGGAGTTTATTTCATTGGGGCTCTCCCGCGGCTTAATGGAAGGCTTTTTGAGCTCGAGCGAGTCTAAATGGGATCCGGCGAAACCGCCCTACCGCCCCCCGAGTTTGTTGCGCGCTGGGCTCTTGGCGCAGCGCCTCCTGTCGCCGCGATCGTTTCCGACGAGGCTCGAGCGGGCCTTGAGGCATTATGAGAAGGACGGCTCGAGCGAAGGGCTCCGACGGATATTCGAGGAATTGGCGGGACTGCCCGCGCTGGCGCGCGAGCGCCTGGGGGGGCGCATGCCGGAGGAAGGTGGGCCCTGGCTCGATAAGCTGGGCCAGTACGGGCGGCTGGGGCTTTTGGCGCTGGAGTATTCCGAGCAGCTCCGCTCGGGCAGGGCTATCGATGGACCGCAACGCGAGCGCTGGCTTCTCGAGCGCGAGCGCGCGGCCTCCGCCAACGGCCTCGAGATGTGCCTGGAGCTCAAGAACCTTCTGGTGGAGTTCGTCCGGTGGCTCCGCAAGCCCGCCACTCTTCGTCCACCCTTCGACCCCGCCCTGCCGCCGAACCCCGCGGAGCTTTTTTAGCCTTCGCCCTCATGGCTTTCGCATAAGTTATACTTGTACCGAAAATGCCTCCCGGGCTCTCATCGACGCTCGAGCGCGCCGACGCGTTGCGTGGGAGGGGTTTCTTCCTGCGGGCCGAAACGCTCTATTCCCGGATACTCCGGCGATCGGAAAAAGGCTCTTCGCTTTGGCTCGAGGCGGCGTTGGGCTCGGCCGCCGGGCTCAGGGCTTTAGGAAAGGTGAAGCAGGCCTCCGCGCTGTTGGGCCGGGCGGCTCCGCTTGCCCGGCGCCACCCGTGGGCCCGCGAGGCCCTCGAACTCGAGCGTGTTATGGTCTTGCGGGCGGCCGGCGGGTACGAGCAGAGCGTAAAGAAGCTTTCGGCCCTGCTGCGCCGGGCTCGGCAGGGGCGGAGGCTAGATGAGGCGGCGTACCTGCTTTGGGCCATGGGCGGAGCCCTGCGCTTTCAAGGCCGGCTAGGCGATTCGCTGAGCGCTTTTCGGCGATCGCTTTCCCTGGCCCGGCGCATCCAGGACCCCGTGGCCGCCGGCTACGCCCTATTCGGCTTGGGGGGAACGGCGCGCATCTTGGGGCGGCTCAAGGATTCCGAGCGCTTCTACGCCCGTGCCAAGGCCGTCTTCGACGATACCGATGATCTTTTCGGCAAGGCCTATGCCCATTGCGGGCTGGCCAACGCCCTGCGACAGGGGGGGCGCCTCCGAGAGGCCGAGCGTCTCTACCGGAAGGCCTACTTCCTTTATAAGAGCCTCGAAGACGAGGTTGATCTGGCCTACGTCGACTGGGGAATGGGAAAAATCCATCTGCAGAGAGGGGAACTCTCGGCCGCCCTGAGCCGCCTTAAGGCGGCTCATGAGGCCTTCTCCAAGGGCGGCGAAACCCGCGGCGAGGTCCTGGCTTTAAACGCCATCGCGCAGGCCCTGCACGCCGCCGGCAAAACGGCCGAGGCCGAAAGGAAGTTCGATGCGGCCGTCCGACTGGCCCGCCGCCATCGCCTCCACGCCCATCTCGAGGTATTTACTTAATCGCCGAGCGGTTGATCGTTGACAGGAATCGGCGCAGCGCTTCGACATAGGCCTCCCCGCTGATCAAGAACCCGCCGTTGTGGTCGCCCTTAAGGTCGAAAAAGGATTTCGGCTGGGGCGCATTTTCGAAGAGGCGACGCCCCATGGAATAGGGGACGATCTCATCCTGAGGGCTATGCATCACGAGCAGCGGGCAGCGGATCTTGCCGATCTTGGCCAGATTGTCGTAGCGAAAGCGGATGAGCCATTCCAGGGGCAGGCCGGGGAAAACGACTTTCGCCATATCCGGCACGGAGCTAAAGGCGCTTTCTAAGATAAGCCCAGCCGCGGGTTGGCTGGCGGCCAGCTCGATCGATGGCCCCGCCCCCAGGGACTCGCCATAGAAGAAAATTTTATGCGGAGGAACCTTTTTCTCGCGGATGAGCCATGCGTAGGCCGCCGCGGCGTCCGCGTAGCTGCCCTTCTCGCTCGGGACCCCTTCGCTGCGCCCGTAGCCCTGATAGTCGTAGAGAAGCACGGAAGCGCCGGCCTTGCGCAGCAAGACGGCCTTCTCCAGACGGTGGCTGATATTTCCCGCGTTGCCGTGGGAGAGCAGGATCACGGGGCTGCTCTCGGAGAGCCCGATGAACCAGCCATGAACGAGCGATCCGCCGGACGACATTAGCCGCAGCTCCTCGTAGGCGAGCCCGTAGGTCCCTGGATGCGCGCTCATCGCGCGGTCCGGGAAGTACAGGTTGTCGCGCTCAAAACGCGTGAAGAATCGCCATGCGAAGATGGCGGACGCCAGCAATAGGAGAAAGAGGACCACCGTTTCTTGCCGCAGCCTCATCGCGGCCTACATCTTGAAGTCTTTTCCGAGATAGAACTCGCGGGCCTTCTCGTTCTTGGTCAAGTCGTCGCCGGTGCCCGAGAATAGTATCGTCCCGTCATGTATGAGGTAGGCGCGGTCGATGATGGGCAGCGTCTCGCGGACATTGTGGTCGGTGATGAGAAAGCCGATGCCCCGCTTGCGCAGGGAGAATATCGTCTCCTTGAGATCGCTCACCGTGATCGGGTCGATGCCCACGAAGGGTTCATCGAGCAGGATGATCTGCGGGTGCTGCATCATGGCCCGCGCCACCTCCAGGCGGCGCTTCTCGCCGCCGGAAAGGGTGGAGGCCTGTTGGTGGCGCAGCCTCCAGAGCCCGAACTCCTCGAGCAGTTCCTTGGCCCGCCGCATCTGCTCGAGCGTGGAGGGTATGGTCCGCTCCAGGATGGCGCGCAGGTTCTCCTCGACGGTCAGCCCGCGGAACACCGTCGGCTCCTGGGCCAGGTAGCCCACCCCGCGCCTCGATCGCAGGTACATTGGCAGGGCCGTGACATCCTCGCCGTCGATGCGTATGGAGCCCCCGTCCGGGCGGATGAATCCGACGAGGCTGTAGAAGGTCGTGGTCTTGCCCGCGCCGTTGGGGCCCAAGAGCCCCACGATCTCGCCGGAGGAGACGGACAGGTCGAGCCCGCGCACGACTCGGCGGCCTCCGTAATCCTTGACGAGCCCCCGCGCCTCCAGGCGCATCAGGATTTTTTCCTTTTCTTACGCTTTTCGTCCTGCACGAACACCACCCAGCCCTGCACGTCGCCGTCGGCCTTAAGCCTCGAGGAATGGCCACGGATGCGGTCTCCTTGCAGCGCTCCGCTCCACGGGTCGCCCTTGGCCGTGCGCCCGATGGCCGTGACCACCGGGCGGCGCCCTGTGAGCGTGCTGATTCCAGACTCATGCTCGTAGTCGGCGCGCTCGGCCCAGGCCGCGGCCCAGCAGACCTTGGAGGCGGTGCTCAACGACACCAAATCGCCCTCGCACTCGCCGGTGGGGCCCCAGAGATGCACGTCTCCCTCCAGGCGTCCTGTCTGGCTCTTGCCGTCGTAATGCAGTTGCCTAGAGTTGCCGTACTCGGGCATGGCGACTGCGGGCAGCGCGCGCTCGAAGCGCAGCAGCTCGCCTTCTTTCGGGAACAGGCTTCCCTTCTCGCTGATCCCATCGTAGATGGCCCGCTCGCCCCAAGCCCTCGAGACGGTTCCGTCCTCGCGCTTCCAGACGATGCGGACATGACCCCGGGCCTTCCAACGCTCCGGCTCCTGGCGCAGGGCCCAGTCGGAGTAGAATTCGCGTCCGCGCTGCCGGTAGGAGACGTCGCCGATGAACTCCTCCTCGCGCTTGGGCTCGCGGCGTACGACGTATTCCTTGCTGCGCACCACCGCGCCGGCGAGCTTGGGTTTGGAGGGTTCCGCCGCGAAGGCCGCTCCGGCGAGCAGCGTGAGCATAGCCGCGGGCCAGGTCATTGGCCGCGGGACTCCTGATGATGCACGCGGACCTCGGAAAGGTCGGAGCTGGCGGTCATGCCAACGCCCCGCGTCACCGAGCCCGGCCGCTCGATGAGCACGGGGCGGTCGGTAACGAACTGCTTCTTGGCGCTCAGGTAATCGAGCGAATCAGTCTTGAGCGTCGAGTGGTCCTCCATGGAGCGGACCAGCACCGAGCCCGTCAGCGTGACGTTCTGCGTGTCGGTGTGTAGTAGACCCGACTGGGAGCTGACCTGGCTGTTGAGCCTGCCCTCCTTGAAGAGCTCGATGAAGGGGGAAGACAGCAGGGCCTCGGAGCGGCTTTCATGCAGTACGGCGCTGGAGGCGACCAGCTTCCAGGATGGGACGCCGCTCTCGGAGCGGCTCATCGAGAAGCCGTCGATCGTTTGCGAGGGCTCAGCGCCCGAGGAGCGCGGCCCCGCCGAGCAGGCGCCGAGCGCCAGGCAGAGGGCTATCGCTTTAACCAGGGCGTCATCTCCGGGGGAATCTCGCGGATATGGTAGGGCTTGGGGAGTTTGCGGAGCGCGAAGCTCATCGAGAAGTAGAAGATGGCGAGGCAGGCGTAGATGATGCCGAGCGTCTTGCCATGCCAGCGCCAATCTGGAAACCAGGCCGGAGGGGCGCTTAAGTCGTGCGCGCACTTCTTGCAGGCCTTGGCGGTTTCCTTGTTGTCGAAGCTGCAGTTGGGGCATTTCATAGGGGTTTCCTCGCGGCGCCGTTTTTCTTGACCAGCCGGTCGATCTGGACGAGGGTGCGCACCACCTCGCCCATCTCCGAGAGACGGAGGGAATTCGGGCCGTCCGAGAGCGCGCCATCCGGGTCCGGGTGCGTTTCCATGAAGATTCCGGCCACGCCCACCGCTGCGGCCGCGCGGGCGAGCGCCGGGGCGAAGCAGCGCTCGCCGCCCGTGGCGTGACCCATAGCCCCCGGCAGCTGCACGGAATGGGTGGCGTCGAAGACCACCGGGTAGCCGAAGCCCTTGAGTATCTCGAGCGAGCGCATGTCGACGACAAGATTGCCGTAGCCGAAGGTAGTTCCCCGCTCGGTGAGCAGGATTTGGCGGTTGCCCGCGGACTCGACCTTCTCGACGGCATTTTTCATGTCCCAGGGAGCCAGGAACTGGCCCTTTTTGATGTTGACGGGCTTTCCCGTCTTGGCGCAGGCGACGAGAAGGTCGGTCTGCCGGCACAGGAAGGCCGGGATTTGAAGGACGTCGACGACCTTCGCCGCCTCTGCGGCCTGCCAGGGCTCATGAACGTCCGTCAGGAATGGGACCTTCAGCCGGCGCCGCATCCGGGAAAAGGATTCCAGCGCGGGCTTGAGCCCCCGGCCGCGGTAGGAGCGCAGCGAGCTGCGGTTGGCCTTGTCGAAAGAGCATTTAAGGGCCCAGGCCAGCCCGGCCTTTCCAAAAAGGGAATTGAGTTCCTCGCCGACGCGCTCGAGCAGCTCCGGCGACTCGAAGGCGCAGGGACCCGCGATGAAGAACAGAGGGGCTCCGTTGGAGACCTCCGCGGACCCGATCCGCACGGGATGCCCTTGCGGATCGGCCTTCCTAGCGGCGGGCATAGGTGTAGGGGGCCGGCTCGCCGGCGGGGTCCTTTCCCTGGGCCCTGCGCAGCGCCGCGGCGATGAAGCCGGCAAATAGCGGGTGCGGGGCTTGGGGCCTGGACCTGAATTCGGGGTGGAATTGCACGGCGACGAACCAGGGATGGTCCCTGAGCTCGATGATCTCGGCGAGGTTCTTGGAGCTGTGCACCCCGGTGACCTGCAGCCCCGCGTCCTCGAGCAGCTTGCGGAACTTGTTGTTGAGCTCGTAGCGGTGCCGGTGCCGCTCGGTGACCGAGAGGGAGCCGTAGGCCTTGTGGGCCAGGGAACCCTTCTTGATCTGGCAGCTGTAGCAGCCCAGGCGCATGCTGGCTCCGAGGTTCTTGACCTGCTTTTGGTCCGGCAGCAGGTCGATGACGGGGTAGCGGGTCTTGGCGTCGAACTCCGTCGAGTGGGCGCCGGCGAGCTTGAGCACGTTGCGGGCGAACTCGATGGTGGCGATCTGCATGCCGAGGCAGAGGCCGAGGTACGGGATGCGCCGCTCGCGCGCGAATTGCACGACGCGGATCTTGCCCTCGATGCCGCGGTCGCCGAAGCCGCCGGGCACCAGGATGCCGTGCACGTCCTCGAGGGACTGGTCCAAATGCGGCGATTGCACGTCGAGGTAGCGGATATGGACCCGGGCGTTGTTGGCCAGGCCCCCGTGGGCCAAGGCCTCGTGCACCGACTTATAGGCGTCCTTAAGCTCGGTGTACTTGCCCGCCAGGGCGATGGTCGCCTCCCCCTTGGGGTTCTTGATCCTGTCTACGACCTGCTGCCAGTCCCCCAGGTCCTTGCCGGTCGCGCGCAGGCGCAAGAGCATGAGCACCTGCTCGTCTAAGCCTTGATGATGGAACATCAGCGGGACCTCGTAGATCGTGGAGGCGTCGGCCGCCTCGATGACGGCCTCCTTGGGCACCGAGCAGAACAGGGCGATCTTCGCCTTGATCTCGCTGGAGAGCGGCTTCTCCGTGCGGCAGACGATGATGTCGGGATTGATGCCGATCTCGCGGAGCTTGCCTACGGAATGCTGGGTGGGCTTGGTCTTGAGCTCCTCGGAGGCCTTGATGTAGGGCACCAAGGTCACGTGGACGAAGAGGGTATTGTCCTTGCCCGCCTCGATGGCCATCTGCCGGGCGGCCTCCAAAAAGGGGAGGCTCTCGATGTCGCCGACCGTGCCGCCCAGCTCGACGATGACCACGTCCATCCCCTTGGTGACGAGGCGGAAGCGGCTCTTGATCTCGTCGGTGATGTGCGGGATGACCTGCACGGTCGTTCCCAGGAAATCGCCCCGGCGCTCCTTGGCGATGATCGTCTCGTAGACCTTGCCCGCGGTGAAATTATTGGTGTGGTGCATGTCCACGCCCAGGAAGCGCTCGTAATGCCCGAGATCGAGGTCGGCCTCGGCGCCGTCCTCGGTCACGAACACCTCGCCGTGCTGGTAGGGGTTCATCGTGCCGGGGTCGACGTTGATGTAGGGGTCGCATTTGAGGCAGGTGACCGAGAGCCCGCGGGCCTTGAGCAGCCTCGCCAGCGACGCGGCGGTGATGCCCTTGCCGAGCGAGCTGACCACGCCGCCCGTCACGAAGATGTATTTAGACATGGACGGCTCCTTTGCCTCGCGAGGAAGCCCAGTGCCGCGCGGCGCGACCCAGGTCCTCTTTCGTGTCGACGGCGATCCCGGCGTCTTGCGCCTTGGCTGCGAAAATGGACATTCCGGCCTCCAGGGCCCGTAGTTGCTCGAGGCTCTCGGCGCGTTCCAGCGGCGAGGGGGCGAGCGCGACGAAGCGCTCGAGGGCGGCGCGTCGGAAGCCGTAGATGCCGATATGCTGCCAGCGGGCGGCGGGCGCCGATCGGAAATACGGGACGGGGGCGCGGGAGAAATACAGGCAGCGGCCGCCTTGGCCCATGGCGGCCTTGACCACGTTCGGGTCCTCGGCGCGGCGGGAGTCCAAGGGAATCACGGCGGTGGCGATATCGGCCTCGTCGTTGTTGCGGAGTATCTCGGAGACCCGCCGGATGGTGGTCGGCTTGATGAACGGCTCATCGGACTGGAGGTTGAGGATTAGGCGCTCGCGCCTGCGGCGCGCGACTTCCCATACGCGGTCGGAGCCCGAAAGGCACTGGTTGGAGGTGAGAACGGCTTGGCCGCCGTAATACTCCACCGCTCGGAGCACCTTGACGTCGTCGGTCGCCACAAGCACGGGCCCGACCGCGGCGCGCAGGGCGGCCCTGCGGCACCATTCAACGAGCGGCAGTCCCCCGATAACCGCCAGAACCTTCCCCGGCAGGCGGGTGGAGGCCAACCGGGCAGGGATGACGACCAGGCAGTCGTTTTTCATGGAAGGGCCGAGGCCAGCTCCTCGGCGCTGACCGTCGCCGTGCCGAGCTTGGCGACGACGATGCCGGCGGCATGATTGGCGAGCACGGCGGCCTCCCGGAGCGTGGCGCCGGAGGCCAACGCCAGGGAGAGCACGCTGATAACCGTGTCCCCGGCGCCCGTGACGTCGAAGACCTCCTTGGCCTGGGCCGGGATATGGGTCATGGAATAGGGAACGCGGCTATTTTCGAACAAGGTCATGCCCTTCTCTCCCCGGGTGATGAGCACCGAGGAAGCGCGTAGGCTCTTGAGTATGCGCCAGCCCAGCTCCTGTATCGAGGGCTCGTCCTCCTTGGGCAGCAGGCGCATCCCACTCCAGGCCTCGTGGAGATTGGGAGTGATGCAGTCAACGCCTCGATAGCGCCGGAAATGCTCGATCTTGGGGTCGACCGTCACTGGGATCTTGGCCCGCCGCGCCGCGCGGATGGCCGCGTGGAGCAGTTCGGGCGAGACCACGCCCTTGCCGTAATCGGAGATGATCAGCGCCTGGCATTCCGGGGCGAGGCGCTCGAGGCGCTCGATCAAGCGCCGCTGCGTTTGCCGGCGTAGGGTGACGGCCCGCTCGTGGTCGTATCGGAGCAGCTGCTGGTGGTCGCCGATGATCCGGCATTTTTGGACGGTGACACGCTCGGTGTCGCGCAGCACCGCGCCGGTATCGATCCTACGGGCCTGCAGCTCGGCCAAGAGGGTATCCGCGGCCGGGTCGTCGCCCACGACGCTCACCGCGGAGACCGACGCGCCCAGGGCCGCGAGATTGTTGCAGACGTTTCCCGCGCCTCCCGGCACATGGCTTTCGGAGACCACTTGGACGATGGGGACCGGAGCCTCCGGGGAGATGCGGCTGACTTTGCCCCGAATGTAGCGGTCGAGCATCAGGTCCCCGCAGACGAGCACGCGCTTGCGGGAGAATCTTTCTACCAAGGAATGCAGGCGCCGCGAATGGCTGGCCATGAATTAGAACATCAAATTATACAAAAATTGACATCGACGGGCCCTATCGGGGGAGCGGTTTGGCTTCGATGAGGTCAGCCGTCACGTTGCCGAAGAAGACCTCCACGCTCATGCGCACGGGCAGGTGGCGCGCGTCGTCGGTCAGCCATACCTGCAGGCGCTTGCCCTTCTGGATGAAGATGCCTTCCTGACGGAGGAAGGGCTCCACTTCGACGGTGTCGAAACGTCCCGCGGGGACATGCACGCGGGCCTTGCGGGTAACCTTGATGACCAGGGGCCAGTTCTTGCGGGTGTTGACGTCGAGCGTGATCTCGTCGCCTACCTTGAGCGGCTTGGAGCGGATGTAGTACATGCTCGAGAGTATGTCCTGCACGGGCCCGGGCAGCTCCCCGGCGGCGTAGCTTTCCTCGCCCTGGCGGCTGACTGCCTTCGAGACCCAGCGCTTGGCGCCGTTGTCATAGAGCACCCATTCGTCTCGGTGGTAGCTGCCCTCGCGCAGCTTCTTGAGATAGCCTAGCGAGTACAGCTCTCGGGCGTCGATCCAGGACTCGTTTAAGTCCCGGACCTTGTAGAAGGCGTCGCAGAAGGAGTTGGATTTCGCCTCCGAGACGATATGGTAGGCCGGCGCGCCGTTGAAGTCGAGAATTTCGCGGGCGTGCAGGTCCGAGGTTCCGACTGAAAAGATTCCCCACTTGACCTCGTAGCGGAGGTATTCCGGAAACCACGGGACCGCGGCCAAGGTGGCCGAGGAGGATACGGGGAGCGTGCCTCGGGCTAGCTCGTAGGGCTGGGCGATGGCCGTGGAGATCGCGACAGGGTCCTTGCGGCGCGCTCCCGGCTCTGCCCACGCCGCGCCGAGGCAGAGGCTCCAACAGGCCAAGGCGTTGACGATCCAGCGCGCCGCCGTCAGCACGTTGCGCGTCTCATGCGTCGGGCGCAGTCTGCGGCCGTAGGCTGCCCGTTGGGAGCGGCCGTGCCCGGTGCGCACGAGCACCGAGGGAAGGCCCAAGGCCTGGGCCATGTCGATGTCGGCCTTCTTGTCTCCGACTACGACCGAGCCGCGCAGGCGAAGCCCGAGCTCGCGCGCCGCTCGGCGCGCCAAGACCGGGCTGGGCTTCCGGCAGCGGCAGCCATCGTCGGGATGATGGGGGCAGAAATAGATCGCGTCGAGCCTCGCCCCCCCGCGGCGCAGGCGTTCGCGCAGGTGGCGGTGGATGGCGTCCAGGGTGCGGCGGTCGAAGAAGCCCCTGGCCAGCCCGGACTGATTGCTGACGACGACGAGGCGGTAACCGGCGCGGCGCAGCAGGCGCAGCGCGGCGGCTGAGAAGGGATAGACGCGCAGCTGTTCTGGGCGCTTCAAGTAAAAGCCCGGCCGGTCATGCACCAGAGTCCCGTCGCGGTCGAGGAATACTGCCTTGCGCCTCTTCATGAGGAGCGGCTTCGGATGAGGTCCGCCTCCCAGGCGGTCTTGCCCTTGACGATCTCCAGGCGGATCGACAAGGCGAGGACTTCCGCCGATAGCGCCTTCCGCCAGCCCTCGGGAAAGCGCGAGAAATCCTTGAACGTCGTAACGATGGGGAGGCCGTGGCGGGGCCGGTCAATGGAGCGAAGTTCCTCGAGGGTGTAGGGGTGGTGGTCCGGGAATCGCCACTGCTGCGTGGGCTTGGCCCCCAGGGCCTTGAGCTGCTCGAAGAAGGGATCGGGATCTCCGATCGCGCAGAAGGCCGCGACTTGGCGCTCTTCCAAATGCGTCAAGGGCAGGCGTTTTTCCTCGATGAGGTCGAAGAAGAAGGCGGGGCGATGCACCGATTCGACGACGGTGACGTTGGGATGCAGCTCGGCGACGCGCTTGCGTATCGCCGAGAGCTGTTCCGCCGGGACCTGGTCGGTGTGCGTCAAGAGAACCATGCCCGCGCGGCGCAGTCCGCCCAGGGGCTCGCGGAGATTGCCCCGCGGCAGCAGCTGCCCCCCGCCCCAGGGGTCGCGCGCGTTGATGAGCACCACGTCGAGGTCGCGGCGCAGGCGGAAGTGCTGGAAGCCGTCGTCGAGGAGCAGCACCTGTGGATTGTAGTAGGTTACGGCCATCTCGGCGGCGCGCAGGCGGTCGCCGCTGACCAAGATCGGCACCTCCGCGCCGCGCAGGGCGTGGTGCATCATCCACGCCTCGTCGCCGTATTCGCGCCAGTCGGGATTCTCCTGGCTGTTGAGCAGCACCGACACCTTCGCCGCAGCCTTGGGACGCCTGTAGCCCCGCGTAAGTATGGCCACGCTCTTTTCCTTGCGTAGGAAGGTCTGGGCCGCCAGGAGTACCGCGCTGGTTTTTCCCGTGCCACCGGTGGTGAGGTTACCGATGCAGATGGTCCGGGCATGGGGCTTGCGCGAGGGTAACAGACCCGCCGCGTAGAGCGCGCGGCGCAGGATCACCGCGCCGCCGTAGAGCCACGAGAGAACGAGCAGCAAGGCCCGGCCCTCGCGCGAGGCGGCCAGCCGCCGGCGCGCGCGCGCGGCGTCAAACATGCGCGATCTCCGCGAGCATTTCCGAGGCCATCGCCGCGACCCGCTCGGCGCCGAGGCCGTTTAGGCATTCCAGCTGGTATGGGCAGGCGTTGAGTCGGCAGCCGATGCAAAAGAGCTCCTCGCGCCGGATAATTCGGTTGCGGGGCGTGTCAGGGGGGTTCCAAGCGCGCGGGTCGCTGGAGCCGTGCACCGTCAGGGTCGGTACCCCGAGGGCGACGGCGATATGCTTGGGGCCGTTGCAGTTGGTGACGAGCAGCCGGCAGAGCGAGAGGAGCGCCGCCAGCTGCCCCAGCGTCCGCGTGGCCGGTGAGACGAAGGCTCCTGTTCCCGCCCCAGAGGCGACCTCCTCGGCCAAGGGCCGCTCCCCAGGGCCCCAAAAGACGATCACGCGGGCTCCCTGCTCCCGGACCAGGCGGCGCGCGAGCTCGGCATAGGAGGCGGCCGGCCAGCGCCGCGTCGGCTTGCGGGAGGCGGGGGCCAGCCCGATTAAGGGACTCGTTGCCGGTAGCGCCTCACTGGCCCAGCGCCGGTCCTCGGGGCGCAAATCCAAGCGGGGGAGGCAGTCGCTCTCCTCCGTGGCGATGCCCAAGGGCCTCAGCATAGAGATCTTTTCCAGGGCGCTGTAGCGCGGCTCTTCCGACTGGCGCAGCTTGTGTGTGTAGGCCCAGCGGTGCCACACATGCCCCGGACCGGCGCGCAGCGCCGCGCCCGTCGCGAAGGTGAGCATGGCGGAGCGGGGAGTGCCCATGAAATCCACGGCCCAATCGTAACCTTCGTGGCGCAGGCGGGCCAGCCACGCGGGGTGCTCGAGCCAGCCGGCCCGGTAGACGAGCACGCGGTCGAGCGCGGGGTTGTTTTCCAGCAGTTCTTGGCATGGGGGTTCAGCGAGAAAATCGAGTCGCGCGCCAGGGAAGGCCTTCTTGAGTGCTTTGGCCGCCGGCAGCGTCAGAATCACGTCGCCGATGCGGCGCAGCATCACGACGAGGATTTTCCGGGGTGGCATCAAAAGCGGCTCTTGCCGCGCGTGAGGTTCAAGTGGAAATCGAGGCGGTTGTCGTCGCCTCGGATGAGCAGTCTCCGCAGCGGGCCGCTTTCGGGATCCCACGGCCAAGGAGAGATCCCTTGGTGAATACCGAAATCGTAACGGTAGCCCGCCTCGCGCGCCGCCTGGCGGATCTCCGGGACGTAGGCCCCCGCCCCGTACGGATAGGCGAAGCCGAGCATCGGCCGGCCGAGCTTTTCCTCGAGGAGGCGTTTGCTTTCGGACAGTTCCCAACGGACTTCCTCGATCGCGAGGGAGGGGAGGGGGCGGTGGCGCATCGTATGCGAGCCCATTTCGACCAAGCCGCTGGCCTGCATCTCGAGCGCCTGCTCTAAGCGCAGCATGGGAAGCCAGGGCTCGGTGGAGGGATCGTGCCACTGGTTGTGGCGGTCTAAGGTGTCGTAGACGAGGAAGATGTTCGCCTTGACGCCAAGTTCACGCAGGATAGGAAAGGCCAGCTCGTAATTGTTCGCGTAGCCGTCGTCAAAGGTAACCAGCGCGGGTTTGGCGGGCATCGCGCGCCGTCTTTCCTCGGCGTCGCGCAGTTCGGAGAAGAGCATGGGGGTGAAGGAGTGGCGGAGCAGGTACTCCATCTGCCAGCGGAAATCCTCGGCGCTCACCCAGAGCTTGGCGAGCTTCGAGCCGCGGGGGGGCTCGCCGATCTTATGGTACATGAGCGTCGGCAGGCCCGAGACCAGCGGCCTCCACCAGTTCCAGCGTGCGCTCGCGCCGAGCAGGCCGACGGCTCCGACGGCCAGAGGCCAGTCCATCAGCGTTTTCCTTTCTGCATCTCGCCTAATTTTACGTATTTGATCCACGTATGGAAAGACGAGAGGGCGGCGTAGGCCAGGCCCGGGCCGCCGTCGAGTATCCCGAGTCGGAGAATGCTGCGCACGAAGAACTCCCAGACCGGCAGCAGGTGGTGCAGGGGATTGGCGCGCTGGCCGCGCTCGAAGCGCTTGCGCGCCGCCAGCGTCGTATAGCGCAGCAGCTTCTCGAGGTACTCGTCGATGTCGCGGTACGGGATGTGTATGATCGGCGAGCGCAGGCGGCCCGCGGTCCCGCGCAGCTGGACCCCCTCGTGGAGCTCGCCTCCCACGAAATGCCCCGAATCGCGTTTAAAGAGCCTTAAGTGCGACTCGCCGCCCAATCCGCCGAAGCGCAGCCTGCGCGAGAGGAAATGCACCTCGAAGGGGATCTCGTAGCCGTCGCAGTTGGGGGACTGCAGCGTTCGGGCGATCTCCTCGGCGAGGGCGGGGCTCACGCGCTCGTCGGCGTCAAGCGAGAGGACCCAGCGCCCGCTCGCCAGCGACACCGCGTGCTGCTTCTGCGAGGCGAAATCGACGAAGGTCTTGGTATGGACGTGGGGCGTATGGAGCCGCGCGATCTCGAGCGTCCGGTCGGAGGAATGGTTGTCGACGATTACGATCTCGGCGCCGAGCCCGCGGAGGCTCTCCAGGCAGCCGGGCAGATCGCGCTCCTCGTCCTTGGTGATGATGACAACGCTTAAGCTAGGGGGCGCGTTCATGCCGGTGGAAGTCCCTCTGTTGGTAAACCGCGTCGTAGATCCGCTCCATCTTCAGGCCGTAGTTGTCGAGAGTATGATCCGAGAGGCGCAGGGTGCCGTGATCCGCCAGGCGTTCGCCGAGCTCGCCGCTTTCGAGTATGCGCAAGGCCGCCCGGGCCAGGGCTTCAGGATCGCGGGGAGGGGCCAGGAGCCCGTTGTAGCCGTCCTCGATCACCTCGGGGCTGCCGCCCGCCGTCGTGGCGACAATGGGAAGGCGGCAGGCCATGGCCTCGAGCAGCACGCTGCCCATCCCCTCTCCCCACGATGAAAGCACGAAGAGGTCGAGCGCCTGCAGCCAAGGCACGGCGGAGCGTTGGTGCCCTACGAAATGGGCGGCGTCCTCGATCTTAAGGCTCCGGGCGAGGGCCTCGAGCTCCGGGCGCAAGGGGCCGTCTCCAACGAGCCAAAAATGGGCGTCGTGGATCTTCTCGCGCAGGAGGGCGGCGGCCTTGAGAAAGTTCGCCTGGTCCTTGTGCGGCACCAAGGCCGCCACGTTGCCGATCCACGGGGCCTCCAGGGGTGCCTTCCAGAGCCGGCCCAGGCGAAGGCGGATCTCTCGTCGCTTCTCGCGGGTGGGCACGCAGGGGGGGTCCTCGACGCCGGCGACCGCGTTCTCTAAAGCGCCCTGGGGAAGGCAGTCGCGCACGGTCACGACCTTCTCCTCCGGGAGTCCGTCCTCGGCGAGCAGGCGGCGTATGGCGTCGGAGACGGCGATCACCTTGCCGGCCGGCTCGTATTTTAATCGCCGGCTCAATTTCCCGCCCAGATGGAAATCCACACGCCGGTGAACCACCCACGGGGGCCCGCCCACGCGGGAGGCGAGATAGGCCAGGGCCGCGGTGTGCCCGGTGTGCGCGTGCAAGAGCGGCGGCAGCCGGCTCAATTCGGCGGCCTGACGCAGCAGCGCCGCGGAGATGGGGTCCCATTCCCCCAGGAAGGGAAGGCGCAGCAGCTCCAGTCGCAGCCGGCGCGATTCGCGCTCCAGCGCGCTGCCGCGGCGGCAGACGACGGTGTTGTCATGCCCCTGGGAGCGCAGGTAGCAGGCCAGGTACAGCAGCTGGCGCTCCCCGCCGCGCAAGCCCCGCTCGCTATCGAGATGGAAGATGGCGTAGCGTCTCTTCGTAGAATCCCTCCGTTTCCCGCGCGAAGCGGGGCAAGGTGAACAGTCTTTCGAAGCGCTCGCGGGCGCGCCGGCCCATCGTTTCGCGCAGGCGGCGGTCCGAGGCCAGCGCGAGCAGGGCCGAGCTCATGGCCGCTGGGTCGCGGGGCGGCACGACCAGGCCGGTCTCCCCGTGCGCCACGAATTCCGGAAGGCAGCCGACCGCCGTCGCCACCACGGGACGCCCCGCAGCCATCCATTCCACCGCCGCGCGGCTGACGCCCTCCGAGCCGATGGAGGCCACGACCCCGACATGGCAGTCGCGCATGAGCGCCGAGGCATCCGGCACATGGCCGAGGAATTCGACCCTGTCCCGGAGCCCGGGCGCGAGCAAGGCCTTAAGTTGCTCGAGGCGCACGTGCTCCTCGCGGCCCGCGACGCGAAAGCGCAGCCCCGGATTCTTCTCGGCCGCCAGGGCCGCCGCGCGCAGAAAGTCGGCATGCCCCTTGACCGGATCGAGCCGGCCGACGATGCCGATCCCTATGGGCCGCTCCTGGGCGGGCCACGCGGCCGGCGGCCCGCCGTCAAAGCCCGGGTAGACGGCTCGGCTGGGGAAGTTCGAGTCCGCGAAGGCCTGTCGGAACTGCTGCAGGATGGTCTTGGTGGCCGCGATGAAACCGTCCGTCCGGTTCCAGAGGACCCCGCTGCCCATGCGCCGCCTCAGCGGACGGGAATCGGCGCGCGTGCGCACGACGCCGACCGGACGAGGCAGGGTTTGGGCGGCGGCGGCGGCCAAGCTGTGCGAGCTGCCCGTATGCGAGTTGACCAACTCGACGGAATGTTCCAGAAGGTAGCGGCGCAGCGATAAAAGCCCCGACCAACCCGGCAGGGGCAGGATCTTGAGCCCCAATAGCCCCGCCTGTTCGAGAGGAAACTTCCCGGGCAGCCCGCCGAAATGCACGTCATGGCCTTGCCGGCGCAGCGCGGCGGCGACCGTCAGGGCGTAATGCACGATGCCGCTGTCATACGGCTCGTCGTTTAGATGCAGTATCCTCATGCCGCGCTCAGCATCTGCTTGGCTGTCTCGAATACTTCCCGCACCGAGATCAATCGCATGCACAGGAAATGCCCGTGCGGGCAGCGGGCGGTGCCGTGGAGTCCGCACGGGCGGCAGGCCAGGTCGGCCTCCAGGACCCGGTGGCCGGGACCATAGGGGAAAAAACCGAGTTCGCGCGTCGTGGGTCCAAAGATCCCGAGGGTCGGCACGCCGCGCGCGGTGGCGATGTGCATCGGGCCGGAGTCGTTGGTGATAAACAGGCGCAGCCGGCCCATGAGCTCGATAAGCTCCTCGAGGCTGGTTTTGCCCGCCCAATCGATCGCGGGGACCTGGGAGCGTTCGGCCAACTCGGCGGTCAGTTTCTGGTCGCCGCCCGAGCCGACTAGCAGCACGCGCGCGCCGAGCTCCCGCGAGAGCCGGCGGGTGAGCTCTGCGTAGCGCTCCAGCGGCCAGCGCTTGGTGGCCCATACGGAGCCCGGATGAACGCCGACGAGCAGGTCGCTTGCGGATACCCCTTCGGCGGAGAGCCGTTCGCCGACCTTCGATGCGGCCGCGTCCTCGCGCGGCTTGAGATAGACCGAAACATTCTCGGGTAGGCGCAGGGCGGGTAGCAGCGGGATGAGCAGGCTCAGGTTGCGCTCGAGATCGTGCATGCCCCAGCTAAACGGCAGCGTCCGCGTAAAAAACATCCAACCGGCGCTCGCCGAGAACCCGATGCGTTCGGGAATGCCCGCGAGCCATACGGCTAGCGCCGAGCGCAGCGAGCGGTGGGGAACGACGGCCAGGTCGAAGTGTCCCGCCGCCAGTCGCCTCGAAAGGCGCCAGAGTCCCAGGGCTCCCCCGCGCTTATCGTCGGTCCAGATCTCGTCGGCATGGCCCCGGAACACCGCTCCCGACTCGGGCCTGGTGACCAGCGTCAATCGACCCGCCGGGAAGGCGGTCCTTAGGGCGTCGAGCAGCGGGACCGTCAGGGCCGCGTCCCCGAGGAACGCGGTCTGGAGCACGACGACCCGAGCACCAGCGGAGGCGGCCAGCGGGGCGGCGCGGCTGTCGCCCAGCTCCAGGGCGCCCTCTTGCGGGCGGACCCCCCAGGCGGCGAGGCCGTCGAGATAGCGCTCGAGGGTGTGCTTGGCCAGGGCGGGGCTTCTCCAGCCCAGGGCCACGAAAAGCCGGCGCGCCAAGGCGGCCTTCCGGTATGTTGAGGTCCGGCCCGCCCCGCCCAACCAGCGGATGATGCTTGAGCGCAGGTTGGCGTGCAGATCCAGCAGATGGGTGAATCGTTCGCTTCGGATTTTGCCGATGGCGTCTAACAGGCCGCGGAAGGGCATGACCCGGTCGACGCAGGGATGCCCCTCGAGTAGGGCGGCGTATTGCGGCTTGACCAGCACCGTGATCCGGCAATCGGGCCAATGCCTCTTCAAGGCCCGGTAGACCGGGGCGGTGAGGACGATATCTCCCAGAGACGATAGGCGGATGACCAGGATATTCGCGAGCATGGATGGCAAAAAAGCGCGGACGCCCGCGAGGGCGCCCGCGCGCGTATTAGAATGCATACACAGTATAACATTTTGCCGAGCCCGCGGTTGAATGCCCTTGACTTTTACCCCACGGCGCTACATAATACTCGTATAAAGTATGAGTATTATGTATGGCCAAAAGAACTCCGTATCATCAAGCCTTTGAGCGCCTCTACACCGTCGCCGAGGGGCAGCAAGGTTATTTCACGGCCAAACAGGCCGTCGAGGCGGGTTTTGACCCGCGAAATCATCCCTATCATGTTCGGGTGGGCAATTGGATAAAGGAGCGGCGGGCTATCTACCGCCTGGCGCGCTTTCCACCGGCGGATCGCCCGGATCTTATTAAGTGGTCTCTCTGGTCGCAGGGCCGAAAGAAATCAGCCACCGGCACTTTTTCGCACGAGACCGCTCTAGCCCTCTATGAACTCTCCGATGCTAACCCGGCGAAGCTGCACATGACGGTACCTGCCGGGTTCCGGCGAATGGTTCCTATCCCCAAGGGGCTGGTTCTTCATCGGAGAACGCTTAACGAGGAAGACATAGAACTTCGCCATGGTTATCAGGTGACGCGGCCGCTGAGGACTCTGGCTGATCTGGTGGAAGAGGGCAGGGTCTCTCCGGATATACTCCGCCAAGCAGCCCGAGAGGCCCAGGATCGTGGGCTGGTCCGACTCTCCGTTGTTCGGCAGGCAACGCATCTGCCGCCTTCTGTCCGAGAAGCGCTGGAAAAGCTTCTCAGAGAGACTGTACGATGACGCAACCGCGGAAGTATGCGACGGCCAGGGCTTTTCGCCGCGCATTGGAAGATCGCCTTAATCGACTCGCCGAGCGGGATACTCTCGACATCCAACGTCTGCGCCGCCAAGTGGCGTTTGACAGCTTGCTGGCGCGCCTGTTCGCCGATCCCGCCGCTCCCTGGGTACTCAAGGGCGGTTATGCAATGGAACTCAGAATCAAGGAGGCACGCGCAACCCAGGACATCGATCTGGCTCTGAAAGGCACGCCGCGAGGTGTAACGGGTGAAGCAGATCGCGTTCGCAACGCACTACAGGACGCGGCGGATCGCGATCTTGGAGATTTTTTCGTCTTTGCCATTGGCCGCCAAACGAGGAGCCTGGATGCGGCACCCTATGGCGGCGCTCGTTACCCGGTCGCAGCCGAGATGGCCGGCCGGAACTTCATTCGCTTTCACCTTGACGCGGCCCTGGGCGGTCTGGTGCTCGAACCTCTTATGATAACCGAAGGCCGGGACTGGCTAGCTTTTGCCGGAATTCAGCCTGGTCGATTTCCCACTCTCTCGGCTGAGCAGCATCTCGCGGAGAAGTTTCACGCCTACACCCTACCGCGGATGAGCCCCAATTCACAAGTCCGGGATCTAGTGGACATGGTTCTGCTGTTGCGTTCGGATAAGTGCGATCATCAACGGGTGCATATCGCGCTTGAGGCCGTATTCGCGTGCCGGAAGACGCATCCGCTCCCGGCAACGCTGGAACCGCCGCCTCGCGCATGGGAAGCTCCCTATCGAGACTTGGCGGTCGACTGCGGGCTTTCCGGCGATATCGAGACGGCATTCCAAGAGCTTCAAGAGTTTTGGAAAAGGCTGCCGCGCTCGAGTTGATTTCCGAGATCAGGCTTCGGTGGGTTTTAGTATCGGCACCAAGACGTTTATCGTCCGGCCCGTGGCTCCGCCGTAGGCCAAAGCCGTCTGACGCGCCTGTTCGCCGCGCCGTTGCCTCAAGGTGGGATCGGCGAGAAGCGGCGCCGCGGCTTGGGCCAATTCGTCCGCGTTACGGACGCGGATGCCGCCTCCTCCTTGCTCCAGGTCGAGGGCGGGACCCGCGACCGTATCCGTGAATTCCCCGAACAAGACGGGCCGCGAGGAAATCGCAGGTTCGAGCACGTTATGCCCGCCGAAGGGGAGCAGGGTGCCGCCCACGAAGGCGATATCCGAGGCGGCGTAGGCCGAGGCCAAATGGCCGAGCTCATCGAGAAGGAGGCAGTCGGCGGCCCGAGGACGCCTTGAGGAATATCGGAGCACGGAGAGGCCGATGGACTCGAGCGATCGGCATAACTCTTCGGCGCGCTCCACGTGCCTCGGCGCGAGGAGTAATCGCGCGCTTGGGACGGACTTTCGGATCCGCGAGAAGGCCGACAAGACGATCTCCTCCTCCCCGGGACGGGTGCTTCCGGCAGCCAAGACCTCATGGCCTTGCCATCCCATCCCGCCGAAAAAAGCGCGCATCTTCTCAACGGCTTCGGCCTCCGGCGCCCGGGCGTCGTATTTCACGTTGCCGCAGATATGGATGCGGGATCGGGGGAGCCCGAGCGCGGCGAAGCGCTCCGCGTCGGAGCCGGTCTGCACGGCCGCCGCGTCTATATGGGCCAAGAGGGGGGATATCGCGGGGCGTATCCAAAGATAGCGTGCCAAGGAGCGCTCGGTCAGGCGTCCGTTGGCGACGCAGACGCGCAGGCCGAAGCGCCGCGCCGCCCACAGGGTCATGGGCCAGAGCTCCGTCTCGACGATGACAAGCGCGTGGGGACGGGCGCGTTTTAAAAAGGCATAGACGGCCGGATAGAAATCGCAGGGAGCTAGGACGGCGAGGTCCACCCCGTCAAGACGCGAGGCCTGCTCGCGGCCCGCGACGGTCGAGGTGGTCATGAGAATCTTCGAGCTTCCGCGGAGCTTCTTGAGCAGCGCCGCTGCCGCGGCGACCTCCCCGACCGAGGCCGCATGTATCCACAGCACGGGATCTGGGCGGAGGCGGCCGAGCTCTGCGGCGGAAATGCAGCCGAGCCGCTGGCGCAGTTCCGCGGGGCCCTCGCGCAGGCTCGCGCCGCGGCCGGCAAGGATAAAGCCGATCGCGACGGCCAGGGCGACCGCCGGGAAGAACAGCTGGTAGACGGCCAGAAGTAGTATCGTCATCTCCCTTCGGCCAGCCGATCGGCCTCGTCGGTCACCCGGTTGAGCTCCGCGTCTAGCTCCCGCAGTTTCGCCCGGAGATCGTCCTCGGGACTGACGAACACCGGTTTCCCGCAGACGAGAAAGGCCCGCGAAAACGGTAGGGGGACCTGGAAACTGTCCCAGGACTTCCTAAATACCAGCTTGCGGCTGAGCGCGTTGGCGATGGGCAGTATCGGCAGCCCGGTCTTCTGCGCCAGGAAGACGACGCCGGCCTTTGATTTCCGCGCGGGCCCTCGGGGGCCGTCGGGAGTCAGACCGATGATCTTGCGTTCGCGAGCGAGATCCATGAGCTCCCGCGCGCCGGCCGCGGCCCCCTTGGAGGAGGAGCCGCGCACGGCTACGATGTCGGAGAGCTCCATCACGCGGGCGATGATCTCGCCGTCGCGGCTGCGGCTCACCAGCACGTGCACCCCCGCCCCGCGGTGGGTGTAGGTGAAGAACACCTGGCGGCTGTGCCAGAAGGCGTAGATGAAGCCCAGGCCTCGGCGCTCGAGCTCTTCTAAATGATCGCGGCCGACCCAGCGGATGCGGGAGGTGGCGCCGACGAGGCTGACGAAAAGGTAGCCGAGATACGGGGCGACCCGGCGCAAAAGGTCCAATCTAGGCTTTCGCGCGGGTGCGGCTCTTGGCGAGCCAGCTGAGGCTGAAGGCGATCGAGCAGGCGGGCCTCAAGGCGGACTCTCCCATGGCGACGCCGATCTTATGCCCTTCGAGGCGAGAGAGCACCGCCTGGAGGGCGGGCGTCTCGGTGATGAATTGGATCGGGCTTAAGGCGCAGCGTTCGGCCTTGGCCTCCTCCTCCACGAGGCCGGAGACGAAGCGCACCGCTTCCTCGAGAGCGGCCTCCGTCGCGATTTCGAAGAGCGGGGCGAGGGCGGGCTTGTCCTCGAGGGAGCGTTCGCGCAGAAGTTCCCAGTCGGCTCCCAAGGTGGAGATGCAGAGGGAATAGGCGAGGCCCGGCATCGAGGTCAGGCCCGGGGTGTGCTGGCCGCCGGCCGGGAAGCTGTCGTAGAGCACGGCAGGGGAGGCTGCGGCGGAGGCCGAGCCGATCCATGCCGACAGAGAGGCGTCGCCCTCGAAGCCGAGCGAGGCGAGATCGAGCTTCGCCTTCTTGGCGCGGCGCTGGAGCTCCTTGAGGCGAAGGTTCAGCTTGAAGCCGCGGATCTTCTTCATCCTTTCCTCCCCTTGCGATTTTCCCACTCGAAGACCAGCGGCGTCGCCACGGCGATTGTCGAGTACGTGCCGACGATGCCGCCGAAGAGCATGGCTAGCGCGAAATCGTGGATGACCGGACCGCCGACGAGGAACAAGATGAGCACGACCACGATGACGTTCACGTTGGTCATGATCGTGCGCGAGAGGGTCTCGTTGACGCTCGCATTGATGATCTCAGACATCGGCTCGCGGCGCAATACCCGCATCTTTTCGCGCATACGGTCGAAGATCACGATCGTGTCGTTGATGCTGTAGCCGGCGATGGTCAGCAGCGCGGCGACGATGGTGAGATCGACCTCCTTGCCGGTGATGGAGAAGAGACCGGCCGTCGCGATGACGTCGTGCGCCAGCGCGAATACGCCCACGGCGCCCCAGAGGGGGTTCGAGAATCGAAAGGCGACGTATACGATGATCGCCAAGAGCGCCCCCGCGATCGCGAAGATCGCCTGGCGCTTCAGGTAGCGCCCGACGGTTGGCCCGACGAACTCCCTTCGGTCCACCCGAAACTTCCCTTCCGGGTCGGTGGCCCGTAGCTTGGCGACGAATGTATCGACGGTCTTGGCGTCCATCTCCGCCTCGCCCTTGAGGCGGATGCCGTAGGCGTTCTCCGCGCCGCCGCCCAGGCTTTGCGGCACGGCGTCCGGATAGCCGGCCTTGGCCAGGTCCTTGCGGATGGCCGAGAGCGATTTCGGCTTCTCGTACGTGACGTGGAGGAACGTCCCGCCCGTGAAGTCGATGCCGTAGTTGAAGCCGCGCGTCAGGATCGAGGCCGCGCTGGCGGCCATCAAGGCGAACGAGAGGGCGAAGCAGATTTTGCGCTTGCCGATCCAGTCGATGTCGGGGGTCCGGAAGAGGACGATCATATGCTGAGCTCCGTGACGTCGCGGTTGGAGAGCCAGAGCTCGTACATCATGCGCGTAAAGACCGTGGCGGTGAACATGCTGATGATCGTGCCGATGGTCAGGGTGACGGCGAAACCCTTGATCGGCCCCGTGCCGAACTGAAAGAGAAGGGCGGCCGCGGCCAGGACGGTCAAGTTGGAGTCGAGGATCGCGCTCGCCGAGAGGTCGAAGCCCGCGTCGACCGCCAGGCGCATCGGCTTGCCCTTGAGCAGCTCCTCGCGGATGCGCTCCAAGATCAGGATGTTCGCGTCGACGGCCATCGCGACGTTGAGCGCGATGCCCGCGATGCCGGGAAGCGTCAGGGTCGACCCGAAGTAAGCCATGACCGCGAGCAGGAAGAAGAGGTTGAGGCCGAGCGCGAAGTCCGTGAAGATTCCGGAGAGTTTGTAATAAACGGCGAAGAACAGCAGGATGATGCCGATGCCAAGGGCGATCGCGGTCAGGCCCGAACGAATCGAGTCCTCGCCCAGCGTGGGCCCGACGGTGCGCTCCTCGATGATTTTAACCGGCGCCGGCAGCGCTCCCGCGCGCAGCACGATGGCGAGGTTGCGCGCGTCCTCCATCTTGAAGTTGCCCTCGATATAGCCCGAGCCGCCCGAGATGCGCGAGCGGATGCTCGGCGCCGAATAGACCACCCCGTCGAGCACGATGGCCATGCGCTTGCCGACGTTGGCTCCCGTGAGGGCGCCGAATATCCTCGCCCCATCGGAGCCGGACTTGAACTTGAACTCGACGACCGGCATGCCGAAATCACCGGTGCTCACACGGGCGGTTTCGAGATCGGTTCCGGTCAGCGGGACGGAGGCGCTGACGACGTAAAATGTCTCCTCGCGGCCGGGCAGCAGCACCGTGCCGGGTGGCAGCAGCTTGGAGGCCGCAGGCGTCGGCTTGCCGTTTTCGAAGGGATTGATCTCGGCGATCTTCTGCATCGCCTGGCGGGCCTGCTCGGAGTCGTCGACCATGCGGAACTCGAGCTGCGCGGTCTTGCCGAGCACCTCCTTGGCCTGCTCGGCGTTGGTAATGCCGGGCAGCTGCACGACGATCCAGCGCTCGCCCTGCTTGGCGATCAACGGCTCGGCGACGCCGAACTGGTCCACCCGGTTGCGAATAATCTCGATGGCGCGGCTGACCGCGTCGAGAATGTCGACGTTGGGGGGGAGCTTGGCGATGTCGACCTCCAGCAGCAGATGAGTGCCGCCCTTAAGGTCGAGGCCGAGATTAAGCAGCCACTTGGGCCGCATGCGCGCCGCCTCCATCTTGCGGCGCTCGGAGGCGTCTAGAGAATACCACTGGATGCTGGGATAGAGGAAGAAGAGGCTTAAGGCCACCAGCGCCAGTATCCCGGCCCACTTGGCCTGGAGTTTGGTCACGCTTCGTTGGCGAGCCGGCTGACGGCCGAGCGCGCCACCAAGATCTTGAGGTTCTCGGCGACCTTAAGCTCGATGTCCGTGCCCCGGAAGCCGACGATCGTGCCATAGATGCCGCCGTTGGTCAGCACGCGGTCGCCCTTTTTCAATGCCTCGAGCATCTTTTGATGCTCCTTGGCCTGCTTCTGCTGGGGACGGATGATGAGGAAGTAGAAAATCAGGAAAATCGCCGCGATGGGCAGCAGGCTCATCAGGGGGTTCGGCGGCGCCTGATTCATTCCGCGCGATTATAGCTTATCGGTCAGAATAAACACAAATATTTCTACCTGATTCGTTGCCCCTCTTCGAGGGGGTGGAGGCATTAATACAAGATTAGTGCGATTCTATGGTGACGGTTTCTTGAACCGGGATCCCCGCGTAGGAGCCTTCGATGCTGCTCGTATTTTCACCAGTCTTGGTGACGGTCAGGTTGATCGCAGTATCCCCGACGCTGCCGAAGACGCCGCGGATCTTGACCTGGCCCTCGCCCGCCTTCGTCGCGATCATCCAGAAAGGGACGTGGCCGATCTCACCGCTGTAGGAATAGATCTGGTCATTCTCGGGCGCGTCGTTGAGGGTGACGGCGGCTTTGAAGGGGACGTCATCGATATTGCCGATCAACTGGTAACCGTTGCGGATGCCTTGCGTGACGGCCTTTAAGGCGATCTCGCTCTTCGGCATCACGTTCTCGGTGTCTTTCCATTCGACGTTCCGGCCGTGATTGGCGGCGGTGAACGCAAGGAACCGGCCCATGAACTCGCCGAGCAGGGTCAACACCTTATCCTTGATCTTGACCACCTTGTAGTCGACGTTTTGTCCGCCGACCGTTCCCTGCACATGATAAAGGACCCGATCTTCTGCGGCTTCGATCTTCGAGTTTTGAGTCGCGAGATAAATCGCGGAATTGAGCGGCGGCAGATCGAGCAGCATCGCGGCACTCTTCCACCTTGGTTTTTGATGGGTTATCGGATCCAAGGCCTGAGCAGAGAGTGGCAGTGAAACGACAAAGACGAGAGCGGAAATCAAGTTATTCATAAGTCAAATTATATGGAAAGCAGTTAAAAACGACATGAGGCCAAGGTCCTATCCGGACTAGGTCCGCGGTCTTATCGTTTTGGGTTTCCTACGGACAGGGGGGGCAAGTCATGTTGAGGCACACGCATAGCAAGCGCCACGCCGTTACGCCGCGACCGTATTCTCACCCAGGTTTCGATAGCGAGCGAGAAAGGCTTCCCGAGCCCGGACAAAGGTGCCCGCCATGACGGCAGCTCGAATCTCGCGCATGATTTGCATAAGGAAACGGACATTGTGGAAGGATAGGAGTCGG
This sequence comes from Elusimicrobiota bacterium, assembly GCA_041694815.1. Taxonomy (GTDB): domain Bacteria; phylum Elusimicrobiota; class Elusimicrobia; order UBA1565; family JACRDR01; genus JBGFSC01. The sequence continues at coordinate 6,459 of JBGFSC010000010.1, read as the reverse complement.
TAGGCGAGAAGCTCCTTGGAGCGCATTAGGTGGCTCAGGTAGGCGCGCGTGTATTTCTTACAGACAAAGCAGGGGCATTCTGAATCGAGCGGAGTAAAATCATCCTTAAAGCGCGCGTTCAAGATGTTGAGCCGCCCGTCGCGTACCATCGCCAGGCCCGTGCGCGCGACCCGCGTCGGCCAGACGCAGTCCATCATGTCTGCGCCGCAATGCACGGCGTCCCATAGGTCTTCGGGCGTGCCCACGCCCATCAAGTAACGGGGCTTCTGCGCCGGCAGGAAGGATGTCGTCGCAGACAACGTCTCCCACAGCAGTTCCTTGGGCTCGCCCACGGACATGCCGCCTATGCAGATGCCGTCACGGCAAGAGGCGGACGCCTCTTCGGCCGCCCTTTGCCTTAGTTCTTTGTAAACGGAGCCTTGTATGATGGGAAAGAACATGGCGTTGGCGCCGGCCTCGCGCTGCCGGAGATATTCCTTTCCGGCGCGCGCGGCCCAGCGCATGCTCCTCTCCATGGCCTCGCGGGCCTTTTTCTCATCGCACGGATACGGCGGGCACTCGTCGAGGGAGGTCCATATGTCGGATCCAAGCTCCGCTTGGATCCGAATTACTTTCTCTGGCGTCAGTTTATGAAGGCTTCCATCAAGGTGTGATTTGAACACGGCTCCTTCTTCCGACAGTTCTCTTAAGTCCGCCAGGCTCATCACCTGAAAGCCTCCGGAGTCGGTCAAGATCGAGCCTGGATAGCCCATGAAGGCGGCAAGACCGCCCGCTTTCTCGATGACCCCGCAGCCGGGCCGAAGGTAGAGATGATAGGAGTTGGCCAGGATCAGATCGGCGCCCAACTCGGCTAAGTCCTCCTGGGACAGGGCCTTGACGGTCGCCTGCGTCGCGACGGGCATGAAGACCGGCGTTTCGATCTCTCCCTTGGGGAGGCGCAGCCTTCCCGCGCGGGCCTGCGAGCCGCCGGCCGTCGCCTCGAGGATGAAGCTCATAGGATGAGCATCGCGTCGCCGTAGGAGTAAAGGCGGTAGCCGTCGGCGATAGCGGCTCGGTAGGCATCGAGCAGGCGCTGTCGGCCGGCGAAGGCCGAGGCGAGGACCAAGGGGGTGGATCGGGGCAAATGGAAATTGGTGATGAAGGCGTCCATGGCCTTGAAGGCATGGCCCGGAGCGATGAAGAGCTCGGTCGAGCCTTGGGCGCGGCCCGTCGCGGCCCAGGTCTCCAAGCTTCGGGCGCTGGTGGTCCCGACGGCCACGATGCGGCCGCCTCGGCCGCGGGCTTCTTGGATCGATCGGGTCGCCGCCTCGGGTATCTCAAAGCGTTCGGGAAGCATGCGGTGATCGCGGATGCGCTCCGTCGTGATCGGCTTGAACGTCCCCCGTCCTACGTGCAGCACGAGCTCGGCGATTCGGACACCGCCTTCTCTCAATCGGGAGAGTAGGCCGGGCGTGAAATGAAGGCCGGCGGTGGGGGCGGCGATCGAACCCTCCTCGCGGGCGTAGACCGTCTGGTAGCGGGAGCGGTCCTCCTCCTGGGTTGCTCCCTTCCGTTTCAGTATGTAGGGGGGGAGTGGGGGAAGGCCGTGCTCGGCCAAAAGACCGGCGACGTCCTTGGTATCGAAGCGGCAGACCCACTGCCCCTCCGCATCGAGGCCTTCAACCTCGAGCCGGCGGCCCCCGGGCAGTTCCACGACGGCGCCCGGCTTGAGGTTCGAGGAAAGGGCCGTCCAGCGGCCCGCGGAGAGCTCCGAGACGAGCAGGAGCTCCGCCTTGCCTCCCGTGCTCTTGCGGCCCACGAGCCGAGCTTGAAGCACGCGCGTCCGGTTGAGCACCAGGCAGTCGCCGGGCTTAAGGTATCTCGGCAGATCGCTAAAGCGCGCGTGCTCCATTTGGGATGGGCCCAGGACCAGCAGGCGGGAGGAGTCCCGCGGCGACGCCGGCTCGGAAGCGATCAGGGATTCGGGATAATCGAAGTCGAAGTCTTCGAGCCGCAAGTCCTCGGCCGCGAGCGCCTCAGTCATCGCGCTTTCGGATTTCGGCGCCGGGAAAATAGAACTTCAGGATTTGGCGGTAATCCTTACCGCGATCGGCCTGTAGGCGCGCGCCCCATTGGCAGAGCCCCACCCCGTGCCCGTATCCGGAGCCCTCGAACTGGTAGCCGTGCTTGCGCCGAGCGATGCGCAGTATCTTGGTGCTCCTGAGCTCGGTGCTGCCGATCCAGTTGCGGAAATCGTTGGCCCGCAGTTCGATGACGCGCCGGCCCGCCGTCAAGCGCAGGGTTTTCGCGTAGCCCGAGGCCCGGTCCCGGCGCCCGACGGATATCCCGCGCAGCGAGGTCACGAGTATGCCGTGGCCTTGGAGCGCGGCCAGGATGGCCTCATTGGAAAAGTAGGCGGTCCAGGAGTAATGCGGGGAAGCCTCGCAGGTGCGGTCCCGCACGCCGCGGCCGGGAGGCGGGGTTTTTTCCGCGCTGCCCCAGACGGTGGCGACGTCGGCCGAGTGCCCGCCGCAGCAGGAATGGAAGAAAACCTTGAGCGGCTTGCCCCGCCAGGCGAGCACCTCGCCCTCGGTCTCGCGCACGGCCGCCGTCGTCCGGGGGTCCTGGCGGTCGAGACCGGCGTAGACCTGGCTGCGCGCGTCGTCGGAGAAATCGAAACCGGAACGCTGGAACTTGCCCAGATTGCCGAGGGCGAAGGTGCGCGCGACGACGGCCTGCGCCTTGAGGGCCTCGACAGGCCATTCGGGGCTCATCTCGACCGGCAGCACCCCGCTTAGGTACTCCTCCAGCCCAGTCTCCTGAACCACGGTGAGCGTGGAGTCCCTGTCGGCGCGGATGATGAGGCTTCCCCCGTATTTCCGCGGACCCAGCTCGACGTAGCCGGAGGCGGTTTCGGGGGAAAGCCTCACCTGTCCCTCGAAATCGAAGGGGCCGAAGCGAAGGGCCATGGGTCGCGCCTCGACCGGGTAGAGCCGTTTGTCCTCGAGGAGATGGGACTGGCCGGTCTTTTGGTCGATGATCGAGAAGCGCCCAGCCGGGCGCAGGGTCAACGAGCGTTCTTGGCGTACGATGCCGATCTGCACCAGCGAATCGGATATGCGCGCCGGGCGGCCTTCCGCCGCGCAAAACCCAGCGAGCAAGAGAAGAAACGCGGTCAAGCGAAGAGATCCCCCGCCTTGGCGGGTGCCTTGAGCCCGAGATGCGAGAAGGCCTTGGGAGTGGCCACCCTGCCGCGGGCCGTGCGGGCCATGAATCCCGACTGGATCAAGAAGGGCTCGTAGACGTCGGTCAGGGTGTCCATCTCCTCGCTGACGGCTACGGCGAGCGAATCGATGCCGACGGGTCCCCCGCCGAACTTTTCCGTGATGGCGAGCAAGAGGCGCCGGTCCATGGAGTCGAGGCCTTCGGCGTCGACCTCGAGCGCGTCCAAGGCGTGGCGGGCGAGCTCCCCGGTCAATACGCCCCTTCCCTTAACTTGGGCGAAGTCGCGCACCCGGCGAAGCAGGCGGTTGGCGATGCGCGGCGTGCCGCGCGAGCGCCGGGCGAGTTCGGCGACCCCATCGGGTTCCGTTTCGATCTTGAGGATGCGCGCCGAGCGCCGGAGGATATCGGCGAGCTCCGCAGTCTCGTAGAAGCCGAGATTTCCCACGATGCCGAATCGGTCACGCAACGGGCTCGTGAGCAGGCCCGCGCGCGTGGTGGCGCCCACCAGCGTGAAGCGCGGGACGGCCAGCTTCACCGAGGAGGCCGAAGGGCCCTTGCCGGTGGAGATGAAGAAGGTGAAATCCTCCATGACGGGGTAGAGCGACTCCTCGACGACATGGTTCAAGCGGTGGATCTCGTCGATGAAGAAGACATCCCCCTCGGAGAGATCGGTGAGCATCGCCGCGAGGTCCCCCGTTCGCTCGAGGATGGGCCCGGCCGTCGTGCGCAGGTTGACCCCCATCTCGCGCGCGAGGATGGATGCCAGGGTGGTCTTGCCCAGCCCTGGCGGCGAATAGAAGAGGCAATGGTCGAGCGGTTCCGAGCGCCGGCGCGCGGCCTCGATGAACACGCGGAGGTTAGCCTTGAGCTTCTCCTGGCCGATGAACTCTTCGAGGGTTCTGGGGCGAAGGGCGTGGTCGAAGCCCGCGTCCTCGGTCGTGGCCTCGCGGGCCAGGGGATTTTCGTTCACGTTATAGCCTCTTGAGCGCCAATCGTAGTACGTCCTCGACGGGGAGCGCGCGCCCCTGGATTTCCGGTGCGATCGATTGCAGCGCCGCGCGGGCCTCGGCGGCCCGATACCCCAGCGCCGACAAGGCGTCCAAGGCCTGGCTCATGACGCCGCCGGCGGCGGGGCCGGGGCGCGGCTCGCCGCGGGCGTCGCCCAATTTATCCTTGAGGCCATGGATAAGGCGTTCGGCCGTCTTTTTGCTGAAGCCGAACGCCTCGGCGAGCATGCGCGCGTCGGAGTCGAGTATGGCTCGGCGGAAATCGGGCAAGGAGCGCGAGGCCTTGTCGAGGTACTCAAGGGCCTTCTTGGCCCCGGTCGAGGGGACATGGTCCCGCAGCGAGAGGAATATCTCCTTTTCGTCGCGGGAAAGGAAGCCATAGAGCGTCGTGCCGCCGCCGTAGAGCGCGGTCGATTCGCAGATGTAGAGCTCAGCGACCTGCCCGACGGTGAGCCGCGTGAGCGAGTGCGCGGCGACATGCACCTCGTAGCCGACCCCGGCGACGTCCAAGACGACGGTGCCCCCGTCTTTTTCCAGCAGGGTGCCCCGTAGCGAGGCGATCACGCCGGGGCTCCGATACGGCCCAGCACGCGCAGCCGCTTGATCCGGGCCGAGCGCAGGTGGCAGAGCGCGATGGCGGCCGCGTCGGCGACGTCGTCGGGGCGCAGGATGTCGGGCAGGCCCAGCGCGCGCTGCACCATCTTCTGCATCTGGGGCTTGAGCGCGGCGCCGCTGCCGGTGAGCGCCGATTTGACCTGGCGCGGGTTGTATTCGGAGACCGGGACCCGGGCCTGTGAGGCCGCCAGGAGTATCACCCCGCGGGCCTGCAGCGAGGCGCGCACCGTGTTGGCCGCCTTGAGGAAAAACATCTCTTCGATCGCCATCGCTTCGGGGCGGTGCGCGTTGAGCAACGCCCCGATCTCCTTGTGGATGGCTAGAAGGCGCTCCGGCAGGGGCGCGGGAGGGGCGCTGCGCACGAGGCCGCTGGCGAGCAGGCGCGCCGAGCCGCCGGGGGGAAGCTGCTCGAGAACCGCCCATCCGGTATCGGCCACGCCCGGGTCGATCCCGAGGATTCTCATTATTTTTCGGATTGGGCTAGGACGTTGTCGGGAATGTCGAAATTCGCGTAGACGTTCTTGATGTCGTCGTGGGCCTCGAGCTCCTCGATGAGCTTAAGCACCCTCTGCGCCGCCTCGCCCTCGACGGCGACGGTGTTCGTAGGCACCATCGTCGCCTCGGCGGAGTCAATGGGGATGTTCTTGGCGGAAAGCCCCTCCTTCACCTTCTCCAAATCCTGGGTCGAGGTGACGATGTCGTAGGAGTCCGATTCGGACTTGAAATCCTCGGCGCCCAGATCCAAGGCCAGGGACATGACGGAGTCCTCGCTGCCCGCGCTCTTGGGAACCCGGATATAGCCGCGCGGTTGGAACATCCACGCGACGGCCCCGGCGCCGCCCATCTTGCCACCGTTGTTCTCGTAAATCTTGCGCACCTCGCTGGTGGTGCGGTTCTTGTTGTCGGTGGTCGCCTCGCAGAGCACGGCCACGCCGCCGGCCCCATAGCCCTCGTAGGTCAGTTCCTCATAGGAGACGCCCGGGATCTCTCCCGTTCCTTTCTGGATGGCCCGCTTGACGTTGTCGGCCGGCATGTTGGCGGCCTTGGCGTCGTCGATGGCTTTGCGCAGCCGGGGGTTGCCGTCGGGGTTCCCGCCGCCCAGCCGGGCGGCGATGGTGATCTCGCGCACGATTTTCGTCCAAACCTTGCCGCGTTTGGCGTCTACGAGCGCTTTCTTGTGCTTGATGCCCGCCCAGTGGGAATGGCCGCCCATGATCGCTCCTGCCTCGATGATACCACATTTCCCGTCGGGGCGTGAAGCGTTCGGCGAATCCGGTTTCGATCATCGACTCCTTCTAATCTGGGACCTCCCCATTTGCTAAAATCATCGTCACCTTGATGATCGGATATCGCCAAACAACCATCGCCGCGTTAGCGCTTTGCTTCGCGGCCTGTTCGGCGGATCCCCGACCGAAGCGCTTGGATTCCCGATCCAAGATCGAAATCGAATTGGACGTTTATTCGGGACGCCCGAATCCCCGTTGGACGCTCGCCGAAAACGAGATCGCGGAGCACTCCTGTCCGGTTAAAATAGCGTAGGCGCCCTTCGTCATTGGTAGAATGTTTCTGCGAGGAAGCAATCTACCGACGGAGGACGCCTATGCCTCATTATAACACAGTCCTGCATCAACTG
>JBGFSC010000008.1:0-7610 GCA_041694815.1 Elusimicrobiota bacterium | reverse complement strand
CGCTCAACTTCACGAGCTGATTGGCCGCGTTGAAGGCGTTGCCCTGCAAGGTGACCGAGGAAGACAGCAGAGTCAATGCCGTCGAGTTGCCGTTGCCCGTAAATTGAGCCGGCTCGGAATTAACGGACGACATGCCGCCCGCCGCAGAACCGGTGGAGATCGGCACGAACGCCCCCGAGTTTAAGCGAATCATCAATGCGCCATTGCCGCCCGCGGCGGTCGTGTCGTAGTAGAGCCTTCCGGTAGCGGCGGCCGGCGCCGCGGAAAGGTTGGCGAGCGTCAGGAAGCCGGAGGCGGAAACAGTCGAGGCATTGGCCTGGCCGATCTGCAGATCGCCGGTCATCGTGTCGCCGGCCTTGAGCACGCGCGCCGCGAGATCGCCGCTCAAGCTGGTGACGGCGGCCTGCGGGATGCCGGTGAGGCCGCTGCCCGATCCGAAGAAGGCGGAGGCGGTTACGGAGGAAGCATTGGTGATGCTGCCATTGGCTCCCGATAGCGCCAAGGCGCCGTTGGCCGGCAGCGTGATGCCGCCCGTGGCGCTCAACTGCACCAGCTGATTGGCCGCGTTGAAGGCGTTGCCCTGCAGGGTGACGGAGGAGGAGCGAAGGGTCAACGCGTTGCCCGAAGTGCCGTCGCCGGAGAATTGTGTCGTGTTGGAGGTCACCGAAGATAGACCGCCGCCGGCCGTCGTCTGGATGGAACCGTCGGCAAAGCGTAGGAAGCCGCCGGTGTTCAAGAAGAGGGGACCGTTGCCGACGTTGATGCCGGAGGAAGTCCGGATGCTGTACTGCGCGTCGCCAGCCGCCAGGAAGGTGCCGCTGGAAGCCGTGATCCCGGAGCTGAAGGCGGCCGAGCCGGCGTAGACGCCGTAAGTGACGCCAAGACCTCCAGCGGCGGTGACGCTCGGCGCAGCGCTGAAGGTCTTGGCGCCGGTAAAGGTTTGGGCTCCGCTTAAAAACGCCACGTTGGAGGAGAGTCGGCCGTCGCTCAAGCTGCCTTGAGTGATGTTAGTGGCGTTAAGGTTCGTAAGGGCGCCGCCGTCGCCGAAGAAGGCCGAGGCGGTGACCGAAGAGGCGTTCGTGATCGTGCCGTTGGCCCCGGAAAGCGCCAAGGCGCCGTTGGCGGGCAGCGTGATGCCTCCCGCCGCGCTCAACTTCACGAGCTGATTGGCCGCGTTGAAGGCGTTGCCCTGCAAGGTGACCGAGGAAGACAGCAGAGTCAATGCCGTCGAGTTGCCGTTGCCCGTAAATTGAGCCGGCTCGGAATTGACCGAGGAGATGCCGCCGGCCGCCGATCCCGTGGAAATCGGAACGAAGGATCCCGAGTTCAGGCGGATCATCAGAGCGCCCAGGCCCCCCGCCGCGGTGGTGTCGTAATAGAGCCGTCCCGTCGAGGCCGCTGGAGCGGCGGAAAGATTGGCGAGCGTTAAAAAGCCGGACGCGGAAATGGTCGAGGCATTGGCCTGGCCGATCTGCAGATCGCCGGTCATCGTGTCGCCGGCCTTGAGCACGCGCGCCGCGAGATCGCCGCTCAGGCTGGTGACGGCGGCTTGCGGGATGCCGGTAAGCCCGCTGCCCGATCCGAAGAAGGCGGAGGCGGTTACGGAGGAAGCATTGGTGATGCTGCCGTTGGCTCCCGACAGCGCCAAGGCGCCGTTGGCCGGCAGCGTGATGCCACCCGTGGCGCTCAACTGCACCAGCTGATTGGCCGCGTTGAAGGCGTTGCCCTGCAGGGTGACGGAGGAGGAGCGAAGGGTCAACGCGTTGCCCGAGGTGCCGTCGCCGGAGAATTGTGTCGTGTTGGAGGTCACCGAAGATAGACCGCCGCCACCGCCGCCCCCGCTGGCGGCCGTGGTGGATTGGCTGCCGTCCTGCCACTTAATACCGGTCACGGCGGTGTTGAATTGTATCCAGCCGTTCTGGATCGTCAGCGACTCGCTCGGGTTCGTGGTGCCGATGCCGATCCGGTTGGTGACGCCCAGGTTGCGCGCGATGAACAGGTCGCCCGAGGTAGTGTGCGTTGAGATCGCCGCTCCCGTGCCCAACTGCTCGGCGGTCAGCGCGTGCAAGGAGTAGCCGACGGCCACCAAGGGCTCGCGCGGCGTGAGTATCTCGCAGGGGGAGGAGCAGGGATCATTGATCGTTGCCGCTCCGGGGCCCTGCACCGAAAGCTCGAGGAACACGGTGCTTCCATCGAAGACCGAGGCCGGCAGCGTCGTGTAGTTTCCGATCTGTACGCTATAAATGCCATTGACGACATTGACCACGGACGTATTCTGATCCCACTTTTCTTTATAAAGAACGGTGCTGCAGTTGGAGTCGGCGCAAAGCCGAAACATCATATTGTAGGCGCCGCTGACGGGATTGCCGGAGGCGTTGCCTAGCTTGCCTTGATAATTAAGCTTTTGCGGTACGGCGGCCGAGGCGCGGCGGACGCTGACCGGAGCCGAGGACAGGACGAGGGCCGCGGAGAGAATAACCGCCAGATGTTGTCGCCACGGCGAGCGGATGGGAACGTCCATCATAAGCGCCAGTATAGGCAGGGCCTGCGAATTTTTCGTTTCAGGGGTGCGAAACTAAATTAAAGCGGCGGCCTTGACAAGGCAAGGGGCCGGGCTTATACTCGTATTATGCCCTTCCCCTCATCCCAAGAACGGGCGAACAAGAAGCTTTGGATCGCCGGCGTTTCCGCCGTAGCCCTTATCGGTTTCGGCATAGGCATAGGGCTGATCCCTTCCGAGAAAAAGCCAACAGATTCAAATGAAAATTCGTTGGCGGCCTGGCCCTCCCGCGAGGGGGAAGGAGCACTGCCGCAGGAAGCCGTGATGTCGCCTTCGGCCGGCGGCGACAGGCTTTATGGGGCCTCGACCGAAGCCCCGCTAAGCTTCGAGAATCTCATGGATGTATTGGCCCAGGAGCAGGCCAAGCCCCCGGCGAAGGAATTCGCCCGGGAATTTATGAAGGAGCCGGTGCTAAGGAAAACCTGGGAGGATTTCCGGCGTACTCCGAAAAAGAGCGCGCGCGATTTCTTATTTACCGTGCGGGGAACATCCGAATTCAGGCATTTGATGGCTCGCTTCGCCTCGGACCCGGGATTTCGCAGCTTTCTGGCCTCGGCGGCCCAGCGCCCCGAGATAGGCCGCCTTATAAAGGAACAGGAGAGGATGGACGCCTCCAGGGCGGCGGGTGCCGCCAAGGGCCGCTCGGTGCTCAACTCGTCGTTGTCCCGCCTGGTCCCCGGCGGGGTCAGCGGGAGTGGCGTGCGCAGCTTCCAGGGCGCGACTGCCGCCGGCCAGTCGAGTTTTTCAGGCGACGCCCAGGGCAATTCCGTGGGATTTAGCGCCGGCTCCGTGGCGCAGCCAATCGATGCCGGCGGGGGTGGAGCCGGGGCGATCGGCGCGTCTTCCGGCGCCGGGAGCAGCTCCGAGAAGTCGGGCCCCTCGAATGCCGGAAGCAATGCGTCCGGGAGCTGGGGCGGCTCCGGCCGAAGGGGTGCCGGCGGCGTCGAGGATTGGAAAAACCCGTTCGCGTCCGTCTGGGGGCAGTTTTGCAAAGAGATACAAGAGGACCTGATAACCTGCACGGGGCCGGGGATGGGTAAGTCGCCGCCAGACTGTTGCGACGCGGCGCGAGCCTGCAAGGATGGGAGCACATGCAAGGAGATATGCACTAAGAATTCAGTGTGTAATATCTGGTACAAGGAAATTAGGGATAAGCAGATTGCCAAATGCATCGGCACATCGAGCGATCAAAAGCGCATCGATTGCTGCAACGCGAACCCGAGCGATACTCAATGCGCTCAGATGACCGGGGTCACGACACCAGAGAAGACACAAGAGAAAAAAATAGAAGACACCAAAACGCCGAAACCGGGATCAAAAGAATATTGCTATCAGCATCCCACCGATAGAATATGCGACGAATTTTTTAAGTGCAGCGTTTGTCAAGGGGAGCCCAGCAGATTGCCTGCCGACGTGCTGCACGACTGCGACTTTAATTGTCCCGGATGGCGACCACGATCGCGCCATCCGATGTGCGCCGAGGGTTCCAGCACCTATTTCGCCGATGGCTGTAACCACGACTGCGCGACCGGAAAAACATTGAGCTGTGATTAAGTCACGATGGATAAACTATTAAGCAGTATCGCCTCAATTTCGAAAAAACATCTATTGATCTCCGTCGTATCCATCGCGGTAATCGGTGTCGGCGCCGAATGGAGCCTGCGTTCCTCCCAAAATCGGGGATCGGTAAGCGAGGCGACCAAGATATGGGTTCCTCCCCCGGTGCCGGTGTCCGCGATGCCGAGATTATCCGAGAATGCACTGCGAGCCCCGAACGCCGGCCCATCGGCCTCCGTTGAGTCCATCGGGGTCGATGATCTAGTCAAGGTGCTGACCAACGGCATGCCGCCGGAGGTCGATACGCAGGGGCTGGCCGAGGCGATGGTGGAAAATCCGGAGTTGAGGGAGGATTGGAGGGAGTTCAAGAAAAAAGAGCTCGGTGCTCCGCCGGACGAGAAGGCCTTCTTGGCCAGCCTGATGAGAAAATCCGAATTTCAAAGCCTGGCCGCCAAATTCGGTTCCAGCCCCGGTTCCCAGGCGTTTTTAAGGGCGGCCCCCGCCTTATCTCAAGATAGAACCGCCGGATCTAGGGCCGTCCAGCCCGCCGCCCAAAACGCATCCTCGCGTTTCACGGTGGCTTCGCTCGGGCGCAGAGGGCAGCGCCTTCTAAACGGAGGGACGGGTAAGCGGCAGAGCATCGTCGGCGGCGGACTGAACGGCTGGGGGACCGCGGGCGGGGCTGGGCCAGGTGCATCATTTACGGCCCAAAACGCGGGCGCCGACGCCAGCATCGGTGGGGGTTTCGGCCAGGGAGTCGCCGCAAGGGCCGTTGGTCCATCCGGCGGGGCCGCCGACAAGCTGCCCGGTTCGGGCAGCGCTAACTCAGGTCGAGGGGGGGGTGGCGCGGGGCGAGGCAAGGTTGATGAGAGTTACTCCTGGACCGGCGAGGGTGGCGCCTGCTATGCGGCATTGCCCCTGGAGGATCAGCGCGCCGCGTTCAATTGTATTAAGCAGTCGCCAAGAGGCTCTCTTAAAACAGTAGCGACGCAGGATGAATGTTGCGCCCTGATCTCCAATTGTTCCCAACTCAAGGCCTGCTTGGAGAAGGCCGGAGTCGTGACTCCGACGAGGACCGGCGTCTCTTGGTGGAGCTGCCAGTCGGACACGTTCGCCTATAATGATGGCCGCTGCTACAGGAACGTGCCGGCCGGCCGCGAGCTTATCTGCTGCCGCAGGGAGAGCAATCAGTCTTGCCCGGCCGGGAAAAAGGCCAAAGACTGGTGGAATGAATCCTGCAGCTGCTCTCCCACGCAGACGCCGGCTTCGACCTGCAACGCGAGCCAATTGGCCAACGATCGCAGCGGCCAGTAGGCCGCCTTTTTAGCGCCTTTTATTCCAACCGTCGCCCGAGTAGCGCTCCCCTCGGAGGTTTTCGGCGGCCTCCAGCAGCTCCAGCGAAGCCTCCTGCGGCATGAACACCGTTTTCCACTCCAGGCTCAGCCCTTCCGTTACGGCCCGGATGATTTGCGCGCGGCTGGCGCGCAGGTTCTCCGGCCGCAAGGAGCCTTGGTAGAGGCCAACGCCGCGCCGGCGGCGCAGCGCGCCTCCCAGGAATTTCGCGCCGCTTTCATCCACCAGGTCCATGGGCGAGGGCCCGGCAAAACAAGAGGAAACGGGCGAACCCGGCGCCTGCGGCGGCGACCAAAGCCGGGAGGGGATTGCCTGCGCCTTGAGGCCGAGATGGACGCCTCGATGCAGATCCTTGTAGATCAAGCCGGGGGCGGCCAGGCTCGGCCAGGGGAAAATCAAGGAGAAGGTGATGTCAGAGTCGTGGAATACGACGCCGCCTCCCGTCGGCCGCCGCGCGAGGGCGACGGAGGAGGAAAGGCCTCGCGTTTTGGCGTGGCGCGCGGCCTCCTCATAGCGCTGAAAATATCCGAAGGTGACGCCGTGCGGATTTCGCGGGTCGCGCGGCCCGCCGGGCCATTCATAGAAACGCAGGACGAGCGACTCGCTTCCGGCGGCGTCGAGCAGCGCCTCGTCGAGCGACATCTGCCCGTAGACGTCGAGGGCGGGCGTTTTGAGTAATGAGGCTCGCATCCGTTTACTATAGCGTTGAGCGACTTTTCAAAGCAAGCGACGCACCTTCAAACTTCGCAAACATTTCGCACTATTTTTGGTCAAAACTGTGTAGCATGCTTCGCTGTTCGGAAACTGATGAGGAGGGATACAATGCAAAGGATAGGAGCAATACTGGCCCTGCTTTGCTGCGTTGGGAATTCGCAGGCGCAGGACACTACGCCGCCGAGCATCGTGATCTCCACGCCCGCGGACGGTTCAAACGTGTCGGGGTCGGGCTTTTTAGTGGCGGGTACCGCCTCCGATGACGTCGCGTTATCGAAGGTCGAAGTGCAGATCGACGGCGGGGCTTTCAATCTTGCTTCCGGTACGGCTTCTTGGACCTATACGGTGGGAAGCCTCCCCCAAGGAACCCATACGATTACGGCCAAGGCCACCGACACGAGCGGCAACTCGCAGAACGCCTCCATCACCGTAAACGTCCCGCCGCCGCCGGATACGACGTCGCCGAATATCGCGATTCTATCACCGAGCGACGGTGCGAGCGTGTCCGGATCGGGCTTCCCGGTTTCGGGAACCGCTTCGGATAACGTGGCGCTCTCGAAGGTGGAGGTCCAGGTCGACAATGGGGTTTTCAACCTCGCCTCCGGCCTGGAGTCCTGGAGCTACAGCGTCGGGGCGCTTACCGCGGGCAACCATACGGTTACCGCCAAGGCCACCGACACAAGCGGTAACGCGCAGACGACGTCGATTACGGTCACTGTGCCAGATACCACCGCACCCAACGTTGCCATCACGACCCCCTCCAACGGGGCGAACGTTCCAGCTTCCGGATTCACGATGGGCGGGTCGGCCTCCGATAATGTCGCGCTATCCAAGGTGGAGGTGCAGATTGACAGCGGCCCCTTCAACCTGGCTACCGGCCTGAGCTCTTGGAGCTATAGCGTCGGCCCCCTGGCGGAGGGCAGTCATACATTGACGGCGAAGGCCACCGATACGAGCGGCAACAGCGCGACCGCGTCCATCTCGGTGACGGTGCCCGATACCACGCCGCCGGTCATTTCCGGGGAATCGGCGACGAACATCACCGCGACATCAGCGACCATCGTTTGGAATACAAACGAAGCCAGCGATTCGCAGGTGGAATACGGGCTGACCACCTCCTACGGCAGCTCGACGGCCTTGGATTCGGCGATGGTCACGTCGCATTCCCAGGGATTGAGTGGGTTGTCGAGAAAAAAGACATATCACTATCGCGTCAAGTCCAGGGATGCGGCAGGCAATCTCGCCGTATCGCCGGATAGGACGTTTACGACTCTATCGCATTAAGGACGAATCGGCCGGGGGCGCCGGAATGGGGGCCCCGCCCCCACCGGGTATAACCCCCCCAGGGGGGGTTGGTGGTCGTTGGGGGCGCCACGTTGGTGAGAAACAAAGGGAGGTGCTTATCGTGTGTTTGGGTTTGTGCCGC
>JBGFSC010000001.1:0-34534 GCA_041694815.1 Elusimicrobiota bacterium | reverse complement strand
AGTTGATGCAGGACTGTGTTATAATGAGGCATAGGCGTCCTCCGTCGGTAGATTGCTTCCTCGCAGAAACATTCTACCAATGACGAAGGGCGCCTACGCTATTTTAACCGGACAGGAGTGACCTTGACTGTCCTTTAACTCAAAATTGATCTTCCAATCCCTAATCGTCGTCTCGCCTAATTTTAGGTACTGCGCATCCTTCATCGGAATCGCTTTGCCAAAGCGATAGACAGTTTCAACGCCTTGAATTCCTTGAAACGGTCCATTCTGATCGAAGCGAAACTGCAGCCGCATCGCCCGCCAATTCGGAAGCGGGCCTTGCCAAGCCTGGGCAAATAAAGCGACTTGGTAACGCCCGTTGGGGATCTGATCGATGCTTATTCCCAGCGGTGCTTCCGCACCGATCTCTGCGCATCGGCGAAGACCATTCGCCGTTGACGCGACCATATCTGGACGAAGGACCCAGGGCTGCGATGATCTTTTCGCCATTGACGAGGTCGAATTCTCATAATGCAACATTCCGGGGTTGCGCACATCTTTCGCCAGTATCGGTATTTGGATTGCAAGTGGTGTGGTGCTTTTGCTTCGAGTAAATCGATCCTCATGCGGACGGATACGAGTGGTGTACAGTCGGTGTAGATTTTCAAGCACAGGGAGTTGGTCCGCTATAGTGGTTGTTTCGTTGGGATCAACCCGCAAATCAAAGAGCTCCCTGCCCTCCATAAAAAAACTATACGAAGAATTGCGCAGGTTGAATTGCGTCAATACAGCATCTTTGCTTGCGTTTGGATCTTTAAGGAACGGCCTGAGGCTGATTCCATCGAAACTTACGCTGTGGGGGCGTATACCGGCGAGATCTAATAGCGTCGGCACCATGTCGACCCCTTCGCTTAGGCCATGAACAGCGACACCGGTGGGTACCTTAGGCGGATACACTAGGATGAGTGGTACATGGGTAATCGATGCGTACGGTGGACCCCCGTGGCCAAGGTTCCCGTGCTGTCCTAGGTTTTCTCCATGATCGGACGTTACTACCATGATGGTTTTGTCTGCGCGGCCGCCGCGTCTGATCGATGCTTCTAGCTCCCCAACGAGTTTGTCTCCGCAAAGAAGATTGTCATCATATAGCGCAGTGAGTGCCTTAAGTTCGTCGGAGGTCCAGCCATCGGCTGATTTGGTTTTTGGTTGGTCTGCTTCGAGCTTATCGAATACGCGCGCCAAAGTCGCTGGTCCGATTGTATAACTCAGGCTTCCGTTCAATTCACATGGATAGCGCTCATAAGGTTCATGCGGCAGCATCAAATGCACGTAAAGAAAGCTCGGACCGCCTTGAGTCGCTTGAAGAAACCATCTGGCCGCCTCCTGAATAAACGACTGGTCAGATGGGCCATGGCGTTGAGCGACCCGTACGAAATCTATCCATCGAGTCAGCTCATTGGGCGGCAGCATGCCTAGATGCTGAGTGAAAAGCGCGGTCCGATAACCGCAGCGTGATAGGATTTCAGGGAGGAGCTTCTGTTCGGGGTCAAAATTATCAAGCAGGTCCTCCGGGCGTGCTTCGGGAACGCCGAATTCTTGATTGATATGAAAGACCCGTCGAGAAAAATAACGGGAAGACAATAGGCGCGGGACCGCTTCCCATGTTCCCGACGCGTTAGAAAAATACCTTAAGAATTTGGCGCCGCGCTTGGCGATTTTGTCGATCTGAGGCGTCGTCGGCCTTGAATAACCCCATGAGGAAAAATGATCGGCCCGCGCCGCATCCAAAAGAATCAAGACGATATGGGGGGCTTCGGTGGAACCGCATAGATCGGCTCCCACTACGATAGCCGGCGACCACAACCAGCCCAACAGGAGCGCGCCTATCATTGACAGACGAAAGCGTAGTCTAAATCCTTCCCCAATGCTTCTTTGCATTTGGCGCAAAAGGTTTTATGGCTGAAGTAGAGCAAAATCGCGCTTATATTTAGCCACCTTGGAGAGAAGTATCCAGCGGGCCGCGCTCTTTGCCGAAAAAGACTCAACCCTTCGGAAGACTTCGGCTAAGTCCTTAAGATTATCCGTGCGTGCGATGGTAACGCTTGGCAAGCTGTTCTAGAGTCTGAAGGGTCTCAGGCGACAACCCGGCGAGTGCCAAAGAAAAAAGCCCCGCACTCAAGAGGGCCGCTGTCATGGGCACATCTTAACAGAATTCCATTGTCGTGGCAATGAGCTAAGATTAATATGCGATGAACGATCAGATTTTTGCAGAAAACATTGCATTATATAAGCGCGAGGCCTGTGGTCGTACCTGAGGGATTTACAGTGGCAGGGGTGTGAAGTGTTCGTCGCGGATTATCTTAAGCCGCTTTTTCAAGCAGTCGCCGAATTTTCCCAGATCCGCCATAGTATCATTACCGGCGACTCCTCAAGACGCATACCTCCTTGACCTTGCCGATCGATAGCGCCGCGCCCGCCACCTGCGACCTTATCCGCAAGGGGACCACTTTCAAAAGGCTGCTCGAGTCGTTGAGGTGTTGGAGGAGGAGCGCGGGCGCGGAAAACGTTTGATGCATGCCTTGCTCGGCCAGCGCGTCATCTGGCGCGTTCAGCGAGGGCTTCAACGATGGCGAGCTCGACCGGTGAATATTCGGATACAGCGGAACGATTCAAGTTCATCGGTTCCTTTAGGGTGTAGTACGGGTTGCAGATGAATCGCACCGAATTGCCCCTATTGACGCCGCGCGTATGAAGCATAAATGGATGGATCAGGGCGACATCACCGGCCTTCCCGGTAACCTCTATGACGTTTTCCAACTGATGGAGCGCCGTAACGCGGCGGTTAAGTTCGGCTTCCTCGAGTCCGGTTTCACCGGCCTCCGCGAGGACTCGGGCGGCGATTTTATGCGAACCCAGTGAGAGGAGAGTCCCGCCATCCTTGGGACCGATATCCGAGAAAAGGAAAATCGGCAGAATGCCCTGCATCGGCGAATCGACGAAGTGGTGGAAGCTGCCCTCTATGTGCCATCCCTGGTTGGGCTCGACCCATTGAGGAGGGTCATGTCCCGGAAATGCGATAAACCACATGCCCAGCCGGTCTTCGGTTTTCCACCAGCGCCCCTCGCCCATCAGTTCGTCGAGTGCATGGTGAAAGCGAGGAGGAAAGGCCTGGTCGTAGGGATGTCCGGTGAAGTATTTTTTGACGTGGATCATCGCCTGTGTCCAACCCGCAGGATCGTCGGGGGAAAGCCTCATCTCACGCCAGATCTCTGCGCGGACATGCGCCGCCAACTGCGAGGAGAAAACACCTCGCAGCATAACGTATCCTTTTTCTTCGAACTGATTGACTTCGTGCTGGGAGAGGACTTTTAGTTTTCGCATGAAAGAATAACTCTCTGCATGAGACTAGTGAACCGTGAATATTTTATTATTTACGCAATCATGCGTCATTCAATCGAGTTCGACTGGACCTTGCATATCGCCTGCAACTATAGATGCGCTTATTGTTTTTTTGACGGTCGATGGGAGGATTTAAATAAACATAACGTATACCCTCCGTTAGATGCACCTCTTTCGTTTTGGAAATTTGTTTATGAACGATACGGTCCCAGCCATATCATCCTCAGCGGAGGAGAACCCACGATATATCCGCGTTTCATTGAGTTGGCACATGGGCTAACCAGCTGGCATACCCTTAAATTTCCATCAAATATTTCCATGCCCTCGGCTTGGTGGCAAAACATGGCTCGTTCAGTGGACCTGCAGCGCGTCGAAATTCAAGCGAGTTTCCATCCTTCTCAGATCGAGCTGGCGCCCTTTATCGAGAAAGTCCGCTGGATGGCCTCTATTGGGTACAATCTCTATATCGTTATCGTGGCTTATCCGCCGCACATTCCCTCATTAGAGTCGTGGTGCAACGAGATCAGGGCCAGTGGTCTAAGCGTATACGTTCAGCCTTTTCATGGAGTTTATCAGCTCCATGAATATCCGCACGGCTATTCTCATGAAGAGAGAGAAACCATTTATAACGCCAACCGGCCGGGGAGGGGTCACAACAGCGTGGACGATTATCGAAATATGCTTGACGTCGCAATCGGGAATCAGAGCCCCAAGGGAAAGCCTTGTACGGCCGGCCAACTGTACTGCCATATCAGCCAAAGCGGGGATATTTATCGTTGTAATATGGCGATGGGCCTTGAGACGAGGATCGGTAACATCCGTGATAACTTCGCGCTCTATGATCAACCGCTGCCCTGCCCTTCCGGGCATTGCCTTTGTGAGAGTCGGTGGCTCCTCGAAAATCGGCGGGAAGGTTAGTCCCTATTTTACGGACCTGTTGCGAGATCAGGAGTCTATAAAAAGATGGGGATCGAGCTAACAAAGCGTTGGTGGTTGGCGGAAGAATGGGATGGACTGACATTTTGTTGGGACTTATGGTACGCCTGTAACTACCGGTGTTCATATCGCTGGTGGGAATCCCGGCAATTATGGGATAAACTGGCATTAGAGCACAAGTTGTTGTCAGCGGAGGAATGGATCAATGCGTGGGATCGTATATTCGATTCGCATGGGACCGCGCGTATAGATTTGCTCGGGGGCGAACCGACGAATTATCCAGACTTCGATAAATTATTGAGCGGGCTGCTTAAAAAACATTATGTGCTGCTTGCGACGAACCTTTCCTTATCGATTGAGCGCCTCACCGTCCTGCTCCAATCGGTCCCCCTAGACCGTTTGCGGATTTCGGCTAGCTTTCATCCTCAATTCGCGGAGCCAGAGGCCTTCCTCGAGAGGCTGAGTTTGATCGAGTCCCGCGCAAGGGTATCGTGGGCTACGATCGTCGCGTGGCCTCCCTTCCTGCCGCGGCTGAAGGCGTGGAAATCCATGTTCGAGGCGCGGGGCCACGCGATGGTGGTGCAGGTTTTCCAGGGTCCTTGGGCCGGCAGAATCTATCCCGAGGCGTACACGCCTCAGGAGCGAGAGTTGATCGGCGCGTTTATTACCAAGGACGAGAAGCGGCAGCGTTTGAGCCGGCCTTCGCCAAAAGGCAGACTCTGCGGGGCCGGCCATGTGTACGTGACCGTCAAAGCCAACGGCGACGTGTTCCGTTGTTCCGCCGCCGCTGAGGCCGAGCCAATGGGTAATCTGCTCGAACCGGGTTTCCGTCTCGGCGATCGTCCAGAACCGTGCAGTTTCGAGCGCTGCAGTTGTAGGGAGTTCCTGTACCAGTGGGATCTTTATGGGCGCCGTCGCGGAGCAGCGTAATCTACTTCGTCGGACTCTGCATTAGACAGGTCAAGCAATGTCTGTCCGTTGAAGCGACAGAGGCGTTTTCTAAAGTGCATGAAGAGGGCATTTTTAATCATATTCGGGATAGCCATAGGGCTTCTGCTCGTTGAATCGGGAATGCGCTCCGCCGGCCTTTGGCTGTCCGCGCGGCCACCGGTGCCTGGGACGAGCTCTACGGAGAAAGACGTGATCCGCATTCTCTGTCTGGGCGAGTCGACGACGGCTCCGACGCCGTACTACGATCACTCTTGGCCGGCGCAACTTCAGCGGATCTTGCAGCGGCGCGGCTCGCGGAGGTATCGAGTGATCAACCGCGGCGGTATTGCCTCGAACACCGAGATTCTCGCGAATCGTTTTCCACAAGATATTTATGCATGCAGGCCGCATATCGTGATTGCGATGATCGGCGTCAATGACCATGGCTGGCATGGAATCCAAGCGCGGGCGCCACTAAGCGCTCGACTGCGGTCATGGCGGGTGTTTAAGCTCGCGCGATCGGCTCGCCAAGCCCTCGCGGCGGCATTTTTCCGGCCTCGCCCGTTGGCGGACAAAATGCCGTCTCATTTTGCCGAGCTTGGCGCGCGTTATTTGGGGCGTGGGATGAAGGAGGAGGCGCGCATCATGTATGAGCGCGCCCTGGCCGAGGATCCATCCGCAATAGAGTGGGCCTCGGACCTAGCCTACCTTTACCGGCTCGAGGGGCGGTGGGCGCAAGCCGAGGCCGTGCTGCTCAAGGCGACGCAATTGGGAAACACGGCTCTGTACGCCAAGCTCGCAGAGCTCTATGAGACTCAGGGTCGTTTCGACGCGGCGGAGGCGGCTTATCGAAGAGCCATCCGTCTCCATCCAGAGAACGAAAACTTCCGGCACGGACTGGAGGCGCTGGCCGCGTCGCGCAGCAGGGCTGCCCACGGGAAGCCTGTCGTGGAGAAAAGATCCTTGCTGGATATCGCCGGCGGCCCGACCACGGTGAACTATCGTAAAATCGTCCGGATGGCGCAGGCTGGGGGCGCGCTTTTTTTTGCGATGCAGTATCCGCTCCGCGATGCCGCGGAGCTTCGGCGCATGCTGGAGGGCCTTCCGGACGTCATCTTCATCGATAATAAGGACTCGTTTCGCAAGGCGCTCAACGGCGGCAGCTACGACGATTATTTTATCGATCGATTCGGGGGAAATTGGGGTCACTGCACGGAGCGAGGCAACCGGTTAATCGCCCAAAACGCGGCCAAGGCCGTCCTGGAGGCTTTGAAATGAGGGCCGGTTTGGCTCGGAAGACCGGTTTCCTGACGTTAGGCATCATCGTGGGCCTCCTTTCCACCGAGCTGCTGCTCCGCGCATGGGGGTACGCCTACGCGCGCTGGCGGCTGGTCCGCCCGCCGGATGAAGGCGATAGGCGCCGCGTGCTGTGCCTGGGCGATTCTTTCACATTCGGCGTCGGAGCGCCCAAGGGATTCGGCTATCCCGAGCAACTTCAGGCCCTGTTGGACGCGCGGAGCGTGAAGGCCCGCGTCATCAACGCGGGCGTACCCGGCATCAATTCTTCGCGGCTGTACAAGGGCCTCGAGGAATCCTTGCGGCTGCACCGACCGCATCTCCTCATCCTGATGACAGGCTGGAACGACGCCAACCTAAACGAGAGCGATTACTGGCGAGTGCTGCTTCCAGCGCTTTCGCCGTGGAGGAGGACGAAGCTCGCCGTAGCGTACGGACTTAGGGAATGCAGGTTATATAAGGTGTCGCGCTCGGCGTGGCTGTCCTGGAGGAGGGCCGATCCGAGCGCCTACGGCGAGGGCTGGCAGGCGTACGCCGGCTTGAGCGGCGCCGAGGCTCAAGAGGCTTTAAGGCGGCTGGAGGTCGAGCGCGCTTCGGATCCCGGGCGATTTGACCGCTGGCTTGCGCTCGGGGTGCTGCGGCATCAGGCGAAGCGTTTCCCCGAGGCCTTGGAGGCCTATCGCCTCGCAGCCGAGGCCGAGCCGGGCAACCCGGAGGCTCATTTCCGGTTGGGCTACATGCTGCACCTGACACGGGACCGAGCCGGCGCCCAACGGGCCCTTCGCCGCGCCCTCAACTTGGATCCTGCCCATGCGGTCGCGCGCCTGATCATCGGGGACTACGAGGCCGAACGGGAAGGCTTCAGGCCCGAGCAATGGATGGAACCGCTGATCTTTTATAATTTGAGCCGCGTGTTGGAGGTTTGCCGCCGTGCCGGAGTGCCGGTGTTGCTCCAGAACTATCCCTCGCCGGGGCATTACACCAATCGGAAGCTCGAGCGAGTGTTCCGGAAGCTCTCGGGGCGCGGCGGCATCGCGATCGTCGACCACGAATCGGGCTTCAGGCGGCTGAAAAATCCGTGGGCCTACTTTTCCGGCGACGAGCCCGAGCGGTTCAACAGCCATCCCAACCGCATGGGCTACCGGTTGATGGCCGAGAACCTCCTGGGGCCGGTGACGGCGCTGCTCCGAGGGTGCGCGTTGGGGAAAGCGCGTCGGTAGCGCGTCCTTTTCGCATTATGATACGTTGATACCGTGAAGCCTTCCCTCGTCCTGCTGAACCCTCCCTCCGACGGGGTCCACATCCGCGACCTCTATTGCAGCATCAGCTCGAAAGGCAATTATTGCTGGGCGCCGATCGACCTCTTGGCCGCCAGCGGGCGGCTGGCGGAGAGCTTCCAGCTGACCGTCGTCGACGCGGCGGCTTGCGGCCTCTCCCGGCGGGCCGCCCTGCGCAAGGTCCTGGAGGCCAGGCCCGACGCCGTCCTGTCGTTGAGCGGCTCCGCGTCTTGGCCCAAGGACATGGAATTTCTGCGCGAGATCAACCGTGTGCGCGGCTGCCGCATCGCCGTTAGCGGAGACCTCTGCCTCGACACGGAGCCGTGGCTCCTCTCGCTTCATCCGTGGCTGGGGGCCTTGGCGGCCGATTTCACCTCGCCGTCGTTGGCCGAGTATTTTCAAGGAGCGGCGGGGCGCTTGGGCGCCGTTGCGTACCGGGAGGGCGAGCGCATCATCGACTGCCGCGATGAGCGCCGGTCCCCGTCCTTGGATTTCCCCCTTCCCCGCCACGAGCTTTTCCCGCTGCGCTCGTATAGGATCCCCTACGTGAGGCGATACCCGGTCGCGACCGTGCTGACCAGCCTGGGCTGCCCCTTCACCTGCTCCTACTGTATTCAGAACCGCACGGTCATGGGCTATCGGCTCAGGCCCCTCGCCTCGATCGAGGAGGAGCTCGACTATCTTAAGGCCTTGGGCGTCCGTGAGCTTTATCTCCGCGACCCGCTCTTCGGGGCGGCTCCGGCGCACGCGCGGGCCTTCTGCGGCGCCGTCGCGCGGCGCGGCTTCGCGTGGTCCTGCAACAGTCGGGTCGACGTTATCGACGAGGATTTGGCAGAGCGGATGCGCGCCTCGGGCTGCACCTGCGTGGCCTTCGGTCTGGAGTCCGCCAACGAGGAGGTCCTTAGCCATTACGAGAAGGAAGTGACGCGGGAGCAGGCCCTGCGGGCGATCGGGCTGTGCCGGAAAAAGGGGATCCAGGTGGCCGGCTATTTCATCTTGGGCCTGCCCGGCGAAAGCAGGGAGTCAATGGCGCGGACCATAGAGTTCTCGCGAAGGTCAGGGATCGACTACGCCTCCTTCGCGGTCGCCTCGCCGGACTATGGCACCCGGCTGCGCCACGAGAGCATCGCCGCGGGGCGCATCGACGGTGGCTACCGCCATTTCAATCGGAGCCGTGCTTCCCTCAGCCTCACACCCGAGCTCGGGGAGCGGGAGCTGCAGCGCCTATTGCGCAGGGCCACGGCCGGCTTTTACGGACGGCCGTCGTATATGCTCAAGACGCTGCTGCGCGTGCGCAGCCTTCGCCAGTTCTACGAGACCGTGCGGGCTACTTGGAGCGTCCTGTCCCATTGCCTGTGAGGCGAGCCCTTCCCGCGCTGTCGGCTGCCGCGCTCTTCCTGGCGCTCTCTCTCCCGAACCTCGATCTTCCCGGCCTGCACATGGACGAGGGCGCCAATGGGCTGACCGCCGGGTACGTGATGGCCGCGGCCGGAGCTTTCCGTCCCCTCATGATGAACGATTGGCTGGAGCTGGGCGGGCGGGTATTCCCACTGCAATCCGAGCACTATGTCGGCGCCGTTCTGCATTATTTTGTGATGCCGTTCGTCCGGTGGCTGGGACCCACGCCCTACGCCGTCCGGCTTCCGTGCGTGCTGTTGTCGGCGGCGGGGCTTCTCTGCTTCTATCGCTTCGCGCGGGATTCCTTTGGGAAGAGAGCCGCCCTCCTGGCGGCCTCGGCATTAGCGACGAGCCCGGCCTTCGTGCAATATAGCCGGATCGCCTTTCATCGCGAGGAGATTTTCTCCATCTGCTTCCTGTGGGCGGCGTTGGCCTGCTTCTCGGATTACGCGGAGAACAAGCGCGCGGCTTCCATCAGGCTCGGCTGCTTGTCGCTCGGCCTTGGATTCGCGGCCAAGATAACCTTCCTTTGGTATCTCGTCGCGTTGGCGGCCGCGTTGGCGGCCACGCGGCGATTGTCGGGCCTGCTCCGCAATCCGCTGCTCTTGCGCGAGGGGATCGGTTTTTTCGCGCTGGGATCCGCTTTCTTTTTAATCTACAACCTGCGCCACGGCTGGCCCAGTCTGGCCCTTTTGCTCAATTCGCTAGCGGCGCCGACCGCCGTGGATGGCGTTCCCAAGGGCGGGGTGGTCAATCTCCGCTATCTGCCCCATTTGGTGGAAAGGACAAGGCAGTCGATCGGTCTGCTTGCCGGGGCGATAGGGCCGGCGAGGGATTGGGGGGTCGTGGAAAGCTGGGGGCTTCGGGCGGGTGGCTATTGTCTGGCGATCGCGGCGTCTGCGGCGTTGTCATGCGTCGCCTACCAGGCGTGGCGTGACCGGGAATCGAAGGCCGGCCGTCGGCTGCGTTTCCTGCTGGCGTTCTATGTGGTCGTCTTTTTGCAGACGCCGTTTACCGTCAGCACGCTGGATCCCGGGCATCTGCTGGTGCTGCTGCCGCTGCCGCAGCTGGCGCTGGGGCTGTGCCTGGACCGGGCCGGCGCCAAGCCCGCGGCGAAGGCCCTGGCGGGCGCCGCGTTCGCGGCCGTGCTGGCGTTCAACGCCTGGACGAACGCGCATTTCTTAAGCGGGATGCGGGCCGACGGCGGACGCGGACGCTGGTCGGCGGGCGTCTATGAGCTGGCGCGCTTCCTTTCGGAGTCGCGCATCGACGCGCCGGTGATGTTCGGCTTCGCCTTGCGGGAGAACCTCGCCTATTTGACCGGTGGCCGGGTCGTCCCGGTTATCTGCCGGGAAGACGCCCCCGCGAGGATCGCCGAGGCGTTCGAGCGCTCCGCCACGCATGGCCGTCTATTCGTGCTGTGGGCCGCCTCCGACGATGAGAGCGCTTCGCGTTGGAGGCAATTCCTAGAGTTCGGCGAGAGGCGGGGAAGGCGCAGCCGGCTTGTCAAGACCTTCGTCAACGGGGCCGGCCGGCCGGTCTATTGGGTCTTCGAGCTGGCCCGGAAGGCGCCGTGAGCCGAGCAGCGGCACGCGCGGCGATGGTTGTCTTGGCGGCGATCCTTGCCATCTTAGCCCTCGAAGGCGCGCTAAGGCTTTGCGGCGCGGCTTACGCCCGCATTCGCCTGCGCGCCAACACTGTTGCCGTATCGCCAGGCCAGCGGGTCGTATTGTGTATCGGGGACTCGTTCACGTTCGGACACGGAGTATCCTCATACCTAAGTTACCCTGCTCAGTTACAGATCTTTTTAGATCGGCGTCTTCCAAACGCTTACAGGGTATACAACGAAGGGGAATCGGGACTCAACAGCTCGCAGCTTCTCGAGCGCCTTCCATTTTTGTTGAGAAAGTATCGCCCTGAAATCCTGGTCACAATGATTGGGAATAACGAATCCAGCCAGCTCGTCGGCAGCGATTATTTTCTTTTCGCGCCGGCGTCGGGAGCCAGAGCCGCCGGGGCGTCGTTTCTAAGAAACATCCGGACATGGCGGCTCTATAAAATCGTTCGTACGGCATGGCCTGTTTTGCGCTATGGGCGTCGGTCCAGAAGAGTCTCCTATCCTCCCGACGCCGGAGACCCAGTCGGCCGCTATAAGGCGCTGGCGGAAGCCGGGCGCCTGCGGGAAGCCGAGAGGATGCTTCATCAAGTCGTGAAGACCTATCCCGGCGTTCCCGATGGTTTCTATTACCTGGCGGAGGTTCAGGAGCGCCTGGGCCTCAGGCTGAAGAGTCGCGCGAAGCTAGAGCAGGCCCGAGCGAGCGTCGAGGCGTTTCTCCGCGTGTCTCGATCCGATCCCCGACAGCCGTGGATCAAGCATGGGCTGCAGCTGCGATCGAACATCTTGGTCGAGCTGGGCGAAACACTCCCGCCCGAGCAGGCCGCCATCGAGAGGCTGTTTCAGTCTAATGTCGTCAAGGCCGTCCGCCTGGCGAGCAAATCCGGTGTTCGCGTTTATATGGCCAATTATCCGCGGATCGAGCAGGCGTCTCTGTCTGCTATCTGCGCGATGGAGGGCTGTGGATTCATCGACACCCATGCCGCCTTCGAGCCTCTGCTGCGAGGCGGCGCTCCCTATAGGTGGTTCATCGGCGACCGCGATCCTCCCGAGGAAGGCCACCCGAACGAGGCGGGCTACGGCGTGATCGCCGCAGCTGTGGGCCGCGCGCTTCTCGAGGAGAGGCCGTGACGCCGCCGGCGGCTCTCGCCGAGGCCGACGCCGTCGCGGCGTGGCGTCGCACGGAGACGCGATACAAGCAGGAAGGCCTGGTGCACCGATTTCTGCTTGGGTACAAGAGGAGGGTGCTAGAGAGGAGCGGCATTCTGCGGTACGTCGGCGACGACGGTCCATTCGCGGACCTAGGCTGCGGCTACGGGTACCTCGCGCATTTCTTCGCCGAACTTCGCCCGGGGCAGGAATGCATCGGCGTCGACGCCCGAGCCGACCGGATCGGCGCGCTCCGGCGCTGCGGTTCGCATCTGCCCAACCTTAAGGCGTTGGCCATGCTCGCGGAAGATCCCGGCGTGCCGCCCTTTCGGTACGCTCTGATGCTCGACGTCCTGCATCATATCCCGGCCGCGCGGCAGGCCTGCGTGCTCGGCATCCTGCGGCGGAAGGTCCAGCCGGGCGGCAAGGTGCTGGTCGTTGAGGTCGACCCCGGGTCGGCCCCTCAACGCGTCATGGAGCTGGCCATCGATTGGCTGCTGTACGGGGAGGGTCCGCCGTACGCCGGCCCACATCGGTTAGGGGCGCTGTTCGCGGGCTGCGGGTTTAAGGTCTCGCAGCGGATCGGTTTCTCGGCTTTCGGCTCCCGCCACACGACCTACGTTCTGGAGGCGGCATGAAAGGCGGCATATTCCGGAGGTTGGCCCCTCTGGCGCCGGCGCTCTTATTCTTGTCCCTGGCCTTGCCGAAGCTCCAATACCCAGGATTGCATATCGACGAGGGGGCCAACGGGATCTCGGCCAGCTACGTATTGGCTGAACCCCCGGTCGATCGGACCCTTCCTCCGGATGATTTCGCCATACTCTTCGGCCGCGTATGGCCGATACAGTCCGAGTTCATCGTAGGCGCGGTCATGCAGTACGTGCTGGCGCCTTTCATCCGGCTCCTCGGGCCCGGCCCGCTGGCGATGAGGCTGCCGGTGGTCCTGCTCTCGGCGCTCACGCTCTTGCTTTTGTTCAAGCTGTTGGAGGCGGTGTTCAACGCGCGGACGGCGTTCTGGACTTCCCTTCTGCTCGCTTGCGACGTCTCCTTCGTGCAGCAGGGCCGCCTTTATCACCGCGAGGAGATTCTCTGCCTCTTTTTTCTCATCTTGGCCGCGTTCTTGTCGCAGCGCTTCCTCGCCAGCGGGCGGCCGGCGTTTTTGTGCGCCGGAAGCTTCGCCTTGGGGCTGGGAGCCAGCCTCAAGCTCACCTTTTGGTGGCATGCCGGCGCCCTTTTCGCCGCGGCCGTTCTTTCCCGGCGCCTGCGTTCTCTCATGGGTCGCAGGAACGTCGCTTTGGCTTTCTTGTCCTTCTGCGCGGGAAGCGGCTCTCTGATCCTCTACAACCTGCGCAACGGCTTGCCGACCGTACGGCTGCTGCTCGACTGCCTGTTGGATCCCCGGGCGACCAAGACCGGCGTCGACAATCTGCGATACCTGCCGAACTTGGCCGCGCGCGCCGGCCAGCTGATGGACCTGTTGGGAGGATACGCCGGCGAGCGCCGCGAATGGGGCGTGCTCGAGAGCGGCCTGCTGGAGCCGCTGGCGCCTGCGACGGGGTTCCTGTTGGCGCTGGCCTTGGCCGCCGCGCCGATTCTTGCCCTGCGAGGGCATCTCGAGCCCTATCGCCGGAAGGTCCTGTCCATCTATCTATTTTATCTGCTGGTGTTCCTGCAGACGCCTTTTACGATCAGCAGCCTCGATCCCATCCATCTGCTGATGATCTACCCGCTTCCGCACCTGGCGCTCGGCCTGATCGTCGATCGACTCCTTCCGCGTGCCGGGGCGCTGGCGCCGGCCTTCCTGATCCTAGTCAACGCGCACACCAACCTCCATTTCCGGTCGGAGATGGTCCGCACGGGGGGCTATGGGCGCTGGTCCGTCGCCGTCGAGGAGCTGGCGGGGTACCTGGCCGAGCGCCGGATACCAGCGCCGGTGACTTTCGGTTTCGCGCTTCGGGAGAACGTGGCCTTCCTCACGCGGAGGGCCGTGGTGCCGATCGTCTGCGAGGCGGAATCGGAGCAGTCGTTGGCGGAGGCATACCGCCTTCAAGCGGCGAAGGGGCCGGTCCACCTGATCTACGCCGGCTCGGAGTACGAGAGCCGCGAGCGCATGAAGCGCTTGATCGTAGTCGCCCGCCGGGACGGCCGGAAGGAGTCGGTGGAGAAGGTCTTCTACAACCGCGCGGGCGACGCGGTCTATTGGCTCTACCGCCTCTATTGAGGCTTGAGGGCCGCCGCGCGCCGGCGTGCCGACTCCGCGGCCGCGCCGTCCCCCAGGGCCTGGCAGCTCTCGGCCATGAGTTGGTAGGCCGCCGCCGTGCGCTCGTCCGGGCCTAACCGCTCTTGGTAAATGGCCGCGGCCCGCTCCCGGTGCCGACGTGCCTCGGCGTGCAGCCCCTGTTCGCTATAGACCGCGCTCAGCAGGATCAGGGTGTCGGCTATATTCGGGTTCTCCGGACCGACGGTGCTCTCCAGGAAGGAAAGGGATTCCTTGAAGGTCCGCTCCGAGTCGCCGTAGCGTTTGGCCGAGCGATAGAGCGATCCCAGGCGGTTGAGGATCGAGAAGGCGTATTTGTGCCCGGGCCGCGCCGAACGTTCCAGCCGGAGGGAGCGCCGGTAGAGGCGCTCGGCGCGTTCGCTGTCGCCCACGGCGGCGTAGGCGTCGGCAAGCATATGGGCGGCGACCGCGGTCCAATGATGCGCGCCCAAGGCCTTCTCACGCATCGACAAGACCCGCTCCAGCAGGGGGATGGCGCGTTGGGGGCGGGAAGATTCGACATAGAGCGCGGCCAGATTGGCGAGGCTGAAGGCGACGTCGGGATGGTTCTTGCCGAGCGCGTCTTCCTCGATGGCGATCCCCCGCAGATAGAGCGGTTCGGCCTCGCGGTGGCGGCCTTGCGCGCGGTAGAGCTCGGCCAGGTTTACCCGGAACACCCCCGCGTCCGGGCTTTTAGGACCCCCCGAACGGTCGGCCGCCACGATCGCCTCCTGATAGAGGCGCTCGGCCGCCGCCCATTTCCCGGCGGACATCGCTCGATGGAGCCGGCGGGCTCCCTGCCGGCCTGCGTAGGGCCCGCCGACGGCCCGGTAGCTCAGGGCTAGATTGTTGCGGGCGACGGCGGGCTCGATGCGGCCCGGGCCCAGGCGCTTCTCGAATATCGAAAGCGAGCGCTCGAAGCAATCGATGGCCTCCGCGTAGCGCTCGTCATCAAAGAATATTCCGCCGAGCTCGTTGAGCGCCTCGGCGCGCGCTAGCTCGTCTCGGGGCGAGCGCGCGGCGGCGTCGAAGAAGATGAGCGCCTCTGAGACGAGGCCCCGGGCGCGGCGCGCCCGTCCCAGCTCGAGCAGGCTCTTCCTCGTCAATGCGCCGTAGCGCCCGGCCGCGTGCACGGACTCTTTCGCGGCTGTGTCGGGCCTGCCGTAAGGGAGGCGCGAAGCGTCCGCCGCAGCCTTCGCGTAGCTCGCGACGGCCTTCTCGTACTGCCGCTCGGCGTCCGAGAGCCGCCGTTCGTCGAAATAAAAATCGGCGAGGCGGGAATAGGCGCCGCCCGTCAGCGCCTGGTCGACGCGCCGCTTCTCCGCGATGCGCACCGCCCTACGGTAGAGGAGTTCGGCTTCGCGCGGACGGCCCGAGTCCCTATAAAATCCAGCCAGTGGCGCCAGGTTCTCGATGAGCTTGGGGTGTTCCTGGCCCAGGGCCTGCTCAAGGACCGACAGGGCCTCCTGGAAGAGCGCTTCGGCGCGATCACGCCGCCCTTGCGAGGCGTATAGAGCGGCCAGCTTGTTGATCGGCGTGTAGACGTCGTGGGCCCGCCAGGGGCCGGCCGCTTTCTTCCTCTCGATCGCCTCCAAATACAGGGCTTCGGCGCCCGTCGGATCGCCGGTGAGGACGTAGAGATCGGCCAGATGGTAGAGGCTCTCGGCCGTCCGATGGTGGTTGCCCAGCTTCCTCCGGCGGATGCGCACGGCCTCCTCGAGCGCGCCCTTGGCCTGGGGGTACCGCCCCCAATTCGAGTAGAGCAACCCTAGATTAGCGAGGGGGGTCGCGAGATCGGGATGTTCGCCGCCCAAAATGGCACGGTCGAGCCGAATAGCGCGTTGGAACAGCGGCTCGGCCTCGGCGTAGCGGTTCTCATGCCGGTAGAGTTCCGCGAGATTGGAGAGAGCGACCGCGAGGTCCGTCTTGGCCTCGCTGTAGGAGGAGCTTTCGGCAATGCGGATGGCTCTGCGGTAGGCTTCCTCGGACTCGCGGAAGCGGTTTAGGAACTTCAGGTTCAAGGCGAGGTTATTGAGTATCCCCGCGATCGGAAGGCCTGGATGTCGTTCAAAGATCCTAAGGCTGCGCTCGAAAAGGGGCTGGGCCTTATGGTGATGGCTGTTCGCGACATAGAAGGCCGCCAGGTTATTAAGGCTTTCCGCGACGAGCGGGTCCTCCGGAGCGAGCAGGCGCTCGCGCAATTCCAGGGAACTCTGGAACAGTGCCTCCGCTCCCTCGTCCTTGGTTTGGGCATGGAGGGCGTGAGCGAGCAGGCTCTGCGCGGCCGCCAGCTCCAGCCCGGATGGGCCCTCGGCGGCGTCCAGCGCCCTGCGGAGCCTCGACTCGGCCTCGGCATAGTCGCCCGCGGCGTAGGCGGCCATACCGAGTTCTTGCTCGGCGCGCCAGCCCGGCGGCAAAGCCGCGGCCGTAAGACGCGCGGCGAACAGGAGGCCACAAAGCGGGACGGCGATCGCGTTTATCGACGTGGACACATGATAGCAAAACCGTTATCATGCCCTTGGCGGGCGGGACATGTCGCGAATCCTTCTGATCAACCCCTCCTACTTCGGCAGCTACGCCTCGTCGCAGGGTAGACTCATCAACCCCATCATGCCGACGCTCGGCTTGGCGACGATTGCGGCCGAGGCCGTGCGCCGCGGGCACCGGGTTACTATCCTCGACTTGAGCCATCGACGCTATGATTGGCGTTCCATACGGCAGGAGATCCTCGGCCTGAAGCCCGATGTCGTCGGCATCACCGCGACGACGCCGCTTATGAACCAGCTCCGGGATATCTCGCTGCTATGCAAGGATATCTCCGAGGACATGCGCGTCGTGGGCGGGGGGGCCCACGCGTCGGCGCTTCCCCACGAGAGCCTGATGGAATCGCGATTGGATGCCGTCCTTCCGGGAGAGGCGGACCTGGCTTTCGCCGAGGTCTGCGACGGGCGAAGCCTCGACGCGGTACCCGGGGCGTTTACACGCAGCGGTTCCGGCTCGCGTCAGCTTGCCCCCACCCCGCTGCTCCAAAACCTCGACTCCTTGCCCATGCCCGCATGGCGGCTCTATTCCCCGGCGGCCTACCGCGATAAGGTCAGCCGTCTGCTCTGCAGCGCCCCGCCGTTGACGATGGCGGAATTCTCCCGCGGCTGCGTTTTCCAATGCGATTTCTGCGCGTCGAAGAACTCGATGGGGCTGGGATACCGGAAGAAAAGCCCGAGGCGCTGCGCCGAGGAGCTGCGGCTCCTCCGCCGGCTGGGGTGGCGCGAATGCATGCTGGCCGACGATATCTTCACCTCGGACAAGGCCTGGGCGACGTCCGTCTGCGAGGAGATCATACGGGCCGGGTCTCCCTTAGCGTGGCAATGCGATATCCGCGTCGAGTCGGCCGACGAGGGGCTCTTTCGCCTGATGCGCAGGGCCGGCTGCTACCGGGTTTATTTCGGCTTCGAGTCGGGCAACGACGTGGTTCTCAAGCGTTTCGGCAAGGGCGGCCGGGCCAGCGTCGAGCTGGGCCGGAAGGCGGTCGAGACGGCGCGCCGGGCCGGCATGGAAGTCAACGGGTACTTCTTGCTGGGCTTAAGCCCCGATACGATCGAGACGATGAGGGAGACAATCGACTACGCCCTCTCCCTAAGGCTCGATACGCTCCGTTTCGGAATGACGATCGCCTTCCCCGGCACGCCCATGTTCCGCCGTTATCTCCAGGAGGGGCTCCTTCGCACCTTCGATTGGGACCGGTATTACGTGTACACCTCCGATCCCCCCTTCTTTCATCCACGACTGGAACCGGGCGCGGTGGCTCGCTTGATGCGCCAGGCATACCTTAAGACAGTGTTCCTCAATCCGAGCTTTTTCATCCGGCGCCTTAGGCGCGGGATCGCGACGGGAGAAATATTCCGGGATGCTCTCTACTTCGCGAAATTCCTGCTGTCGGCGGCGAGCCGAGGGGAGACGGCGTGCGAGTATTATGCGCGCGAACGTTGGCCCTGCTTTGATTTCAAGGCCTATGGATGCCGGGATTTTCCGTATCAGATGGTGCGCGCGGGAACCGTGCTGCGGCCCGGGTAAACGGCGTGCAGGGGTTCGGAATCCCTCCGATCGATGAACAGATCGAACCAGATCAGGAATAGCAGGATGCACCATAGCGGGCGCCCGTTGTCCCGGCGTCCCGAGAGGTGCTGCTCCCAGAGCTCGGCCACGAAGCCTGGGTCTAGTATCCCGCTTTTGCCGACCTGCTCGCGCCTGAAATAGCGCTCGCCCAGGGGGCGGAGCTCCTTGAGGAACCACAGGGAATGGGGCATCTCCAGGCCGAAATTATCGCGGCGCAGGATGGCGGGCGGCAGCCGCCCTTCCATCGCGCGCTTCTGCAGGTAGCGGCGCTGCAGTCCCTTCAGGCGCAGGGAGACGGGAATTCGGCTGGCGAACTCGACGACCATCCGGTCCATCAGGGGGAAACGCGCCTCGATCGAATGCGCGAGTATCATGCGGTCGTTCTTGAGCATGAGGTCGCCGTGGAAGAAGAATACGATGTCGAGCAGCGAGATGCGGTTGAAATCGTCGTCGAAGTCGGCGCCGTGATAGAGCTCCGAAAAGAGCTCGTCCGTCGGCTGGAAGTCGGCGCCGCCGAGCAGGCGCCGTTTCTCGCCTTCGGTGAACACGTGCCTCCAGTAGAGGTGCGCCCGGGGCGCTTCGAGCTCGGCGCCCTCCACGAAGCGCTTGAACTTGAAGTCGAAGCTCAGCTTCTTGTAGGAGACGGGCAAGAGGGGCGCGGCGCGGCGCAGCAGCGAGCGCAGCGGCGCCGGCAGGAGGCTGCGATAGAGCTTCCGCCACCGGTACGCGCCGTGGGTCTCGTAGGCGCTGAAGACCTCGTCTCCGCCCTCTCCGGAAAGCAGCACCGACACGTGCCGTTTGGCCTCGCGGGCGAGGATGAAAGACGGGATGGCCGAGCCATCTCCGATCGGCTCGTCCATGAACGCCATGTGCTCGACTAGCGCCTCCTGGACCTGGCGCGGGCCTACGGGAATCTCATGGTGGATGGAACGCGCGAAACCGGCCATTAAGCGCTGGTAGCGCGACTCGTCGAAACTCTCCTCGCCCATCTTGAGCGAGAAGGTGTGCATGCGCTCGCTCGCGCCCAATTCCTTCGCCAGGCCGAGGATGGTGCTCGTGTCCATGCCTCCCGACAAGGTCATGCCCAGCGGGACGTCGGCGATGAGGTGGCGGCGCACCGAGTCGAGCAACAACTCGTGGAGCCGGGCCGCTCCCTCGCGCTCGTCCATCGCTAGGTCTTGGCGGTATTGGAGCGAGTAGTACGGCCGGCGGTCGACGGACCCGGCGGCGAAGTCGATTTCGATCAATTCGCCGGCGCGCATTTCCCGGACGTCGGCGAACGGAGTGCGCTCCAGCGGGATATAGGCAAGGGAGAAGTAGTGGTGAAATGCCTCAAAATCCATCTCGGGACGGAACTCCGGCAAGTGCAGAAACGCTTTAATCTCTGAGGCGAAGTAGAGACGGCGGCCCTTTTGCATGTAGAAGAGGGGTGTGATGCCGAAGAAGTCGCGGACCACGAACGCCTTTTGCCTGCGCCGATCGTAGAGGCAGAAGGAGAACATGCCGGAAAGGCGCCGGAGGCAGTCGATGCCATGCTCTTCGTAGAGCCGAAGCAGCACCTCCGTGTCGGAGGAGGAACGGAACCGGTATTTCCCGTCGAGCTTGAATTCGGCCTTCAGCTCCCGGAAGTTCGATATCTCCCCGTTATAGGTCAGCCACACCGAACCGTCGTCGTTGGACATCGGCATGGCGGCGTTGTCGGAGGGATCGATGATCTTCAGCCGCGCGTTGCCGAGCACGCATCGGGGGTCCTGGTAGAGGCCGCGCGCGTCGGGCCCGCGATGCCGCAGGCGGTCGATCATGCGCTCAACGAGCCGCCGGTCCGGCTGGGAAGAGGGGGCTTCGAGGCAGAGGACTCCGGCTATTCCGCACATGGAGGGGTTAAAGCGCGCCTTATCTAGTATATTATTTTATAGGATTCTTCCAACGGGACTCCCGTGATTTTCGCGCCGATCCTAGCCGTCGCCGTATGCGCCACCCCGCAGGCCTGCCTGGAGATTGGGCGTTCCCTAGCCGGCCAGGGTAAGTACCTCGAGGCCGAGCGTGCGCTCGAGCGCGCGCTGCCGGGAGGGGATCCGAAGGTCTATCCGGCACTGGGTTTCGTCTACCGCGAGTTGGGCAAGCATAACGCGGCGGCCGCCATGCTGGAGGCCGCGCTGGAGCTGGGGCAAGGAAGCTACGATACCTACATCGCGCTGGGGGAGCTTTACCGATGGACGGGACGCTTCGAGGAAAGCGCCAGGATGAATCGCCTGGCCCGGGAGGCCTGTCCGCGCTGCATGGAAAGCTATATCAATCTGGGCTATACGGAATTAGAGCAGGGAAGGGATCAGGAAGCCGCCAAGCGCTTCGAGGAAGCCAGGAGGCTGCATCCAGAAAGTCATCGGCCCTACCATCACCTCGCGTCCCTGTACCTGGCGCGAAAGAATCACCGCCAAGCGGAGGCATTCTACAAAAAGGCGCTGGCGATGGCTGAGAAGACGTCGAAGGATCATCCGGCGGCGACGCGCAAGACCTTGGAGGACCTAGCCGGGCTCTACCGGACCCAGGGCCGCTATGACGAAGCCGAGGCGCTGTATCGGCGCATCCTGGCGTTCGCCCGGAACATGCCGGCGCTGCAGCATGGCAAGGCCTTGCAGGATCTGGCATCCCTGGCGGCCCAACGCGGGAGAGACGCGACGGCCGAGTCGTACTACCGGCGTGCATTGACGGTGGTCGGAGCTGGCGGAGACAGCGCAATATTGGCCGAGACCCTCGAGGCCCTGGCGGCGCTCTGCTTGCGGCAAGGGCGCGATCGCGAGGTGGAGAAGCTCTCGTCTAGGGGCCGGGAGGTTCGAGGTCGGCTCCGAGGCTTGAAAAAGAGATGACGGACGGCAAGCGCGCGCGCCGGCTCAAAGTCAGCCTCATCAATCCCACCTATTTCTTGTCGGGCGGCGCCGTCCGTCATTACTGGTTTCCACCTCCGATAGGAGTCGTCTCCGTCGCCGCTTCCTTAAGGTCGGCCGGTTGGCCCGTTCAGGTCATCGATGCGATCGCCGAGGACATCCACGGGATTCGTCCCGCCGAGCGGCGCATGGTTTCGGTGGGCCTTTCCCACGACGATATCCTGCGCCGTATCGGTAGTTACTCCGATGTGATCGGGCTCAGCCTGATGTTCTCCAATAACTGGCGTTTCCATAAGGACTTGATCCTAAAGATCCGCCGCGCCTACCCCCGAGCGGTCATCGTCGTCGGGGGAGAGCACGTTACGGCCCTTCCCGAATTTACCCTGGTCGACGCCGACGGGGCGCTCGATTTCGCCGTTCTCGGGGAGGGCGAGGAGACGACCCTCGAGCTCCTCGAGGCCCTCGAGCGGTCGGGGCGCGGTTCGGTCCGGGGCCTCGAGGGGATCGCCGGGCTCGAGGAGGGGGGGTATTTCGAGACGCGCCGGGGCCGCGTCCGCGACGTCGATAAGATCCCGAGGCCCGACTGGAGCATGATCCCTATCGAGAACTATCTCGGCAATGCCACCGGCCAGGCCTCCAGCGGCCGCAGGACCATCCCGATCGTCGCCTCGCGTGGCTGCCCGTATCGTTGCTCCTTTTGTTCCAATGACAATATGTGGGGGAACCTTTGGCGCGCGCGAAAGCCGGAGCTCGTTGTCGACGAGATCGAGGAATGCGTGCGCCGCTTCCGGGTGGACACGATCGAGTTTTATGATCTCACGGCCGTCATCAATAAGCGCTGGACGCTCCGTTTTTGCGAGATCCTGGCGGAGCGGAGGCTCGACGTCCGGCTCCGGCTTCCGACCGGAACCCGCTCCGAGGCCCTCGACGAGGAGACCCTTAGGGCCCTTTACTCGGCGGGCTGCGAGCACTTGACCTACGCTCCCGAGAGCGGCAGCGAACATACGCTCGAGCGCATGAGGAAGAAGATACGCCTCGAGAACCTGCTCGCTTCCATGAGATCGGCCGTGCGCATCGGATTCGAGACTCGCGCCAACTTCATCGTCGGAAGCCCCGAGGAGACGCATCGGGACGTCCTGAAGACCCTCCTGCTCGCGGTTCGATGCGCCGTAATGGGACTCAAAGAGGTCGGCGTCCTGCCCATGACCCCCTATCCCGGCAGCGAGGATTTCAGGCGCCTGACGGGCGAGGGCCGCTTCCCGCCGCCCCACTCGCCTGACTTTATCCGCCGCATCGAGGAGAATCTCTGCAATAACCCCTTCGGAGTCAGGTCCTACAGTCGGCACATTTCCAGCGCCATGCTTTGGTTTTACGTCTACGGCGGGTTTTTCCTGTTTTACTCGACGGCTTATCTAACGCGCCCATGGAGGATTCTGAAATCGGCGTTTAACCTTGTCCGCGGCCGGCAAGAGGGGTTTCTAGAGAGGATCGCCTATCTTTCCGCCAAGTCGCTCTTGCTCCGCATGAGAGGCCGCATGGCCTTGGAAAAGGGCTTTTCGTGAGAAAGTCGTTGTGGCTTTGCGCCGTTCCCGCGGCTCTATACGTATGCTTCGTCGCGCCCCGGCTCGGGCTTCCGGGGCTGTACGCGGACGAGGCCAGCGCTCCTCTGCCCGCCTGCGCGATGCTGGGCATCCGCAGTCCGGCGGTCGGCGGCGCGAGCTACCTCTCCGTGGGCGGGTTCCTTCTGCCGTTGGGCCGGCAGAACTACCATGGAGCGGTGGAATCATACTTGATAGCGCCTTTTATCGCTCTCATGGGGAATACCGCTCGCGCGGTGCGCGCCTACTGCGTCACGGTAGGGGTCGCCATCTTGATTGCTTTCTTTTTTTTCGCCCAGGAGATATTTGAAACTCCCGGCCGCGCTCTATTTGCGGCCGCCTTGTTGGCCGCGCATCCGGCGTTCATCAGCGGAAGCCGCTTCGGGCTCGCGAGCAGCTCGTTGATCGTCCTTTTTTTGGTCGCCTCCGCCCATCGTCTTCTGGTATGGCGCCGCGCGCGGCGGGCCCGGGATCTTTATGGGAGCTGTTTCCTGGCGGGGTGCGGCTTGGCCTCTTACGCCTATTTCGTTTTCGTGCTGCCGCCGCTTCTCGTTTTGGGCCTATGGGGGGAACGTTCCTATTGGTCCGGCCGCCTTCGGGAGGCCCGGGGGCGGACGCTTCGGACCCTCCTGGCGGCCTTCGGCATGTTCCTGCTAGGATCCCTTCCCTTGAACCTTTATCTGCTCTCGCAGCTAGGGCGGCCGCTGACCGAGATGATCCACTCCAAGCCCATGATCGATAACCGGGCTTATCTCAAGAATCTGGGCGGGCGCCTGGAGAACGTGAGGCAGCTCATGCAAGAGGACTACTTTCTCGGCTGGCAGTTCCCTTATCGCGAGCGTCCGCGTTTTCGCTTCCATTGGCCCTTCTTCCTGCTTTCGCTCGCCCTGACTTCGTTTTACGCCGTGCGCTCCGTTCGGGCCAGGTATCTTTTGGCGGCCCTCGCCTTGATCCTGGCCGTAAGCCCCTTTACAACGACGAAATTCTTGCCGCAGCACGTTTATTCGATCGTTCCCCTGGGGGTCCTGATCATGGCCTTCGCGGCACTGACCCTGGCGGACAAGATGGCGCCTTGGGCGAGCCGGGTTTTCCTCTCCGCGCTCCTCTCGGCGGGGCTGGCCTTGGATTTCCCCAGAATTCAAACCTATTTGCGGGACATGTCTGGGGTCAGCGCCGATTATACCGAGCGCATTTACGACGTCGCGAAGTGGCTCGACGAGTCCGACGTCGAGCGGGTGCATATATTGGATTGGGGGATGCATTCGAACCTTCAGTTCTTGATGAGGCGCGAAATAGGCATCGTCCCGCTGTGGCCCGACTCCTACGGCGCGATCGCCGATTTTAAAAAACATCTGCTCGATCGCGGGAACGTATATCTCGGCTATGAGCGCGAGGAGCCTAATTTTA
Organism: Elusimicrobiota bacterium; assembly: GCA_041694815.1. Taxonomy (GTDB): domain Bacteria; phylum Elusimicrobiota; class Elusimicrobia; order UBA1565; family JACRDR01; genus JBGFSC01. The sequence continues at coordinate 10,295 of JBGFSC010000001.1, read as the reverse complement.
ATTCGGCGGAGTCCCGCCAGAGGTTCTTTTCCGAGCTGGCGCGCATGCGCAAACGCGTCGAGGTCATCCGGCGCTTCGCCCAAGGCGACGGGCGAAACGGCATCCTGGTCTTCCGCGTCTTATAGTCTGAGGGCTTCATGGCGATGCGGGCAGAACGCCTCCCTCCAGAATGAGTCCGGCGAGCCGCTCGGCGATCAGGCGGTCCCCCTTTTCCGTGCAGTGGCCCCAGCCGCGTTGACCGGAGATCACGTCGACGAAATACTCCTCGTAGCGGCTGTTGCGCAAGGCTTCCCGAAAGTTCTCGCGGTTGGAGACGAGCAGATCGCAGGGCCGGGTGAACAGACGACGGAGCTCCTCCGGGTCGAGGGTCGGGTACTGCACGCACGCGAGCTTAGCGCCGGAACCCTGGACCAGCGAGCGAATCTGGTCGTAATGGGCCGCCGTGACGGCGCGGGTGGAGCCACCGGAGTAGCCGATGCGGAGCCGTCCGTTGCCGAGGTAGCGGCCCAGGCGGGCCCGGGCTTCCTCCATCTTGCCCTGCCGGGCGAGCCATTCGGCGAGGCGCAGGCTGGGCTGGGGGTCTTCCGGCTCTAGCCGCATCGCCCTCTCGAGCGGTTCTGCCGCCTCCTCCAGACGGCCCCGCCGCTCCAGGAACTCGGCCATGCGGCGATGGACCCAGGCGTTTTCCGGCCGCAGGCAAACGGCCCGGAGCAGAGAATCTTCCGCATCGCGAAGACGGCCCTGCCGCTCGCGGATATCGGAGAGCTTCACGTGCGGCCACGGATGTTCGGGAAACTCGTCTCGCGCCCGAGCCACGAGTTTCTCGGCCTCCGAAATCCGGCCGCGCCGTTCCAGCGCCGAGATTCGTGCCCTTAAAGCCGAAAGATCGGCCCATCCGGGCGCAGGCGCGGAGCGGCCGCCCGAGGCGAGATACTCCTGGATGGTGCGCAGTAGCCTGGGCAGGCGGAGCCCGGATGCCGCGTGCGCTAAAAGTCCTTCCGCCGGCTTCGCCGTTCGGACTCCGAACCAACGGCCGTCGTTGACGCCGATCATCGAGACGACGAGATGCGGCCTGTATTTCCTCAATTGGCCGGGCAATCGGGATAAGATCACTAGGGAATTCGTGCCGGCGACACCTTCATTGAAAACCGCGAAGCCGGGACGGCCCGAACGTTCGTTTAAGATTCGCTCCAATTGCTCCGGCCAGGGCTGAGCGCTGCCCATGTGGGGGGCCGTGGTGGACTCCCCGAGGCAGAGGATTCGGAACCTACCGTCCGACGGAAGCCTCGCCCCGCCGGCGCGCGCCTCTCGGAGTCGTTGAGCGCCGATCGAGGCGATCTGCAGCGACAGCTCGGCCAGTACCAGGCCAGCGGCGATCCCAACGAGAACCAGGGCAGACCGTTTCGGGTTAACGCGAGCCATGTTGTAGGATGCGATAAGATGGATGCCGGCCGGCCGCGCCGCTCATGCGCCGTTCGGCTTCCTTGGCATGGGCCAAGACGCGGGGCCACTCGGCCCGCAGTCGAGACTGCAGCCGGTTGCCCCAAGGATTGGCCGCGAAGGCGGCCTTCGCGCGGTCGTAGACTAGCAGGCGCGCTAGAGCCCCCGGGTCTATTCCGAGGGCGAGCTGGAACTGGTAGAGCGCTGATTCGGAGAGCCCGTCGGAAAGCCTCGTCGTAAGGGCCAGCATGATTCCGACGTTCACGATCCGCTCTAGATGCTCGGGATACGGCACCCTCGGGCGCGATGCCGCGCGCCGGCGGGGGCCGAGCCGGGAGAGGTCCCAAAGGTCCGCCTTCGGCAGCGCGGCGATCGGGCTCTCGGCTTGGCGGCGCCTCAGCGCGTCGATAATGGTTAACGAGACGAGCGGGTTGTATTCCGGATACCAGTGCGTGCCGTCGACGAAATACCGCCCGTCCGGCTGCCAACGTGGATCGGAATCCAGGAAGGCTTTCTCGATGTCCGCGAGCGCGGCTCCTTCCTCGGCGGCCACGCGCCGGATCGTCTGGTTTATCGCCGGCGTGGCGCCCGGGCTGCGGAGCTCGAGGAGGCGCAGGAAGTCGCGCCGCGCCGCGCGGTAATCGCCTCGAGCCTTGCTCGACATCGCCCGCCAATAGAGCCCGAAGGGCTCATCAGGTCGGGCGCTGGCGAAAGCGCCGAAGAGCACCGCCGCGGGCTCCCAACGGCCAGCGTCGTACGCCGCGAAGGCTTTGCGGTACTCGCCGGAATCCCATGGCGGGTCTCGCTTCGGCGGGCTGTCCGGATTGACGGGAAGCGTGCAGACGACGACGGCGGCCCCGGCGCGACGGCCCATGCGGACCATTTCGCGCAGATTGGACTCGAACCGGGCGTGTCGCCGTTCAAGGGTCGACCCTTCCGGAGCGCTTTCGTTGTTTCCCGAGAAGAGGACGAGCACGTCCGGGCCGAGGCGCAGGTTCGCCGCCAGGACGCGCTTCTCCTCCTCGCTGTCGATGCCGCCCTGGCCGTGCCCGATGAGTTCTACCGGCGTGCCCGGCGGCAGCGCCAGTTCGAGAAATTCGGCTAAGCGGTTGCCGTTCATGTAGACTTTCGCGGCCGAACCGCCGATCACGATCACACGGACCCCATGCGCGGGCTTGGGCGGCACGGGAGGCGACTTCCATATCCGTTGGAGCCGCGCTCCCGCGACGAATCCCAGCGCCGCGCCCAGGAGGATCAGCGCGGCGCGACGGAACACCTTAGCGGACGACGCTGCGGGCTCGGTCATGGAGGCGGGCCAAGTCTTGCTCGGCTTGTTCGATCTCCGATGGGTTGCCCGAGCCTTTCGCCCCTTGGAGGCGCCGTTTCAGGAGAAGCTCGGCTTCCTCGTATCTCCCGCGGCCCGACTTCACCTCCGCCCAATCCCTGAGGGCGCCCAAGAGGGCCGGGCTCGCCTTTCGGTGCTCCAAGGCTCGGCAGAGCTCGTCGTAGCGCCTTTCGGCCTCATCGAGGCGTTCCATCCGAACGTAGAGCCGAGCGAGCCCGGAAAGCGCGCTCATCCTCTCGGGGTGCGCGGGCATGGAAGCCGTGTCGTCGAGAACGCTCCTAAACGCGGCTTCCGCCTCGTCGAACGATCCTTGCGAGGCGTGGAGTTGCCCCGATGCGCGGCGCACGCCGGCCCGATCGATCGGCGTTAATCCGGGATCGGCGAGCAGGAGGCGGTAGATCTCGTGCGCCTCGCGAAAGCGGCCCTGTACGGCCTCGAGCTCCGCAAGGCGGAGATGGGCCTCGAGGACGTCGTTGCGATGGGCGTTCGGCAAGGAAAGGGCCCGGATGAAAAGCGCCTTGGCCTCGGCATTCCTGCCGAGGAAGAGCTGCACATGCGCCAACCGGATTAGCTCGGTCGCGCGAGGAGGCGACATGCGCTGCACCAACGCATCGAGCCGCGGCCGTATAGCTTCGACCAGGTGGGTCTTTTTCTGGACCGAGTAGATATAGGCCAAGTCGTGGAGTGTGTGGATCATGGTTGGCAGAACGTTCTGATCTCCGGCCGAGAGCATCGCCTGCTCCTCGGCCTTGAGCGCCTTGAGGTAATGCCTCTCCGCCTCATCGAAGCGGCCGATGAGATTGTAATATCCGCCCAGGTGGTGCAAGCCGAGGTAATCGGTCGCCCCGCGGACCTGTTGGAAGGCGTTGCGGGCCTGCTCGTCGCGTCCGCTCTCCAGTTGGAGATAGCCCAACGCGACGAGAGAGTCGTAGAGTTCCGTGCAGCCAGGGCACGCGGTCTGCGCCTGCCTCCAGGAGCGTTCTGCATCGGTGAGGCTACCGGCCGCGAGATCGGCTTCCAGACGCGCTCTCAAGCGTGCGGCCGCTTGCCGATCGGCTTGGACCGACGTGTGGGCGCGACAGCCGAAGAACGGAAAAAAGAGGGCGAGAAGGAAAGAAGAGATTCGGACCCGCATGCTGTCAATAGACGTAGCCCATCTCCCGGAGGCCACGCAAAATATCCGATGGCGGATCATCGGCCGATGGAGGCTCTGGCAATCCGTGCGCCTGGCCGCAGCGGAATGCGTCCGCCTCCTCCATTAGGCGGGTCGGTTCGAAGGCGGAACCGGCGGCAGTCAATTCGATCTCTGCCAGCGAACGGCCGGCGGGACAATAGCGAAAGACGCCCGCCGCGGTGCGCGAGCCGCCCGAGATGAGCCATGACCCCTCGCCTTTGCCACCGGCGTCGATGCCCTTATGCTTCAGCCGGACGGCGATTCTGAGCCGGACGTTCTCCGGAGCTATCGGCGATACGGTCCGCAACCTCAAACGGAAAAGATCGGAGGAGCCCAGCCATGTCTCGTAAACGGCGCGGCCTCGATCGGGAACTTCGGCGTGACGATAGGCGCGCTCAACGCGGTAGGCGCTCGAGCCACGGTAGACCATCCCCACGCTCGAGAGCGCTTGCTCGAAGGCGGGTGGCTCGGCGAACGCGGGCATGGCACCGGCGAGGGCGGCCAGCACGATCGGCTTAATCCAAGGGCAGGAGATGATCCGCCTCCATCCTCGACCGTCGGGCTTCGGAAACACGTTTGAGCCGCTCCAAGACCTCGGCGTACTCCCTCAGATGAGCGGCCAGGCGAGCGGCCCTGTTGGCCCGGTGTTTCTGTCGAGCGCCCAGGGCTTGGCGATAGAGCGTCTCGGAATCGATGGAGAGGGCTCCCGCGCGGGCTTGGATATCCGCGATCGCGCGCTCGGCCGTCGAGTCGAATGTCATTCTCTCGGATCGTAGGGCCCTCTCGTACTCGAGCACGGACCGCCCGTCATCGCCAGTGAGCGCGTAGCTTCGCGCTAGGCGGAACGCGCAGCGGAGTGCGCGAGGGTCCTCCGGTCCCAGCGCATCTTCGAGCAGCCGCAGCGCGCGTTGGTATAAGGGCTGGGCTTTCTCTTGGAGCCCCCGTTGCTCATAGAGGTTTGCTAAGGAGGCGAGGGAATCGGCAAAATCCGGATGTTTGGGCCCCAGGACCCTCTCGAGAAGATCCTTGCACCGGGTAAGATAACCCTCCGCTTTCCTGAAGTTTCCCCTCGATCGTTCGAGCTCACCGAGCCGCACGAGCACCGTGAAGTGCTCGCTTCCCTTCGGCCATACCTTCCGCATGATGCGCAACGATTCCATGTAGAGCGCTTCGGCTTCCGGAAGGGCTCCGCGGTCGCGGTGATAGTCGCCGAGATGATACGCGCTTTCAGCCGTCCGATGATCGATTCCGAGGATCCGGCGGCGTATGTCCAGGGCGCGCTCCAGTGGAGGCTTCGCTTGCTCTGGCTTCCCGCATTGGCGGTGCAACAGCCCTAGATTAGTGAGCAGGGCCGCGAGATCGGGATGTCCCGAGTGCAGGGTCTTTTCATCGATCGCGATGGCCCGAAGGTAAAGCCCCTCGGCCTGATCACATCGCCCTTCCGAACGATAAAGTTCAGCGAGGTTATTCAGGGCCGAGGCCAGTTCGGGATGAGATGGATCGGTCGCCTCGAAGAGCTCTATGGAACGTCGATAGCCGGCCTCCGCCTCCGCCAAACGGCCTTCGTAGCGGTATTTCGTGGCCAGATTGTTGAGGGTCATCGCGACGGGAGGGAAATCGGGACCGAAGATATCTTCCCATATCGCCCAGGCCCTGTGGAATAAGGGGCCTGCGGCGGCATAATTTTCATTTGCCTGGTAGAGAGTTCCGAGGGCGTAGACACTCGCGGCCGTCTCTGGGTCTCCGGGGCCCAGCAGCCTTTCCCGGATGGCTAACGATCGCTTAAGCAGGGTCTCTCCCTCTCGATAGCGCATCAGCATCCGGTAGACCTGGGCCAGATTGTTGCAGCTGACGGCCAATTGTAGCTCTGGAAGGCCGGCCGCTTCAGCGCGACGGATCGCTTTCTTGAAAGACGTCTCCGCCCGCCGGTAGTCTCCCGCTTCGTAGGCCGCTTGGCCCGCGCTCATCGCACGGCTCCAAGGGAGATCAACCGCGGCGGCCGAAGGCGAGTGCGTGAGGAGGCAGAGCAGATAGAAGATGTTTTTCATCGTGTCGGGCTACACTATATTTATTTTAGTCTCGAGCCACCATCTGTTCTAAGTGTGACCGTTAGTGGCCTGCCGATCGACGGACAGGAAAACTGAAAGCCCGGCGACCGCGTAGGACGATCCGAGCAGCAATGCCATATCGGGAAAGGGAAGCCGGAGCAGGATCAAGAGAATCGGAAAGCCGAGCAGCGTGCCCAGGCTGTCCCATGCGTACGCGCGGACCGCGTCGCTCTCTCTCGATACGGCGAATCCGAAAGGATAGGCGGACAGGTAGCCCGCGGCGCCGCAGAGCATTCCCGCAAGGGCCTTCTCGGCGACCGGATGCGAGGGCAGGTCCCAGAGCAGGCCGGTGTGGCCGATGGCCGCGATCAGGAGCAGCAAGCCCGCCCCAGCAGTGGGCACTGCCGGCTTCGGGGCCGAGGCCGCGTGCAGGTAGCCTATGCCGCCGAACAGGATGAAGCAGGTCAGGGCGATCTGATACGCCGCCAGGGTGTCGCCCAGAAAGAAGACGGCATGCAGCATCAAGAAGGATTGCAGGCATAGATAGGCGATCCCGAGCCCGAGGTAGCCCGCCGGATGCCACCGCGTGGGGAAGCGCTTAAATCCCACATGCAGAAGCGCGAGCAGCAGCGCCGCCGAGAACAGCCACGCTAACCGTCGCTCCGGCGGCAGCATTTCGGCTGACAACGGCAGCAGGCGATCATCTGCCGTCGCTCCGCCCTTGAAAAAAGCGCGCTGGAGAGGGGACTCAGGTCGAGCGCCGGGTGCGTGCACAAGCTCGAGGCCGGCTCCGCCCAACGCACGACATTCTTCCCGCGAGAAGGGCGATCGCGCGAAAAGGGCGATCAGTAACGGCAATTCGAGCTGGTCCGATTTGAGCAGAGCGACGTGGCCTGGGCTCGCCTTTTCCGGCCACGCGTCTGCAAATGCAGCGCCCAGCCGTTGCCAAACGGCTGTCTGACGCGGCTTGTAGGGAAGGGCGATGAACAGGCGGCCGTCGGGCTTGAGCAGGCGCGAGTACTCGCGGAAGGCTTGCGAGGTCAGCAGCCGGAAGGCATAGTCGTACGGCAGGCCGGCCGAAAAGAAAGTGGTCCATGGGCGCTGGACGACAATAAGATCAAAGGTCTCTTTAATATAACGGAGCGCGTGCCTCGCCTCGTCCTCGATCAGCTCGACGCGGGGATCGAGGTAAAGGGCATCCGAGGCCGCCGCGAGCTTTCCCCTCATGAGGCGCGCGCGCGTCTTGTCCATCTCGATCGCGACCACTCTATCCGCACCGTGGCGCAGCGCCGCGGCCACGTCCTGCCCCCCGCCGCTTCCTAGGATGAGCACCGAGCGCGCGAGTCGGAGCCGGTAGGGTAGGTCCGCGTGGGTCTGTATGGAGCTCGGATCGCCGCGCCTTGCGACGTAGCTAGGACTCGCGCGGTCGGTCGCGAGAAGGCCGCTTGAGTAGGCCTCCGTCACCCCGAGCGGGGTGAAGGCTCGATGCAAAACGCCGTTTTCCGGAAGGCGGCCGGCATAAAACGTGAATGCTATCAGTGCACATCCGACTCCCGCGGCAAAGCGCGCGCCGATACCGCCTGTCCGGAGCTCGATCGTGATCAAGGTGAGCGCGATGGCTGCGAAGGTGAGTGCGAACGGTAGAAATCCCAGGACGGTGTGATAGGCGAGCACGCCCGAGGCCGCGCCGAGCCCCGCATTCAGTAGGAAGCGGGGGGCATCCTCGCCCGCCCGGCGCGCAAGCGCCATCCCAAAGACGACGGAAGGCAGGAAGAGTGAAAGCGAAGCCATGGCCGTCAACGCCCAGTAGGACCGGACCGCGGAAGGTGTCCATTCTCGAATGAGCAGCGCGGAAAGGGGGATGGTCAAGCCTAAGAGTAGTGCAGGCCGACGCGGCGCCAGGCCCTTCGAGGCGGCCAACAAGCCGGCTGACAAGCCGGCGAAGGCCAAGTTGAAGACTAGGAGTACGACGAATGTCCTTTCGAGGTCGAATGTTAGCGGAAATTTCGGGACGTGATAATAGAAGGCCCTTTGCGCCGCCAGCTGGTACGACAGGAACAGGCCGTTGATCGTCAGGACGTCGAGGTCGATTTTTTCCCGCAATCCCATGAGCGGTCGCTTGTGCTGGCTCCGGGAAACATTGTAAGAAATCGGAATGCGCCCGTCTCGCAGGCCAATGGTGAGCGTTGTCCTGCTCTGCCACAACGACGGCAAGTACCTCCGGGGCTGCGTGCGCAGCCTGCGGCGCAACACCGACGCGCGCCGGACTCCCTATGAGCTGATCTTCGTAAACAACAACTCCCAGGACGGCTCGGGGCCATACTTGCGCGGCCTAGCCAGGCGGTCCGGAGTCCGCCTGGTAGAGAACGACCGCAATCGCTACTTCGCCGGCGGCAACAACCAGGGGATGCGGCTGGCTCAGGGCAGATATATCGTGTTGCTCAACGCCGACACCTTGGTCGGTCCTCAATGGCTCGAGCGCATGATCCGATGCGCCGAACGAGAGCCCCGCATCGGCATCGTGGCCCCCTGCACGAACGGAGCCGTCGGGCACCAGCTGGTGCGCGATCCGGATTACCGGTCCCCCGGCCGCTTCGAGCCATTCGCCAGGCGCTGGGCCCGCGAGCGCGACGGGCGCTGGAAGGAGGCGCACCGGGTGATCGGTTTCTGCATGTTGATCAAGCGGGAGGTTCTAGACCGGGTCGGGCTGCTCGACGAGCGATTCGGGCCGGGCGGGTACGAGGACTACGATTATTGCATTCGGGTCCGGCAGGCGGGCTATCGCCTGGCGGTTGCCCAGGACGTCTATCTCCATCATTTCGGTGGGAAGGGCTACGTAGGAATGGATTACGACGGGATGCGCGTCCGCAATCGCGAGATATTAGTCCAGAAGTGGTGCGGGTACGCGATGGACGTCCTGGACCAGTTGGATCGCTTCATCGATCACCGCAGCTCCATTTGAAGGGATGGCGTAAGCGCCGGATCGGTCCGTAATTCAGTTGCCAAATGGCGCCGTTTCTTGATACCCTGTCCGCTCGTCATGCCCGCCGTAAAAGAGCAGGCCGCGCAGCCCTTCGCGTCTGACAAAATTTATGGCCACATGGACCGGGTCCAGGAGTGGCTGGCGACCGGCGATTCGCGCCCGGTTACCTATGAGCTGGATCTCACCAATTTATGCAACCAGGATTGTCCCCATTGCTTCGGCTACGCTCCCGAGCGGGACCAGGCCAGGATGCACCTGGAGGAGGCCAAGCGCATCATCCGCGAGATCGCTGGGTTCGGCGGTCGCGGCCTGACCTTCACCGGCGGCGGCGACCCGCTGGTCAGCCCCATCGTGCTGGATGCCGTGCGGCACGCGAGGTCGCTGGGTCTCGACATTGGGTTCATCACCAACGGCCAAATCTTGACGGAGGCGAAGGCCCGCGTCTTGCTGGAAAACTGCCAATGGATCCGCGTCAGCATCGACGCGGCCACCCCGGAAGTGTTCAAACTTACGCATGGCATGAACGAGCCGTTCTTTAGGCAGGTCCTCGCCAACGTGCGCGACCTCGTCCGCCTCAAGAAGGAGACGGGCTCCGCATGCACGGTCGGGATCGGTTTCCTGACTTCCAACGAGACCAAGCGCGACATAGTCGCCTTTGCCCTCCTGGGGCGGGAGCTGGGGGTCGATTACGCCCAGTACCGTCCCCTGCTTCGCCGCCACGGCCGGCCCGACGTGGATTACAGCGACGGCGAGATTCTCGAGGAGATGCGCCGCGCCGCGCAGTTATCCACCGATGGGTATAAGGTCCTCCATTCCGAGCATAAATATCGACTGATCCAGGCCGGGCAACTGGAGCGGGACTATAAGCGATGCTACGGCCAGAATTTCGCCGCAGTCGTTTCGGCGGATCGCAAGATGTACGTCTGCTGCCATATGCGCGGCGTCGAGAAGTACTGCCTCGGTGATTTGTCGAAGCGCAGCTTGCCCGAGCTGTGGAACTCCACCGAGCGCAAGAAGGTGGCCGACAGCGTCGATTTCCGCGACTGCCCTCCCCTCTGCCGCTGCGATTCCTTCAACACCATTCTTTGGGACATTAAGGAAAACGGCCGCCCGGCCGAGGGTTCCGACTCGCCGAGGCAGCACCCGAATTTCATTTAGCTCGCGGGCCGCGCGGCTTTTTTCGTCTGTCAAACGAGAATAGAAATGTCCGGTAGTTAAGGAGAATAGAAACGTCCTGATGTTTGGGGTGAGTGAGAAGATCGTCGTCGGCAGTTCCTTTCTTTTTTGCTTCTTTTTTCTTTGTGA
>JBGFSC010000024.1:0-34970 GCA_041694815.1 Elusimicrobiota bacterium | reverse complement strand
TCGGCATTACGAATCCCGGAGCCTTGCTCGACGTCAACGGCGTCACGGTGAATCGGAGTTCCGCGACGGTCGGCGGCATCTACGGCGCCGTCGGAGCCAACAGCCAGGCCCTAACCGTCACAGGAACGACCTTTTTCGGCACCGGAGGCTCCTACAAGGTTACCAATGCAGGCGCCGCCACGCTCGGCACCATTGACGGCGGCACCCTGGTGCTCTCCAACGGCACCAACCAAGACGTCTATATCCGCGCCTCGGGCCTGACCACCGCCAGCAGTGGCAATCGCATCTTCATCGCCACCGGTACCAGCAATTCGGCTTCGAACGCGATCATGAGCTTAAATCCAGCCAGCGGGCAGGTGATCGCCCGCGGGGCCTTCACGGGCAGCGGAACTCCCGACATCGCCGAATATGTCATGGCCGAGAGGGACGTGGAGGCGGCCGATGTCGTGAGCGCCGCTTCTCTGGAAACCTCGGGTCCTGTCCCAGGCGGCGAGCAGTTCCAGGTGCGCAAGACCCGCGGCCGATACGAGGCCAACATACTGGGGGTCATCGCTGATGGAACCAGCGCTTTTGAAATAGCGTCGCACATGCGGGATGTGAGCAAGAAGCACCCGGGCAAGCCCTTGGTCCTGGCCGGCCGCGTGCCGGTCAAGGTGACGCTTGAGAACGGACCGATCAAGATCGGAGATTACCTGACCTCCTCCTCCAAGCCAGGTTACGCCATGAAGGCGACCGAGCCGGGGCAGACGGTAGGTATCGCGTTAGAGGCTTTTAGCGGCGGCAAGGGCGATGACGGAAAGGTTCTTTGCTTTGTCGATATCGGCGAACGGAATACCAATATTTACCGCAATCAAATCGAGCAGCTACGGGATGAAAACGCCGAACTCAAGCGCCGCCTGGACGCCCTCGAAAGCCGGTTCCGGTGACTTCGACGACGGACATGCTATACTGGCGTTGAAGGAGTTTTCGGAGTTCGGAGCGTAAAATTCATGGAACTTTTACCCAGGCCCAATCGTATACATGGCATGGGCGAAATAAAGGCGAAGGTGCGACTGGAAAATGCGGGCGACGCGCTTCTTAAAGCTGAAGGCCGGCTTGGCCGGCGGAAGTTGCGAGAAGCGGAGATGGAGGCGATCGTAGACACGGGCGCGGTCATGATGCTGCTGCCCCAAGAGGTCGTCGAAAAGCTGGGCCTCTCCGTAATCGCCAAGGAAGTCGTGACCTTGGCCAATGAGCAGAAAGTCACGATGGAACGGGCTGGACCCATCCAGTTGAGCATCGGCGATCGAGTCATGAATACGGACTGTCTGGTTGGGCCGCCGGGCTGTGAGGCTCTTGTCGGACAATTAGTAATGGAGGCTCTGGATCTTATCCCGGATCCGGCCAGACGCACCCTAACCCCGCGGCCGGAATCTCCCTTTAGGCCTAATTTGAAAATGAAGGGAATGGTCGAGGCAGCTGTCACTGCCTAAACGATGGAACTTTTTGGAGGGTTCGTTCGTATGAAAGGCATGGGCGAGGTCAGGACCAGGGTAAAGTTAGAAAACGAGGGCGATCGGACCCTTTTTAAGGCCGGCAATATCGGGCGCGAGGCCGTTCGCTCGCAGGAAATAGACGCGATCGTCGATACCGGCGCGGTACTGACGCTTTTACCGCAGGACCTGGTGGAATTCCTGGGCCTGGAGCCCATCGAACGGACTATCGTCACGCTGGCCGATGAGCGTCGCGTGGAGATGACAAAGGTCGGCACGCTCTCGCTGACGATCCTGGGCCGAAACATGAAAATGGACTGCCTCGCCGGGCCGCCTGGCTGCGAGGCCTTGATCGGGCAGACAGTGCTGGAAGAATTGGACTTGATCGTAGATCCCGCCCGTAGGACGCTCCGAACCAGACCGGAGTCGCCCGATATGCCCAATCTAAAGATGAAAACGGCGTGTCAGGGCGCATGATATACTAAACGCATGGAACTTTTACCCCCGCTCAATCGTATAGAAGGCATGGGCGAAATACGGGCGAAGGTACGGCTCGAAAATCACGATGATTGGGTGCTATTTAAGGCCGGGCATCTCCCTCAAGACAAGGTTCGCGCGCGGGAAATCGAGGCGATCGTAGATACGGGCGCGGTGATGACGCTTTTGCCGCTGGATCTCGTCGAGGGCTTGGGCCTTAAGCATATCCGGACGGTCCAGGTGTGCCTGGCCAATGATGAACGGATAAGGCTAAGCCAAGCGGGCAGCATTTTTCTCGCCATAGGGGACCGGGTGATGCACACGGACTGTCTTGTGGGGCCCGCGGGCTGCGAGCCTTTGATCGGGCAGATCGTAATGGAGACCCTGGATCTGATCCCCGATCCCTACAAAAGAACGCTTACGCCAAGGCCTGAATCCCCCGATATGCCCACCCTGAAACTCAAGGGCATTATCCATGAGTCTGTTCAAATGGCGGGCCCTCTTAAAGGAGTTCGTGCCTAACTGCGTCCGGACGCACTAGCCTCCATGAGCCCATGGATGCGGGGCCTGCTCGTCTTCGCCGCGGCCTGCCTAGTATACGCCAATACCCTGCGCAACGGCTTCGTCTGGGACGATCACGCGGTCATCGAAGCCAACGCCTTCCTTAAGGATTCTTCCAACCTGGGTCGGATACTCCGTCCCGATTACTTTTTAAGCGCGCAGGAAATCCAGGATGGCGCCAGGCCGATGGTATTGTTAAGTTTTCTGCTAGACCGCGCCCTATGGCTCGAACAGCCGGCCGGCTACCACCTGAGCAATCTCATGCTGCACGCCGCCTGCAGCCTGCTGGTGTTCCTATTGGGCCTGCGCTTTCTCTCCGCGCGGGCCGCCTTGGCGGCCGGCCTGCTCTTCGCCGTCCATCCCGTCAATTCCGAGGCCGTCAATCAGATCAGCTTCCGCGCGGACCTGATGTCGACTTTTTTCGTTTTGTCGGCCCTGCTCGCGTATGCCCTCACCCGGCCTCCTTCCCGCGAGTGGGAGGGGGGCGCGCAAAACTTCATCCTTATCGCCGTTTCCGGCCTCTTTTATTTCCTCGGCCTGCTGTCGAAGGAAATGGCGATCACATTTCCCGCGCTGGCCCTCCTTCTCGATTGGGTTCTGATCCGGCGCGGTCGGCCTCGGCCTTCTTGGGCCTGGCGCGCGGCGGCCTTCTGTTTTTTCGCCGCGCTCGCCGCCGGCTACGCCGGCTTCAGGGCGCATTACGGGGGATACGCCGCCATCGCTGAGAACCTACGGGACGCGCCAAACGCAAAGCCGGCGAAAACAGCCTTCACGCCCTCGCCTCCGGCCTGGTCGGGGCTTTACCGCGATCCCGCGGCCAATCTCCGCAGCATGTCGGTGGCGTTCGCCAATTACCTCCGCTTGCTGATTCTGCCTTATCCCCTCAAGGCCGATCGCTCGCCGCCATGGATCGCCTCGTTCCTGGATCCGCGGCTTTGGCTTTCTTGGGCGGTCCTGATCGCGTTCTTCTGCGGGGCGTTCGCCCTGCGAACCCGCGAGCCCCTGTTGGCGCTGGCCGCCGCCTGGTATGCCATCACCCTGCTGCCAGTCTCCAACATTGCCCCCCTCTACAACCCGGTCGCCGAGCGGTATCTCTATCTCGTCACTCCGGGAGCGTGCTGGCTGCTGGCAAACCTAATGGAAAAACTCCGCTGGTCATGGCTCCTGCTGTTGCCCTATGCCGGACTCACCGTTTTCCGGAACCTCGACTGGAGAAGCGACGAGACCCTGTTCGCGGCCGAGGCCTCGCGGAAGGCCGAAAACGCGAGGGTCTATTATAATCTAGGCTTCCTGCGGCAGCAGGAAGGCGCTTTCCAAGAAGCGCTACTCAATTATCGCAGGGCTTTGTCGCTGCACCCGCGTTACGCGGAGGCCATGACCAATCTCGGCTCGCTTTACGGAATAATGGGCAACGAGGGCCAGTCCATGCGTTGGCATAGGGAGGCGGTCTCGCTCATGCCCAAAAGCCCCGTGCCGTACGACGCTCTGGGAAGCAGCCTGGAAAAACAAGGCCGATTGCAAGAGGCGATCGAGTCGTTCCGGCAGGCCCTGGCGATCGATCACAAATTTACTGCCGCCCGGATGCATCTAGCCGCGGCGTTGGCCAAGAGCGGCAGGACGACCGAGGCCATCGGGGAATACAGCGAAGCCGCCCGACTCGACCCCGCCCAACTGGATGCCTTCTATAACGCCGGCATGCTCTGCGACCAGCTCGGCAAGTACGTGGACGCGGCCTGGCATCTGCGCCGGGCCCTGGCGCTTGATTCGAGCCATGCCGATTCGACGATGAACCTGGGAGTGGTCTACCACCATCAGGGAAACCTCTCCCTGGCACGGCAATGGCTCGAGCGCGCGCGCAAACTGAGCCCCGCCTCGCCCGCCGCGCATTATAACCTCGGCGTTCTCATGGGCGATCTAGGCAAGAACGAGGAAGCGATCCGAAGCTTCCGGAAGGCCCTGCTTCTAAAGCCCGATTATGCCGATGCGCAATACAATCTGGCCGTGAGCCTGCATAAATCAGGACGCATTCCGGAGGCCTTGGGTGCCTACCGCCAAACGTTGAGGCTCGATCCCCATAAGCTCGAAGCGCTCAATAATCTCGGCGGCCTCTACGAGATGCAGGGGCGCCTTCAAGAAGCCCGAAGCCTGCTGCAGGACGCCCTGAGGCTGGACCCCCGCAGGCCGTCTTTGCACAACAATCTCGGCAATGTGTATCTAAAAGAAGGCAAGATCGAGGAAGCGATCGTTCAATACCAAAAGGTCCTGGAATACGCCCCGAGCTACGATGAGCCGAGTTCGAACCTTGCCCCGACATATTCGAACCTGGGCGTCTGCCATTACCGCCGCGGCAGGCCCCAGGAGGCAATCCGTTTCTGGCGCCTGGCGATCCAAGCCGATCCGGAGTACCGAGAAGCGAAAAACTGGCTTGAGCGCGCCTTAAAGCCCCCTCCCGGCGAATGAAACTGAGCCTTATCCTCATCACCCATGGGCGCTTCTCCTTGCTGTCGCGCTGCCTCGAAAGCCTTAAGGCCGAGATCGAGCCGGGCATCGAGGCCTGGATCGGGTTCAACGGCCCGGGCGAAGAGGAGTCGCGCCTGGCCGAAACCTTGACGCGCTCCTATCCTTGGGCGCGCGCCCTGACGCTGGAACGGGATTCCAAGGGCGGGGCCCGGAATCGTTTGGTGGGAAAAGCCGCCGGCGAACTGCTTTATTTTCTCGACGATGACACGACGGTGCCCCAGGGCTTCCTTCGGAGGGTCCTCGCCACTTTCGACCAATACCCCGAGGCGCCCTGCATCGGAGGCCCCAATATCCGCCCGCCCCATTCCGACGCCTTCCAACGCTCGGTCGACGCCTTCTTCCGTTCGCCCTTGGGGGCCGGCCCGATGCGCATCCGCTATATACGCGACGGGAAAACCAGGCCCATGCCGGGTTGGTGCTTCACCCTGAGCAACTTGGGTGCCCGGGCATCCGTCTTTCGGGAGCACTCCATCCTTTTCCCCACGAACTGCGTTTGCGCCGAGGAAAATTTATTCCTGCACCATGTCGAGAAAAAATTGGGGAAACCCGTCTATTCGCCGGATCTCTACGTCTACCATCAACGACGCGATCGCGTGATGCCATTCTCCCTCCAATTATTCCATTACGGGCGCGGGCGGATGCAGATCACCAAGACCGCGCCCTCCTCGCTGCAGCCGATCGTCTTAAGCGCCGTATTATTTCTGGCGTACCTGTCTCTTCTACCGTTGTTCCAAACTCCCTACAGATTTCTTCCCTTGGCGTTTTACGGCGCCATTCTGGCGCTGGAATCCTCGCGCCTCGCCTTCCAAGAAAAAGACCCCCTCGCCGCCGCCTGGACCGCCGTGGTGTTTCCGCTGGCGCATCTTTCCTACGCCGTGGGGCTGCTGTCCGCCCTCCTACGCCGATGAATCGATTGGATCTAGACATCCACGGAGTGAGCGTTCAAGTGTTGGCCTCCGACCCGGCGATACTGCAACCGCTGGCGCTGGACTTTAAATATTTCGTTATCAACGTTACAAAGGTGCCAGGGATTGACTTTCGCCTAGGCGAAAGTCAATCCCTGGCACCATCAAAACAAGGCGAAAGTCAATCCCTGGCACCATCAGAACAAGGCGAAAGTCAATCCCTGGCACCGTCAAAACAGAGGGCCATCCCGGCCATCATTCTAGAATTACATCGGACCCAAGCGCCGGCGGCCGCCGCGGGGCGCCCATTATTTCAGACCAGCCGTTACCGCGTTTATCAGAAAAACAAAGTCCGCATGATCGATTACGGCGACGCCTCGGCCGACTACGATTATGAGGCAAAAAAAGGCAGCATTTACTGCGAGAATTTGACGCGACTGCATGAGCTCGCTTATCTAGCGATCTTGTCGCGCTCCGGCGAAGCCTTGGACCTTGCCGGCATGCATCGAATCCACGCCCTGGGATTTGAGGCCGGCGGGGAGGCAGGCCTATTGCTACTGCCCTCGGGTGGAGGCAAGAGCACGCTCGCGTTGGAGCTACTCCGCCGCTGGGAGTTCGGGATACTCTCGGAGGATACGCCGCTCCTTCGCGGCGACCGCGTCCTGGCTTTTCCCCTGCGCCTGGGACTGGAGCCATCCATGGATCTCTCCGACGTCCCGGAGGATTGGATTCGGCCTTTCGTTCGAAAACATTACGGGCCGAAAAAATTGGTCGATCTGGACTTCTTCTCCCATAAGGTTCGAGAGGATATCCCTCTTCGCTGGCTGCTCATCGGCCGACGCGGCGCCGAGCCGCGCATCGAGACGGCCTCGCCCCTGGAGGCCCTGGCGGCCCTTTTCGAGCATATGGTCGTCGGCGTCGGTATCGCGCAGATGAGCGAATACACGCTGGGATTTTCTCCTTCCACCATCTCCAAGCTCGGTCAGATAGGATTTAAACGCCTTGCAAGCGCCGTTTCCCTGCTGCGCCGCTCATCCCTGCATCGCTTCGTGTTGGGCCCCGATGCCCGCGCTAACGCGGAGGCGCTTAAGGCATTGACAATGAAACAGCAGGCCCCTACACTCAGCGGCAATGGACGATCCAGTCCCTAGAGATCAGGACTCCGAAAAAGCCCGCACGCCCTCGAAGCCGGAGCCGGCGGCCCCCGAAAATGCCGTGCTCGATCTCGCGGCCCTGTCTGCCGCCGTTAAAGAAGTCTTGCTGCGCCTGTCTTTTTTGGGCCCCCAATCCGAACGCGAGGAAATACGGGCTTTGCTGGAAAGAGTATCCGGGCTTTCCATCCGGCTGGAGGCGACGCAGTCGGAATTAGCCCGACATCGCTCCGAGCTGACCCGCCGCTGGGAGGAATTCTCCGCCGGCGCCTTGCCGCAGCTTCAAGAAACCCTCGCTAAGAACGGCTTGGACGATGTATTCCGTTTTCACGCCCTGCTCATCGACGTCCGCGACGCGTTGCTCGGCCCTCCGCGCTCCGCCGCTGACCGGGAATTCGCGCGCGCATTGCTGACGCAGGAGTTAAGCCGCTTGCAGCATGAAGTGATCCGGCTATTGGAAAAGGGCCGACGTTTCGAGCGCCGCATCGAACGCATCCGCCAACGAAAGGCCCCTCCCCCGCCCCATTTTAACGTCCCGCCCTCCCGGCTCTCCCAGGCCATGCAGGAGGCCCGTGACGCCCTGCGCGAAGCGGTCAACCTGCTGGCCCTGCGCAGCTGGGAAAATAATCGGCTTTCCCGGGAAAACGCCGCCGCCATGGCGCAGGCCGAGCAGATCCAGCGGGAAATCGAGCAGAGCCGCGAGCGCGCCCAAGGCCTGGAAATCCTATTGGGCCAGGCCCAACGCCGAGTCCAAAAGCTCGAGGCCGAATTAAACGCCTCCCAAGAAGCCGCCGCAAAAACGAGGCTCGAGCTGGGATTGGCGCAGGAACGGCTGCAGCATTCCCGGGAAGAAAACGAGCGCCTGCGCCGGGCGTCCTCCGCACCTCCCCCGGTCCCCTTGGACTCCCTGCTGCAGCCCGATGTGCTCAAGCTGTTCGAAGCCGCGCTGCCTCCCCTGGGCGACGCCCTCACCAGGCTGCGGCAGGCCTCCTCAAGGCCCCTTCCGCCCAAAGACGCGCTTGCGGCGGCAGCGGCCTTGGCCCAGGTCCAGGAAATGCTCAAATCTGGTGCCGCATTTTTCTCCCCCGCGCCCAAACCCGCCCTGTCGAATCCCCTGCCGATTATCGATTCTGCCGTTCGGCCCTGGAGCGGGGCATTAAGGCGGCGCAACATCACCATGATCAAGCGCTACTCCACGGGCCTGGTGCCCTGCCTGCTGCATCCGGAGCGCCTGCGCATGGCGGTGCATCACCTGCTCCGCAACGCTTATGAAGCGATGCCGCGTGGAGGCACGCTGACCCTAGAGGCCGCTCCGGTTCCCGGGGCCATCGAGCTTCGCTTCATCGATAACGGCCCCGGCTTCCCAAAGGAAGTTTTGGCGCAGCCCTTCGTGCCCTTCCGGCCCGCCAGCGCCGGTCGCGCGGGATTGGGCCTGGCCCTCGTCAAACAACTGGTGCTCGGCTTCGGAGGGTCGATTCGCCTCTCAAACGGCCCTTCAGGGGGCGCCCGCGTGGCCATTCAATTGGGCCATTCCGGAACGGTTCCAACTCTACCCTGAAAAACCACGTAAAAAGCCTCTATTTTTAGGCCTTTTTTGAGGCCTCAAAGTTGCGCAGAATTCGTTCTCCCGTAACAAGAATTTCGCTTAAGTCGGTTATGTTTTTAAGGTGATTTTTGGCCCTCCGTCTGAAACGGCGGCTTTTACGCGCCTCGGGCGCGTTGCTTGGCACGCTACGCGTGCCAAGTTCGGAATACTCGCGAAACTGGTGCCAGGGATTGACTTTCGCCTAGGCGAAAGTCAATCCCTGGCACCGCGAAAACAAAACGCGACGAGTCACGCGCCCAAAGCGCGTAAAAGCTCACTCCCAAGCCTAGCCCTGCTGTTGTTATCCCTCGCCCTCCCCGCCCAAGCCTTCGTTTCGACGAGCAGCGGGTATAAGAACGGACGCTCGGCGATCGACGCCGGGGGCGGCACTCAAAACTCCAACAGCTTCCAATCCATCTCGACCATCGGGGAAATCGGATCCAGCACGCAAACCAGCGCTAATTTTCTGGCGCGCTCCGGGCTGATCCCGATCTACTTTTATCCCGGCCAGGTCAGCAATTTCAGCGTCAGTGGCTGCGTCGCCTCGCAGATCACGCTAAGCTGGATCGCCCCCGGCAACGACGGCTACGCGGCGCAGACGGCGGCAAGATCCTATCTCATCAAGCTCAGCTCCGACCCCGCCCTCTCCCCCGCCGCCTCCGAGACCTTGTTCTATTCGGCCCAAAGCGTGACTCCGGCCGCCCCCACCCCCGCGGTCCAAGGCACCACGCAGACCCTGACCCTGACCGGACTTCAAAACGGCGTCACCTACTACTTCGCGATACTGGCCTTGGAGGCGGATCTCTCTCCGGCGGCCCTGCTTTCCGCAACCACCTCATACCCTGGAGTCGGCTCGATATTAAGCGGCTTTACCGCGGTCCCCCGGTTTAAATCAGGGCTTCTCAGTTGGAACGCGGCCGCCGGAGTGCCTGGAAACTGCACCCCGGTCGCCTACCGCCTCTACCGGTCGACGAATTCGGGAAGCGGCTTCACCGTCCTGACTTCGACGAGCTCGACCTCCGTCATCGACTCGCCCCTCACGGTGGCGACGACTTATTATTACCAGCTCTTCGGCCTCAATTCGGGCAATCAGGAGATCACCGCGGCCGCATTGGCCTCCCTACTCGTCCGCGGCGCGCCCCCGACGCCGCCTTTGCGCCTCTCCCTCTCCGTGTTCTCCTCAAGCGCCACCCTGGCCTGGACCGCCCCCGTCGCGTATGATTTCGGACAGGCCTTCGCCAGCCCTTCCAATCCCAGCGAAGACGAGCTCAAGTGGTTCCACATCTGGCGATCGACCGGTATTTCTAATCCGAACTGGACCCTTCTGGCTACCGTCTCGAGCTCCACTTTGCAATACACCGACCCGGCTCCCGTCGCCGGCACGTATTACCGCGTCACCGCGGCCAATCTCTCGGATAACTCATACTCCTCGATCATCCGCGACTTAAACAGCCGTTCGGGATGGGTTTTGGCGCCCGATCAACGCTCCCATATGCTGATCCCCTTGAGCGCCCTCGGATCGCTCGACAACGACCCCAGCGTCGCTTACTGGCTTAGGTCCAGCAGCCAGATCGCCGCCTCGGGCTCGAACATCCTCAACAACGCCAACTTCCAATTGCTCACCCAAAACGCGGCCGAGGGGCCCAAATCCTTCCAATTCTCCAACATCGTTTACGTCCGTTTGAGCTATCAGACGAATCCGGACGGCACGGTGAAGGCTCAGGCGGCGGCGACCCCGGATCAAACGGGCATGTACTGGAACAATGGCGCCAAGTACGTAAAGGTCTACGGAAACGCGGATAAGCTCAACCAATTCGTCACCGTCCCGACCCAGGTAGTTGGAGAGTACCAGCTCCGGACGGTGACCCGCCAATCGGCGACCGAATTCGATCTTTCGGGGCTCTCGCACAAGTTCCTCACCCCCAACGGCGACGGCCTCAACGATAATATCCAGTTCACCTTTGATAACCCCAAGGATTCCGCGATCTCGGGCAAGATCTTCGACGTGCAGGGCAGGCTCGTGACCACCCTGTCGCAAACCGACCAGTTCCATATGATTTGGGACGGGAAGGCGAACGGCAACGCCGTCCCGGGTGGGGTCTATATCTATCAGCTCGAGGGCGATGGCAAGGTGTATAACGGCACCGTGGTGGTGATCAAATGAAGCGCCTGCTCTGGACCGCCATCCTGCTCGGTTCCGTCGGCGCGGCCGAGGCCGCCTTCGAGGATATGGGCGCCGGCGCGCGCGCGCCTGGAATGGGCAACGCCTTCTCCGCGATCGCCGACGACGTCTACGCGATTCATTACAATCCGGCCGGATTGGCGACTCTCGAGCGCCCGCAGCTGGGCTTGACCTACGCCCAATTTTACATGGGCTTGGCCGACAGCTCGAACCTGGGCCAGTCCGACATCGCCTATGCCCATCCGCTCAAGCGGGGTCGCTGGGGAACTCTCGGCCTCGCATGGAAGGATTTCAAGCTCAATTCGATCTACAACGAACGCACGATAGCCCTCTCCTATGGCCGCCTCCTTTACAAACGGGAGGGATGGGGTAATATTTTCGCCGGCTTGAACTTCAAGCATCTCAACCGATCCTTCGCGCCGGGCGATGAGGCCGGCAACGCCTTCTTGAACAATCAGGTCCGATCGGGAATCCCGGACCCCGTGCTCAGCGGCTCCCAAAGCAAGACGGCCTACGATACCGATGTCGGACTGCTCTATCGGACCCCGCGGCGCTATTCCTTCGCCCTCTCGGTCAGCCATCTCAATCAGCCGGACGTGGGATTCGCCGGCACCGACAAGCTGCCGATGCGCACCAAACTTGGTTTCGGCTTCAAGAGCCTCTGGATGAATCTGGCCGCCGAGCTCGGCATGCAGAAATCGCCGAAGGGGACTCTGGACCAGGACGCGGTCTTAGCCGGCGAGCGCTTTTTCCCCTCCTTCGATCTGGGGACACTCGGCGTGCGGGCGGGCCTGGCCATCGGAAGCCGGGAATTTAGGCAGATCAGCATCGGCCTTTCCTACATCATCAACAAGATACAGGCCGATTACGCCTTCCTCATGCCGATCTCCGGCGTTAGCGGCACCGCGGGCACTCATCGGATGGGGCTCTCGTTCCACTTCGGCGCGATGACGAGCGAGGAGCAGCTCTCCAAGGAGCTCGTCAGCAAGATGCAGAACCTGCGAAAGACCCCCTTCGGATACGAATCCAACGAATTGTCGAACCCGGCCAACCTGGACCGGCCCGAGCTGCAGGGAGTCAAGGACAGGATCGAGGCCGGGGAGTTCTTGATGGCCTACCAGATACTGACGAGGATCATGAGCGGCCTTCCCGAGGATCCGGCCCTGGCGGCCCTGGCCAAGCGCCTGGACCTCATCTCCGCGAGCTTCCCGGAGATTCGCGACCCGCAGGAGCGCTGGCAGGTGGCCATCGCCAACGGCAGCCGCGCCTTCGCCTACGGCAAGGACCGCCGCGCCATGCTGCTTGTCTCCTACGCCGCCAGCCTCAACCATAAGGAGCTCAAGCTCCCCAAGTATTTGGACAACCTCGAGCATGCCACGCAGATACAAGCCGAGAGGCCCTCGGGCAGCCGCAACCTGCTCGAGGAGAAGCACGCCTCCTCGCAGTCCGCCTTCGACAGCCGTAATTATCAGAACGCTTTAGACGACGCGCGCGATGCCATGGAGATCGAGCCTGGCGACGTGCGCTCCTACAAGCAGGTGGGCAGCGCCTTCTACATGATGCGCTACTATCCCGAGGCCATCGCGATCTGGACGCAGGCGCTGAAAATGGAAACGGCCCCGGTCGAGCGGGCGGCGCTCGAGCGCTATATCGCCGAGGCTCAGAAGGCGCTTGGTGCGGCGCCGCAGCAGCCGGCCCAGCAGCCGCCGCTCCCCGAACGGCCCGTCCGACGAGTCGAGGCACCGGGAGCTATCGCGGTCGAGCCCTCCATACCCCAGGGCCCCGCCGATCCGCGACTCATCGAGAAGCTCTACCAGCAAGGCATGGAGCATTACGCGCGCGGCGAGAACGTGCTCGCCACGGCGGCTTTCCAACGCATCCTGGCCCTCGATCCAGGCAACGCCCAGGCCCAGAAAGCCCTGCAGCGCGTGCGGCGAGGCCAATGATGGCATGAGTATACGAGCCAAGCTGGCTTTCGGCTTCCTGTCGACCGCCCTGGCCGCGGCCGCCCTGGTCGCGGTCAATTATCTTAAGCTACATGAAGATTCCCTCAGCGAGGCCGAAAACGAAAGCATCGAACGAATCGCCCAAGACGCGCGGCGATTGGAGGAAGAGGCCGAGTTCTCCAGGGATCCGCTCATGCTCATCGACGGGCTCAAGGCGCTGCTGGCCAACCGCCCGGAACTGGCCTATTTCGAGCTAACGCGCAACGGGGCGACGACGCGAGTCGAACCCAGACCGAAACGGGCCGCCGCCGACGTGTTCATCAAGAGCGTATCCACCGATAAGGGCTCCATCACCATCGCCTTTTCCAACTCCTATCTGCAGGCCAAACGCCGAACCGCCGGCGAAATGGCTTTGCGCAACATGCAAAAGAGCCTTTATACCGTATTGCCGTTCGCGCTGCTTTTGGCCCTGGTCCTGAGCCTAAGCTTGTCAAGGCGCATCGGCTCGCTCGGCAAGACCCTAGAGGCCATCGGCGAAGGGAAGTTCGGGGTGACCACCAGCGTCAAGGGCCAGGACGAAATCGGCCGCCTGGCCTCCAACATCAACGTGATGTCCCAAAAGTTACAGGAGCTAGAGGCCATGAAGAAGACTTTCATCGCCTCCGTCACGCATGAGCTCAGGTCCCCGCTGGCCTCCATCGAGAGCTGCGTGCGCCTCATCCTTTCGGAGAACGAGGGCCGCAGCCAGACCGAGCTCGACATGCTCCGGCGCATCCAGTCCAACGCCACGCGCCTCGGGCATTTCGTCACCAACGTACTCGAGATGGCCAAGATCGAGCGGGGAAAGCTCGACATGCACGCCCAGGCGACGAATGTCAAGGCGCTCATCGAGGATGCCGTCTTGTTCTTCGAGCCGAAGGCGAAGGAGGCGGGCATAAGCCTCCAGCTGCTGTCCAACGGGGATTTGCCGCCCGCGATGAAGTTGGATCCGGACCTGATCACCCAGGTCATCGCCAATCTCGTTTCGAACGCGATTAAATTCACTCCCCGCGGCGGGTCGATCACCGTGGAGGCACACCGCAAGGATACCGAGGGAAGGAAATTCATCGAATGCAGCGTTAGGGATTCCGGCGTCGGCATCCCTCAGGACGCCTTAAGCCGCATTTTCGCCCCCTTCCAGCGCGTGCCAAACCAGCTCAAGGCCTCCGGCAGCGGCCTGGGCCTGGCGATCTCCAAATCGATCATCGAATTGCATGAGGGTCGCATCGGCGTCGAATCCGATGCCGGCAAGGGAAGCCGGTTTTTCTTCCTCCTTCCCTTGAAATAATTTAGATATTGCGCGCCCTGGGAAATCCCTTTATAGTATTGGCGCACTTGGAGGACATCATGGGAAGGCGTGTTTTATCCATATTTCTGTTCTCTTTTTTATTTCTCCCCTATTCCGCCGCCGCCGTCTCGGTCGAGGAAACGGAATTGGCCGCAAGACTCGTGGAAGATTCCTCCGCCCTGCTCGAGCAGCTGCTGGGACCGGGTCGTGCCAAGGTCCTGATCACGGTGGAAGGAGAGCGCAGCGAAACGAAAACCAGCACCGATATACAAACACCCATAGACAAGCCCGGCCAAAACGCGACATCAGAGCAGGAGGGAGTCGTCGGGGCGCCAGGATTTGCCCAACAAAGCACTACGCGTATGGAAAGGGATGCCATGCCCGGCTACGCACCCTATTACGTGCCATCCGAATTGATGGATAAGTCCTACCGTTACGTTCAGGAAAAAAACAATACGATTTTCCAGCGCGACCAGCAGGAATCCCGGCGCTCCAACTTCCAGGTCAACAAGATCAATGTCTCCCTGCTCGTCGACACGGCCATACCGCAGACCCAGGCCGAAGCGGTGCGCAAGGTACTCGCCGACATGCTGCGGCTCAACGTGCTGCGCGGAGACAGCATCGTGTTGGTACGCGCCTCGCTGACCCCCATGTGGAAGAGGCTCCTGCTCTCTCCGGACATCTTCAAGACCGCGCTCAGCCATTCCATGATCGTCGTCGGCCTACTGGCGACGGGGCTCGTCCTCGGCGTCCTGTTCGTCTGGGGCATGCGCACCCTCGCGCAAGCCCTGCTGCACCGCCAGCAAATGCCCCAGCAAGCTCCCGAGATGCCTCCGGCCGCCGAGCCGGAAATGCTCGGCGCCGAGGGCCCCCCGACCTTGGACACGACCGAGGCGGCTGCCACGCCGACCCTCGCCCTGGAAGCCCAGGAGCGCTTCGGCTTCCTCGCGGGGCACCCCGCCCAGGAGGTGGCGCAAATACTCGAGGGGGAGCCGCCGGAGGATTTAGCGCTGCTTTTCAGCTGGCTGGCGGACCGGCAGACCGAGCTGGGCACCCTTCTTTTCTCGAACATGTCACCGCAGGTCCAATTGGAGGTGTCCAAGGCGATGGTCCGGCTTCGCCAGGCCGACCCGGAACGCATCGACATACTAGAAGGCCACCTGCGCACCCAAGTGGAGACCCGCCTCAAGGGGACCGACAAGCTGGGTCTCATCCTCAGCCGGCTCGGGCCTCAGGAGCGCGAAATCATTCTCGGCGACCTCTCGCGCGTGGACGCGCAGGCCAGCCAGGAGGTGCAGAACTCTCTGGTGACCTTCGAGGACCTGGCGGCGATGAAGGTAGAGGACCTCCGGAAACTCGCCTTCCTGCTGCCGATACAGGTATGGGCCACCGCGCTGAGGGGCGCCGATCAGGAGTTCGCGGAGCGCGTAACTTCGCTATTTCCGGCCGGCATGAGATCGACTTTTCAAGAATCCTTCGAGCTTGCCCAGCCCAAGGAGAAGGTTCTCGAGGCCCGCTCCAAGATACTTTCGCAGGCCTTGGCGTTGGCCGATCAAGGCCAATTGAATATCAAGGCGGCCAGGACGACCGAAGTCATTTAAGCGCGCCATTATGGAAGAGAAACTTCCCCTTCCCAGGGTCGAAAACACCGGGGAATCGGATCTTCCCGCCTTGAGCGCCTTCCTCATGGCCCTCCAGGAAGCCCTATTGGGGATGCCCTCCGGTCCGGCGGACGACGCGTCCATCCGCGCCGAGATCTCCCGGCTCAAGGCCCTGGCGAAGCGGCTTCAAATACGGGAGCTCGAGCTGGAGGAAGCCCGCCGCCGTATGGAGGGGCGTTGGCTGCTCTTCACGGAGGAAGCCCTGCCGAAGCTCGAGGCCCGCGCCTCGGCCTCGGGGCTCAAGAACGTCTTCGAGTTCCAAAGCCTCTTGGAGGAATTAAAGAGGATACTGCTCCGGCCTAGGGAAAAAAACGAGGGCGCCGAACAGGAACAGGCGCTTCTGGCGCAGGAAATCCTGAGGCTCCAATCGGAATCGATCCGGCTTCTCGAGGAAAAAAAGCGGATGTCCGTCGAATTTTCACCTCTCCAGGAACGCTGCCAGAGGCTGGAGGCGGAAAATCGCTCGCTCCAAGATTCCATCTCCGCGGCGCAGGCCGAAGCGGCGGCATTGCGCGCGGAAAAAGAGCGCCTGGGGCGCGATTTAAATGAATCCCGAAAACGCGAACTGAGCGCCGATTGGGATCAGGCGCAGCTTAAGTCCCAAGACGATGAGCTCCGCGCCAGCCGCATGCAGGAAGAGCTGCGCCGGTGGGACCGGACGCGGGAAAGCCTCGAGGACCAGCTCCGGGCCGCGCGATCGGCCGCGGCCGCCCGCCTGCAGGAGAACGAAGGGCTCAAATCCGAGCTGGAAAGGGCCCAGCAGGCGCGGGGCCGGCTATCCTCCGAGATCAGCGGCCTTCGCGCGGCGTTGGAGATCTCACGCGCCGAGCTTGAGAAACTTCAGGCGACCCTGGCAAGCGCGGCCATCGAGCATTCGGAAGAGTTGGAGCGGGAGCGTAAGTCCCAGCGCGCCCGTGAAGAGAAGCTCCGGCAGGAGGCCCAGCGCCAACTCCGAGAACAGGCCGCGCTCCAAAAGGCCCTGGGAGAAGCCCAGGAAGGCCGAAAGGCCCTCGAGGAAGAGTCGCAGTCCTTACGTGTCCGGCTTGACGCCGCGGCCTTGCAGTTCCAGAAAATTTCCTCCGCCCTCGAGCTTAAGGAAAAGGAGCTGGCTCAAACCCTCGAACTCCACCGATCGGAACTGGGTCAAGCCGCCCAATTCCAGGCGCGGCAGCTCGGGCAGCTCTCCGAGGAAAAGGAAAGACTCGAGCTGGAACTGCGTCAAACCGCGAGGAAATTGCAAGACCTCGAAGCCCGGCTCCCCTCCCTCGAGGAAGCGCTGGCCGGGGCGTTGCGGGCCCAGGAGGGGCTCAAGGAGGAGCTCCGCCTCTCGTTGGAGCAGAGGAAGTCGCAGCAAGAAAGGCTGCGCGAGCTCGAGGAGAGGCTGGAGGTCAACTCGGCCCGCCGGCAGCGCCTCGAGGCGGAACTGGCCTTAGCACAGGAACGTATTCTCGCGCTGGAAACGAACGCCGCGTCGCTGGAGAAGCAATTGGGGGGTCTTGGCGGCGTCCGCCTGGAGGCTGAGGCCGCTCGGCGGCAACTGGCCGCCGGGCTACGGCGCCTCCAGGAATCCCAGGGCGAAATCGACCGGCTACGCGAGTGCCTGGCGAAAGAGCATGAGGCGCACGAGGAATGCCTGCGCCGCCTCGAGGAGAACGCGACGGAGGCCGACGTCGCGGCGTTGCTTAAGCCCTTGCTCGCGCGAGTGCAGCGAAGCCTCTCCGACCTAAAGAGGGTCGCCGGCGTCCTTCCGACCGCTTCCCGGAGCGCCGCCGCGCCAGCGTTGTCGAGGCTCTCGGGCGTGCATGATCGCTTGAGGACCTTATCCGAGCTCTTTAGCCCCGCGGACCCGGCCGAGCCCGCCTCCGCTGCGTCGCTCGTCGAGTCGGCGCTAGTTCCTTGGGAGGCTGCGTTCAAACAACGGCGCATCGCCCTCACTCGGCAATTCTCCCCCTCCCTGCCAATGATCCGCGTCCAGGCGGGACGCCTGCGGCTGGCGGTGTATCAACTGCTCAAAAACGCCTACGAGGCGATGCCGGCCGGGGGCAGCTTGCGCGTCAGCCTCGCGCGGGTGGAGACAGAGGCGGCCATCCGCTTGCGCATCCATGACAGCGGGCGCGGCTTTCCGCCGGCGCTGCTGCTGGAGGAGTCGCGTCCCCTGCGCGAAATCACGGCCTCGCGCCCCGGGATTGGGCTGGCGGCGGCCAGGAAAATCGCGGAGGGGTTCGGGGGGCGCCTCGTGCTGGGCAACGAAAACGGAGGCCGCGCGGAGCTGATCCTGCCTCATGTTTAGGCGCTTCTTCATCACCTTGATCTGGTGGACCGCCGTGGCCATGGCGAGCATGAGCTTCTTGATCCTGCGCGTGGCGCGCGTCTCCCGCAAGAACGTACAGCATTACCACCAGCAGATCGTCAAAAACAACGTCGCGACGCTCGACGATTTCGCCCGGGAGCTCAACGGGCTATTCTCCTTCGTGCCCGATGCCCAGCGCCTCGAGCCCAATTCCCCGCTGCTGCTGCGCCTGCTCCAGGTCACGGCCGCCGCCAAGCCCGAGTTCAGCCTGTTGTCCGTCGTCGGCCCCGAGGGCGTAGAAGGCGTGCGCATCGCCGATTCCAGGATATTCCCGGCCCAGACCCCGCAAGCCGTCTGGAGTCCCATCGCCGCGTCGGTGCGCCAGGAAGGCGAGCCGGCCATGGGGCCGGTGACGGAGATCGTCGGCCTGCCGATACTTCCCGTGGCCTACCCCTTGAAGGAAGGCCGTCTCCTCTACGCCGGGATCAATTTGGAAAAGCTCTGGAAAACGATGAACGCCCAGAAGGTCGGCAAATCCGGCCGCATCGTGCTCGTAAACGCGCAGGGGCGGCCATTCCCGCTCATGGCGGATTCCGTGCCGGCCCGATTGCCGCTCCCCGAGGAGGGGAGCGAGGGATGGCTCGAGTTCAAATCGGAGGACGGCGCGAAGTGGATCGGCGCCTACGCCCGGTCCAAGCCGCTCCGCTGGACCCTGGCCAGCGTCCAGCCTCGCCAGGAGGCCTATCTGGAGGCCGAGGGCGTTCTTTGGAGCGCCGCCCTGCTCTTTTGCCTGCTGGCCGCCGCCTCCGCTATCTCCGCGAGCAGGATCTCGGCGCAGATCGTGACCCCCTTGTCGGACCTCATCGAAGGGTCCAGCCGGGCGGCCGCGAACGTCTTCAACGTCCCGGTGCGCGAGAGCGGCTGGCCCGAGCTGCGGGAGCTGGCTCGCCGCTTCAATCACATGATGCAGCAGCTCAAGACTTATCAGGACCTGCAGGTCGAGAAGGTGATCGAAGAGAAAGCCAAGGTCGACGCCCTGGTGCAGACCATCCCCGAGGGCATCTTGATGGCCGATCTCCAGGGGCGCATCCTCTTCGCCAATCCCTCCGTGTTCGCGCTGCTGGGCCACGGTCGGACCCCGGTGATCGCGCCCAACACCGCCATCGCCGACATCATCCGGGATCCCAACGTCGTCGGCTGCGCGCAGACCCTGCTGCGCCGGGATAAGCGATGGGCCCAAGCCGAGACCACCGTCGCCGGCGCGGGACAGGCCGAGACGCGCTACCTGAAGATCCTAGGCACCCTGGTCTCCGCGGGGAAGAAGCAATCCGGCATCCTGCTGCTATTTCACGACGTCAGCCTCGAAAAGCAGCTCAACCAGATGAAGGAGGACTTCTTCAACTCGGTGATCCACGACTTGCGCAATCCCGTCGGGACGATCAAGATGGTCTTGGAGCTCTCCAAGTCGGGGCGCACCCTGACCCCCAAGGAGGAGCAGTACTACCGCATGGGCCAGAGCGCGGAATGCGAGCTGACGAACCTGCTCGAGGACGTGCTGGACCTCTCGAAGTTGGAGGCCGGCAAATACGAGCTGGCCCCGGAGCCCACGAACATCGTGACCACGGCCCAGAACGCGCTCGTGCTGCAGGGCCTGCCGGCCCAAAGCAAGAACATCGCCTTGGAGCTGACCCACCACGGCACCTTCTTCCCCATCCCGGCCGAGCCCCGCAAGATACAGCGCGTCATCTCCAATCTCATCGGCAACGCGATCAAGTTCACCCCGAAGGGAGGACGCATCACCGTCCACGTGGAACAATCTACTTCCGAGGCCGTGGTCTCCGTGTCCGATACGGGCCCCGGCATACCGGCCGACAAGCTGCAATTCGTATTCGAGAAGTTCAAGCAGCTCGACCTAGGGCGCAAGGAAAAGGGCTTTGGCCTGGGCCTGACCATCTGCCGTCGTTTCGTGGAGCTGCACAAGGGAAAAATCTGGGCGGAGTCCCCCCCGGGACAAGGGGCCAAGTTCATCTTCTCGATACCGGTCAAGGCGCCGGCGGAGATCGCGAAGGCGTAGAGCACCCGGAATACTCGCGCTAAACCTCGAACTCGACGCGCGTTAGCGCGTCGAGTCACGCGCCCGAGGCGCGTAAAAACCGCCGTTTATACTACTCTCTGTTCTATCTTCCCAAAAACACTTCGCCCGCCCAACACCGCCTCGATTTCCACCCGGTCGCCCCGTTTAAGAAAGGGCGTGCTGGCCGCGCCGGCCGCGATCCGCTCGACCATGCGCCGTTCGGCGATGCAGGCAAAACCGTTCCTGACCCCCGGATTCGATACGGTGCCGCCGCCGAGTATGGTGCCGGCGGCAAGCGCGCGCGTGCGCGCCGCGTGCGCGATCAGCTCGGGGAAGGAGAAATGCATCGGGAAGGCGCTCAGGTCTCCGAACGGGCGGCCGTTGAGGCGAAGGAGCAGCTTGAGATCCGGCCGCCCGTCGCGCCAGGCTGGGCCCAGCTCTTGCGGTGTCACGACGAAGGGGGCGAAGGCCGAGGGAGGCTTGCTTTGCACGAAGCCAAATCCTGTGGCCGCCTCGCGGGGCAACAACTCCCTCAGCGTGACATCGTTCATCAGTCCGATTAGCTTGATATGCCTCGCGGCGTCCCTGGCTCGCGTGCCGAGCGGGACTTCATCCAGGAAGACGACGATTTCGGCCTCGAAGTCGAGGCCGAGCCCTCCCTCGGGCAGGCGCATCGGCTCGCGCGGGCCTGAAAGCGGGGCGCTCGCGCCCTGATACATGAGGGGGACGGTTTCCAGCTCCGGCGGAGGCTCGGCTGCGCGCGCCTTCCTGGCCCTGCGCACGTGCTCGAGGTAGGCGCTCCCGTCGAGAAAGGCGTAGCTGCGCGGCAGCGGGGCCATGAGACTCCCGAGGCCTAGGGCGAAGGCGGACGCGCGGCCGGCCTTGATATCCGATTCCGCCTTTCGCAAGGCCGGCAGTGCCGAGCGCCAATTTTCCAGCGCGGAGAGTAGAGTGGGCGTGGGAGGTCCCCCGGGCCAGGAGGGGGCGAGCGTCGCCCGGCGCCCATCCGGGGCCAGCACGGCCAGCCTGCCGTGCAGGCTCGAAGAGGGGTCCCGCACGGTTGCCAGTCTCACGCGGCAATCTTACCAAACTCTTCGGTCCCTTATTAGGAATCAGCCACTTCAAATACAGCTCCTTGGCGCCATGCTCCGCTTGAGCGGCTCGGCGCAGCCGCCGCTCCAAATCGCCCCCGTCCCGTGAGTCCAGGCGCAGGCTCGTCTCGCGCGCGAGGCGGCCCGCGGCAAGCCGCAGCGCCTCGTGCTTGGCCGCCAATTCCAAGCGCCCGCCGGCGCCCGCGAGGCGAAAAATCCTCTCGAAGGGCGTTCCCTGAACGATCTGTAGCGGGATGGCGGCCACGAGAATCATGGGGCGCCAGGAGCTCAAGGAGCAGCGAAGCCCCTCCTTGGCCGCTCTGGAAGCCGCCTCGGAGACCTTCGCGTGGATAGGATGGGCCCGCCGGCCTTCTTCCCAAACATGCCGTGCGGCGCCGAAGGCGCCCGAAAAGCCCCCGGCGGCCCCGGCGTAGGCAGCGACGGGACTCCACTTCCCGCCGACATTCGCCAGTCGCGCCGCGCTTAAAGCCGAGGCCTTGGCGAGCGCACCCATGAGAAAACCCGCGGGACGGCCGAACCGGCGGACCCGCCAGAGGGTTGAGAGCCCCTCGGCGGCGCCAGAAAGCCTTTGCGCGCCCAACGCGGCTGCCGGGCCGGACAGCGCCAAGGCGGCGGACCAAAAAGCCAATCGCGCCCCGTGGCTCGCCCAGAATTGCTCGGCGAGGGAGCGGGCGATGGAGGCCGCCATTTTGGAACAGGCCGCATGTAGCCGATCGTCGTCGTTGACGGGCCCTCGCGCCGAGAGAAAACGCCTCCAATGGGTGAAGAACGCCGAAGGGTCCGAGCTGATAAGCAAGCTTCGAGCGCCGCTGAAATCCCCGGCGGCGAGCCTTTCGGCGACTCGCGGGAAAAGCTCCTGGTATCGTTCCACGCGGCCGGAGTCTCGCAGATAGCCTTGCCTTAAATCGGCGCCAAAAAGCCTGGAAACCCTGGATATCGCTTTCGATCCTCCTCTCCACCCTCGGAAACTCAGCCCGCGCTGCTCCCGGGCCTTGGCGGCCAGGCGGGGCAATTGCGTGTAGAGCTCGTATTCCGAATCCAAGGAGCGGATATCATTCAGCCACGGGCTCAACGAATCCCCTTCCTTTATGCTGCCCAAACCGCGCTCCAAGCGCTTGATCCTGGCGCGCAGCTTCGAGCCTTGGATCAGGTATCGCGCCCTGGTCTCCGATTCCAGCTCCCAGCGGCCTAGCTCGTCGATGAAATCCTTGGAGGCGGCCGAGCGCGCGTCGATGGCTTCCCCTTGGAGGCGGAGCTTGTCGCGCTGTATCTCGATATAGAGGGACGCCAGGCGGCGAAGCGCCGCCGATTCCAGCCGGTCCAAGAGGCGCAGGTCCTCCAAGCAGAGCCGGTTTTCCTCCTCGATCCGCAGGCTTTCCCTAGAGAAAGCCGCCACAGCCGTTTGGGCCTCTCGCAAGGCCTGGGCGCGCCGCCGGGTCTTGCAGTCGACGAGCTGGAGCACCGTGTGGGTATTTCCGCATTCGCCGTCCTTGCCGGAAGCCGCGCGACGCCCGGCCTCCGCGGACAGATGCTGCTCCAAGCCGGGCTCGCTGCTCCATTGATCTTCCTGGAAACGGCGTCCCAGCAAATCGGCCATCATCCGGCAGCGCGCGACGTGATGGGCCTCCTCCAACGGCTCCAACTGGCTTCGGAGCCGGGCTCTGCCGAATTGGAGCATCTCGGCGTTCCAGCGGCCGGTTTCCGGGACCCAAGGGGCCGCGAGGGGCCGGTCCGCGTTCATGCGCCGCTGGAGCAAGGCCAATTCGGGGCTCTCCTGGGCCAGAGAGGCCTTTAAGAACAGCGCTGCGATGAACACCGCCGGCGCCATAAAAGTAGCGTAGAACGGCGCCCAAGGATCGGACAGGGAAAAAAGACTATTTCGAAATAGGTCTTAAGACCCAGGCGCTAGGGCGCCCGTTTCTTTTCGCGGCAGGCCTGCTCGGCCTCGGCATGGGAAACGCCCCACCAGAGCACGACGCCGAGGCAGTGGTTGTACTTGCCCGTCGGTGCCCCGTAAACGCCAATGGCTCCCTTTTTCTCGCCCTCGTCGTAGACCTGCTCGGCGTAGAGGCGATGGCCTTTAAGTTGGGCCCTGGTCTCAAAGCCCTTGAAATGAATCGAATCGAGCTCGGAGTCCTTGGATATTTGCTTTCCAGGAACCGGCATCGGATCGGTGGTAAGCACCAAATCGGTTGAAACTTCCACCTTGAAGGCGACAAAAAGTTTACCCGTCTCGGATGATCGATATAGGGCGGCGCTCTCATCACCGGCCATTTTAACCCGCTCGACCTCCTCTTCGGTCACGGCCGTGAGCTTTTCAGGAAAGCCCTTGAATTTCTTGACCCCGCCGAAATTGCGCTCCAGCACGACGCTCACGGCCCGGGCCTTGAGGCCCAGGGGCCCGGGGTATATCTGGAATTCGACCCCGTCGACCTTCATCGTAACCCAATTCTTCGACTTCTTGCCCATCTTCAAGATGCCTTCGATGACGAAGGGAGACTTGGGCGCTATTTCCTTAGGCACCTTGCCGCCGCCAGGCAGGGATTTTCCTGCGCGGAGCCCGTCGTTGAAGACCCGTTGGTAGTTCGGCCGGATAAGGTCCTTCACCTTGTCATCGATGGCGGCGACCTTGTCGGACAGGATGTATTCGATGGCGGCGGGATCGCTGACGCGCAGGCTCTCGCCGTCGTAGATCCCCACCTCGGGCAAGGTCTCTCCCTTCGAAAGGTCGGAGAATCTAAATCCCAGCTCATTCTCGGTGATCAGCAGATGGGCGTCTTCGGACAGCTCGACCCTATGAATCGCCTTCCAACCCTTTCGCCTTTTCGGGTTCTTAGGATCCGAGGGGCTGTAAAACGGCAATTCCCGTTTCTTGCCGTCCTTGAAGACGACTAAATATTGCTTATACGGCTCGACCGGCTCGGTGGCGAAATAGAGCCGCGCCTCGATGCCTTTCTCCTCGAGCTTCTTATTTTGCTCGACGACGTGCTCCTCGTCCGGGGAATAACCGTCTATCTCGGGCCATTCCTCGGCCGCTGGATCCTCATGATCCTCGTGATCGTCTGGCTTCTTGCCCGTTTTGTCGCCCTTGCCCTTTTTTCCCTTTTTACCCTCCTCCGAGTCACCGTCCTCGCCATGCGCGGTATCGGTGGAAGAGTTGACGCCGGGCAGTTGAGGCTGAGGGTCGGCGTCCGTTTCCACCGGAATCCAAACGCCGTGGCGATAAACGAGGCTGAGCCATTTGCCGTTCGGGCTCGCCCGGCTGCCGTCGGCGCGCTTGAGGCTGACCGCCGGATACCCGCTCAAGTCGTATTCCCTGCTGATATTCTCGCGTCCACCCTCCATCTTGTTGACGTACGCGATGAAGGCCGGGTCGAATTCATAGACATTGCCGCCGCGTTGCAGCGCCTGGGCGACCGACCGGGGAAAAAACAAGATCGCCCCCTTCCCGGTCCCTTGGGGCAGGGTGTAGTATTCCTCGCCCGCAAGCTTCACGATCGCGTTCTTTTCGATCGCGCGCCGGGCCCTCATCTGGTAGAGCTTCTCGACCGAAGGCGGGCCGAAGGGCTTATAGGGGTCAGCTGGGTTGACGGCGACGGCGTTCTGATCGCCGACGAGCAGCTCGATCTGGTTGCAGCTGAAACCCTTGGGGGCGTCGATCTCTTTTTCGGGGGCCAGGTCCAGGCAGGCCGGGTGCCCCCGCGGCCTAGGGGTGATCTTAATCGTGTACTTACGCCCGCCCGACTTGAGGACGATATCCTGCTTAGCCGCTGACAGCGGGATATTGACTCCATAGGGCCGCGCCGGCTCGGTGATATCGGTCAGGCTAATGAAGTCGACATATTTGGACTTGAGTTTCTCCGCGTCATCATCGCTATCCTTGTATTGTTCGAGTTCGGTGACCAGTCGGATCGAAATGAGCCTTCCCTTATTGGCCGCCAACTCCTCCTTCGTCCCGGCCAACACGACGTCGAGATCCCCCCATTCGCCGTAAAGATCCTTGAAATCGAAACGATCCGGCAGTTTCGCGCTTGTCGGCGTGCCTCCCGCCCCGACACTGGCCTCCGGCACTGCCGGCGGGTCCCATCGGGCAAGTATGTCCCTGGCGGCCTGCTCCGGGGTCTTCTTGCGGAACATCATTTGATCGGCCGCCTCAGCGGCGCTGCCCAGCACCGCAGGCGCCCACTTATCCGGCCTGTACCCCGAGAAAGCCCCGATGGGCGTCTCGCCCGCCGCGTAGGCGCCGGAATCGGTGCTCCAACGCTTGAGCACCATGATCAGGCCGCGGGTTAGATTCTCGCCTTCTGGCTTAAAACCGGCGAAAAGCGCTCGGTCCTCCTCGCTGCTCGCCCACTCAGGGGCCGGCGCGCCAAGCAAGAAAACGATATCGGCAGCTTCGCCTGGGTGACTGCCTACCCAGGCCGCGATCTCGTTATGCAGGCGTACTTCGATATTGTGCATCGCTTTGGCGGCATCGGTGATGAAGGAAACGCCCTCCGCAGGCTGCCATAAGAACTGGAATATCCTGTCGGCGGCCACTCCCTGCTTGGCGGGATCGCGCATATAGTTGCGCAACCGGTCGATGGGGGCTTGATCCGTCGTGTTCTCGACAAGCGCAGTGGCGATCGGCAGCACGGGGTCCGGCGAAGCGCCTTCGCAACGCGCTTGGAGAGGTGAAACGGCCAGCCAAAGGCCGATGTAAATGAGCCGCCTCATGTCCTTATTAGGGTAGAAGAAGCTCCTTGGCCCGGGGAGGGTCTAAAGGCCTAGCATAGTCCGCCCCAATGGGCCTAATCCCCATTAAGGCGTCTGCGCCGGAATAGCCGCCTGCGTCGTCGCCTTCGGCGTAACGTCCTTGCACTCCCTATCCGTCGTGTCGACGCAGGAGTATTGCCCAAGCAATTTCTCAAGTTCCGCCAAGCTTTTTTGAACCATCAACAGCGAGAGTCCGTTCGGCTCGGCCTCCGCGTTCAAGGATTGCAGCGTCGCGCTCAGGCCCCGTGCCGAAGAGGATCCGTTCAACTGCCCGGCCGCGTACTCGCGCAGTTGGGCCAGGTCGGGAGGCAATTGATCCCTCGGCAATAGGGAACGCTGCGCCACCTCCTTGACGGGTCCCATGGAGAGGCCCAGGGACTTGCCGAATATGCCTTCGGGGGCGCTCTGGCAGGCGCCGCATAGCGCCTGCATCGGCTCGCCGATGTGCTTTCGCCTCATCTGGACGGAGTTGTCGATAATGCCGGCCGTATTGAGGTCCTCGGCCTTTCCCGAACCCTGCCCGAGGGCCGCCTTGTTTCCTCCGAGGTTAATGAGGAGCTGCTGGTAATCCGTCACCAATTTCTCCAACTGCCCCAAGGGCCCGCTGAGATCGCCGAGCTCCTTGGCCGCGAATGGAGATTGCCCCGCCATTGCCGCGTCGCCTTCCTTCTTGATCTCGGCCAGGACGGCGTAGGATTTGGCGATCAATTTTCCGCCCTCGTTAACCTTGAAGGCGGCCTGGTCGAGCATCTTGAGCGCTTCATCGTAATTGAAGCGTATGGCCGCGCGCTTGTCGGCGGACTCGGGATCGATTTGGGTGTCCCCCTCGCTTCCCCGCCCGATCATGACCCCGTCCCCGGCGGCACCGACGGCTGGCGTGAATATTTTTTCGTTGGCCTCCACGAGCTTAAGCCGCGCCGATTCGATGTCCTCTTTGGCTTTGGCGAGATCCGTCGCCTGGGAGGCGCTCTCTAAAGACTTTTCAGCCTCCTTGCCCTTCGCATAGACCGAGCCGGCCGCGTCGTCCTGGCAATACTTGCCGCCGGGACAGCCGAATTTAGGCATCAACTTTTTGGCCAAGACCGACTGGGACGCGATGGTTTTCTCTCGGGCCAAGTTCAGATGCTGCCAGGCCCGTTCGTTATTGGCTTTCGCGTCCTCGATGGATTGCCGGACACCCACGAGATCTGAATCATAGATCGGCATCATCCTTTGGAAAGCGGCGCAAAGCTTCTTCTGATTTGCCGAACCGCCAGTGCAGTTCTTGCTATGCGCCTGCCGCAACGCCTGAGCCTGCTGGGCGCGCTGCGCGTCAAGATCCCTGGCGTCGACAAGGGCGGCATTGCTTCCCGTCCCCGGGATCGTGCGCACGCGGTTGCTGTCGCCGCTACTGCCGCCGCCTCCCTTCCCTTCTCCCTTGTCCCCCTTGGGCATCTCGTCATTGCCGATGTGGTAGCAAAATGCGCATTTTCCGATAAAGTTCGCGTTGACGCTCGTCATCTTCGTCGGCGTTTCCCACTCGGAGATGTAGCAGTCCTTCATGCACTTTCCGGTTGTCCCGCACTTATAATATTTGTTCGGGGGCATATTTTTGAAAACTTTTGGCGGATTATCCGGGTTGTCGATGCACATGACCCCCGCCGAGCCGCCGGTGCCCGCCGAGCCGATGATGCCGGACAAAAGCTGCCCCATCGGCGTGAGGATGCCGGTGCCGAGCAGATTGGTGATGAAGGCGTTGGCGGCCCCTTCCGTGATCATCTTACGGAACTCGAACTCCTCCCACTTCTTCCGGGCCCATTTGAGGTCCATCTCCTTTTCCATCTCCATCTTGGCACGAAGGAACGCCAGGGATTCCCCGACGGACTTATTATCCTTCTGATTGCTCTGCCCCGGGGCCTTGTCCTGCCCCCCCGCGCCGGGTCCCGCGCCCCCCGAGCCCGCGCCGCCGCCCGGAATGGCTTGATTGGCGGCCGCGTCCAAATTCCTAGCCGCCGACCCCGAGCGGTTGAACATGTCGCCGGCGTTGGCCGCGGCCCTCTTGAGCGCCTCGGCTCCCGTCGATCCCTGATCGGGCCCGCGCGGGCCTACCCCTTTGTAACCCGGCGCGGCCTGGACCTGGCTGATGCCCCCGCGCTGGACGCCACGATTGGGCACGTTATTGGCGTTGGGCGAGGGGAGGGAATACGAGGGCCCCCCCCCGGAGCTCGCCCCCGAAAGGGCGGCGAAACCCCTGAGCCCCCCCGACAAGGAGCCCGCCACGCGGAAGGCTCCGGGCTTGGCCGCGGCCACCCCCTTCTCGGCGCCTTTCTTGGCCGCCTCCGAGAGCGCGTCGTTCCAGCCGCGCGACTCTGTCTTCTCTTTTTCCTTTTCCTTGGGTTGCGGCGCCGAGCTGGGCGGCTGCTGGGCCCCGCCCAAGCCCAGGACAAGGGCCGAGGGATCGCGCACGTTGAGCGGGGTGATGATGTCGCCGCCGGCGCCTACCACCGCACCCGGGGACATGCCGCCGGCGCCGGGCTCGTAGGGGCTCATGTCCCCCGTGAAGGCCTTGCCCTTCTGGTCAAAGCCCCCGCGCAGCACGTTGTCTTCCGAGGGACTCATCAGGAAATGCTCCGCCAAGGGGGCCATGAACAGCACGCCCAGGCCCGAGCCGATGAAGATCAGGTCCTTCTTCTTGAATTTCTTGAGCCGCTCGATGAGCGTCTTGGGCCCCGAGAGCCCGCGCACCTGCAGCGGGACATTGCCTTTGCCGAAAAGCGCGAATCCGGGTTTCTTATCCTCTTTTCGGGGCTCCAACGGCGGCTTGAACGAGGGGATTTCCGAGGGGTTTTCGGGCATGGGGGTCTCCTAATTATTCTTATCCAGTCCTGGCTTCGTACAGGGATCGAACGGCTGCTTATCGCCGGTGAACGCGTTGATTTCTCCATAAAACTCGCTCGATCCCTTGACGTATCGTTTTTCTCCCAATTTGCATTGGGTCAGTATCTCTTCCTCCGCATCCTGTATCGTCCGGCATTGCTCGCGCATCCGCCTATGCAGGTCCCGGCAGATGTCCCTTTTTGCCATGCAGCCGCCCGCCAAGTACATATCGGAAATCTCCTCCTCGCCGCAGCCCGAATAAGGGATTCCCTCGCAGCCCTTGCCGCCCCTGCGCCCGTCATTGTCCATACCCCGCCTGCCCAATTCGCAGGAGAGCTTCTCGAGCTCCTTGAAAGCGGCCGATTTCTTCTGCGATACCCGCTGCATCACCGCCTGGCATTCATCGAGCTTGTCCTTGTATTCCCGCGCCTTGTTGAGCGAGGTATTGATCTGCCCTTCATCGGCGACGGAGGCGCCGTCGTCGCCGGGCGCGCCGATCAAGGAGCCGGACGGCATGCCGCCGTCGAACACCGCGCCGGCCGCCTTGGCGCCGAACTCCTTATTGCTGGCCGGCTTGGCGGCGTCCGAATAACCGTATGCCTGTGCTAGCTGCTCGAGGGCATTGCACTCCTCGCTTTTGATGTACCCGCCGTCCTTGGTCATGCATTTCTGACCGCGGCCCGAATTCGCCAAGAGCTTGTACTTGGCCTGGTTGCGCCCGAAGGCCTGCATCCGTCCCGGCCGCCCCGGGCCGCCGACTTGAAGGCTGCGGGTCATGGAGGGCACCGACACCGTGCGCAATGTCGCGCTGACATTGGTATCCCCCGGCAAAGGAGTCGACACATCACCAAGGGCACGGCGGCCATCGAGCGCGCCCACGCCGATCGGGCCGCCCGTTCGGGCGGGAGCTCCCCCCGCGATCA
This sequence comes from Elusimicrobiota bacterium, assembly GCA_041694815.1. Classification (GTDB taxonomy): domain Bacteria; phylum Elusimicrobiota; class Elusimicrobia; order UBA1565; family JACRDR01; genus JBGFSC01. The sequence goes on along the minus strand of JBGFSC010000024.1, from coordinate 5,173 downwards.
TGCCAGCCTCCGCCGAGCGGACTAGGCCAGCCACCAGCTCCTCCTTTGTCAAAGCCAGTCCGTCCGGTTTTTTCGCCGCGTCCTCCGGAGTGAAGACGCCCGCGATGCTACGCGCGTCCGCCACGCGGTAGCGCGCCCGGTCCGGAAGCTTGCCGTCGACATAATCGACCCCGGAGCGGGAAGGGTCCATGCGCGCCGAACGCGTGAATAACGCGTTCCAGCTGAAATTTTCGGAGCTCTCGCGGCCGAGCGAGCCGCCGAACAGACCCGATATTCCCGAAGCGCTTCTCATCGAGCCGCCCAGTCGCCAATTCCCCGGCACGACCACCACGCCCGAAAGGGCGAGGATGATCAAAAGCAGCAGGAGGCCGGCCTTGCCGCGGCGAAACAGCAAAAGAAGCGCGGCCAGCGCGCTTTTTTCCTTATTGCGCTCGAAAAAAGAGCTCACCCGATGAGTGTAAGCCGTTTCATTTGACTTGTCAATGGCGAATAATTCCTGGCACCCTTGACAAGTCATGCTCCGTCCCCTACACTAAGAAGACCGGGTGCCGCAGGAGAGAACCCCATGAACCCCTCCCTAAATCCCCAGGATTTCAAAGAACAATTCAAGCCCGAAGAGGAGAAGGAAAAACGCGGCGGGGCGCCGCTACTTCCCGTCGCCAATGTGGGCGCCCCCTTCTACGCACACCCGCTGCTTCTCGCCGCCGGGCGCATTTTTAACAGTAAGTTAGGCTTTACGGCGATCATCGCCGGCACGATGATCTCCTCCGCCGCCGTGGGCCTGACGCTGCGCCGGCAGATGATACGCCAGGAGAAGCTCGCAAGAAGCCATAATTCCCTGCGCGCCCTTTTCTCCGGCCCCGCGGAGGCGGGAGCCTTGATCCGCTCCTCGGGCGGACGCGCCGACGGCCTGTCCTATGTCGCGGGCAGCGGGCTTGAGCAAAACGGCGGCGGCGCCGGAGCCGGCGCGCCGGGGAGCGACAAATCTCCCTCGCCGCAGGCATCAGGAAACACCACGGGAGGCTCCGGCATGGATGCCCAGGACGCCCAGGCGGTCGCGGAGGCGATCGCCCAAGCCCAGGGCACGGCCGCCGCGGAAGGGGCCGGCGCCAAGGGCGCGGGCGGCCCGGCAGGCTTCGGCCGCGCGCAGCGGCTCGACGGGCGCGGGCTATCGGAGCTCGAGGGGCGCTTCGGCGGCTCCATGAGGCCGCAGGGCGAGTCCATGGGACAGCTCCGCGAGTTTACCGACGCCTCGGTCAAGACCCAGTCGAAGGCGAACGCTCCCGCGCGGGGGCGCGCGGTCGGCGGGGTCTGGTCCATCCGCGGCAGGTCCGTCAACACGGCGGCCGGCTCGCATTTGAAGCAGATGGCCCCTGATTTTGCCGCCAACAAGGCGGGCAACGCCACGGCGGCGCAGGCGATACAGGGCAAGCATTATGACAGCAGCAATCCCAACGCCCCGGACATCACCGGCGGCGGGACTCCGCTCGGAGGCATCGGCCCCAACGCGGGGGTGGCCTCCAGCATGCCCAAGCCGATCGCCGATGCGGGAGAAGGCGGACCCTTGTATGCAAATTCTACGCCGATTCAGCAGCAGCCTCCTCCCATCACGCCCACGGGCCCCGACCTCACGCCTTTTAAAGTCATGATCAACGTGGGCAAGGGATTGGCCGTGCTGGGGGTGCTGCTATCCATCTTGGCGCGATTTAACCCGATGGCCAAGACCGCCGCCAATCTCGTCGGCGCCGCGCTGATGGGCATCGGCGCCGCCCTGTTGCTCAACAGGCAAGGATTGCAGGGGATGCTGTTCATCGCGGCCGGAGGCGCCATCCTGGCCTCCAACCTATTCGCTCAGTTCAAGTTCCCGGATAAAGGTAAGCTGTCGGCCTTGGCGAAAATTCCGGGGCTAGCGAAGCTTATCAAGTACGGGACCATAGGGTTCGCCCTCCCGGCCTTATCCAGCCTGGCCCCCAACGCCGTCGGGAATTCCGAGTTCGTCAAGGGGCTCTTTCCCGAGATAGGCCCCATCGATCAAGCGATCGAAAAGAAGATGACGGAGTTCGGCGAAGCGATCGAGAGTTGGTAAAAGGTTACCTTACGGTAAATTAGATTTTGAGGCGTCGGAGACTTTCTTCAAAATATCAACGGTTCCATCCGGTCCAGAGGGTGGCCTGGATTTAGAAGCCTCCTTCAAAATATCCACTGTTCCTTCGGAGCCGGAAGGCGGCCTTGATGCGGACGCCCTTTTTAGAATGTCAACGCTTTGCTCGGCTGAGACCGGCTTCGACACTGTGGACGGGATTGATGGCGGGGAACTAGCCGCCGGCGCCACAGGTGTCGCGGGCGCCGTTGGCACTTGTCCGGGTTTTGTCAGTGGAGCCAAACGGGGCCGATTCGGAATATTGGCCGGCAAGGCCAATTGCTTCGCCTTGGCGTCTATCTCCGCGACGAATTGCTTGCCAGCCAGCTTCCTGGCCGCCTCCTGTTTCAAGGCGGCCGCGCGCTTGGCCATCTCCGCCTTCGCCTCCTTGTTGATATTACTCAGCGTATTCATGGCCATGAAAGCCAACACGCCACCGGCGCCGGCGATCCCGAGACCTTCCATCATCTGCCCATAGCTGGTTGCGATGAGCGCGCCCATGCTCGTGGCCGTCAGGGCCGCCACGGTCGCCATGCCCGCGAAGACGCGTGCCCAAAGAAGATTTCCCGACATCATCTTAGCTAGCAGCAGGAATCCCACCGCGGCGGCGAGCGCGGCCAGGGCCGCATTGAACGCCCACTGATACGGAGGGGGCGCCTCGATCGGCTTGGGTTTGGGCGGCGCGGGAAGATCCTTTAGCTTGGCCTCCGGATTGGGCCCCGGCTTGGAATCGGGCCCGCCGGAAAGCCTCCCCGCCCCGATCAAGGCGCCCCCCGCCGCGGCGGCGCCGGCGTCGAAGGGAGTCCCCGCGTTCTGCATCGAGGTCTGGGCGGAGCCGGCGGCGTTCTGGCCCACGGTTTTCGCGGCGCCGGCCTGGCCCAAGGCGTTCAAGGCTCCCGAAGGAAGCAGCGCGCGCTTACCGCCCCCTCCCGAATCGCGGGCGCGGTTGACGGGGAAGGCGCTGGTTCCCCCCAGGGCTCCGCGCATCGAAGGCGATCCGCCGCCGGCGGGCTGAGCCTGCCCCTGCGCGAACATCGACCCTCCGGAGGTCGCGGGATTGGAGAAACTAGGGCTTTTGGACAATTGGGCCTTGGCACCGGTGACGTTGGATGCGACCTGGGAAGCGTTGGCGCCCGATTTGGACTCCACCTCGGAGCCACCCGACCCGGAGCCGGAAGCCTCATCCCCCGCAGCCTGAGCCCCGCTTTCGGCGGAGCCAGCCGAAGCATTGTCCCTGTTCCAGTAATCCAACGAGGACGCGGGCTGGGATTTATCCGCGGCGGAGGCGGACTCGCCGGAGGCCCCTGCCTTGAGCCGGGCCTCCGTAAAAATGGAGGACATGAGCGCCTGATCCTCGACGCCGCGGGGAGACCAAAGGCTGGGGCCGATCACCCCGATGCCGGCGGCGACCGTGGTGCCCGCCAGGATAAGGGCCACGATGCCGGCCTTGCTGGCCAGCACGCTCGCCGCCAGACCGGCGCCTCCCTTATAGGAAGAACCGGCCGGGATGCCGAATTTGAGCAGCAGGGAGGCCAGCCATCCTCGATTTTTTTCTCGCTCGGCGTCGGGACGGAGCACGACCGGAGCGATCTCGGGTTCTTGATTTTCCTCGCTCATTGGTAGGCCACCTGGTTTTGGATATGATTGCTCAAATAGGGGTTATAATATTGGCTGCCCATCCCGGCGTAACTGGCGCCCCCTAGCCCGGTGTAATACGGCGTGCCGAAGCCGAACCCGCTTCCCGCGCCCAGGCCCATCATGCTCATCATCATGGGGTTCATCATGCCCATCCCGGCCATGCCACCGTAGGCTCCCATATAGGCGGCGGAGCGGCCGAACAGCATGCCGGCCACCTGCATCCCCATGGCGCTCATCGCCGGCCCCAGGATTCCGGCCATCGCGGTCTGGATCAGCATCATGGATATCTGCCGGTTCATCATCTCCTGTCGGCTCAATTGGGGTTTGGGAAGCTCCGGCTGCTTGGCTTCCTTCTTTTTAGGTTCAGGATCGTCTTTTTTCAGGTTCTTAGCAGTCGGCGCGGGCGCTGAACGCTCCGCCGGAAGATCGATCTCGACGGCCGGTCCCTTGGCGTTGGCGGATTGCGGGCTGGCTCCGGCATCGTAGCCTTGCGATCCCATGTCGGCGGCCAGCTCGGCGCCGTAGCTCGAGGCGCGGGCGGTCAGGGCCTGCACCTCCCGCAGGGAGTCGAAGCTGCGGTTGCCGGCCAAGCGGTTTTTCCTCACCTGCACCGAGGCCTGGGCCGGCAACTCCACGGGATCGCTGCGGCCCGATAAAAAAGCGGAAAGAGACGGCAAGGAAAAGCCGGCGGAGCTAGAACCCGAGGCCGCGGCGCCGAATCCGCTAAGAGAAAACTTGGCCTTCGGCTTGGCGCCGCCACCCGAGGGGCGCGCGGCGGCGGACGGAGATTGTTTCTCGGAGCTTCCGATCTCCGGACGCTTGCCGATATCGGCTAAGCCCTTGAGCGCGCCGGCTATGCCCAGCTCACCGCCTTCGGAGGAATCCGTCTCCGCGGAGCCGGCTATGCGCGCGGCTGAAGCCGGCGATTGGTAGAGCGAAGAACCCTGCGTCGTCCCGTCTTTCGATTTCCTCTTATAGCTTCCCTCCATCAAGAGATTCAGCGGGGTTCCCGGGGCGCCTCCGATCGCGAGCCCATCGAGCGTTTCCAGGTTCTGCTCGGAACTGTCGCTAAGCGAAAATCCCGGAAGCGGGGACTGGCCGCGGGAAGTCCAGAGGGAAGAGCCGCCGCCCAGGGCTAGCAAAAAAAGCAATAGAAGCCACCAGTATTTGCGAATAGGATCCCGCGAAGGCGCGCCGACGACGGCGACTGGGGCCATATTTTTAGTGTAGCCCCGACCCCTTGCTTTGTCAATGGGAAACGGCCCGGGGCCAAGGGCAGTAGTGTCCCAAGAAAAATAGAGAATCCCCCGTCTGATTGGTAGAATGGTTTTGTTCAGGAACCATCTTACCGACGGAGGATTCTTATGTCCCATTATAACACGTTGTTCGGCCACC
>JBGFSC010000047.1:0-148544 GCA_041694815.1 Elusimicrobiota bacterium | reverse complement strand
TTGATGCAGGACTGTGTTATAATGAGGCATAGGCGTCCTCCGTCGGTAGATTGCTTCCTCGCAGAAACATTCTACCAATGACGAAGGGCGCCTACGCTATTTTAACCGGACAGGAGTGGATTTCGCTTAGTTTTCAGGAGTTTTTTAAAGCCAATCCAGATAAGGCTCGCCAGAAAATCATCGAGCTGTACGCGAAGCTGGGAAGCCTTAAGACGACCGCCAAGGTGATGGGCTGCTCAAAGAATACGGTCAAGAAATGGGTTCGGCGCCACCAAGTGACCCGCCGGCTCGAAGAAAGCTCGCGCCGGCCGCTCACAAGCCCACGCAAGACGCCTGCTTGGCTGGAGGAGGCCGTAATCACAATGCGGCGCCGCACGAATCTGGGCCGCAAGCGGATTGCGCGCCAAATCCTCATTGAAACAGGCCGCGAATTATCGAGCGATACCATCAAGCGCATCCTGCGACGCAACGGCTTATCGAGGCCGCAGCGCGCGCGCGGCCGCTTCAAAGGCATACGCTTCTTCAGGCGGCAACACCTCGATCCCTTGACCTACTGGCAAATCGATGTTAAAGACGTGCGCGACAGCGATACGTTGCCCAGAGACGTTTATGATCATCTCATCGAGAAGCGCCTGCCGCGCTATCAATGGACCGCTATTGATGTGCGAACGAGGACGAAGTTTCTGGGTTATTCCCACGAGCTGCGCAGCCGCTACGGGCTTCACTTCTGGCTACTGTTGGCCAATTGGCTACGAGGACACGGCTTTGGGCAGAGACTGTTCTACCAGACGGACTGGGGAAGCGAATTCGGGGGGACGCAGGCGTGGAAGATCGAGAGAATACAAAGATTGATGCTGGAGCCTTGGAACATACAACTTTTGCGCATCCGAAAGGGCCAATGGAAAGACAACGCTTACGTTGAGCGGACCCATAGGACTGACGATGAGGAATTCTACGTGCCGCGGCTAAAAACGATGCAGAACGGCGGAGATCATTTCAAGCAGGCTTGGGCATATAATTACGACTTTAACGTGGCACGGCCTCATTACGGCCACGACATGAGCGCCAGAACGCCCAAAGAAGTGCTCAAATCCTTGGGTCTGGATCTGCCTCGATCGTTTTTCGCCCTGCCACCGGTTTTGCTAGATTCGATCCGTAAAAACGACTTCAACCGGGGTCACGATCTGCAGGCCACTTACTTTCGCGCATGTGCCAATTTTTTGCTCCCTCATTTTGGCGGAACAAAAAAGGCTTGCTCGTGTGTGTGATATGGGTCTTCGGGTCTTCCGGCACATGGGCCTAAAGCCCCTGTTGAGAGTCGGCGATTACGTTTACAATGGGGACTGGAATCGGACGGAAAAAAGGTGCGGGCGGGATTCGAACCCGCGAATAACGGTTTTGCAGACCGTCGCCTTGGACCACTTGGCTACCGCACCAGGAAGGAACTAAGCTTATGATACCATCTTTGGCCGAAAAGCCGCAATGAAGGGGGGATAACAAAGAGATGCCCGTTACATTTGCTACCATAGACCTCGATCCGATGACGGTCACGGAGTTCCTGCAGACCAAGGTCCCCTTCCTGAGCGGCCTTACCGAGGATCAGGCCCATTACCTAGCCAAGTCGGCCGAGCAAATCCCCTTCCACAAGGGGCAGACGGTGATCTTCCGCGGCACCACCGTCGACGGGCTCCACGTCGTCGCGCAGGGGCGCGTCAGCGTGCATGCGAAGGTCGGCAAGCAGGTCGTGCAGGTGGCCGAGCTTGGGCCGGGCGAGGTGTTCGGCGAGACGTCGATCGTCGAGATGACGACGGCGGGCGCCACGATCAAGAGCGAGGAGGACGATACCCTGATTTTCGTGGTCCCCGAGATCGCCTTCCGCAAGATCCTGGGCGTCGACGAGGATCTCAAGGCCCGTGTGATGTCCGTCATCGCCGAGCGCAAGGCCAAGAACGCCCCGCCTAAAGAGAACTAGACTAAGGCCAAAGCTCCGGGGGCTCGTCCTCGGTCAGGGCCTTGAAGCGCCTGCTGCCCCGCAGCTCCTCGAAACTAGGTGAGGATTTGGCCTTGAGGGCGCATCCGCGATCGAGCCGCACGGCTTCCTCTAACTCCACAAGCGATTCGTCGAAACGCCCATGCAGGGCCAGCCTTTCCGCGTGGCGCAGCCGGGCCTCGGCCCAGTCGGGAGCCATGCGCGCGGCGGCGGACGCCTCCTCGAGCGCGCCGTGGAGGTCGTCTCGATTTTGGAATAAGTAGGATTCATTACGCAGATGGGCCTCGGCCCGGCTGCGCCTGAGATCCTCGCGGGTTCCGGCCAGGCGCCAATCCAGCGTTCCCCGCGGCCCCTTGAAGACCAACAACGCGCAGCCGCCCGAGGGGGAGTAATGGACGCGCCACAGCCGGCCCGGCAGCCAGGCGGCCCCTCGCAGCTCGAAGCCTGCGGAGGAGCGGAGCAGGACCTCCGCCTCCGGATCGCCGGCACGCGTCTCGCGGATCGTCTCCTCGAAGCCCGGCGCGTCATGGCCCAAGCGTCTCAACTGGGCCGCCGCCTCGGCGCTCGCCTCGAAATCCCAAGCCAATTGGTCCGAGCGTTCTAGCGCCCAGCGCTCCGCAGGCCGGCCGCGGCGGATCGGCCCGATCACCCCCACGCGCCCTGCGGAAGGCTCGGCGCGCAGGCCCTGCCCTAGTTCGGAATAGCGGTAATGTTCGACGGCCGCCGAGCAGCCCGTGCTCCAGCCGATCATGCGGAACTCCTCGCGGTCGCCGGGCGCCGACGCGGCGGATGCCGCGGAGGCGAGCAGCGCGCTAAGGACGAGAATCAGCGGGGCGAGTGGAGGACGGGGCATCGCGCAAGCCCTCCTGCGAAAGCACGCGCAAGAACCCGTCGTTGCCGGGGCGATGCGGCTTGAGTACGGCGAGCGGCCCGAGAAACAAGGCGACCAGAAAAAGAAGGATGAGATAAAAAAAGCGGCGTCCTTGCATGCGTGAATTGTAACAGACGGTTGGAATAGGGTCATGGGCCTTTGGGGTCAATATCCGTAAACATTGGTCCTAGGTTTTTTTGGGCCCCTGGCTCGCCCTTACGCGAGGTCGATGGCGCTCCATTTATTCTGGTAGAGCTCCACCAGGCGCCGCCGCAAGGCCTGGTTTTCGGCCGACTCCAATCCCGGGTCCAGCGCCAGAACCTCCTCGGCGTCGGCGCGCGCCTCGGCCAGGAGATCGGCATCGCGGAAAAGGTCCGCCAGCTGCAGTGCCAGCTCGCCGTGCTGTGCGGTGCCCAGCACCTCCCCGGGTCCGCGGAGCTTTAAATCCTCCTCGGCGATGCGGAATCCGTCCGCCGTCTCGCAAACGATCTCGAGGCGCCGACGCGCCTGGGGCGTCTTGGGTTCGGCCACCAGGAGACAGCGCGACTCGTGCGTCCCACGGCCGATCCGCCCGCGCAACTGGTGCAGGCTCGCCAGGCCGAAGCGCTCGGCGTTCTGTACGACCATGAGGGTGGCGTTGGGGACGTCGATGCCGACCTCGATGACGGGCGTGGCCACGAGCACCTGGCAGCGCCCGGAAGCGAACTCCTCCATGGCGCGGGCCTTTTGAGCGGCCTTCATCTGCCCATGCACCAGGGCGACCCGCAGGCCGCGTAGCTCCCCGGCCTTAAGCCTTTCGAACTCGGCCTGTGCCGCCTTGAGCTCGAGTCGGCCGGACTCCTCGATGATGGGGTAGACGACGTAGGATTGGCGCCCGGCGGCGGCCTGGCGGCGGATTTCCTCGAAGGCCTGGGCCTCCGAGGTCGTGGCCGTCGCGACGGGGGCGCGGCCGGGCGGCAGTTCATCGACGGTCGAGACGCTCAGGTCGCCGTAGAGGGCCAGGGCCAAGGTGCGCGGGATGGGGGTGGCCGTCATGACCAAAAGGTCCATCGGCTCGCCCTTGCGGCGCAGGGTGCCGCGCTGGCGCACGCCGAAGCGGTGCTGCTCGTCGATGACCGCCAGCCGCAGGCGAGCGAAACGCACGTCGCCCTCTAGCAGGGCGTGAGTGCCGACCACCAGATCGATCTCCCCCGACGCGATGGCCGCCAGGGCCGCCTCCCTTTCCTTTTTAGGGAGCCGGGAGCTCAATAGGGCGCTGCGCACGGGCAGTGGCCCGAGGAATTTCGAGAGGGTCCATTGGTGCTGCTCCGCCAGGATCTCCGTCGGAGCCATGAGCGCGCCCTGATAGCCGTTCTCCACCGCCAGCAGCAGTGCTGCGATCGCCACGACCGTCTTTCCCGAGCCGACATCCCCCTGCAGGAGCCGGGTCATGGGGTGCGCGCCGCGCAGGTCCTCGAATATCTCGTTGATCACCTTCTTTTGCGCGGCCGTGAACTCGAAGCCGAGATGTTCGCGAAAGGGGGTCAGCAGGCTGCGCTTGAGCTCGTAGCCGAAACCCTTCGGTCGCGCGCGGGTCTGGCGCTGCTTGAGCGCCCAAGCCAGCTCCAATAGCAGCAGCTCTTGGTACGCCAGCCTTCGGCGCGAGGCCTCCAGCTCGGCACGCGATCGCGGGAAATGGATGCCCGAGAGGGCCTGCGCGCAAGCCAGTGCGTTTCGCTTGCTCAACAGCCGGGGCGGCAGCGTTTCGGCCTCCGCGCCGGCCAAGGCCAACGCCTGGTGGGCGAGTTCGCGGAGCAGCTTGGCGCTGAGTCCCTCGGTCAGTGCGTAGATGGGAACCAGGCGCCCGACGTGCAGGGCGGCCGCCGGGTCCTCGAGGCGGTAATGCTCCTCCACGCGCAGCTCGCGGACTTGCTCCCCCGAGGATTGCGCCCTGCCGACGAGCCAAAGATCGGCGCCGGATCGGACCTCCGCCTTGAGCTTCTCGAAAACGTCATAACGGCGGTTCGGACGCTTGAACCATAAGGCCTCGATCGGCCCGCCCCAGCCGGGAACGCCGATCGTCGCCTTGAAAAGGGCCAGCCGCGCGCCGGCAGGCATCGCTCGGGCGGATAGGACCCGCCCGCGCAGGACGATGGGATCTTCGAGAGGAGGGGGTCCGGGAGGCGTTTCGTGCCTGTCTTCCCAGGCGCGGGGGTAATAATGGAGCAGGTCGGCGAGGGTCTTGATGCCTAGGCGTTCTAAGGCCTTGGCGCGCTGCGGGCCGACGCCTTTGAGGTATTGCACCGGCTGTCGGAGATCCATCGCGACTTTTTATCAAATTCATATAATGGGCCGCCCATCGCCATGCCACGAAACGGAGTTTCCGTAGGCGTTGATTTGGGAGGCAGCTGGTTGCGCGTCGCCGTTGCTGCGGACGGCAGATTATCGCGTCGCCTGCGCCTGCGCGCCGTAACGCCCGCGGAGCTTCCGGCGGAGCTGAGGCGTTTGTTCTCCCGCATGAGGCTGCGCCCCCGGCGCCTGCGCGTCGGATCGAAGGGGGTCTGGCGCGCCGCCGAGCGGAGGCGCCTGCGCAGGGCACTTGAGGGCTTGGCTCCGGAAGTCGAGGTCCTCTCCGACCTGGAATTGGCCCATCGGGCGGCGTTCGGATCCGGGCCCGGGGTGCTCATCGTCGCCGGCACGGGATCGGCCGTTTACGGAGTCGATCCCTGTGGGCATCAGGCAAGGGCCGGTGGGCTGGGTCCCTTGCTGGGCGATGAAGGCTCCGCATTTTGGATCGGACGCGAGTGGCTCAAGGGCCGTCCCGAGCGGGCCCTGCGCCTCGCCCGCCGGCCCGACGCGGTGCGCGCCGTGGCGGCTTTAGGGGGAAGCGTTGTCCGGCGCGCCGCCGGTACGCCCGAGGCGCGCCGAATCGTCGCGGCGGCTCAAAACCAATTGGCCGTCCAGGCCCGCGCCGCGGCCCGCGATCTGCATTTCCGCGGCGAGATACCCGTGGCCTTCCAAGGAGGGCTGCTGGGCCAAAAACGCTTTCGTCTTGGGTTGCTGCGCCTGTTGGGCCGCCGTTGGAAGCCGGCCGCGGCCAGCCTTCCGGCCGACGTAGCGGCGGCGTCAAACCGATGGCTGCCGTACGCTATTGACAAAACAAGGCCCCCCTGTTATTAAATGAGCAGCAGGAGGCCTGATGAAAATTTCCCGATACTCCGTTCTTTGTTTTACCGCTCTTCTTTTGTGTGCGCCTTGTATTTATTCGGACGAGTTCGAAGAGGAATCGAAAAAGCTGCGCGGTGATCTCGTCAGGCCGGTCAGCCAGCTTCGCGGCGACTTAACGCGGCGATCGCAACTACGCGGTGACCTCGTCAATCCGAGCGGCAAGCTTCGCGGCGATTTAACGCGGCGAGTGGCAGGAGTGGACTGCGACGGTAAGGTTCTCAAGAACGCCCCGCCAAACAAATTCTATAAATGCGGGACCACGGGTGAGCCATGCCACGATTGTTACGTTTCTGAGTGGGAATCTCCAACTAAAGTGACGAGTATCAATGTCGCTTCCCTTGGAATGTGTCAAAAATGCTCACCGCTCATTGACGGGGCGGCCAAGAGCGCCGCCAAACCCAAGAAGAAAAATTAGTTTCTCCTAGCTCGTTCCGTCTTCCCGGGCACGGAGCATGTCCAGAGCCTTTTCCAAGAGCATGCGGTCCAACCTGTCTTTTTCGCGCGCCGTTTCCTTAGTCAGTAGTAGGCCTTCGAGGTTGATAGTCCTTACGGGCACTCCCTCAAGGTCGATCGTTTCCGCGTACTTAAGGAGATCATCATACGTCTTCCCTCCGGCGCTGAACATGACGTCGACGACAAAGGCATCCGCCACGCGAATCGTGTCGCCTTCCTCAAACCAGGCAGGATCGATATCCTTTGCCGCCTGATCCGGCAGAGCGATCAGGGCGGATTTAAGCTGCTCGCCTGTGCCGGCTTTTTTAGGCACGACAATATCGATATCGATGGTGGCGCGATCATAGCCATGGGCATAGAGAGCAAAGCCGCCGATCAAAAGGTAATCGACTTTTTTCTTGTTCAGGGAGCGAATGAGAAGCTTGAGATCTTCCACGGTCGCGGCCCGGCTGTATTCGGCCGTCACCGTCTTTGTTTGGCAAGCTGGACAATTCGGGCCACCAAACAGCCTTCATGATAGAGGTTGGCTTCTTCGTGGCTCCTGAATCGTCGGACGCCCTTGGGAATCGCCGTCTGGCTCGTGGAGACGGACCGAAAGCTGTCGTGAGAGCGGGCGCGGGCGATGAGAAGCCGGGCGGATGCAGAGAGGGTCAGAGGCTGTTCCCTTCGTCGGCCAACTGTTTTCATCGGCGGCCCTCCATCGTGTCTATATTATGGGGGGCGGCCCTATTAATGTCAAGCAGCCCGCGCAGTTCCCCCTTGACGAATGCATATTTTTTATGCATAATGATGCATATGAGGACTACGCTCATCATCAAAGACGAGGTGTTAAAACGTGCGGCTGAATTGGCCGGCATTCATGAAAAGACCGCTCTGGTGCATGCGGGTCTTGAGGCTCTAATAGAAAAAAAAGCCCGGGAGCGCCTTGCGGCGCTTGGCGGGTCGGCGCCGGGCTTTCGCGCTGGCCGTAGGCATCGATGATCTTGGTAGACACATCCGTTTGGGTCGAGCATTTCCAAGAGACCGAGCCTGGATTGGTCGCGTTATTGAACGAGGGAGCGGTTCTCGTGCATCCTTTCGTCATTGAAGAGCTCGCCTGCGGCAATCTGCCGCATCGGAAAATGACGCTCGATCTACTTCATGCCCTGCCTGCGGCTCCCCTGGCTGAACATGCGGAAGTGATCAGCTTTATAGCGGATGAACGCCTGCATGGCACGGGGCTCGGTTCGGTGGACGCGCATTTGCTGGCTTCGGCCAGGCTCGCCGGCGCAAGAGTCTGGAGCAAGGACAAGGCGCTTTCACGAGAAGCAAGCCGGCTATCGCTTCTAGACCGGGAAAGTTTCGTTTAGATATTGAAAGGCTGTGATGTCGCCGTTGAATTTGATAAACTCTCGGCATGGCGTTTAAATGCGCAGTTTGCGGCAAGGGTCCGGTTTCGGGATTTAGCTACAGCCACTCCCATAAGGCGACGAAGAGGGTCTTTAAGCCCAATCTCCAGAAGCAGAAGGTGCTGCTCAACGGGAAGGCTCAGTCCGCCTACGTCTGCACGTCCTGCATCCGCTCCGGCCGCGGCGTCCGTCCTTCCAAGTAAGCTCCGCTGAAGAACAGGTTCTGGTGGGTCCTGTCGGCTTTGGCGTCAGCGCCCGTGCTGGCGCTGCCGATCTATAATCCCGACATCTTCTGGCATTTGAGCGCCTTCCGCCGCATGGCGGAGTCGCGGGCCCTGCCGCGGGCCGATTGGCTGTCTTGGACTCGGGAGGGGCTGCCCTGGCTGGACTTCGAATGGCTGTCGCAATTGCTTTTCGGGGCCGTTTTTTCCACCGGGGGACTGGCGGGGTTGTGGGCCCTCAAGGTCGCGTTGGCGCTGGCCGCGGCGGCGGCTTTCCTGCGGGTCCTGCGGCTCTACCGCCTTCCGGTGTCGCTCATCGCGGCGGCGGTGGCACTCTGGTTCGCCGCCATCCTGCCCCATCTCGATATCCGTCCCGAGCTGTTCTCGGTGATCGGCCTGCTGCTGCTGTTCGGGACCCTGGAGAAGGCGCGGCTCTCGATGAGCCGGCCCCGCCCGGCCGCGCTGCTGGTGCTGTTCGCGCTTTGGGCGAATCTGCACGGAGGGTTCGTCTTCGGGCTGGCGCTGTTGGGCGCGTACCTGCCCGAGATCGGGATCCTGCGGCTCGCGGCGGCCGGAGCGGGAACGCTTTTGACTCCCTTCGGGATGCAGCTGCACCTCATGCTCTGGCGGCATGCCGGGGAACTACGCGCGATCAAGCCCTACATCCTGGAATGGTCCCCGAGCCGTTGGGATGATTTGAGGCGCCTCCCGAAGCTGGCTTTGATGGCTGCCGGCGCGGCGGCGGCCTTAGGGATCGCCCGCAAAGAAAGGCCGCCTTGGCGCCTTGCGGCGTTGTTCGCCGCGCTCGCCTGGGCGTCTTGGTCACATGTGCGCTTCGGGGTCTACTTCGCCTCCATCGGAATTCCCCTAGCCTTCGATTGGGGTTGGCGGGCGGGCTTAAAATCTTGGCCGTCGAGTAGGCTTGGCGCCGGCGGCGCCACCTTAATCCTCGCCGCAGGTTTATATTCGGCTGTCCTAGGCGTTCGCGCAGAGGTCTTTCGCCGGCTCTTCGACCCGCGTTTCGTGGCGATCGGCGTCACGGAATACCTGGCGAGCGAGCCTGAGCTGGCGAAATTACGCTTACACAATCCCTGGGGTTGGGGTGGGTATCTCGCCTGGAGGCTCTATCCGAAATATAAGATTTTCCAAGATGGGCGCTATCTTTTCCACCCTTTGCTCACGGAGGCTGCCGAGGCGGTCCGCGACGCTGGCCGCTGGCAAGAATTTCTCGATCGCCACCAAATAGAAGTGGCGATCATCGAAAATTATCGGGTCATGCTGCCCGCCATGAAGCGCTACGCCAACGGCGAGGAGAAGCCCTTCCCGCGACCCCATTTCGTGTTTTATATGCCCCGCTCGAGTTGGGCGCTCGTCTACTGGGACGCCAAGGCCCTTGCCTTTGTGCGGCGCAAAGCGGTCGATCCGCGATGGCTCGCCGCCCGCGAGTTTCGCTATGTCCGCCCTCACGACGACGCGGCGCGCGAGGAAGCGCTGGCTTCCGGCGAGATTTCCAGGCGCGCGGTCGAGCGTGAATTTGCGCGGCATGGCGAGCAGTTGACGCGATTCGCCGAGGAGGCCGTCCGATGAAAAAGATCCAACTCTGTATCTTGCTGGTATTGTCCATTCGGCCATCCTGGGGCCAAGGCCTTTATGAGGAGCATGCCCTTGCGGCCAAACGCCTGCTTTTCGACCTGGTCGCGGCGAACACCTCCAATCCACCTGGCAATGAAGCGCGGGCCGTTGAGATCGGCGCCCGCAGGCTCCGGGAGGCGGGCATCCCTTTCGAGATCAGCGAGTTCGCCCCCGGGCGCAAGAATTTGGTGGCGCGCCTAAAGGGGAGCGGTAGAAAAGCGCCGTTACTCCTCTTGGCGCATACCGATGTCGTGGGAGCCGGGGGCCAGCAGTGGAACACTGATCCGCATCGGGTCCACGAGTCTAATGGCTATCTCATCGGCCGTGGAGTCGTCGACGATCTGGGCATGGCCTGCATCGAGCTGGAGACCTTGGTCCTGCTCAAGAAGACGGGCGTTTGGTTGGAGCGCGATGTAATCTTGGCCTGGACGGGTGATGAGGAGTCGGGCGGCAGCGGGATCCAAGCCTTGCTCCGCTCGAGCCCGACTGCCATTGCTGCGGCCTTCGCGATCAACGAGGGAGGGGGGCTGGTCCTGACCGAGGGAGGCCAGTCTAAGTACGTCGCCTTGCAGACGGCCGAAAAGATCTATCAGGACTTTGAACTCGTCGTCGAGGGCCCGACCGGCCATTCCTCGATCCCAATGGAGCCCAACGCCATTGCGCGCCTGGCCAAGGCCGTAGATCGGATCGCGTCGCGCCCATTTGCGCCAAGGCTGCTGCCGGTGACACGCGCTTATTTCGCCGCGCGCTCGGCCATCGAGACCGGGCCTTTGGCCCGTGCCATGCGGGCCTTGGCCGCTTCGGAAAAGACGTTGCCGCGGGAAGCGCTTGAACTTGTGCAGGCGGATCCGCTGCTATCGGCGCAGTTGCGGACAACCTGCGTGCCGACGCTGCTCTCAGGCGGAACCCGCGTCAATGCCCTCCCGGCCGAAGCCACGGCCAATATCAATTGCCGTATCTTGCCGGATGAAACCGTCGGGTCTGTCGCCAAGGCGCTCTCGGAGATCATCGATGATCCTGGCGTCGCATTGCGACCGGTGAAGGATTTTAGTGAGGCAGCGCCTTCTCCCATCGAAGGCCCTGTGTTCGAAGCGATCAGAAAGGTGGTCCAAAAGCGCTGGCCCAGGCTGCCGATCATACCGACCCTATCGACGGGCGCGACCGACTCGCGTTTCTTGCGGGCGACGGGCATTCACGCCTACGGGTTTAATCCGATCGGCGTTTCAGAGAGCGACCTGCGGAGGGCCCACGGCATCGACGAGCGCATACGAGAGGAGAGCTTCGCGCAGGGCCTTGAGCTCATGCATGAACTCGTGCTGGAATTAGCGGGTAAATAGATTAGGCGACGATTCCCTTCTCGCGCAGGTAGTGTCGGATCTTCGAGCGAGCCCGCGCGGTCTTGACGATGCCGAGCCAGTCCTTCTTGGGGACCGAGCCCTTCTTCGTTTGGATCTCGCAGATGTCCCCGGACTTGAGCACGTAGTCGAGCCGCACCATCTTGTTGTTGACCTTGGCCCCCACGCAGCTCATGCCGATGTCGGTATGCACCGAGAAGGCGAAATCGATGGGGGTGGCCCCCGCCGGGAGGGCCTTCACCTCGCCGCCGGGCGTGAAAACGAAAACTTGATGGAGCTCCAAGTCCGTCTTGAGGCTTTCTAGGAACTCCCGGGGGCTCTTTAGATCCTGGAGCCATTCTATCCACTGCCGCAGCCAATTGAGCTTCTCCTCGAGATGGGCGTCCTGCGCCTGCTCGCCGGATTTGTAGCGCCAATGCGCGGCGATGCCGTACTCGGAGGTCCGGTGCATGTCCTCCGTGCGTATCTGGATCTCGACGAGATCGCCGTTGGGGCCCATGACGGTCGTGTGCAGGCTCTGGTAGAGATTCATCTTGGGCACCGAGATGTAGTCGGTGAACGAGCCGGCCACGGGCTTAAATAGGGTGTGGACGATGCCGAGCAGGGCGTAGCAGTTCGAGATGGTGTCGGTGATGATGCGCACGCCCAGGGCGTCCTGGATCTCCTCGAAAGGCTTGTTCTGCCGCTGCATTTTCAGGAAGATAGAATAGAGACTCTTGGAGCGCGCCACGATGCGGTTGGGGATGTTGGACTGGGCCAATTGCTGCTCGACGACCGATTTGAAGGAGGCCAGCACCCCCTCTCGATTGGAGCTGCGCGCGGCCACCTTCCGGGCCAGGTCCTCGTACTCCTCTGGGTGGGTGTATTGGAAGGCTAGATCCTCGAGCATGCTCTTGAGCCGGAACATGCCCAGGCGGTGCGCCAAGGGAGCGTATAGCGACAAGGTCTCGTGCGCGATGCGCTCCTGCTTGGTCCGGTCGAGGAAATTGAGCGTCTTCATGTTGTGGAGCCGGTCGGCCAGCTTGATTAGGATAACGCGGATGTCCTGAGCCGTGGCGAGCAGCATCTTGCGCCAATTCTCCGCCTGGGCGTCATCGTGGGAGGAGAACTGCAGGGCGTCGAGCTTCGTGACGCCCTCGACCAAGCGCGTGATCTCGTCGCCGAATTCTCGGCGCAACTCGTCGGGGGTGACGGGTGTGTCCTCGATGACGTCATGGAGCAGGCCGGCGCAGATGGTGGGTAGGTCCAGCTTAAACTCGATAAGGGATTCGGCGACCGCGGAGCAGTGCACGAAGTAGTGCTCTCCCGAGGCTCTCTCCTGGTTCGCGTGCGCCGAGACGGAGAACTGGTAGGCCTTCTCCAGCAGCGTCGTGTCCATGTGCGGCGCGTAGCCCTTGAATTTGGAGACGAGCTCTTGGAGTTCCATGGATCAGTAGGTTTGCAGGGCCGCCATGCCGAAAAGCCCTACGCCGAAGTAGATTAGGCAGAGCCGGTCCTGGGCTTTATGGAGCCGCCGCAGCACGTCGGCGGCTCCTATATAGAGGAAGGACCCCCCCGCGAATCCCAACAGCAGCGCCGAGAAGCGCGGGTCTAAGGCGGCGAATCCGGCCGCGCTGGCGAGGCTTCCCAGCGGCGTCGCGCAGGCCACGGCGAAGAGACCCCAGAGGGTCTGTCGCGCGTCGTAGCCGGATTGGCGGAGCAGGGTGGCCAGGGTGAAGCCGTCGGCCAGCTTGTGCAGCGCCAGCGCCGCCCCGACGGCCGTTCCGGCGATCGCGCCGGCCTTGAAGGAGACCGTCAGGTTGAAGCCGTCGATGAAGGAATGCGCGAAAAGGGCCGCCAAGGCGCTCAAGCCCAAGAAGTGCACGTCGCATTCCTCCAGGTATTCCGGGCAGGAATCGAGCATCGAGAAACTTTCCATGGCGAGCAGTGCAGTGAATGCCGCCAACGCCCCCCAGCCCGCCAAGGCCGGCTGGTAGCTCCAGGCCTCCGGCAATATTTCGGTAAAGGTCACACCGAGCAGCAGGCCCGCGCGCATCGCCAGTAGTCGCCAGAGTCCCGTGCGCGACAAAAGTCGACGCAGCAGTGGCAACAGCCCTCCGGCGAAGGTGCCGGCGACGGCGAGGACATTGAAGGCGAACAGGATGGAAGGGCTCACGCGCGAGAAGGTTCCTCGAGGAGTTCTCCGCGATCGAGTACGTAGAGGCGGTCGACCGCGGGCAAGTGCGCGGATTCGTTGGCTAGGATCAGGACCGTGCGTCGTTCCATGAGCCCCATCAGGGCCTTATGCGTCTCCCCGTCTCCCCCGTCTAGGGAGCTCGCCCCGCCGTCGAAAATGACCAGGGAGGGATCCCTGATCCAGGCGCGCGCTAGGGCCAGGCGCTGGCGTTGTCCCGCCGTGAGCTTGACCCCGCGCTCCCCGAGTCGGGTTTGGTAGCCTTGCGGCAGGGCCTCGATGAAATCCGCGGCGTAGGCGGCGCGGCAAGCCGCCTCGACCTCGCTGACGGTGCTGGTCAGCCTTCCCAGGGTGAGATTTTGCCAGACCGTGTCGTTGAAAAGCGGGATCTCGCGCGGAAGAAGCGCGATGCGCTCGCGCACGGAGCGTACATCGAGCTCCGCCAGGACCACGCCGTCGAAAAGGATGGAGCCGCGCGAGGGCTCCTGGAAACGCAGTAGCAGATGCGCCAGCGTGCTCTTACCGGAGCCCGAGGGCCCCACGATCGCCACCCGTTCGCCGCGGCGCAGGGTCCAATGCACGTCCTTGAGTGCCGGCCTGGGCGAGCCGGGATAGGAGAAGCTCACCCCGCGCAGTTCGATGCTCGACGCCAGGGCCCCCCAGGGGCGCCCGGCCGTGCTCCTCGGGGTGTACGGCGGCTCGCCGAGCAGCTGGAAGATGCGCTCCCCCGAGGCCAGCGCGCGCTGCAGCTCCGAGTTGAGGCGGGCCAGGTTCTTCGCGGGGGCGTAGGCGGCGAAGAAGGAACCCATGAAGGCGAAAAAGGCGCCCGGTGTCATTTTCCCGTCGATGATCTCCGTGCCGCCGTAGTAGATGAGCAGGGCCACCACCATCGCGCCGGCAAACTCCGTCAGCGGCGTGGCCAGCGCGGTGGCGCGGAGGTAGCGCATCATCTGGTTGAAAAAGAGCAAGTTCTCCTCGCGGAAGCGCAGTGTGGCGCCCTCCTCGTAATTGTACGCCTTAAGCGTTGTCATGCCCTGCAGGGATTCTTGGAAGCGGCGGTATATCTGGCTCATGATGGCCTGCGAGCGCAGGCTGGCATCGCGCATCTTGCGTCCCAGCACGATGAGTACCAAGGAAACGAAAGGAACGCTCAATAGGGCCAGCATGGCGAAGCGCCAATCAAGCCAAAAGAGAACGCCGAGCAGTACCAGCAGCGTCAGGCTGTCCCGGATCAGGTAGAGGGGGACCGAGTTGAGGGTGGATTGCAGGGTGTTCAAGTCGTTGGTGACCCGCGAGAGTATCTCGCTAGACTCGTGCTCGGCGAAGAAGTCGAGGGGTAGGGCGTGCAGGTGCCGGAAGAGGTCCTCGCGGACCTGCTGCACGACCCTCTGACCGATCCAGCTCATCAGGTAATTCTGCACGTAGGAGAAAATCGTCTTGAGGGCGATGAGGCTCGGCACGGCGACGATGGCCAGCCACAGCATCGTGAAGTCGCGCGAGACGAACACCTGGTCGACGATGGGCTTGAGGAGGTAGAAGGAAGCTCCGTTGAATACCGCCACCCCGAGCATCGCGACGCAGGCCTGCGCGAAGCGCATCCGGTAAGGGCGCAGGTAGGGCACAATCAGCGCGTAGACATTCATCGCGCCGGCTCCAGGATGGCCTCGGCGGCGCGGGCCGCGGCGCCGCTTCCCCCGAGGAGCGAGCGCAGCCCCGCGAGCTCGGCGCGCAGCTCGCCGTAGGCGCGCGGATTCTCGAGGAGCCGCAAGCCCGCCTGCCAGATGCTTTCGGGCGTGGCCTGGCGCTGGATTAGCTCCGGCACCAGGAGGCGGCCGGCGAGCAGGTTGGCCATCGAGATGTAGGGCACGCGGATCATTGCGCGGGCGATGGCGTAGGTCGGCCAGGACATGCGATAGACTACGACCATCGGCACGCCCAGGAGGGCGTTTTCGAGCGTGGCCGTACCCGAGGAGGTGAATGCCAGGTCCAGCCGCGAGCGTTGCGCGTAGTCCGATTCGCGCACCAGGGACGCCCCGCCGCGCAGGGCCTCGGCATAGGCGCGGTCGGGTAGGCTAGAGGCGGCGAAGACTTGGACCTGCAGCTTCGGGAAATCCTTGCGGAGGTGCTCGGCAGCGCGCAGGAATAGTGGCAGATGCCGGCGCAGCTCCGAGGGGCGGCTGCCGGGCAAAAGCCCCAGGCGTAGCGGGCTGGAGGGTTCCCGCTGCGGCCTCGGCTCGGGAAGCATGTCGAGCAGGGGATGCCCGACGAAGGAGACGGGGACCCCCGCCTTGCGGTAGAGGCGTTCCTCGAACGGAAATATCACGAGCATTCGGTCGACCAAGCGCTTAATCGCGAGCACCCGGCCGGGCCGGCTCGCCCAGACCTGTGGGCTGATGAAGTAGAAGCGGGGCACTCCGTGGCGCTTAGCCAGGCCCAGGACGCGGCGATTGAAGCCGTAAAAGTCGATGCAGACCACGGCGCGGGGCCGACGCCTCTTCAGGAAACCGTTAATGAGCGTGGCTGTCTTGACAAAGGCGGGCGCCTGCCGCACCGGCTCCAGGAAGCCGGTGACCCCGAGCGAGGCGAGGTCGAAGAGAAATTCGTCGGCGCGGGCGCGTAGCATGGGGCCGCCGACGGCCGCCACGCGCAAGGAAGGAAGCCTTCGTTTGAGTTCCTCGGCCAGCCGAGCGCCATGCATGTCGCCGGAGGGATCGCCGGCCACGAGAAGCACGGACTGCGTTGCGGTCACGGCTCCTCCGGGCCCAGGACCCTTCCAGCCGTCTTGGCTATCTGCGTGGCCCACTCGGGAATGAGCGGACGGCTCCGTCCCTTGGAGAGCTCGTAGCGCTCGAGCTCCTCGGTGATTTGCAGGGCGAGCTTCAACGCCTCGATCCCGTGCTCTCCCGAGGGCCAAGGCTTGCGGTTATGGCGGATGCAATCAATGAAATGGAGATGCTCGTTCTTGAGCGGCTCGGTATCGTCGAGCTTCGGGTGGATCACCTCCACGTCGCTTAAGCTCTTGATGACGGGAGCCTTCTTGCGGTAGATCTTGAGCGTCGCCTTGAGATAATCCAGGGAGAGGTAGCTGTCCTCCTGGAAGATGCGGACCTTCCGGGCCTTCCCCAGGGAGATGCGGCTGGCGGTCACGTCGGCCACGCAGCCCGTCTTGAAGCGCACCCGCACGTTGGCGATGTCCTCGTGCTGGGACAAAAGGCTCGCGCCGATGGCCTCGAGGCTCTCGACCTCGGAGCCCACCAAGGTTAGAAGGATGTCGAGGTCGTGGATCATCAGGTCGAGCACGACGCCGATCTGATTGACCCGGGGGTCGTAGGGGCCCAGCCGTTCGACGGTGATGAAGCGCGGATGCCGGATATGGCGTATGGCCTCGAGTACCGCCGGGTTGAAGCGCTCGACGTGGCCCACCTGCAGCACGACCTTTCTCTGCTCCGAGAGCCTCAGGAGCTCGCGTGCCTCCTCGACGGAGCCGGCGATCGGCTTTTCGATGAGGCAATGTAAACCAGCCTGCAGCGCCGCCTTGCCAACCTCGAAATGGAGTGGAGTGGGGACCGCGACGACCGCCGCGTCGATCTTGCCGAAGAGGTCCTCGTAGCGCCTGAAGGCGCGTGTCTTCGACCGCCACGCCACCATCTGGGAGCGCCAGAGGTTGAGATCGCAGACGCCGACGAGCTCGACGTCCGGCAGCTTGGCGAGTATGCGCGCGTGATGGCCGCCGATCTTGCCGGCACCGATGACGCCGACCCGGATTTTAGCGGAAGGCGTCATGGGTTGGGCGGGATGGCCTCACGGACGCCGACGATGGCCAGTTTCATCGAGTCGGCGCGCTTGAAGAACCGCTCCTTGTCGAAGAGCAGAGTCTTTTCCGCCTCAAGGGCCAGGGTCGAGACGCCAGCCTTTTCCAGGACATCTAGGGTGTCGAGCCCGACGACCGGGAGATCGAAGCGTAGATCCTGTTTGGGCTTGGCCACCTTGACGACGACGATCGGAAGCTTGGAGCCGTGGGTCCGGGCGATCTCTGCGGCCCTCAGGATGCAGGCGTCGGTGCCCTCCATGGCTTCAACCGCGATGACCGCACCCTCTCGCACGACCACGCTCTGGCCGATGTCGAAGCCGGCTATGGCCTTGGCCGCCCGCCACCCCAATTGGACGTCGGCGGACTCGGCCGCGGACGGGCGGCGCTTGGTCAGTGGGCCTTCTTGGGCCAGCAGGTGGGAAAGGTAGGTGGCCGAAGGCAGGAGCTCGATACCCTCCTTGGCGAATTCCTCGGCCACCGCCGAGAGAATGGTGTCGGTCCGCTTGTCCTTGAGCCTGGCCAGCAGCTTGACGGCGCGCAGGTCCGGCATCATTCCGCCGAAGAGCGAGCTATGCTGCACCTTTCCGGCCATGACGGCCTGGCGGATGCCCGCGCGAAGAAGCGCCTCGATCGGCTTGGAGATTTGGCCGAGCTTGAAATATTCGACCTTGGAGACCAAACCCTCGAGCGCGGAATCGGTGACGCCGCGGATGCCGAGCGCTACGACCTCCACTCCCATGCGCCGAGCTTCCTCGGCGAAGAGTAGGGGAAATCGGCCCGAGCCCGCGATCAGCCCCAGTTTCTTGTTCTTGCTCAGTCCTCGTCCTCCTCGCCGCCTTGGCCCTTGGGGCGCATCACCCCGCGTTGCGAGCGAGAGATGAAGTCGGCCAGTTCAAGGACTTGCGGTACGGAGGACTTCTGGAGCTCCGGCAAGGCCTCCTCTTGACGCAGGCCCGAGAGGAATAGGGTCTTGTAGGCTTCCTTGACCGCGGCTACGGCGTCGCGCTGCAGGCCGGCCCGGCGCATGCCGACCAGGTTGAGCCCGCGCAGCGTCGCGCGGTCGCCTTGGGCGGTGCAGTAGGAGGGGATGTCCTTGCCGACCATTGAGCCGCCGCTGATCATGCAGCAGCGGCCCACGCGCACGAATTGATGGACGGCGACCTGGGCGCTGATGACGGAATAATCGCCCACGTCGACGTGCCCGGCCAGGGCCACGGAGTTGACGAGGATGACGTGGTTGCCGATCCGGCAGTCGTGGGCTACGTGCGAATAGGCCATGAAGAGGCAGTTGGAGCCGATCACGGTCTCGCCCGTGGCGGCCGTGCCGCGGTTGAGCGTCACGCACTCGCGCACCAGGTTGTTGTCGCCCATGACCAGGCGAGTGCGCTCGCCGGCGTATTTCAAGTCCTGCGGCGGCGTACCGACGAAGCAGCCCGGGGCCAGGCGGTTATTTTTTCCCAGGACGGAGAACTCGACGACCGCGTGCGCGCCGATGACGCTACCGGCGCCGATGACCGTGTCCTCTCCGATGACGGCCCCGGGACCGACGACTACGCTCGGGTCGATCTTCGCCGTCGGGTGGATGACGGCGTTGGGGTGGATATTGCGCTCGGCGATCATGCCGCCGCCTGGCGCGGGGCCAACGCGAACGACATTTCGGCCTCGCAGGCGAGATTGCCGTCTATGTAGGCCTCTCCCTTGAATTTGCCGGCGCGCCCGCCGAGGCGCAGCATCTCCACGTGGAGCTTGAGCACGCTCCCGGGCAGGGTCGGTGCGCGGAACTTGGCGGATTCGATCCCGAGGAAATAGAACATTCGGCCTTCCAGGGCGTTATTCTCCTTCGATAGCAGCAGCACGCATGCCGTCTGGGCCAAGGCCTCGATGACCAAGACGCCCGGCATGATCGGATGGCCCGGGAAATGGCCTTGGAAGAATTCCTCGTTGACCGTGACGCATTTAGTGCCGACGGCCTTCTTGCCCTCCTCGATCACGTCCACCTTGTCCACTAGCAGGAAGGGGTAACGGTGGGGGATTGCTTTTTGCACGCCTACGGTGTCGACGGTGCGCACGACGGCCGGAGGGGCCGCCGTCTCGGTGCTGGATTCAGTCGTCATGGGAGCCTCCTGAGCTCGCGGGAATCACTTCTTCGGCTTCGCGGCGCATCTGCATGGCCGCCTTGTTGAGCAGTTTCGCGAATTCTATATTGTGGGCGTGGCCGCAGCGCACGGCCTCGATCCTCATCCGGAAAAGCGAGCGGCCCGTCAGGGTGAGGTCGCCGATCAAGTCGAGCATCTTGTGCCTAACGAATTCGTCCGGGAAGCGCAGCCCCTCCGCGTTGGTGTGGAAGCGGTCTTTGCCGATGACGACGGCGTTGTCGAGCGAGCCGCCCTGCGCCAAGCCCTGGGAGCGGAGATACTCGACCTCGTGCTCGAAGCAGAAGGTGCGCGCCGAAGCCACCTGCGAGGCGTAGCTTTCTGTGTCGAGCTCCAGCGAGAAGCTCAACCGGGGTACGAGGGGATGCTCGTGGATCAACGTGACGCAAAGCTCGAAGCGGTCTGAGGGCGTGGCTCGGTAGCTTGTTCCCTTGTCCTCGTAGACGACCTCTCCCGGCAGCAACAGTTCCCGCTTGGGCGCGTCGGGGAAGGTCTCGATGCCAGCCCGGAGCAGGGCCTTGAAGAACGGCAGCGCCGAGCCGTCCATGGCCGGGGGCTCGTTGGCGGATACGAGGATGTCGAGGTTGTCAATGCCCAGGCCGGTTGCGGCCGAGAGCACGTGCTCGACGGTGTGCACCTTTGCCTCGTGGAGGCCGATGTTGGTGCCGCGCACCGTGGCCACGACGAACCCAAGCCGGGCCGGGATCATCGGGATGCCCGGCAGATCGGTGCGGAAGAAGCGGATGCCGCTGTTGGCCGGCGCCGGGCGGAAGGTAATCGTCGAGGTCGAGCCGGTGTGCAGGCCTATGCCGGAGAGGCTGACCTCCTGCCGGATGCTCGCCTGCCGTGGCGAGCTTTCCTTGCTATATTTCCCGTTATCGTTTGCCGGCATGCAGTTCCTCCTGGGTGTTGAGCACTTTCGCCTTGAGCTCCTTGACGGTGTCGAAGAGATCGGGCAGCCTG
The DNA here is from genome assembly GCA_041694815.1 of Elusimicrobiota bacterium. Classification (GTDB taxonomy): domain Bacteria; phylum Elusimicrobiota; class Elusimicrobia; order UBA1565; family JACRDR01; genus JBGFSC01. Next base: position 128,327 of record JBGFSC010000047.1, on the reverse strand, counting down.
CCGAGCAGCGCCTGTATCCTCATCGCCTCACGGTGGGGGCGCGCCGGAGAGCCGAAGAGCACGGCCTTGGCTTCGACGTCGCTAATAACGCCGGTCTGGGCGGTGAGTACAGCCCCATCGCCGATCTTGAGATGCCCGATGACTCCCACCTGCCCCGCCAGGACCACCTGGTTGCCTACCTGTGTCGAGCCCGCGATGCCGACTTGCGAGACGATCAGGCAGTTGCGGCCGATCGCGACGTTATGGGCGATCTGCACGAGATTGTCGATCTTCGAACCGGCGCCAATAAGGGTGGATCCGGTCGTCGCCCGGTCGATGGACACGTTCGATCCGATCTCGACGTCGTCGCCTACGACCACGTTGCCTATCTGGGGGACCTTGCGGTGCGCGCCCGTTTTAGGATCGGTGGAAAAGCCGTAGCCGTCGGATCCGATCACGGTCCCGGAATGGACGATCACGCGCTCGCCCAGCACGCAGCCCTCGCGCAGCACCACCTGCGGGTAGAGGCGTGTTCCCTTGCCGACCTTCGCGCGGGCGCCCACGTAGCATTGCGGCCCGACGGCCGCGCCGTCGGCGAGCACGGCCGAGCGCTCGATTACGGCGAAGGCCCCTATGCTCACGTCGCGCCCGATCTCGGCCTCGGGATGCACCTCCGCCTTCGGGTGGATGCCGGGCTTGGGCGGGGGATTGAGATCCGCCTCCAGCAGGGTCAGGACCTGGGCGAAGGCCCATTTGGGCTCTACGACGTAAATGCGGTTTTTCGGCCCGCCGGTGGTACGCCCCTTGGCCTCCATTGGCAGGAAGACGCAGCCCGCCCGGCTCGAGGCCACCTGCGGGGCGTATTTCGGGTTCTCCAGGAACGCGATGTCCTTTTCCCCGGCCTCCGCGAGCCCAGCGACCCCTTCGATCCAGTAGTCCGGGGAGCCTTCGAGCTCCCCGCCCGTCCATTGCGCGATCCAGCCTAACTGTTTTTTCATGGTTCCACCTATGACTTTAGTTTCTTGAGCACTCGTTCTGTCAGGTCCATCGCGTTGTGGCCGAAAAGGATTTGGGACTTGTCGACCACCACGCTGACGCCGGCCTCCTTGGCCGACTCCTGCACCGCGGTGTAGATCTTGCCCAACAGGATCTCGGTCTTGCGGCTTTCGAGGTCGAGCAGGTTCTTTTCCACCTGGGCTTGGTAGGTCTTGAACTCGTTCTCCTTGTCCTGCAGGAGGCGGGTCCGCTCGGCGATGCGAGCGTCGATGTCGGCCAGGGGGTTGGAGCTTCTCGGCGACGAAGGAGTCGGCTGGGAGGGCCGGGTGTCCGGCATCCCGGGCAGTCGCGTGTAGCTGGGCGGCTCGGTAGTTTCCGTGGAGGCCGGAGCCTCGAACCCGGGCGGGGCGCCCTCGGCGAGGGCCGGCGGCGTCGAAAGCTCGACGTCCGCCGCGCTCGCGGGGAAGGTTGAGACGACCGGGGGAGTCGACACCCGCAGCTCTTCGCCCGGCGGGGGCGGGATGGGAGCGGAGGTCTCGGGTGCCGGAGGCAGGGGGGGCTCCGGCTCCACGGGGGGCGGCTGCAGCCGGGCCACCGCCTCGCGCTCGAGCCGTAGCTTGATGAGCTCCGCGCGCAGGCCGATGAGCTCCGCCTTGCGGATGTTGACCTGCTCCTCGGCTTGGCGCATCACCTCCTCGAAGTGCTGCTTGGCCTTCTGGGTCTCGGGATAAAGCTGGAAGAGCCGTTGCATGTCCACATAGCCGATGTTTCCCCGCTCGGCGCGATTTTCCTCGAGCGACACTTCCAGTGCCGCGGCGGGCGATGCTAGGAGGAGGGCGAAAGTCATAATGCTCGGTTTCATTAGAAGAGGCCCCCGATTCCAAAGTTGATTTGGTAGGGTCGTTCCCCGGGCTTGTGGTTGAGGCCGTAGCCCCAGTCAAGCCGGATGGGGAAGGCGGGGGTAACGAAGCGGATGCCCACTCCGACGTCCGTCTTGATATCCTGGTCCCGGGTGCCGATTCGCGCGCGGACCGAACGTAGGTTCTCCCAAGCTGTGCCCGCGTCGAAGAAGGTCACGAGCTTGACGATCGATTTGCGGTGTTCGCGCGCGATGGGGAAACCAAACTCGACGTTGGCGACGTCGTACACCTTCCCGCCGGTCGGCACGCCGACCTCGCCCGTCGGGGCGTATCCCCGCAGCGTGTCCGGCCCGCCGAGGAAGAAGCGGTTGAACACCGGCACTTCCTTCGTCTCCCCGAACGGCGTGATGTAGGCGGCGCGGTTGGAGAGGCTCAGGACAAAGGGATAGTCCTCGATGGAGAAGAGGTGGAAATGGGCGGCGTTGGAGATCGTGGGGCTAAAGAAATGGATGTCCCCGTTGAAGATGGGGCCGCCGGCCAGCGTGAATCCGATCGAATGACGCGTGCCCCGTGTCGGGTCCCAGATGTTGTCGCGCGTGTCGCGCGCCAGGTCCACTCCGACGGAGGAGTGGATGCTAGTGCCTTCCGGCAGCTGCCCGATGAATTGGCTTTCCACGTTGGTGACGCTGACCTTCATGAAGGTGTAACTGAATCCCAGCAGGTACTTGTCGTTTTGAAAGCGGGGGCCCAGCCGGACCGTGCCTCCCAGGCGCTTGTCGACGTAGCCCTGGAAGGAGGATTGCAGGGGGCGCAGGCGCCTCGTGTTGAAGAGGTCGAATCCCAGGCTCCAGGGCTTGCTCGCGATCCAGGGCGTCGTCCAGGAGAGGGAGTAGTCCTGCACCCTGGCTCCGAACTGCCACTGGACCGAGGCCCGCTGCGCGCGGCCTAAGAGATTCATGTGCTGCAGCGACAACGTGCCGATGAGCCCGTCGAGTGAGGAGAAACCCGCCCCCATGGTGAGCATCCCGGGCTTGCCCTCGAGAACCTCGAAGGTCAAATCCGCCCGATCCGGGTCAACCGGGCTCTGGATGTCGAGCTGGACGTCGTCGATGAAGCCCAGGTTCATGATCTTTTCCTGGCTCTTGCGGATGCGCGAGGCGGCAAAGGGCTCGCCCTCCTTGACGATGATCTCGCGCCGGAGCACGTGGGTCTTGGTCGCCTTGTTGCCTTCGATGTCGACGTGGTCCACGTAAACCACGCTGCCTTCAAGGAGGTGAAAGACCAGGTCCATCTGCCCGGTTGCCTCGTTGTAGGCCCTCTCGGGCGTCACGCGCGTGCGCAGCCGGCCCTTCTCCGCGTAGAGGTCCTGGATATCGCGGATGGTGAGCTCGAGCTTCTCCTGATTGAATATCCGCCCGCGCTTATAGGCCACCTGCTTGCGCAACTCCTTTTCTGCGTAGACCGAATGCCCCTTGAATCGAGTCTGGCCGAAGCGGTGCTGGTGTCCCTCATTGACCGCGAGGCGGATGGCGATCCGAGTCCGATCCTCGTTGTAGGAAATGCTTGAGGAGATGATCTCGAAATCGACGTAGCCGCGGTTTTTGTAGAAGGTCTCGATCTTCTTGTGGTCCTCGGCGAACTCCTTTTCGTCAAATATCTTCTTGCGGCGATTTTTCATCTGCTTGAGGATCTTCTTGACCTTGAAGGCCCGCACACCCTCGATCTCCACGGAGCCGATCACGGTCCTGGACCCTTCTTGGACGGCATAAGTGACGTCGGCCATGGCCGACGTCGTATCGAGCGCGACACGGGCGTCCACCGAGGCGTTGACGTAGCCCTTCTTGCGGTAGGTCTCGAGGATCTTCTCCTCGTCGTCGCGCAGCTTGACCCGGTCGAGAGGGTCCTTTTCCTTGAGGGTAATGGCGTCCGAGAGCTTGCCCTTGGAGAGCTTCTTGTAGCCCTCGAAACGGATCTTGCGCACGACCGGCTTCTCCTCGACGAGGAAGGTGATCTTGACGGTGGTCGTCGAGCCCGAGGCGTCGAGCATCTGCGTCGGGACGGGGTCTGGTAGCCCGACGACATCGGCGGCGACCCGTTCGAAATTTCCCATGCCCAGCAGCGTCTGGATGTCCTTATCGAGGTCGGACCTTTCGTAGAGCTCGCCGCGCCGGACTTGGAGCTGGCTGCGGATGACATTGTATTTCACGTGCCGATTGCCCGTAATGGCGAGATCGCCGATGACCCATGGCGGATTCGGGGCTCCTCCGGAGACTATCGCCCGCCGCGAGGGGCGGGGCGTCCAGCGGATCGGGGCGGGGGGCGGGGGTGCCAGGACCTGGGTCGTGTTGGTCGAAAGCGACGGCTCCGTGGAGGCCTCGACCGCTACGACCGGGCTGGCTTCCACCAGCTCGATGTCGAGCCGGAAGGCCGTGCTGGAGACTTGGACCTCGCGCGCGTTCACCGAGCTGAAATCCCCCGAGGCCAGCAGGGTCGCGACATCCAAGGCCCGGTCCTGCTCGGAATACGGGGCCCATTCGCGCGCCCGAAGCTTGGCTCTGACATTCGTTTCATCGATCCGCTGAAGGCCCAGGATCCGGATCTGGGCCAGGACGCGCTCGCCCTTGGGGACCGCCGTGGAGGCCTGCGGCGGTTCCGAGGAGTTCGAGGAGGCGCGGCATGGAGAAACGAGGAACCAAGCGAGAAGTGCCAGCGCTGTCACGTCGAAGTCAAAGTATATTAAATATGTCCCGGGCGGGCAACGGGACTCCCGTACGCGCGCGCGTGGATGCGCGTGCGCGTAGGGCTGGCCTTCCATTGCAGGAACAGCAGGATCAGCAGGAAAACGGGCGCCCCCAGGGCGCTGGCCCAAAGGAACCAGGTGAGTTTCTGAAAAACGGCAGCCGCGAGCAGCAAATAAATGAAATCCCTCTGGGTCAGCGAGTCCTCGAGCCGTTCAAGCCAACGGGCGGCCCCCGAGGCGCCTTCGGGCAGCACGCGCAGGCCGGTGAACCAAGGGCCGGCATCCCCCGAACCCCGCTTAAGCCGGCTGTGCCGGAAGCTCAGCAAAGCCGAGGCCAGGGCCGCGCCGGCCGCCACGGCGCCCAAGGTGGGGCCCGGAACGCCCGGCTGGCTGCTGCCGATCCCGAAGCCCAGGCACAAAAATAGCGCCACGTGCACGCAATTGTCGCCCCAGAAATCCAGCATACCGCCCCAATCGCTCTCCTGGTATTTGAGCCGTGCGATCTCTCCATCGCAGCCGTCGAGCACCGAGGAAAGCCAGACGCCCGCCGCCCCCGCGGCCGCGTGCAGGCGGTCCGGAAAGAGAAATTGCGTGCAGGCGGCGACGCCGATGAACGCGCTGACCGCCGTCATATAATTCGGGCTGACCGGCCAGGGCAACAGCCGGCGTGTGACCGCCAGCGAAAGGCGCCGGTCAAAATGCCGAGCCATGAAGCCGTCCTGTTCCTTACGCACGCCGTCGCATAGCCAGCGCAGGGCCGCGGCCCGCGCGGGAGCGGAGTCGACCCGGGCGTAGGAGCCGCGCGTCATCGGGCGGCGCTCGAAATGCAGTACGCGAGGACCGCGGCGGGTCACGATCTGCAGCACGCCCCGGCCCTCATCGTCCCGGTAAGAGACGGGACCGGGCGGGGGGGCGGCCCACAGGGCGCGTAGCGCCTCCGGGCGGAACAAATAATCGCCGGAGCAAACCGCGTAAGGGACCCGGCATTGCAGAGGGTGGTCGCCGTCGCGGCGGACCCAGTCGACCCGCAGGCCCTCTGGGGCGCGCAAGCCCGCGGGCGGGAGCGGCTGGTCGGAAGCGATCCAGACGCGCCGGGCCCCGGCGCGTCCCAAGACGAACAGCTGCCGCTCGAGCAGGCTCAATCCGGCCAAGGGTTCGAGCATCAGCTCCGGGCGGCCGGTCCACAGGATGACGTCCTGGACGCTCATGTCCCGATGGTTTCGCTTCGGGGAAGCCCCGAAAGGGGCAGGGCCACCGATTTGCCCCCGAGGCGATGCGACTGGTACACGTGGGAAAGCATGGCCAGGCAGACGCCGGCCTCGCGGAGGTTACGCCGCAGCTTGGGCTTTTGGATCTCGGACCTGACGTCCTCGAGCATCGTCTGAAACCAGTCGGGATGGGCGGATCCCTGCGAGAGTTTCTGAGCGAACTCGAAGCGCTGGGTCTCCCCTTCGCCGCGGGTGAGCAGGAGCAGATCGTCGCGCATCTCGAGGCTCCCCTGCTGACCGTAGAAGATGCCCCAGTTGGATCGGTAGGGCGAGCGCCAGGTCAAGTACAGCAGGGCGGATACCTGCGGGTATTCGATGAAGCAGGTGGCCTCCTCCTCCACGCCTCCGTAGCGGGGGATTTGCAGCCGGGCCGAGATCGTCCGCGGCTCCTGCTCGAGCAGCGTATGCAGGAGGTAGAAGTTATGCCATCCGTGGTCGACGAGTATGCCGCCCCCCGAGGCGATCCGGTCCAAGCGCCACGAGCCCACCCCGGGAGCGGGTTGCGAGCGCAGCGTATGCAGCTCGACGTGCGTGAGCGCGCCGATCGCCTTCGCGCGTAGCAGTTGGGCGGCCTGCAGGTAGAGCGGGGAGTACTTCCAATTGTGCGCCGTGAACACCATGCGGTTTTGCGCCTGGGCCTGGGCCCGGATGCTCTCGAAATCCTGCATGGCCAGGGCCAGGGGCTTTTCGCAGAGCACGTGGCAGCGATGTTGCAGGGCAAGCACGCACTGCTTGGCGTGCAGGAAGGGAGGCGTGGCGATGTCGACGAGGTCGATATGGCTTTCCGCGCGCAGTAGGGTTTCCATCGACGGGTAGGGGCGCACTCCCGGGAAATACTCCCGGGCCAAGGCCAGGCGCTCGGCCCTCTCGTCGGCCACGGCGACGACCGAAAAATCCTTGCTTTCCTTCCAGGCGGGAACGTGCGCTTTTTCGGCCACCTGGCCGAAGCCGACGAGAGCGACCTTCAGCATAGTTTGAATCGCTTGGCCACGGCCGATAGGGAGGCCTCCAAGCGTTCGACGCCTTCGAGCGCCACGTCCAGCGGGATATTGAGCGGGGGATTGATGCGGATCGCGGGCAAGTAGCTCATGGCGAGCAGCCCCCGCCGCAGGCCTTCCTCGAAGAGGGCGCGGCAAACGGGCTTGGGCAGAGGCTCCTTGCTCTTGCGATCGGCGACGAGCTCGACGGCGATGAGCAGGCCGCGCCCGCGCACGTCCCCCACGAAGGTGAATTTTTCCTGTAGGGAGCGCAGTCGCTCGAGCAGCGCCTCGCCGGTGCGCCGGGCCGCTTCAACCAGTCGCTCCTCCTCGATGATGCGCAGCGTCGTCTCGCAGGCCGCGGCCGCGAGGGGATTGCCGCCGTAGCTCGATGAGGAGCCGCTAGGGTTGGCGAAGGGCTTGGCCGAGGCGATCGCTGAAGGCGCGATCACGCCGCTTACGGGGAATCCTCCGCCCATCCCCTTGCCCACGGTTAGGATGTCGGGCGTGGCGTCCTCGTGCTCAAAGCCGAACCAACGCCCCGTGCGACCGAAGCCCGTGATCATCTCGTCGGAGATCCAGAGCGCTCCGCATTCGTCGGCAATCTGACGCAACCCCTTCAGGAATCCCCGGGGCGGCAGCACGTTTCCGGCGGTGCCCTGGATCGGTTCCGCGAGGATGGCCGCGACGGATCCGGTAGTGGCCCGGCGTATCATCTGCCTAAGAAAGTCGAGGCAATGGGCCGCGCAATCATGCTCTTCGCGCGCGCCGAGCGGGCAGCGGAAGGGGTTTGGGTAGGGACTCAGGTAGAGTCCGGGCATGAGAGGCCCCAAATCCCGCTTGAACTCGTCGCCGAGAAGGCCGAGCACGCCTCCGGTCTTGCCGTGAAATCCTCCCCAGAAGCCTACGAACTCGAACTTCTTGGTATGGCTCTTGGCCAGGCGCAGCGCGGCCTCGACGGCCTCGGCGCCGCTCGAGTAGAGTTGGATGCGGTCCAGGCGGCCGGGTAGCACGCGCGAGAGGCGCTTGAGGAAGGCGAGCCGAGCGCGGGTCGTGAAGCTGCCGACCGTCACCTTTTCGAGCTGCTCCGACAAGGAGCGCGCGTAGTCGGGATGCGCGTGGCCGATCGAGGCCACGCCGATGCCCGCCATGAGGTCGATGTATTCCTTCCCGTCCACGTCCTCCAGAATCGAGCCGCGGCCGCGCTCGAGCACGATGCGGGATAGCAGCGCGACGCTCTGTAGGCCAGGGGCCAGCAGGGCCTGTTCCTCGTCGAACAAGGAAGGGGGGGTGGAGTCTAAGGTGCCAGCCCGCAGGCTGGCACCACTGTATCTACCGGTCATAACGTCAGCTTGCACCGCAGGCTTGAATGCACGTGCCAGGCGATCTGCACGGCGGCTTCCGAGCGCACGCGCGCGAAGCTGGGCCACGAATTGATGTCAATGAGGGACACGGAGCCGTCCTCTCCGACGATGGCGTCCCCACCGAATACCTCCAGGCCCAGCCTCCGCGCGGCGGCGGCCGCGGCTTGCGCCAGCTCGTCAATGGAGAATTCGTGTCCTTGGACCATCGAAGGCTCGTGGTAGAACCAGGTGAACCAGCGGCCCGGGCCAACCCCGTAGAATTTGATCAGCTCGCCCTCGACATGCGACTGCAGAAGGTAATGGGTAATCTCGCGGATCGAGAAGTCCTCGAGGACGGCGCGTAACTCCTTGCCGGTGCGTGCGAAGACCACGTCGCGCTCACAGGTGTTGTGCACGTCGCCGCGCTTGACCCAGCGGCCCCCATGCGGGAAGTCGCCTCCGGCGCCCTCCGCCTCCGAGACGGCGTACAGCTCGCTGGGCGGGAAGCGCACGCCCGGGCAGGAGGCCAACAGCGGAGCCATCGAGGTGCGGTAGCAATTGAGCGCCGCCTCGGCCCGATTGATCATGCGTCCCTTCCAGGACGCCGCCGCGGCCTTAAGCCGTTTGAGGCGTGGGTAGGCCTCGCACATGGGCAGCAGCACGTCCCATTCGGTGATGTCCGTCCGGTCAAACTCCTCCGGCGTCGCCAGGCGCGTGGAGACGCCCAACAGCTCGAGCTGCTCGAGCACCTTGCGCAGGACCAGCGCGTCGTCGCCGACCCTCTGGGGTGAATTTTCGGGCTCGCGGAGCACCCCGAGGCAGCGGATCATGGGCGCCGCTCCAGCAGGAACCGCTCAGCGACCTCGATGTCCTCCGGCCGGTCGACGTCGACGGCCTTGCCGACGCGGATGCCGGCGAGACGGCCGCGCCGCGCCAAGTAGGCCCAGTAATCGCGCAAGCGGGCGAACTCGAGGCCTTCCGTGGTAAGGGCGGCGGCAGCGGAAAGCGCGTAGAGGCCGGCGGTCACCAGGCCCGAGCCGCGGGCGTCGGGGCCCAGCGCGCGGATCCATCCGTCCTCGCCGACCGAGGCCCACAGGGGCTTCTCGTCATCGACGAATTCGGTTAGGGCCACGGCGCCCTCGGCACCAGGCGGCACGGCCGCCGAAAAGCGCGAGGGATCCTCGGGCGCGAGGAGCGCGTCCACGGTGCTTATCAAGAAGAGGTCGGAGTCCGCGGCCATGCGGCGGGAAACGAGCCGGAAGCTCTCCCAGGAAGAGGCGGTGTCTTGGGAGATGAAGCTCCATGCCATTGACGGAAACGCCTCCTCGAGGAAGCGCCGCACCGGCTCTCCGCGGGAATTGAGCAGCATCGTGATCGACTCGACGCCCGCCTCACGCAAGGACGCGACCGTCCAGTAGGCGAGGGGGCGGCCCGCCACTGGCACGAGCGGCTTGGGGGCGTTCGTGCGCGCGCTCAGCCGCTCGCCGTGGCCGGCGGCGATGATGCCGGCGCGGCGGATCATGAGGGGACCCCTTCCAGGGACGCCTCCAGGTCGGTGAGCCTGGAGAGCACCCTCGCCTGCGGGCAGCAGGAGGCCGGCCGCGAGGCGCGCAGGAAGGCATGCGGCATGGAGAGGGCTTCGGCTCCCCGCATGTCCCGCTCCGCCGAATCGCCGACCATGAGCGCCTCTGCGGGCGAAACCCCAAGGCGAGCGGTCGCGTAGAGGAAGATGCGCGAGTCTGGTTTCGAGGCTCCCAGGGATACAGAGTCGGCGATCGCGCCGAAGAGATGGGAAAGCCCCTCGGTTTCGAGCACCGAATCGAGATTCCCGTAGAAATTGGAGACGACGCCGAGCCGGTGGCTTCGGGCCAATCGCTCGAGGAAAGGCCTATTGCGCCGAAAAAGCTCGCGCGACTCCTGCGCGAAGCGGCGGGCGAGCGGAGGGCCCAATTCGAGGCGGTCGGGAGCCAGCGATTCGAGCACCCCCTGCACCTGTAGCCGTAGCGTCTCCTCGAGGCCCAGCCCCCGTAGGCGGTGGCGCCCGGGTAATTCGTCATCGGAGCGGTAGAAGGCCTTCAGGAACAGCTCCCGGGAGTCCGTTATCCCGTGTTCTCGGTATAAAGGAAAGAAACGTTCCGGCCAGGCGATCCCGTCAGCGTCCAAAGTGCCGCCAAAATCGAATAAAATCGCCTTTAGCGACATTCGCGCATTTTACTAAATTACCATGGAATAACGAAGACGGGGTGTCGTCGGTCCTGCGGAGATTCGAACCTTGACGCCGGGTCGTTTATCTGCGACAACTCAGAGTCATGGGAAGGGCGTGTCTCCGTCGGAGGGCTGTTTGTCTGTTGGGCATATCATTCTGCGCGCTTCCGGCGCGGGCCGCCCCGCGCCTGTGGGTGTTTGGCGCCGAGACTGGTAGCGTCTCCGAAGCCAAGACGAACACCGGCACTCCGGCCGTCTCCCAGGCGACGGTGCGCTCGGGGGCCTATTCCTTGAAGACCAACGGCAGCAACGTCTCCTTCCTGGCCTTGCCGAACTACACCGCGCAAAGCAGCGTGTACGCGCGCGCCTATATCAACTTCGCCGCCCTGCCCAGCGCCAATAACCCCATCATGCAGGCCTTCGCAGGGAGTAACGCCGTCTCCACACTGATGCTCAACACGGACGGCAAATTGACGATCAAGAACGGGGGATCCAGCGGCGTGACGCTGGGCACCTCCACGGTCGCCCTATCGGCCGGAACGTGGTACCGCATCGACTTAAAGACCGTCGTCTCCGCGACGGCGGGGATCATCGAGCTGCGCATCGACGGTTCGGTAGCGGTGAGCTCGAGCAATATTAACACCGGCACCTCTAATATCACGGGAGTGGGTTACGGCCCACGTAGCGCTTCCCAAGATATCTTTTGGGACGATATCATCGAAGATGGCGGCGCCTATCCGGAGGAGGGGATCATCATCGCCCGCCAGGCCACGACCGGCGCTCCGACCTACAACGCCTGGAACAAGACCGGCTCGGATCCATACTGGGCGGATACCCCGGCAAGCACGGCCAACCAGGCGACCTCGGCGACCGGCAGCAACAACGCCCAGACCAAGCTCATCGCCTCCTTCAGCTCGACGCAAAGCGGGCACGGGGAGGAGATCTTGACCTCGGGGGCCACCATCTACGCCTTCGTCGTCCGCTACTATCAAGGAAGCACGACGGGTCCCTCCGGTACCTACTGGATGCGCCAGCGGATCGGGGGAGTCAATACGGATACCGCCGTGACCCTGACTTCGGGCAACAGCTATCAGGAGGGTCCTTATAGTTCGGCGACGCTGACGGGCTTGAACTCCATGGAGGCCGGGGGCAACTCGACGACGTCAGGCGCCCAGACCCAGTACACGATCGCCGACCTCTGGGTAATGGTTTCGGCAAGCGCCACTCCCAGGGGTTGCACCGGCACCTCGAGCGTGGGCAGCGGCAACTGGTCCGTCGCTTCCACTTGGAGCCCGGGCATGGTTCCCAGGTTCTGCACGCCCGTCAACATACTTTCCGGCCATACCGTGACATTAGACACCACGACCGCCGTTTCCAGCGGCACCACGGTCAACGGTACACTGAGCTTCAGCCGCGTGTCCAATAGCTCCTTGACTCTCTCGAGAGGGGACTTGACCGTCAATGCCGGTGGCACGCTCGACATGGGCAGCGACGCCTCTCCCATTCCCACGGGGATCACGGCGAGCCTGATCCTGTCCTCCGGCGCAGTGGCAGGCCAGTATGGGCTGATCGTTAAGAGCGGGGGCAACTTCACCGTCAGGGGCTCGACGAAAACGCCTTTCGCGACACCGATTGGTGACGTGGGCCAGAACGCCACCAGCATGAGCATGGCTGCCTCCGACGTGACGGGCTGGCAGGACGGCGACGAGATCACGATCGGCAAGACGAACCTAAGCGGTACCGACGAGACCGAGCGCCGGACCATCTCGCTGTCGGGGACCGACCCTAAGACGCTCTCCTGGACGACCGGGCTTTCCTATGCCCATTACTCGACGGCGGGCGTGATCGTGGCCAATCTCACGCGCAACGCGCTGATTCGTTCCTCGGGAACGGTAGTCGATGGAGCCGGGGGCAACAGCTCCTATCTGCGCAACCTGGTCCAGAACGCCACTAGCTTCTCCTTGGCTTACGCCGAGTTGGCCTTCCTAGGCGCAAACGCCGCCGGCAAGTACGGCGTTGACTTGGACGGGGCCGGCGTCCAGGCCTCCTTGAGCTCCTGCACCCTCCGCGAGGGCTACCGAGGCCTTTACGCGCTGGGCGCTTCGACGAATACGTTCACGGGAAATCTCTTCTACCGCAACGCGGACATCGGAATCTACCTGGACGGTTCCTTCAACAACAGTTTCGCCTCGAACCATTCCTATTCGAATACTTCCTACGGGATCTATTTGCTCTCGTCTTCTCGCAATTTGTTCCAGTCGAACCGGTCGTATTCCAATGCGAGTTACGGCGTGCTCTTGTCGGGCTTCTCTCCGAATAATACGCTGGACTCCAACAAGGTCTACGGCAACGCCAGCCTGGGCGTGCAGCTCTATAATTCCGCGAACAACACCCTCAGCGGCAACGATGTCTACTCCAACGCGTTCTACGGCATCCAGCTGGCGGCGGCGTCGGCGGGCAATCTGCTGACCGGTAATCAAAGTCATGCCAATTCCAGTTTCGGCCTGGCTTTCGGAGGCAGCTCCAACAACAATGTCCTGGTTTCCGAGCGCTTCTACGCCAATCAGGACTCCGGGATCTATTCCTTCAACCCGACCGGCAGCGTGTTGGACGGCTGCTGGCTAGGCTATTCCCCCTCCGGCGCCTTGGCACCCAACAAGAACGCCGAGATCTACTTCGAGCCGACCGCTACGAGCAATGCAATGACGCTCAAGCAGTCGCGGGTCAACGCTTCAGTCGGGATCAGCACCGCGGGCTTTAATGGCGTTGGGCGCTCCCTCCTCTCATACGACCAGGACTACGACACCGGCACCCTGCGGCTCTGGGGAGACTATTCGCTCTCCGCCTCGACGCTGACCTTAGACTACGCCTCGCCGCTATATGCCTCAACCGCCACGGCCCCCAAGCTGATGCGCGGTGTCGGGCATTCCGGCAGCGTCCTATCGACGAACGACGCCAATGCCGTCTCGCAGCGGATCGTCGTGCGCTACGAGGCGTGGGCGTCCCAATGGAGGGTTTCGGGGGCCGTCTCGGGCTCGCTCGGCACCTTCTCCGGCTCCATCACGAATACGTCCTTTCCCTCGGGTTCGCCGCAGTTCAATCTCAGTTTCACCCCCGGGGTCTCGCCGCAGGACGGGGACCTCGTCGACTTCGTCCTAAGCGCGGCCTCGCAGGACTCGAATTTCCGCAAGAAGATGCTCTTCGGCCCTTCCGCCAACGGCTTTAGGGGCGGGCGCTCGAAGATAGCGCTCGACGCGACGGCGGGATTCAAGCTGCTCGGCGTTCCGGGCATCCCTTCCCTTATGGACCGGCTGGACGACTCCTCGACGTATTACACCTTCGTCGATTCCGGCGCCTTTACCCTATCCTACGCCACGGTGACGAACGCCGACGACTCGGGACTGCAGCTTTCGGGCGGCGGTTTCATCTCCTTGGCCTCCTCGACCTTCGACAACGCGGGGCAGTCGAACTCCTCGACCGGCACCTACCTGACCGCGCGGGCCTTGACCAACAGCGCGACATTTTATGGGCTCGTCTTTGGCAACTCGCGGCCGAATACTTATCTCTACAGCGTCCGAGTGGCGGACACGGACACGGGCCTAAGCTGGTATATGCGCCGCTACGGCGGCGCCAAATCGGGAAAATCATCCGATAATGACGTCAATGATCGGGTCCGCTGGGCCCCGCCCTCGGCTCCCGATTGGAATTCCCCGGCCAACAATGCGGGGTTCACCCTTAACCGGCGTCCGAAAATGTGGTTTACGAACGCCGACGATGGTACCACCCGCGCGGATGCCAAGATCAGCGTCTCAACGAGCACCGGCTACGAGGCGGCCGTCAGCACGACCTTTCAGTACTCCCTCAACGGGGCGGGCTGGACCGGGGTGCCCTCGGGCCCCAGCGCCGTGTCAACCTTCACCCCAACGATGGATCTGACGGCCAACACCACGACGCTGTATCTGCGGGTGGCGACCTCCGAGAACAGCTCCTGGAGCGATTGGTCTACCAACCTGCGGATATTGGTCAAGGGCAATTGGGCCTGGACCGACCCGGTCTTGAGCACTGGCACGACGGTTATTCGGGCCGTTCACGCCAGCGAGCTGCGCAGCGTCGTTGACGGGGTGCGTCCTTTCCGGGGATTGCCCGTCCCTTCTTGGACCGATCCGGCGATCATCGCGGGGACCACGACCGTGCGCACGGGACATATCACTGAATTGCGCAATAACCTAAGCCCCGCGGTGACGGCCGTAGGGCTGCCTTCGCCCAGTTGGACCGACCCGACGCTGACACCGGGATCGACCGTCGTCAAACCGGTGCATTTCCAGGAACTGCGCAATCACGCCGCCGAGCCATAAATGCTTCCGGCCTTGACAAAGGCAGGAGTACCTGTTATAAATCCGTGACGTTGATGAAAAACGCCGAGTGCCCCCGCAGGACAGGGGGCGCGGCGTTTTTTTTAAGGAGGTCGCTATTGACGCAGCGAGTTGATACATAGGACATGGCCAACGCGACGGCGGAGAAATTAGCGGACGCGGCGAAGGGGCTGCAGAAGCTTAAGAGCGGCCTCGGCTCGCTTTTCGTCGGCTCCAAGGACGTGCTGGGCGTCGACATCGGCAGCCATTCGATCAAAGTCGCGCTGATCAAGAACGAGGGCGGCGCCCCGCAGCTCAAGGCCTGGGGCATCCTACCCTTGGACTTGAACCCCGAGGCCTCGCCCGAGCAGAAGCGCCAGCAGTCCGTCAACCTGCTGCGCGCCTTCCTGATCCAGAAGGGGATACAGGTCAAGGAGGCGGCAACCTCGATCTCGGGCAATTCGGTGATTGTCCGCTACGTCAAGTTTCCCCGGCTCAACAAGGACGAGCTTTGGGCGACCTTGGCGACGGAGGCGGAACCCTTCATCCCCTTCGACATCAAGGAAGTGCAGCTGAGCTTCCACATCCTGGGCGAGATGATGGAGGAGGGGCAGAAGAAGATGGAGACGGTGCTCGTGGCCGCCAAGAAGGACGCGATCGGCGCGCGGGTCGACATCCTCGAGGCGGCGGGGCTCAAGCCCACGATTATCGACGTGGACTCCTTCGCGCTCGAGAACGTGCACGAACGCATCCGCCCCGCCAGGGACGAGCCTGGGGCGACCCTCTACCTCAACATAGGGCACATGGTGACCAATCTCTCGATCCTAGAGGCGGGGGTGACGCGCGTCGTGCGCGACGTGTTCATCTCGGGTTCTGCCTTCACCAAGGCGGTCATGAAGGCCCTTCAATACGATTTCGCGAAGGCCGAGGAGGCCAAGAAGGCCCACGGACTCATCATCGACCCCGAGGAGAAGGAGAAGGCGCTGCAGGAGGGAAATCGCGAAGCCCTCGGCGTCTCGCAAGCCATTACCGGCGTCGTGCGGGACCTGGTCGCCGAAGTGCACCGTTCCGTCGACTTCTACCTTTCCCAAGGCCCGGAGCGCTCCATTGGGCGCATCGCGCTCGCGGGTGGGTCGGCGGGAATGAAGAATCTCGCGCGGCATTTGACCGCCGAACTCAAGGTTCCGGTCGACCTGATGAATCCCCTCGCCTTCATCAAGGGCTGCGACGTCCCGGCCGAGCAATTGCCCGTCTTGGGTATCGTCGCGGGGCTGGCCCTGCGCCAGAACAAGGACTGGCTATGATTCGGATCAACCTAGTCCCCCGCGAGATCCTCGACAAGGAAATCTACCGCCAGCGCGTCCTGCAGGCTACCGTCGGGGCGAGCGTGTTCGGCGTACTGCTCGTGGGCCTGTCCTTGTCCCATATCTATCGGGCCAACCGCCTGGAGAAGCATCTCGTCGGCCTACAGCGGGAATACGACAAACTGGCCAAGGTGGTCGCGCAAGTGGAGGAGTTGGAGCGCACCGCCGGCGCCGTGCGCAACCGCTTGAACGTCATTACCGGTCTGCTCAAGGGCCGGCCCTTGTACCCGTATTTCATGACCGATCTAGTCGGCACGCTGCCGGCGGGAGTGTGGCTCACGCAGTTGAGTACCGTGACGCGCGATAGCAACTCGCTGGGCATCACGACCACGGCCACCGCGAACTCCAGCGACGGGGTTTCCCAGTGGCTGCGGAATCTCGAGCGCTCGGGGCGCTTCGAGGAGCCCAAGCTCAGCGGGGGCATCACCATCGTAGACCGCGGCGACATTAAGGAGCATAGTTTTTCCTTGACGATGAATTACAGACACCCGGATCTCTGATGGCGGGAAAATTCAAGGTCCAGCTGACGCCCAAGCAGATGCAGGTCGTCGTCGGCGCCACGCTCGCCTTGGTCGGCGGGGGCTTCGTCTACTTCAGTTACTTTTGGAAACCCATCTCGGCGCGCATCGCCAAGGCCAAGACCGACATCGAGGCCGCGGAGGCCAAGATCACCAAGGCCCGGGCCCAGGCGGCCCGGCTGCCGCAGATACAGCAGGAGCTGGTCGTGCTCAATCAGCAGGCGGCCGACGCTGAGAAGAGGCTACCCAAGACGAAGGACGTGCCGGAGGTCATCGACACCGTCAGCAGCCTTTCGAGGAAGAACAACGTCCAAATGACGAGCTTCGTGCCCGGCGCTCAGAGCGCCAAGCCGTTCTTCATGGAAGTGCCCTATACGCTCTCGGTGACCGGAAGCTACCATAACCTTGGTCGCTTTTTCGCTGCCCTGGCCTTGGAGGAGCGAATTTTCAACGTGCGCAACGTGACCTATGGGGGTCTGGCTGAGGGCAGGTTGAGCGTCAGCTTCACCTTGGTATCGTATCAATATAAGGGATGAGACGACTCCTGCTTCTACTCGCCGCGCTCCTGCTCCCGATCTCGGGCGGCCGGGCCCAGGCGCCGACGGCTTCGAGTGCGAAGGCCACCGAGCCAACGGCCATCGACGAGCTCTATAAGGGCGGCAAGGCCCGCGATCCCTTCGCGAAGGTGGACGGGACCGGCACCCAGGCGCCCGAGCCCGACGCGTCGGCCTCCGACACGACGGCGCGCGAGGATTTCAGCATCCATTCCCTCGTGCTCAAGGGAATCATGCAGGATTCCGCCGGAGCCTACGCCGTACTGGTCGATCCCAAATACAACCTGACCTTCGTATTGAAGAAGGGAAGGCTATTTAATCCCAAGAACAAGCCCGTGCCTGGAGTGACCGGAGTTATCAAGCCTAAGCAGAAAATGGTGCAGCTGATCACGACCGATAAGGATGTCCAGATATTGATCCTAGGCGAAAGCGAGGCGGCGGAGAACCTTTGACGATTTGGGAGGGATTATGACGAAAGGGATATTCTGGAGGCAGGCGATGGCTCTGGCGCTCTCCCTGGCCCTAGCCGCCGAGCCGGGTGCGCTTCTGGCGGCGGACGCGGGGCCGGAGCGAGCGTCCTTAGAAGCCATCCAGGTGGGCGCCGACCAAGTACGCCTGTCCTTGAGTAGAACCCCGAAGTACAATACCTTCGTCACCGCGAACCCTCCGCGTCTCGTGTTGGAGATGCTCAACACGGAGTTCAACCTCGACGACAGCGAGAAGGTGCTGGTGGGCAAGGGCCGCTACTTAAAGAAGGTCCGTTCGGGGCAGTTCGCAGGGGAGCCGAACCCGATCGCGCGCATCGTGCTTGACTTAAAGGAGGCCGCGCCATATCGCGTCGAGCCGGCCAAGGACGGGCTGCTTATCCGCGTAGAGGCGGCGGTCGCCTCACAGAGTGACTCGAACGCTTCCCTGCCGGCCCTACCGGGCGTGCAGCCAAACGCGGCGCCGGCTTCCGCGCCTGCCGCGGCCGCCGCTCCCAAGGGCCCGTTTCAGGCCGCGGCGGAATTGACCCCGGAGGAGAAGGCTTTCCTGAATGAAGCGGCTGCTCAGCCGAAGGCGGCGGCGCCGCCCCAGGCTTCGGCGCCCGCTGCGGCTCAGGTTCCCTCGCCGGCCGCTGCGGCCGCGCTTCAACCAAAACCGGGCATCGCGGATGAGAACCTTTCCGCGGATGCGGAACTTAACGAGATGGTTCAGGAAACGCGTCGCGAGCCAGCGCCGCAGGCCAAGCCCGAACTTGTTTCGAGAACCCTGGGCCGAAATATCATGGCGACTTTATCGCGCGAGCCGATCAGCCTGGATTTGGAGAACACCGACATCCGCGACGCGCTCAAGATGATGGCGGCCAAGGCCAACATCAATATGGTCTACGGCCCCCAGGTCTCGGGACCGGTGAACCTGCATCTTGAAAAGGTTCCCTTCGCCGAGGCTTTCAATATATTGCTTTCCCTAAATAAGCTCGTGGCCTCTCAGGTCGGCGAGAATATATTATGGATATCGACCTTGGACGCCATCAAGAGCCAGCGCAGCAGCACCATCGGCATGACCCGGGTGTTCCGAATCAATTACCGGGCGGCGACCGACCTCAAGACGCAGCTCGACGCCATACGGACGGCGGAAGGTCGCACGGGGACCACCACGGTGGACGAGAAGAATAATACCTTGATCGTCACCGAATCCCCGGAGGGCCTTGCCGCGGTCGAGCGTTTCCTCGCCGAGGTCGATACCCGGCCTCGGCAGGTGCTCATCGAAGCCAAGCTCGTCGAGGTCAAGCTCAGCAAGGACTTGGCGCTGGGCATTCAATGGGATTACCTGAACATAGACCGCGCGCGCCAGTTCGGCCAGACCGGAGTCAATACCGTTGGAGCGGTGCCGGCTCTTGTCGCAGCACCCCCCTCCCAGCCGTTTGACCGCCAAACCGTGAATTTGCCGGCCCAGCCGGTCGGAGCCGGCGGCAGGGGTACGGGAGTCATCCTTCCAGCCGACAAGGTATTCGGGGCTTTTACCTTCGGCAGAATTACTAACAATTACATGCTCTCCGCGACCTTGACCGCCGCCGCTTCCGCAGGCAAGGTCAAGGTGCTTTCGGACCCGAAAGTCGCGACTCTTAACGGTCAGCAGGCTACGATCAATATCACGACGCAGACCCCGTACGTGACAAGCAACGTGGCGGCCACCGGCGTGGCGACCCAGTCGGTCGCCTACGTGACGACCGGCATCCAGTTGCAGGTCAAGCCCACCATCAACGCCGATGGTCGCGTCACCTTGAACATCAATCCGAGGGTCTCGCAGCCGTCGGCCACCGCCGCGTCCCAAAGCGCCACCGGCGCCATCGCGGTGGACACGCGCGAGGCGCAGACCAACATCATGGTCAAGGACGGCGAGACCATCGTCATCGGCGGGCTCATCACCGACAGCATCAGCAATACGGAAGCGAAGGTGCCGCTGCTGGGCGATATACCGATCATCGGCTGGCTGTTCAAGAAGAAGACCGTCATCCGCAGCCGGGTGGAACTCCTCATTTTCGTCACGACTCGAATCCTAGCCGATTAGCGGGAAATGCTCCTGCCCGCGCTGCTCGCCCTGCTCTTGGCGGTGGCGCCGCTGCTCAGGGGTTCGTGGGACCTTTGGGCCCAATCGCTGCTGCACTTAGCCACCATAGTCGTGGTTGCGCTCTGGCTGGCGTTGCGGATCTTCGTCGGCTTCGTTCCGCTTCCCTCCAATCGCACCCTGCTCTGGTGCCTGGCCTTAGTCGCGCTCGGCTCCGTCAGCCTTTGGTGCAGCCCCGTCCGTGGGCTTTCGCGTCCCGAATGGTTCAATTTCCTCCAAGGGCTCTGGATCTTCCCGGCGATGGCTTCTCTCGGCAAGGACGAGCGGGGCTGGGTGGACCAGGCCGTGCGCGCCTCGGCCTGGGTGCTGGTCTCGCTCGCCTTCTACCAGCATTTCGCGCTGGGCGACGAGCGCCCAGCGGCTTCGCTGCTCAATCAGAACGCCTATGCCGGCGCGATCCTGCTGATGCTGCCGATCGCCGCGGAGCGACGCGATTGGCTGCTCGCGGCCGGGCTGCTGGCCAATCTCTGGTGGAGCAGGAGCGTAGGGGCCTGGCTGGGCCTGGCCTTGGCCGTGGTCGTCACCCAACACCGGCGCCATCCGATTTGGTCCCGCGCGGGCTGGGTCGTCGCCCTCGCCGCGGTGACTGCCATCTACGGCAAGCTCGACACCCCGGAGGTGCTTAACCGCTGGGCCTGGTGGCGTTCCGCCTGGGCGATGGCCTCCGATCGTCCCTTCTTCGGCTTCGGCCCTGGGAGCTTCTCGTACGCGCTGGCCGCTTATGAGGAGTGGTCGCATGGGCTCCATAGCCTCTTCGCGCACCAGTACCTCCTGCAAGCGGCGGCCGAATTCGGGCTCCCTTTCCTGTTGCTGTGGTCGGCGGGGCTCTGGCATTGCCTCTCCCGCGCGGGCCCCTACAAGCGCTTCGGCCTCATTGCCGTGCTGATCCATTCACTCTGGGATTACGCGCTCTCGGTGCCCTCCACGTTTTGGCTCTTCTGCTACTGCGCGGCTTCCTCCAATTCCCACAGCCCGCGGGGCGTGAACGTGCCGTCATTGTTCAAGGCTCCGGCCCTGGCACTGGCCCTGGGGACCGCGCTCTTGCTTGTTTCCGAGGCCTATAAGCCCTGGTCGGCGCAGATGAAGATATCCGCCGCCGACCGTATCGGTAAGAGCGACCCGCAGCACGCCCGGCGCCTTCTCCAGGAAGCGCGGCGTCTCTCCGAGGACTCCGAGGCCTCCCTGGCCTTGGCCGGGCTGGAGCTCTCCCATGGCTCGACGCTTTCCGCTGCGGCGGCCTTGGAGGACGCCGTGCGGCTCAATCCCTATCGGCGGAGCCTGCGCATCAGCTTGGCGCAGCTCTACCGACGCATGGGGTTGCCCGCGGCCGCGGCGGAAATTTCGGCGGCCCGCCCATGAGCGAGGCCGTGGCATCCAGGAGACCGGCGCTGCTGCTGCTCGTATGCGCTCTCGCCATCGCGGCTCCCCCGTCGGACCTTTCTTGGCTGGCGGTATCCTCCGCCTTATGGCTGCTGGCCCTGCCCGCCCCTACGGAGATCCGTTGGCGCCCCGCGATGGCGGGTTGGTGGTTGTGGATCGCCTGGTACGGGCTCTGCGCGGTCTTCTCCGATCAGCCCTGGATGTCGCTGCGGGCCTGTGGGCGATGGGCTGGCGCCGGCGCCGTTTTGATGCTGGCCGGTTCCTGGTGGGGGATGCGGGAGCGGCGCTGGTGGGGCTACGGAGCTTGGATCGCGGCGCTTCTGGGCCTGCTCCTGCGCGCTCCAGGGCGCTTCGAGTCCTTGTACGGGCGCGTCCTGGCGGAGACCGGATGGGTCGGCCTGTTCCTATTTTTGTGGGCCTTTTATCAATGCATCCCGCGGGGCTTCCGTCGGCTCGACGGGGCCACGCGCTCGGCGGCGCTGCTCTACCTGACGCTCGGCGCTTTTTTCCTGTTTAACGACATGCCGGCCTCTCCGGGCCTGCTGCTGCTCTGGTGGAGCGCCGCCTCCTTGATCGATGCGGCCGGGCGCCACGGGGCCGCGCGCGCCTCGGACTGGCAGGAGCCAGCCCTCCTACCACGCTGGGTGCCGCCCCTGGGCTTGGGGCTCGCCGCCCTGTCGTGGGCGCCGGCGGCGCTGCTCTCGCGCAGCCTGCGCGCGGCGGAGGAGGCCGCCTCGCCCCTCCGGCGCGTTGAGTGCCTGCGCTTGGCGGCCGCCATCGCGCCACGCGAGGCGTTTATCCAGGAGAGGCTGGCCCGGGCCGTTCTGAACGGCTCGCCGCCGCGGCCTGGCGAGGCATTGCGCCGCATACGCCTGGCTGCCGAAGCGGCTCCGCGGGAACCGGGCTATCGGCGGCAGGAGGCCGAGTTGCTGGCGGCCTTCGGTGAGCGTCGATGAACGCGCGCGCCTGCGGGCTCATCTTCGCGGCCGCGTCCGCCTTTTTCGGCGCGCAGGCCCTCTTGGGCCGCTGCTTCTTTTGGGGGGACATTACGTACATCCACCACCCCTGGCGTGCCTTGGCGGCGGACATGATCTCGCGGGGCCTATTGCCCGCTTGGAACCCGTACGCCTATCTCGGCATGCCGCTGGCCGCCCAAATGCAGGGGGCCGCGTGGTACCCGGGGACTCTGCCCTTCTATCTGTTCCAGTTCCCTGCTGCGCTCAACCTCTATTACGCGCTTCACTACGGGCTTTGCGGCTTCTTCGCGTATTTGTGGCTCAGGCGTGGTGGGCTTGGCGCGGCCTCGGCCTTGACGGGGGCAGCGGTGTATTCTTTGAATGGTTTTCTCGTCAGCCGTCTCCAATTCGTCAACCATATCTCCACGCTCGCCTTCATCCCGGCGCTATTGCTGTTCTCGAGATCGCCGTGGCTGCTGGGCCTGGCCGCGTCGCTCGCCTTCTTGAGCGGCTTCCCCATCATGCTGGCCGGAGGGGCGCTGGCGGGGCTGCTGCTCGGGCGGATGCTGGGGCGGCGCTGGGAGCTCGGCCCGTGGACGGGTGGGGCGCTTTGGGCCGCGGGTGCCTGCTCCTGCCTGCTCCTGCCCGCCTTGCATTTGGCCGCGGGTTCGCAAAGGAGCGCCGGGCTCGGGCCGGCGGAGACACTGGCCTACGGTCTTAGCCCGAAGGATTTGCTCGGGCTGATCGGGCCCTGGCTCTCCGGGAAATCGGCGCTCGTGGACTGGTGGGAAAGCTGCTGGTTCGGCTTCTCCGGCGTCGCGGCGATGGCCCTGGCCCTGCCGGCCTTAAAGCGGCGGCGCCTGCTCGGGTTGTCCCTATTCGCGGCGGCGGTGCTGGCCTTGAGCATGGGGGGGGAATTGCCACCGTCGCGATGGGTGTGGCTGCATGCCGCTCCCCTGCGCTATGTCCGCTATCCCGGCAATTTCCTCTACCTGCTGCTTCCCGCCGCCGCCGCTCTGGCCGCCTTCGGCGTCGAGCGCGCGCGCTGGCGGGCCCTGATGCTCGCGGTTGTTCTCGCCGAGCTTTCTCTCTACGGCATGCGCTCGTACGCCTTCGCCCCCTCGGGCTATTTCGCCGACGCGGGACCGCTGGTGCGGCGCCTTCAGGCCTCGAGGGGACACCGCTATCTGCTATCCCCATTGGCGGCGGAATGGCACCGGGGCCGCGGCGGCGACGCCACGCTCGCCGTGTTCGACCTCAAGCACAGGGTCTACGGGCTCAGCAATCTTCCCTTCCGCCTGGAGTCCGTCGCCAATTTCGGCGAACCCCTGGTGCCCCGCGCGAATTTCGAGTTCATGGACTTCATCTACAGCCGCCGCTCCCTGGCTGAGGTGGGCGCGCTGATGCCCTGGAGTGATGCCGCCGTGCTCATGACGCGTGATCGACTGCCCCCGGGCCCGCTGCGCTACGGCGGAGCCACGCTCTGGCACCTCTATGAGTCGCCGGCGGCGTCGCGTGCGTTTTGGCTCAGCGACGCCGCGGGCCGCGCCATCCCCGCCGACCTGCGGGAGGGCATGGCCCTTCCCGTCCTCGAGAAGGCCAGGCCGCTAGAGTTCGAGCGCGCCCGGGAGGATCGTTTCAGCGTCCGCGGCGCCGGCGCCGAAGGATGGGCCTATCTGGCGCAGCCGCGCGCCCCGGGCTGGCGCGCCTGGCTGGGCGGCGCGCCGCAGAGGCCCGAGCCCGCGCTCGGCGCGTTCCAAAAATTCCGGGTGCCCTCCGGTGCATGGACCCTCCATTTCGTCTATGAGCCGCCCGGTTGGCGGCTGGGCCTGCTCCTGACCCTGCTCGCCCTGTCGGCTTCCGTGGCATATTGGTATAATCGCCTCCTTCCTTCATGACCAATCCATGAAAAAGGTCGGCTCCATCGTCTTGGGCGTGGCGGTCAGCGGGCTGCTGCTATTCCTGGCCCTGCGCCACGTGACCTGGGGCGAGGTCGCTCGCTCTGTCACGAGCATACGCCCCTTCGGCCTGGTGGCCATCGTGCTCATTTCCATGCTCGACCTGCTCATCCGCAGCCTGCGCTGGAGGCTGTTGTTGTCTTTCGGGGTGCCCTTGGAACGCCCGCGGCTTCTTTGGGACCTGTTTCGCCTGGAGGCCGTGGGCCTCGCGGTCAACAACGTCGTGTTTCTGCGTCTGGGAGAGTTCGCGAGGGCCTATCTGGCCGGGCTCACGCTCGAGGTGCCGGGCCTGACGGTGCTGGCCACCATCGTCGTGGAGCGCACCCTGGACATGACGGCCCTGATGCTTCTCTTCGCTTCGGCCGCATGGTTTTACCCCGATACCGTGGCGCCGGCCCTTTACCGCTTGGCCCTGTTGATCGCGGCTGGCCTCATCGCCGCGCTGGCCGCCATCCTCTATTTCGACCGGCGCATCAAGCAGGGCGGCGGCTGGACCGAACGGTTGCGCTCCTACCCCTCGGTGCACCGCGTCGTCGAGCAGGTCGCGTTAGGGAGCTCGGCCCTCAACTCCTGGAGGGTCTGCGTGCCGGTGGGGCTACTGAGCCTCTCGCTCTGGGTGGTCGACGCCTTCGGCTATTGGGTCTGCGGCAAGGCCATGGGGCTCGCCGTGCTCAGCTACGGGCGCAGCGTGCTGCTTCTGGCCACGGCCGCCGCGGCCGGGTTCCTGCCCACGGTGCCGGGCGGCTTCGGCGCCTACGAGCAGTTCATCAAGGTGGTACTGGTGAGCTGGCATGTGCCCGAGGCCACGGCGCTTGGATTCGCGGGCGTCGTGCACGTGGTGTCCTATATTTTCGTCACCGGCTTGGGCATCGTCTTCCTCTATCAGGCCGGGCACAGCCTCTCGAGCTTAAGCAGCGCGCTCCGCTCCCGTTTCTCCAAATAGATGCGCTGATGCCTTCCCCGCCGGCGGTGGTGATGCTGAGCGCCAATTTCCACCCCTACGTGGGCGGCGCCGAGAAGCAGGCCCTGGAGCTCTCCAAGGCCCTGTTGGGACTCGGGATAAAGGTACGGGTCCTGACCCGGCGTGTTGGCGGGCTTGCGCGCCTCGATAATGTCTGCGGCGTCGAGCTGCGCCGCCTGCCGGCGTGGGGCCGCGGGCTGCTCGATTCGATCGTGTTCATGGTCTCGAGTTTCCTGTGGCTGCTCCGGCATCACAGCGAGTACGGCGCCGTGCACGCGCATCTGGCCGGTTCCCCGGCGCTGGCGGCCTCGCTGGCCGCGAGGCTGCTGGGCAAGCGCGCCGTCGTCAAACTCGGCGGCGGCCGGCAGGTGAGCGAGATCGCCGGCTCGCGGCGGACGGCCGCGGGCCGGATGAAATTGCGCGCGCTCGCGCGGCTAGGTCCCCTTTGGGTGGCCGTCAGCCGCGATCTCGCGGCCCTATTGCCTGAGAACGGCATACCGGCGGAGGCCGTCATCGTGCCGAACGGTGTCGACACCGAGGCTTACCGCCCGGCGGGCCTAGAGAAGGGCGAACTGCGCCGGCGACTGGGCTGGCCGGAAGGCGTGGTATTCCTCTATGCCGGACGCCTGTCCCCCGAGAAGCGACTCGATTTCTTCCTCGAAGAGTTCGCCGCCGCCAACGGGGGTTTCTTCGTATCGGCGGGAGCCGGGCCTTTGGAGGCCGAGCTGAGGACGAAGGCCGCCGAGCTGGGGCTTTCCGGAAGGACGCGCTTCATGCCGCCGGCGGAAGACATCGCCGCGCTCTATCGTGCCGCCGACGTGTTCGTCCTGCCTTCGCTCTCGGAAGGCCTATCGAATTCCCTGCTCGAGGCCATGGCCTGTGGGCTCGGGGTGCTGGCCAGCCGCGTGGGGGGGACACCCGAGGCGGTCGAAGACGGCGAAAGCGGACTGCTCTTCGAGCCGGAGGACCGGGGGCAATTGAGGCGGCAGTTGGACCGGCTGCTGCGGGATCCCGAATTGGCGGGGCGATTGGGGAAGCGGGCGAGGGAGGCGGTGTTGGAGCGGTTCGATATGAAGATCGTGGCAAAAAGGTATAAAGAACTGTATGGGTTATAGATTGAAACGAGTGGACCCCCCTGGCTACTCGCCCCCCCGTGGGGGGGTCGAGTGACATGTGCGGGATCTGCGGCGTAGTCTATAAAGAGCCGGGTCGCATCGACTCGGCGCTGCTAAAGAAAGCCAACGATCTCATCCGGCATCGCGGGCCCGACGACGAGGGCTATTACGCCGACGCCCACGCTGGCCTGGCGATGCGCCGCCTGTCGATCATCGACTTGTCCACCGGGCATCAGCCCATCTCCAACGCCGATGGTAGCGTCTGGGTGGCGCTCAACGGGGAGATCTACAACTTCCTCGAATTGCGCCCCGAGCTGGAGGCGGCCGGCTACCGCTTCAAGACCAAGACGGATACCGAGGTGATCCTGGCCCTTTATGAGGCGATGGGCCCCGACTGCGTCGGGCGCCTGCGCGGCATGTTCGCCTTCGCGCTCTGGGACAAGCGGCGTGGGCGCCTGATGCTCGCGCGCGACAGGATCGGCAAGAAGCCGCTCGTCTACAGCCTCGGCGCGGATTTCATCGCCTTCGGCTCGGAATTGCGCTGCCTGTTCCAGTTCCCCGGCGTGGGCCGCGAGCTCGACGAGAAGGCGATCGACCTGTTTTTGTCGCTGCAATATATCCCTTCGCCGCATACCATCTACCGTTCGGCGCGCAAGCTCCCCCCGGCGCATTACCTGCTCTATGAGAAAGGGCGAGCGAGCTTCCACCGCTATTGGGACCTTCCCTTGGGTGCCCCGCCCGTCACGGGCGACGTCCGCGAGGCCGAGGGGCTCCTGCGCGAGAAGCTCAAGGAGTCGGTGCGCCTGCGGATGATCTCCGACGTCCCGCTGGGGGCCTTCCTGTCCGGCGGCATCGACTCCTCCATCGTCGTGGCCTTGATGAGCGAGCTTTCCGAGCGCCCGGTCAAGACCTTCTCGATCGGCTTCGACGAGCAGGATTTCTCGGAGCTGCACTACGCCCGCGAGGTGGCCCGGCGCTACGGCACCGATCACCGGGAGTTCATCGTCAAGCCGGAGATGAGCGACGTGCTGCCGAAGCTGGCCTGGCACTACGGCGAGCCCTACGGCGACCCGTCCGCGCTGCCCACCTATTACGTCGCGCGCGAGACGCGGAAATTCGTGACCGTGGCTCTCAACGGCGACGGGGGCGACGAGAATTTCGGCGGCTACCTGCGCTATTTCGCCATGAAGGCGGCGCGCTATTGGGACGCGCTGCCTTGGCCGGCGCAAAAGGCCCTGCTCTCGGGGATGCGCCATCTGCCGGAGGGCGGGGCTCCCTTCTCCTTGTTTTGGCGCGCCAAGCGCTTCCTGCAGTCGGTCGCCATGGCCGACGTTCCCGGGCGGCATCTCAAGATGATCGGCTTTTTCTCCGAGGCGGATAAGCGGGGGCTCTACACCCCCGCGATGCTGCGCGAACTGGGCGCGCGGGATGAGGGAGAGTTGACCGGGGCGCTGCGTTATCTGGCCGGCGCCTTCGAGCGCGCGCAGGGGGAGGATTTCGTCAACCGGCTGCTTTACGTCGATACCGTCAGCTACCTCCCCGAATGCCTCATGGTCAAGGTGGACATCGCCACGATGGCCAACTCGTTGGAGGGGCGCTCTCCCTTCCTGGACCACGAGTTCATGGAATTGGCCTACCGCATGCCGGGCGAGTGGAAGCTCAAGGGGCTGCGGGGGCATAAGTGGATACTCAAGCGTGCCTTCGCCGACAAGTTGCCCCCTCGTATCCGCCGCCGCGGGAAGATGGGCTTCGGGATCCCGCTGGGCCCCTGGTTTAAGGGCAAGCTTCGGGACTATTGGTGGGACACGGTGCTATCCCGGAAGGCCGTGGGGCGCGGCTACTTCCGGGAGGAGGCGCTGCGAAGGATATTCGACGAGCACCAGTCGGGCCTGCGCGACCACGGCTACCGGATGTGGGCGCTGCTCATGCTCGAGCTCTGGCATCTCGAGTGTTTAGAGCGTTAGGAGTTCGGGAAATAGCGGTCCAAAAATTCTCGCGGCGTTACAATCGCTATGCCCTGGAAGTCGCCCAACGGGCGGATATCCTTCATATTTCCGGTGATCAGCACCGCCGCTTTCGCGTCGACGGAGCACTCCAGAATCCGATTATCGGCATCGACGCTCTTGATGACATCCAGGCGTGAGGTCGGCTCGATAAGCGTCATAAAGCCCCTGAGCTTTTTGCGGAAGGCTCCGAGCCTTTCTTGATCCCACCCCGCCTTCTTCGCTAGGTTCTTTTCCAGTTCATCAAGGATGAAATAAGAAATGCAGGCCTCTATTTTTCCAAGCCTGGCAAGCTCAACGATCTGAGCCGGGGGCGTGGTTTTGGCTAGGGCTGCGGCGGAGAAAAGAACATTCGTATCGATGACGACCCGAGGGGGCTTACCTTCGGGATTCATCGATCAGACGCTCGATGTCCTCTTCTGTTCTGATTCCGGCTGCCTCCGCTTTACGTCGGCCATACTCCAGAAGATCCTGCCATTGCTGCTCTTCTCTCTGATAATGCCTGAGAGCTTCTCGGAATAGCTCCGACTTGGTCATGCCCTTAGCTCGTGCCATTTTGAGAACTTCCTTGTGTAGTGCCGGGGGCAGTGAAACCGTGGTGACTATGCTTGTCCTTTGCGCTTGCATGAAGCCTTTTTTAGTATTACTTCGTATTACAAACATATTATACCCCTCTAATTCCTTGCTTGTCAAGACTAAACGATTCGATAAGTTTAGAGATGCGGTTGAATTCCGACGGAGCAAGAAGCGGGTGATAGCGCGCGCCTAGCCAGAGTCGGCGCATCCCGCGCAGCAAGCCTAAAAAGTCGATTGGTAAGAAGGTTCGAATATAAGCCCAGCGAATTTTCACCGACGGTCCCCATTCTTGGATCAGGAGCCGCCGTGCGGGCGTTGGTTGAAGCGCCTTCCATAGGTACGTGGCGTTTTCAAGCGCGATCTTACGGCGCAGGCGAAGCGCCGTGGCGGGAGGCGGTTGGGCTGAACGGATGGCCTCCGCCGATTCGATGAAGTCCCTGATGTAGTCGCGTGTTATTTGCCCCTCATGCAGGAAACGCACGGCGGAGGGCTCGCCCAGCCCGGCTACCTTGGCTCCCCCCAGGAACATGCGCGCGTAAAGCTCGGTGTCCTCGAGGATGCGCAGGTCCTCGCGGAAAAAGCCCACTTGATCGAAAAGCGAGCGCCGCAGGACGACCGTGCTGGTCACGTAGGGCAGATGCTCGTCGCCCACGGCGTAGTAGCCCGGCACCGCGCCCCTCGGCAGGGGCCTAGAGCGCGGGAACAGGGTGCCGATGACGCGCCCGTAGCGGTGCACGTAGGCGTTGGTGAACCAGAAGTCGATTTCGGGTGCGGAGGCGATCGCGGACTTGAGGGCCTCCAGGCGCCCCGGCAAGTAGAGGTCGTCGGAGTCGAGAAAGGCGATCCAGGACCCCCGGGCCTCGCGGATGGCCTGGTTGCGGCAGGCATGCTGGCCCCGGTTGGCGGCGTTGAACCACGTTCGTAACCGGGGGTCGGAGAACGCCGAGAGCTCACGCCGCGTGTCGTCGGTTGAGCCGTCGTCGACGAGCAGGCATTCGAAATCCGCCTCGGTCTGCGCGATCACCGAGCGGACGGCGGCGGCGACGCTTTTGGCGCGATTATAGGTCGGGAGGACGACCGAAAAAAGCGGCGCGGCCGGCACGTTCTTGATGGTAGCAAAGTATGATACTATGACGCGGCCCCGCGAGCCGGCGTTCCCGATGAACAAGATCCGCAAGATATTGATCGTCACGCCCGCCAACAGCGCCACCTACCAGCATACCCACGGGCTTATCCGATGTGGCTACGAGGTCGAGCGCGTCGACTTCCTCCCCCTGATCCGCGAGGGGGGCATCCGCCACGCCGAGCGCCGCATCCGCGAGGCCGCGGAGAGGGCGGCGCCGGACCTTATCCTGGCCACACTATGCGGCGACCATTTCCAATTCCCGATCGATTTTTTTGCCGATTTGAGGCGGCGCTGGAGGCTGGTCTTCTGGCTTTGGGACGATGAGAACAACTTCGACGCGCATTCCAAGTATTACGCCCAGGCCGCCGACGCCGTCGTCACGACCGATATCTTCTCCGTGGCCGGCTACGAAAAACGTGGCATCGCGGCCGTGCTCTGCTTCACCCCCGTGGCCAAGGAGATCTGTCATCCCGCCCAAGTCGAGCAGGACATCGACGTCTCCTTCGTGGGCGACTGCCTCAAGCGCGATCGGATGGAATTCATACGGTATCTCGCTACCAACGGGGTGCGCGTAGAGACCTTCGGGCGCGGCTCTAAAAATGGCGCCCTCCGCGAGGAGGAGCTCGCGACGGTTTTCTCAAGGAGCAAGGTCAACCTGAACTTCAGCAAGCTAGACGAGCTGAGCTGGCTCAATGAGGATGATCCGACGCTCTGGAACGTGCGCGGCAACAAGGGGAGGCCGATCGAGATAGCGATGGCGGGAGGTTTTTGCCTGACCGAATATTATCCGGCCCTGCCCCATATCTTCAAAATCGGCGAGGAGGCGGACTGCTTCTTCGACCGGGTTTCCCTGCTCGAGAAGGCCCGTTTTTACCTCTCCCATGACGCCGAGCGCCTGGCCTTGGCACGACGCGGGCACGAGCGCGCGATGTCCGAATACGAGGCCCAACGCTACATCCCCCGCGTGATGTCCTCCATCGAGGCGATATTTCAATCGAGGTCCCCGACGTCGCCCATCCGGGTCGGACGAACTTTCGGCACCAAGCGCGTCAACGTGCTCTTCGTGCACCTATTGTCCGCTCTCGAGAGGAGGCAGCCGGGCGTCGCGCTCGAGATTGCCCCGGCCCTGCTAGAGCACGGCCTTGTCGCCTTCTTGTACGGGGTCTGGGGCGGCCTCCGGCGTTCCGCCTCCTTGTTCTTTAAGCGCTTTTCTCTTTTTCGTGAAGTGTTATAATTTTAGGCGGTGACCCGGTTCGATCTAGTCTGCGTATACCCGAATAACCGGGTCCGCGCCTACGGAAGCCTCGGCGAAAGCATCGCCGCGATCACGCCGCCGCTGCAGACGGCCCTGATCGCCGCCTACGCGCGCGGCAAGGGCTTTTCGGTCGGCGTGCTCGACGCCGACGCCGAGGGGCTGAGCGCCGAGCAGACGGCCGAGCGCGTCGCCGCGCTTTCCCCCGGCCTCGTCTGTATCTCGACGGATTATCTCAACAGCGGTGACGTCACCAAGATGGCCGCCGCTCACGACACCGTGGCGGCCCTTAAGGCCAGGATACCCGCCATCCCCGTGATGCTCGAGGGCGTCGTCCCCTCCGCCTACCCCGAGCAGATGCTCGTCGAGGAGAAGGCCGATTACGTGCTGCAGGGAGAGGGGTTCGAGGCCCTCGCCGCGCTCCTGGCGGAGCTGCGGGCGGGGCGCCGCTTTCCGGAGAAGCCGATCGAGGGGATATGGTACCGCCGGGACGGCCGGACCGTCGAGAGCCGTAGGCCGCCGATGGCCGCGGACGTCGACTCCCTGCCCATGGCGGCCTGGGACCTGCTGCCCGTGCGGCGCTACCGAGCCCATCACTGGCACTGCTTCGACCGGCTCGACCGGCGCCAGCCGTACGCCTCCATCTACACCAATCTCGGCTGCCCCTACTCCTGCACCTTCTGCAACGTGAACGTGGTCTACGGCAAGCCCAGCTTCCGAGCCCGCTCGCCCGAGAGCGTCATGGCCGAGCTCGACCTCCTGCATAAGAAGTACGGCGTGCGCAACCTGCGCGTGGTCGACAACGTATTCACGATCCGCAAGGACCTGGTCGATCGGCTTTGCGACCTCATCATACAGGCCGGCTATGATTTCAATATCTGGGTGTACGGGCGCGTCGAGACGGTCGACTTCGCCCTGCTCAAGAAGATGCGCAAGGCGGGGGTCACCTGGATCGCCTACGGCATCGAGTCGGCCAGCGGCGAGATCCGCAAGGAGGTCGACAAGGGCTCCCCGCAGGCGGTCATCGAGCGGGCCGTCGAGGACACGCGCCGCGCGGGCATCAACATCATCGGCAATTTCATCTTTGGCCTGCCCAACGACACGATGGAGTCGATGCGCAAGAATTTGCAGATGGCCCTCGATTACAACTTCGAATACGCCAATTTCTACTCCGCCATGGCCTATCCCGGCACCGAGCTCTACGATTACGCCAGGAAGAAGGGGATAACCTTGCCGGAGGACTGGGACGGCTACGGGCAGTATTCCGAGAACGCCCTGCCCATGGGGACCGACTCCCTTTCTCCCGCCGAGGTGCTGCGCTTCCGGGACGAGGCCTTCGTCACTTATTCGAACCACCCGCCGTACCAGGCGCTGCTGCGACGCAAGTTCGGCGAGCCCGCCGTCGATTTCCTCAAGGAGATATTGAAGCACAAGCTGCGGCGCAGGATCGTCGCCGAGCCGAAGCGGTGAAGCCCGCCTGCGTCGCCTGCGGCGTCCCCGCGCAGGACCCACCGTTGGAGCATTACCGCGAGCCGGTGTTCGGCAGGGGCTTCGAGATATTCCGCTGCGCCTCCTGCGGGGTTGACTTCACGCTGCTTCCCGAGGGATTCCCGTTGAGGGAATGGTACGCGAAGGCGAGCTACCTCTACGGCGAGGAGGAATACCTGATGCGCCCGCCGGCCGAGTCCGACTGGCGCTTCGCCCATTTCAACTCTATCACCAGGCGCCTCGGCCTCCAAGGCGATCTCTTGGACGTCGGCAGCGGCGACGGCCGCTTCATGGAGCTCATCGCTCGCATGGGTTGGGGCGGCTCCTTGACCGGCCTGGAGTTCAACCCGGAGATGGCGGCCAGGCTCCGCGGGCCTTACGCGGTGGAGATCGCCCCGCTCGAGGAGTACGCTCGCGCGGGAGGCAAGGCATACGACGTGGTCACGGTGTTCGACGTGCTCGAGCATCTCGCCGAACCGGCTAAATCGCTTTCGGCGATATTTTCGCTGCTCAAGCCGGGGGGAACGCTGGTCGTGACCGTGCCGAACGCGGAAAGGCTGCGCTTCGCCCCGAGGGAGAACTACGATTTTCCACCGAACCACATCACGCGCTGGAGCGCGGCGGCGCTGGAGGGCGCCGTCCGGCGCGCGGGTTTCGAGATCCTGGAGCTGCGACCTAGCCCGTTCACGGCGAGGGTCGTCTCCGACCAGCTCTTCTACAAGCTATTCGCGGCCCTGATGCCGGCTGCCAAATGGCTGCTCTTCGGCGGCCGGGCGAGAGCCGACAAGACGCTGACCGATCTATATAAGGAAACCGCGCCAAGCGCCGGCTCGGTCGGCGCCGCCTTGTCCGACAAGAGGAGCCGCCGCAAGCTAGAGATGTATCTTCGCGACGGTTTCGGCTGGATGATGGTCCCGATATTGCTGCCCGCCTATCTTCTCATCCCATGCTGCATGCCGATGCGCCAGGGTGGCACTTTGTTTCTAGCCGCCCGTCGTGCCTAGGCGTAGGCGCACGCGCAGCCATTCCTTGAGCAGCGTCTTGGCCTCGGAATCCAGAAGGCGGTAACCTACCACGAAATAGGCCGCTAGCCCCGCCGCCGCGAACGCGATCATCTCCCCCCAGCTGCCCACGCGCCCATGCGTCGCAAGGCCGATTGCGGCCAAGCCGACGGCCGCCGTCGCGGGCCGATAGCAGGCCTGGGTCCAGAATTCCTTCCAGCTGACTCCGAGGAGGCGGCGATGGATATAGCCCACGAAAACCGGCGTAACAATCATCTCACCGATAAAGAGCCCTGCCGCGGCTCCCAGGATGCCCCAGTCCGCGATGAGCGCCGTCCAGAGCAGTAGGACCAGGGCGGCCTTGACCGCCTGAAAGACCGCGAAGAGATGAGGGTGGCCCTTGCTCGTCGCCAATTGCATCGGCATGAAGGATACGAGATAGCCCAGGTTGGCGAAGAGCAGTACGCGGAATGGCCAGGTGCTGGCCAGACTGAAGTCCTGGCCCAGCCACAGCGTCATGAACTGCGGGATTAAGACGAACGAGAGGATACTCAGCGGGAGATTGATGAAGAGCATGAGTTCCATTGTTTTCAAATAAAAGCGGCGAAGGCGCTCCTGCTGGCCCGATCCATGCAGTTCCGCGAATAAGGGAAAGGCCATGGCCGCGACTGCCACGCAGAATTGATTGAATTTCTGAGCCAGCGAGGAGGAAACCGCGTAATAGCCCACCTGCGCCAGAGGCAGCAGCGAAGCCACGAAGAAACGATCTCCTTGAGATATGAGCAGGACTGCCAGCGTGGTAAGCTGTGCTTGTAAGGAAAAGCGCACGAAGGCCTTCGTGTCTATCCGCGAAGGTGGTTCTGAGGAGATCGAGAGGGCCTTGCGCAGCGGCGCGAATACGCCCGCCGCCAGTAGCGCGTGCGCCGCGACAAAACACAGGGCGATCTCCCTTAGGCCGCCCAACCGGAAATGCGCAAGCAGGGCTGCCCCGATCGCGACCAGCACGGATTGGAAGAATAGAAAGAGGTTGAAGGCGGAGAAACGCTGGAGGCCATAGAGAACGCTGTTGCCGAGCGTCGAGAGAAAGTACAGCGGAGCCGCGACGGCGACGCAGGCGAAGACGCGCGGAGCGGCGAACAGGGCCTGCGGACTGTCTTGGATGAATAGGCGCGTGAGGTATTCGCGGGAAACGTAGAGCGCGAGGCCGCCCGCCGCGGCCGCTCCGAGCTGCAATAGCGCGCTTCTCCTGATAAGCGCTGGCACAGGGGAGCCTTCACCGAGCCCACGCTGCGCCGTGAAGGTGGTGGCGGCCTGGCTGGTGCCCAAATTGAGCAGGCTAAGATAATTCATCATCGTGAACATCAAGGTGTAGAGGGCGTAACCGTCGGCCCCCAGATGCCCGACGATGATAGGGGTCGCCACGAGATTGACGGCCAGGATCGCCGCCTGGACGAAGAGATTGAGCTGGAGGGCCGACAGTAGGCGGGATCCCAGCGATTTCGGATCCATCAGCTTGGAAACAGCCTCGAGCGCAGGCGCGGGAGAACGCCGGCGCTGTAGTACCTGTAAAAGCGTAGATATAGGGCCGGCGACAGGAGGGCCAGCGCGCAAGTCAGACAGCGGAAGGCCCCGAAGCGGCGTGTCCCGTATTTGCCGAACATGCGCAGCCACTCGCCCAGCGCCTGGAGGCGCTCTCCGCGATGCATGTGCAGGAGCAGGCGCCGGCGCATCAATTCCAGCTCCTCCTCCGCGCCATAGCGCGCGGTCTTGCGCAGGCCGCGCCGCTCGAGCAGTGGGTCGATCTCGCGGTTGAAGATGGCGCGCATGCGCAGGTCGAGCTCCAGGCGCTTGGGGTCGTCGAATTGATATCCCCCGGCGCAGAAATTGCTCTCATGCATGCGGTGGAAGCCCAGCACCTCGCAGATGTTGGCGAGCTTGGAGTCGAGCAGGCATTTGACGACCAGCATGTCGTCGAGGTAATAGAAGACGTCGCGGGGAATGGGCAGAGCGCGACTCAACGCCGACCTCCGGAAGGCGAGGCCGCTGGTGGCCGTGAACTCGACGCGCCGGTCGAGAAAATCCTCGAGCGTGTAGCGGTCGGGCCAATCGGGCCGATGCTGCGGCAGGGGTCGGCCGACGGCGTCGACGTCCTGGAGCAGATGCTGGGCGACACCGACCTGGGGATCATCGAAAAGCGGGACTATCTTTTTGAGCTTGTCCGGGCTCCAATAGTCGTCGGAATCGAGCAGGCAGACGATGGGGGCCGTCGCCGCTGCGAAGCCAGCGTTGAAGGCCGAGGCTTGCCCTTGGTTTTCCTGAAGGATGGCGCGCACGCGCTCCCCGAAGCCCGAGATCACCCGACGCGACTCGTCGGTAGAACCATCGTCGACGACGATGCATTCGATCCCGCCTGCGAAGTCCTGGGCCAGTACGCTCTCCACCGCCTCCCCCAGGTAGCGTCCGTAGTTGTAATTATCGATGACGACGGAGACCCGCGCCGTCATGCGGAGCTTCCCCGTAGCTGCCGTTCGCATTGGGCGAGGACGCGCACCACCTCGGCGCCGAGCCGCAGATCCGAGCGTTCCGCCCGCCCGGAGGCGACGGCCGAGGCGAAGGCCTCGAGCGCGCAGCGCAGCGGGGGGGTCCGCGGCGCCTCGATCGCCTCCAGCCCCCCGTCCGCGCGCCGGCGCTGAAGGGGAATGCCGCTTGAGTCGTCGAAGATCAGCGCCTCTTTTTCGCCCTTGAGTTCGAAGCGTCTCTGCCGGCGCTCGAGTAGATTGCCCACTCGTATATCGGCGTCCAGACGGTCGAAGCGGAGCCTCAGGCGCATGATTTGCCCCAGCCCATCTCCTTCCTTACGGGATTGCTCCAGGAACGCCGAGACTCCCAGGGGGGCCTTTCCCTGGATATCTAGGCACATGGCGATGTCGTGCGGCCCCCAATCCCATAGGGGCGGGGTGTCCGGCCTGAAAGGCCCCCAGTTTCCCGCCGAGGATTCGATCGAGCGCGGCTTGCTTAAGGCGGTAGCCGCGTGCCGCAGGGCTTGGAAGGCCGGGTTGAAGAGATGGACATGGTCCACCAACCCGACGAGCCTTTTCTTTTCGGCCAGCTCGCAGAGCTCATCGGCCTGGGCGGCGTCTAGCGTCAGCGGCTTTTCGACGAAAACGTGGCGGCCGGAGGAAAGCGCGGCCCGCGTCATCTCATAATGCAGGGGAGAGGCCGCCGCGACGATGATCGCGTCCACGTCGGGGTCCCGCGTCAGCTCGCGCCAGTCCTTCGAGACACGACCTTCGGGCAGTAGCCCCGCGGCGCCAGGGTCGCGGCTGGCGGCTCTCCGGACCTCCACTACCGAGAGCGCCTTGGCGGTGTCGAGTATCTTGCGCCCCCAGGCGCCGACGCCGATGAGGCCGACGCGAAGCGCCGCCATTTATTGCTGGGCGCCGGCGTAGTTTTGGGACGTCCAGGCGAAAAACCGGCGCAGGCCCTCCTCCAGATGGACGCGGGGGCGATAGCCCAATTGCAGCCGGGCCTTGGTGATATCCGGGCAGCGCCGCTGGGGCTCGTCGGCGGGATAGCTGTCCGGGTACTCGATGCGGCGGTGCGGGACCGGGCGGCCCAGCACCTTGCCGCAGAGCTTGACGAGATCCGACATGGAGATCTCGGGGACGGGATTGCCAATGTTGTAGGCCTCACCGGGGTTGCCTCCCAGTAAAGCGCGGAGAAAGCCGGCGATCGCGTCCGTGGCGTAGCAGAATGTGCGCGTCTGGCGGCCAGAGCCGTAGACGCTCAAGGGCAGCCCGGCCTGGATGCGGCTGGCGAAGTTTGGAAGGACCCGGTAGTCGTTTTCCTTCATCCCGGGGCCGTACACGTTGAATGGGCGCACGATCACGGCCGGGGCGCCGAATTTCTCGTGGTAGATCCAGCAGAGCGTCTCCCCCAGCCGCTTCGACTCGTCGTAGCAGGCCCGGGGCCCCAGGCTGGCGACGTTGCCGCGATAGCTTTCGGCGGTGGGCACATGGGAGGGGTCCGGATCGCCGTAAATCTCGCTCGAGCTAAAAAAGACGAGGCGAGAGCGGTGCCTGCGCGCGATCTCCAGTAGATTGCGCGTGCCCAAGACGGCGACGTCGAGCGTTTCCAGGGGGAAGGCGCGGTAATAATAGGGGCTGGCGATACCCGCCATGTGGATGATGTAGTCGGGCTTCTCGCGGATGCGGATCGGCTCTGTGATGTTCTGGCGGATGAACCGGCAGTGGGGGAACTTGGGGACGGGGACTCCGGCGCTCCCCGTGATCAGGCTGTCCATAACGAGCAGGCGGCAGGGCTTACGGAGGCGGCGCTCGTTCAAGTAGCGGAAGAAATTCGTCATGGTATGGCCAAGGAATCCGCAGCCGCCGAAAAGGAACACGAGCTTCCCGGAGAAGGCGCTCGAGAGCCCCTTGAGCTCCTGGTCGATTTCCGCCAGGTCCGAGAGCAGCGGAGCCTTCAATGGACCCTCGGCTGGGGCAGGGGGACGATGAAGCGTCCGCCCGACTCGCGGTAGGCGGAGTGCTTGCGCATGATCGGCTCCGCGAAGTTCCAGGCCAGGATCAGCAGGCAATCGGGCCGGCGCTCGTAAATGGCGGAGGCGGGAAGCACCGGGATATGATGGCCCGGGGTGTAGAGCCCCTGCTTGAGCGGGCTGTCGTCGACGACGAAATCGAGGAACTCGGGGCCGAGCGCGAAATGGTAAGTCAAGGTGGTCATCTTGGCGGGAGCGCCGAAGCCGGCGATGCGTTTGCCCCGCCCTTTGAATTCCCGCAGCAGCTCCTGTAGCTCGGCCTTGACGGCGTCGATCTTGCGCGCGAACTCCCGGTAGGTTTCCGCGCGCTCCAGTCCCAGGCTCGATTCGAGCTCCAGCAGCTTCTCCACCGAGCCGTCCGCTTTCCAGGGGCCGCCACGGCACGCGGCGATGGCGCGCAGGGAGCCGCCGTGGCTGGGCACCCGCGCGGCGCGGATGAGTTCCATACCGCGCTCGCGAAAAAACCGGACGAGCGGCCTGACGGCATGGTAGGCGAGATGCTCGTGGTAGATGGTGTCGAAGAGCGTCTGTTCGTACACGTCGGCCAGGTAGGAGACTTCGAATACGAAGACTCCGTCGGGGGACAGCAGTTGGAACACCGCGTCGAGGAAGCCGGACAAGTCGTCGGCATGCGCGAATACGTTGTTGGCCGTGACGATACTCGCCGGACCGCGCTCCTGTCGTATGCGCAGGGCCAGCCCTCGATCGAAGAAGGCTGGAAGCGTCTCGATTCCCGATTCCGAGGCGCGGCGCGCGATCTCGAGGGCAGGGTCGATCCCAAGGACTTTCAGCCCCGCCTCCTTGAAAAAACGCAGCAAGGTGCCGTCATTGGAGCCGACATCGACCGCGAGTTCGCCGGCTCGCAAGGAGAAATCCCGGGTCATGGACTCGGCGTATTTCTTGAAATGCTCCACGAAAACCGGGGAGGTTCCGGACACGTAAACGTAGTCCTTGAAGAGAAGGGCGGGGTCGATCACGTCCAGGAGTTGCAGGTGGGTACACTCCCCGCAAAAGAATACGTCCAACGGGAAGGTTTCCTGTCTCTCCGCCAACGAGGATTCGGAGACGAAGGCGTTGGCCGGGGGGGTGGGGGTCAAGGAGAAGAGCAGCTCGAGGCGCTTGGAGCCGCAGAGCCGGCAGTCGGAGCGTCGGGTCATTTACTCGATGAGCGCGACCCGGACGACGTCCTCCTCGTAGGCCCGCTGGTCCCGCGGGTTCCTGGAAAGCGTCAAGAAGGATGTTTCCTCGTGGAACTTCATCGCGTGTTCAATCATGGGCGGCGTGAATACCATCTGGCCGGCCTTGACGAGCAGCAGCTCCGGCGCCCGGGCGCTCCCTCGAGGGCGATGATAATAATGGATGGCTCCGGAAAGCACGTAGCAGTAATGCCAGTCCGTCTTATGATAGTGGTTCGCGCGCAGGGCCCCCTTTTTAGAATGGATAAGCAAGGCGCTCTGCATGAACCGCTCTAGGATAGGCTGTATGCTTCCCCGCGCGTCGGCGAGCGCCGGCTCCAGCGCGACCAAGGGCTCCTTAGGCCAGGTGGAAGGGTCGTCGAAAGAATCCGCCATCTTTTTTCGCTATACTCAATATAGCTTTTTTTTGACATGAACTTTTCCATCGTCATCCCGGCCTACAACGAGGAGCGTGCGATCGAAGCCATACTCCGCCGCGGGCTTGAGGCGGCGCGCCGCATCGAATCAGGAGGGCTCGGGATCGAGCGGGTGGAGCTCATCGTGGTCGACGACGGTTCCAGGGACTCGACGGGGGAGCTCGCCCGGCGGTTTCCCGAAGTGCGGGTGATCACTCACCCCCGCAACCTGGGCTACGGAGCCGCCATTAAGACCGGCTTTGGGCAGGCCGAGGGCGAGTGGCTGGGGTTTTTGGACGCCGACGGCACCTGCGACCCACAATTTTTCGCCGAACTGCTGAAGCTGGCCAACGAACGGGGGCTCGACATCGCCGTCGGCTCGCGCATGCACGGCGCCAGCAAGATGCCGGCCGTTCGGAGGTTGGGCAACTGGTGCTTCCGGGCGTTGGTCAATCTGATCTCCGGATCGCATCTGGCCGACGTCGCCAGCGGCATGCGGGTGCTCAAGCGCTCGGCCTTGGCCAAGCTGGAGCCTCTGCCCGATGGGCTTAATTTCACCCCGGCCATGAGCGTGCGCGCGGCCCTGGAGCCAGGGCTTAAAACCGGCGAGATCCCGATGCCCTATGAGGAGCGTGTCGGGCGCTCCAAGCTGAGCGTCGCGCGCGACGGGCTCCGCTTCCTGGAGGTGATCCTCGATACGGCGATCACTTTCCGTCCCCTATTCTTCTTCGGAGTAGGGGCGATGCTCGCGGCCGGGGCGGGGCTCTGGGCCCTGGCCAGCCGCTGGGGGGCTCCCGAGGCCCCACTGTTCCATTACTTGCGTCACCGCCGCATCGAGGAATGGATGCTGTTCCGCATCATCTTCGTCGTGCTGCTGTTTTCGACGGCCGCCTTCCTCGCCTCGCTGGGTGCCGTGGCCCAGTCCATGGTTTCGATGCTCAACCGCGACGATCGGGTCACCTCCTGGCAGCGATGGGCGGAGGCGGCCATCGCCCGCCATTTCCTCTGGTGGGGCTTTTTGTTCCTTGCCGCCTCGCTGTGGCTCAATCGGGGGATACTCGCCTCCTATTGGGCCACGGGCCAGATTCCCATCGACCAATGGGTGTTCCCTCTGGTCGGGAGCCTGCTCGCCCTAGTGGGCGTCGAGCTCGTCGCCTTCGGGCTAATGGAGCGCATCCTGCGCCTCTTAAGAGAACGGGGCCGGTGAAGGAGCCAATCGTCGTCTTGGGCGCCGGCTGCGCCGGGCTGTCCGCGGCCTTTCGACTACAGAAGCTCGGCCACTCCGTGCTGGTGCTGGAAAAGGAGGATCATCCTGGCGGCCTGGCCGGGGGCGTGACGTTGGGCGGCGACGTCTACGAATACGGCCCGCATGTGTTCCATACCACCGACCCGCAGATACTGGCCGATGTCAAGGAGCTCATGGGTTCCGAATTGCTTCCCTACAAGCGCACGATCCAGATCCGCTTCCTCGGCAATTACTTTAAGTTCCCGCTCTCGGTGGCGGACGTGCTCTTCAAGCTGCCCTTCACGACCGTGTGTCGGGCGGCGGCAAGCTTCGCGTACTGTTTCCTCCACGGTTTCTTTTACAAGCCCCCGGTGGAAAACTCCGAGACGGTGCTCGTGCGCTACTACGGCGATGTCCTCTACAAGATTTTTTTCAAGGATTATATTGAGCGGGTTTGGGGCATCCCTCCGTCCGGATTCTCGCCGGCCTTCGCGCGCGAGCGCATCCCCCGTCTGAGCCTGCTGGATTTTTTGGACAAGCTCAAGGAGGTGCTGCGCAGCTCCTTTTTCGGCAAAAGGGAGCTGCGCACCGAAGGATACGTCGAGAAGGTCGAAGGCGAGCTCTATACGACCCGTCAGGGCTTCTCGCTGATCACCCGCCGCATGGCCGAGCGGCTCGCGTTGCGGGGCGGCGAGATCCTCTACCGCGCCGAGGTGTTCGAGATCGCGCGGGAAGGCGGGCGCGCCATTTCGGTCTCCGCGCGCGTGGAGGGTATCGAAAAAAGGATCCCCTGCTCGGCCATAGTCAACACATTGCCCATCAACGAGGCCGCGCGCATGTTCGAGCCGGGTCTCGGCGTGGAGGCCGAGCGCGCCGCCGGCGCCCTGCGCTTTCGCGCCATCGTCTTCGTTGGGATCAAGGTCCGGCGTCCGAGGGTCCTGCCCGCCTCCTTCATGTATTTCCGGGAGCATTCCTTCAACCGCATCACAGACCTAGCCCAGTTCCGCTTCAAGATAGAGCCGGCGGGCAGCACGCTGCTCGTCGCCGAGGTGACCTGCGACCCGGGCGAGCGGCTATGGACTGACGAGGCCTTCGTCAAGGAGGCCGTGCTGGGCGACCTGCTCCGCGAGGGAATCGTCGCGCGCGATGAAGTCGTGGCGATGAACGTTTTCCGGGCGCGTCACGCCCACCCGATATACACGTTGGGTTATGAAGAGGCTTTAGGGAGGTTGTTGGAGGC
Organism: Elusimicrobiota bacterium; assembly: GCA_041694815.1. Lineage (GTDB taxonomy): Bacteria > Elusimicrobiota > Elusimicrobia > UBA1565 > JACRDR01 > JBGFSC01. The sequence goes on along the minus strand of JBGFSC010000047.1, from coordinate 86,131 downwards.
TTTTGGCCGGATCGCGAACCTGGAAACGGCGGGCCGGCAGGGGCGCTTCCAGTACGTCAACACCCATGTCGCCATGAAGATGGGCTACGAGGCAGCCGAGAGGCTCGCTCGGAAGCTGGCGGATGCGCGATAAACTAGCCGCTTCCTGCGTCCTGCTGTCGGGCCTTTGCATCGGGCTCTGGGGCCTGCGTTGGGGTCTGCCGGGACCCGCGCGCTGGCATGTCCTACCCGAGCATCTCCGCCGCTCTCCGGAGGCGATGCGCGAATTTTCGGAGAGCTGGAGGCGGCTCTATGAAGGCATCGCGCAGGCCCACCGCGAATTACGCGCCGAGGAGCCGATCACCTACAGCCGCGGCGTCGAAGAATTCCGCGCGGGATGGCGCTTCCCTCCCGGAAACCTGCTCAACTCCTGCCGGGCGATGCTCCTGCAGTCGGAGCACCCGGACGAGAAGAAATCGTTCATTATCCTGGCGCATATGCGCCCTTGGAAACTGGAATTCAAGCCGCTGTACGTGCAGTACGGCGGCGCCTTCATCTACCCGCTGGGCGCTTTCTTGAAGGCAGTCTCCTGGCTCGGCGCCTGCCGACTGGTGCCGGAGGTGGAATATTATCTGCTTCGGCCCGAGGAAATGGGCCTGCTCTACCTCTGCGGACGCCTCTTCGTTCTCCTGTTTCAGATCGGTTGTCTCTGGGTGATCTACTCCATGGGCCGGCGCCTGGCCTCGCCGGCCGCGGGAGTCCTGGCCGCGCTGCTCTTCGCGCTGTGCCCGAACATCGTCGACAATTCGCATGTGGTCAAGCCGCATCCATTCGCCGCGTTCTGGACGCTGTCGGCCTGCTGGTTCCTCGTATCCTTCCGGCGGCGCCGCGGCTATTGGCTCTGCGGAGCCTGCGCTGGGATGGCTGTCGGCGCGAACTTTTCGCTGGTGTTTTTGCTCGCACTTCCGTTGCTCCTATTGGCCGGCCGCAAGGCGTCGGGCGAGGCCGAGCCCGGCGAATGGCGGCCGGCTGCCGCGGGATGCTTGGCCGCCGCGGCCGTCGCCTTGCTATTTAACCCGTACCTGGTTTTCGCCTTCGAGGATTTCATCTGGGAGACCCGAGGAGTCGACATGCGCGGCAGACCCGAGCATCTCTTGGCATTCCTGCCGGCGTTCTGGATCGGCATGGGTCCGTTTTTGGCGATAGTGGCCGCCGCCGGGGTGCTTGGCTCGCTCGCCTCCGGCGTGGGCGGCCGCCGCCTGCTTGCGGCGACGGTGCTGGGCTGCGCCGTACCGATCTTCGTGCGGTTCGGTTTTTTCACCGCTCCCGGGTTCTTGCGGCTCTACTATCCCCTCGTCGCCGTGGCCGTGCTCTTAGGCGTCGATCTGCTCTGGCGCCTTAAGCCGCGCTGGCGCGCGCTGGCCGCGGCGCTGCTCTTAGCCGATACCGGCCTGCGCGGCGTCGCCGCCCTGGAAAATATGCGGCTGGACTCCGGGCCGTCATCGACTCGGGCTCGGGCGGCCGCTTGGATCGAGGCGCATGTGCCCGCCGGCAGCAGGGTCGGGCTTTCCCGCTACCCCGAGCCGGCGCATACGCCGCCGCTGCGTTTCGACCGCTACCATTGGGTGATCACGGACCGGCTGGAGTCCCTCAAGCCCGGACAGTCTCCTCGTTTCCTTGTTCTTGGCGAAAGTGGACGCGAGGCCTTGGGGGACCCCTCGAAGGCGGGCTACCGTAAGGCGGCCGAGTTCAGGCCTTGGGAGCCGGGCTGGGCCAAGGCAAGGGACAATTCCGTCTTCGCGAATATGGCGTTCACGATTTACGAGCGCGGAGGCCCGGGCTCGTGAAAGCCCGCCTGGTCCTCGAGGGACCCTCCTTGGACGTATCGCTGCGCTCCATCGACGAGTCCGACTTGGAAGATCTTCGAGTCTGGAAGAACGCCAACCGCCGGGCCTTTTTCTTCAAGGACGAGATTACGCCCGAGATGCAGCGGCGCTGGTACGAGGGCTTTCTGGCGCGCCCGGACGATCACATGTTCGTCGTCGAGTGGGAAAACCTCAAGGCGGGATGCATGGGCTTTAGGCTCTTGGGCGGTGCGGCCGACTGCTACAATATCATTGGCACGCCCCAGGCGACTGGGCGCGGCGTGCTGCGCCGCGCCATGACCCTGATGTGCAGCTTCATCGCCGCCGAGCATACCCGGGAGATCGGCTGCAAGGTGCTTTGTGGCAATCCCGCCGTCGGCTGGTATCAGAAATGCGGTTTCAGCATCGCCGAGGACAAGGGGGACTACTACCAGATGCGTCTTGACTGGTACGTATTCTCCCCGTGCGCCTATGCGAAGGGGGGGGCGTGATCAACGTATTCGGATCCTTGGTCGGAAAGGAGGAGCTCGAGGAGGTGCGCAGCAGCCTCGAGGCGCAGTGGATGGGCATTGGTCCCAAGACAGCCTCTTTCGAGAGGCAGTTCGCGGCCCGGCTGGGCCTGCCGGGCTTCGTGCTGCTGGATTCCGGCTCCAACAGCCTGCACCTGGCCGTGAAGCTCCTGGACCTGCCTCAGGGCTCCGAGGTGATCGTTCCTTCCTTCACCTGGATCTCCTGCGCGCACGCGGTGGTGCTCTGCGGCTGCGCGCCCGTGTTCTGCGACGTCGATTACGAAACCCAGAATGTGACACGCGAATGCATCGAGAAGGCGCGGACCCCCAAGACCAGGGCGGTGATGGTGGTCCATTACGGCGGGCTTCCGGTCGAGTTCGAGCCCATCGCGGATTTGGGGTTGCCCATCATCGAGGACTCCGCGCACGCCGTGGACTCCCGCAGGGCGGGCAAGGCTTGCGGCTCCTTGGGCGACATCGGCATTTACAGCTTCGACGCGATCAAGAACCTGGCTATGGGAGAGGGAGGCGGGCTGACGGCCAAGGACCCGGCCCGGCTCGTTCGGGCGAGGCAGTTGCGCTATTGCGGGATCGGCAAATCGGGATTCGAAGCCTCCGCCAACAAAGACCGCTGGTGGGAATACAGCGTTACCGATTTCTTCCCCAAGATGCTGCCCAACGACATCGCCGCGTCCATAGGCCTGGCCCAATTGCGCAAGCTCGACGCGATGCAATCCCGGCGTCGCTGGATATGGGAGCTGTATCAAAAAGAGCTCGCGGGGCTTTCCTGGCTCAAGCTCCCTAAGGATGTCCCGGCCGGAGACAGGCATTCCTATTTCACCTATTGCATCCGGGTGCCGGGCGGTCGTCGGGACATGCTGGCCAAATTCCTCTATCAAGAGGGCATCTATACCACGCTGCGCTATCATCCGCTGCACTTAAATCCCATTTACGGCTCCAAAGCAAAATTGCCGGTCTGCGAGCGTTTGAACGAAGAAGCCCTGAGCATTCCCCTGCACCCGGGCCTCTCCGACGCCGACGTAGAGAAAATCCTATCCTCTTTGAGGAAATTCAAGGCGTGAGCCGGCTGCATTGGGCCCTGCTCGGCCTGGCCGTCGCCGCACGCCTCTTTTACGGATGGGCGCGCCCGCCGCAGCCGCATGGCGCCCCTTTGGCCCACCCGGACGATTACGCGACCATCGCCTCCGCCTTCGCCGATTCCTGGACCTTAAAGGGGTCCGACGGCAAGGTGACGGCCTGGCGCGAACCCGGATATCCGGTATACCTGGGCTTGGGCTTCAAACTGCTTGGAAAGAATTACGCGGCGGTGCTCGTCGTCAACACGCTGGCGCAGGCCTTGGGCATCGGGCTTTTGTTCCTCTGCGGCCGCCGGCTGTTCGGCGAGCGCGCCGCTACCCTGGCGATGGCGATAGCGGCACTGTACCCTCCCTTCATTTTTTACAACGCCCAGGCGATGCGCCAATCCCTGCTTGTGTTCTTCGGTGTGGCGGGAGTTTGGAGTTTATTGGAATCGCTCGAGCGGCCCCGTTGGGTTTGGCTCTCCGGGATCATCAATGCCTTGGGCGCGCTGACGGATACGACGCTCTTGCCCTTCGGCTTGATCCTCGCGCCGCTCCTGCTCTTGGCGTGGGACTTCAAGTGCGGATGGCAATGGCGGAGGGCTGGGCTGTTCTTGTCGGCGTTGATTCCGCTGTACGCGCTCTGGCCCATTCGCAATTACATCCATTTCCAACGCTTCGTTTTTGGCAACACCTGCGGTGCGGGCGGAAACTTTTACGAATACCTCGTTGTCCCTCAGGAATTGGGAGGGCTTGCCGAGCACCAAGAGATCATCAAAAACGATTCCGTGTTCCAGAACAGCGGGGGACTCGATCCCATCGAACGGGAGAAGTACTTCTGGAAGGCGGGGCTCAACTGGGTGGGCGAGCACCCGCTCGGCTACCTGCGCATCTGGGCGTGGCGGTTTTTCGTGGACTTCTGGCGGCTTTGGCCCAGGCCGCGGTCGTACGGCTCCGGCCATTCATACGGGCAGGTGCGCCTGGTAGGCATGCTGTCGGACGGCTGGATCATCCCATTGGGGCTGCTGGGTGCGGTTTTGGGCTTGCGCCGCAAAAAAGAGAGCATCGTCCCGCTTCTCTTCGTGGCTTCGGTCGCCTTCACTTTTTCTTTGATATTTACCATGTTGCGCTACCGCATTCCCGTCATGACCTGGATCATCCTTTTCGCCGCCCTCGCCGCGGAGCGCGCCGCGGTGAGAATTGCTAAAATCTCCCTTCGATGAAAGTCGCCATCCTGGCGGGGGGCATGGGCACCCGCCTCTCCGAGATGACCGACCGCGTCCTGCGCGCGACCATCGCCTGGTATCGCCGCGCGCTTGCTACATGATCGACGGGGTCGCGATTCATCCAGGTCGCGAAATTCGACGGTGTCTCCGCTAGACCGGCCCGTCCGTTGGGCCGCGCTCCTCTTCGTGCTAGTGGCGGGACTGTACTTGAGTTTCCCGGCCGCCCGTTACAATTACGACGGGGTGGCCTGCGCCATCGCCGTGGAGTTGGGGGATCTCAAGCATCTCGTGCACGGCAACCATCTCGCCTACGGATTCTTAGGCTGGCTCTTCTTCGAATTCTGGAAGATCTTGGGGTACTCGGGGCCGGCGCTCCTCTCGCTGCAGGCATTGAGCTCCCTTCTGGGAGCGGCGGGGGTGGGAGCTTTTTTCCTCATGATGCGCCGCTCTGGCTTTGACCGGCGATTCTCAGCGTGCGTCGCCGCGTGTCTGGCGGTGTCGGATGTCTACTGGCGCTGGTCGCTGGAGGCGCAGGTCTATCCCCTGGGCGCCTTTTTCGCGTTCTGCGCCGCGGTAGAGCTGTTGCGGCCAAGCCAGAGGCCCATCATAATCGGGCTGCTCCAGGCTGGCGCCGTCCTGGGGCATGTGGGGCATTTGATGCTCGCTCCGGCGGCGATTTGGCTGCTTAAGGATACCTGCGCCCGGCGGCGATACCTCCTGGCCCTCGGTTCCACCGTAGGCGCGGCGTATCTCGCGGCGGGCGCGTTCATCATGCGGCCAGGCTCGTGGGAGGAGCTTCGGGTATGGCTTTTGGGCAGCGCGGCGCTCACGGTCGACCGCCAATTCGACTGGCATGGCGGCTATTCGATGCCCAACCTACTCACTTGGCTAACGCGCTCGCTGCAGCTTTTCGGCGCCGGCGTCTGGGCGGGCGCGCTCGGTTGGTGCCTGGCGGCATGGGGAGCGATCAAGGGGGGGCTGGGATCTAAGCCCGTCCGACTCGCCGTGGCCTGGCTGGCAGGCTACGCCTTGCTCTATCTTTCCTGGGAGTCGGGAACCGTTGTCTACCGCTACAGCGACCTGGCGCCGTTGTGGCTTTTGATCGCGTTGGGCCTCTCCGGCCTCCCCTTCGACCGGGCCCCGCTACTCGCGTGCCTAGCCGCGGCGGCCTTGGGCTTATGGAACTGGGCCCGTGTGATACGTCCGGGCGCGGATCCTGCGCTCAACGCCGATCTGCAATACAGTCTTTGGGTCGGGCGCGAGACTAGTGAGGATACTTGGATTCTAGCCGAAGGGGTCGACCGCGTCTACGTCCCCTATTTCGCCCACCGCAAGACGCTCAGCCTGCGCTACCACGACCGGGCCTCGCTGGCCAAGCGTATCGATGCCCTGCGTCGCTCGGGCGAGCCGGTGGCCGTGGTGCCCGAACGCCTACCTCCCGATTGGCGCCCCTTCTCTCTGCCGCTGCGCATGGCTCCGAGGGCCGTCGCCGAGGGCAGAACGCTTTATTTGGTAGAGTAAGTCATGCGCCTCGCGTTCCTCATCGCGGTCCTGGCCTGCCCGGCCTCGGCCGCTTCCACGCCGACGGCCGCCGACCTCGCGATCTTCTCAGCGATGCGCGCGGAGATGGATCGATCGATCGAGCGCCTGCGCTTGGACTCCTTCGGCCCTCCTTATTTCATCGCTTACCGCTTAAGCGATGAGAGTTCCCAACGCCTGGTCTACGCGCTCGGGGCCCAGCTGCGCGGCGGCGTAGAACGCGACCGCACGCTCTACGTGGAGACGCGCTTTGGCTCTCCCGCTTTCGATAACACCGACCTCAGCTACCATGGGCGATCGGGTCCCGCCTCGATAGATGCCGGCGTGCTGCGCCACCAGCTCTGGCAACTTACCGACGAATCCTATAAATCAGCCGTGGCCGATTATCTCGACAAGAAGGCCCGCAAGGCCACGGAGCTCGACCGCGAGCGCTTGGACGATTTTTCCGCGGAGCCCCCGAGCGAGGCCTTCCTGCCGCAGGCTCCCGAGGCCGATATCGACTCGCTACGGCCTGCCTTGGAGGCCGCCAGTGCGCGCTTCAAACGCTACCCGTTCGTCTACGGCAGCTACGCCTTCGCTTCGCTGAGCCGTTCGCGGCGCTACCTGCTTACCAGCGAGGGGACCCGCATCGCGGCACCGAGCGAGCATACGCCGTTATTGTTCGTGCTCAGCGCTTGGACGCGCGCGGCCGATGGCATGCGCCTAGATAATCGCCGCGCGTGGACGGTGCGCGAGGCTTCCGAGCTTCCCGCGACGGCGGCTTTGGAGCGGGAAGTCGACACCTTGGCCGCGGAGCTCTCTGCCGCGAGGCAGGCCCCGGTCCAAGCCCCGTTCTCGGCTCCCGCCATCATGGACCCCGAGTTCGCCGGGGTATTTTTCCACGAGGCCCTCGGGCATAAGCTCGAGGGCCAGAGGCAGAGGGATCCGAACGAGAGCCAGGTATTCCGCGATCAGGTGGGCTCGACCATCCTGCCCCCGTTCTTGAGTGTGGTCGACGACCCCACTCTCGAGGAGTTCCACGGACAGGCCCTGCACGGGCATTACACCTACGACGACGAGGGAGTGCCCGCACAGCGCGTGACGCTCGTAGAGCGCGGCGTTCTGAGGAATTTCCTCATGTCCCGCTGGCCGATCCGTGGCTTTGCGCGCTCCAACGGGCACGGGCGTGCCGACGCGGTGCATCATGCGAGCGGGCGGATGGGGAACTTGATGGTGATCCCGCATGAGCCCGTCAGCCCCGCGGAGCTCAAGCGCCGCCTGATGGCCCTCTGCCGTGCGCGGGGAAAACCATACGGCCTGCGGCTGGTTGGCTCCTCCGGCGGCGAGAACCCTAACAACCGTCGCGCGGCGCAAACCTTGGAGGTTCGCCCGCGGCTGGTGTTCCGCGTAGACGCTAAGACGGGCGAGGAGACGCCCGTGCGCGGCGTTAAGATGGTGGGCACCCCCCTCGTGGTGCTCAGCCGGATACTTTCCGCCGGAGACGACAGCAAGCTCTCCAATCCGTTCAATTGCGGCGCCGAATCGGGCTCGGTCGCCGTCAACCAGATCGCCCCGAGCCTGCTGTTGTCGGAGGTGGAGCTGCAGCGCCTGCCCGAGGAGCGCTCGCGCCCACCCCTCCTTCCCTCTCCGTTCCATGAGAAGTAGCCTCTCCTTCTTGCTCTGCTGCGTGCTGGCCGCTCCTGCCTCCGCGGATCTGGAGGAAGCCCTCGCGCGCGAGATCGCCCGCTCGACGAGCTCGCTGCGGCAGGAGGGATACCCACTTCCGTATTACATCGGGCTTCGAGTGTCCGACGTGCTCTCGGGCGAGCATCGCTGCTCGGCGGGAGGATTGAAAAGCTCCGCCGCCAGCCGCCAGCGCCTGTTGACGCCCGAGCTGCGGGTTGGCGGCTACGAGCTCGATAACCATCCCTTAGGCGCCTCGGAGGGTTTCAAGGGACGCGAGATGCCCGACGGGGCGGACGAACTTTCCGTAAGGCACTTCACGTGGTTCCACCTGGACGCGGAATACAAGAAGGCCGCGGCGGCCCTGCTGCGCAAGCAGGCGTTGCGCGTGCGCCGTGGGCCGACGGAATACGACACCGATGACCGCAGCCGCCAGACGCCGCTGCGCCGTGATTTCCCAAGGCCGGATCTCGAGCGCGAGCGGGAGGCCTTCGAGGGGGCGGGCCGGCAGGCGTGCCTGGAGGCGTCGCGAGGTTTGGCCGGCAGGACACACGTGCTCGATTCCCAGGCCGAGCTCAGCTGGCAGGCGTTGGGCAACCTGCACATCGATTCCGAGGGAAGCCGTGTGCGCTATGGGGATTCTTGGTTCCGTTTGCAGCTGGAGGCGGAAGGCCTGAGCCCCGAGGGCATGCGTACGAAACTAGCGCGTTCCTACATGGCCCGTGACGCCTCGGGCCTGCCCCAGGGAGAACGACTTTCCGCCGAGATCCAGGCCATGGCCGAAGACATGGCCGCCCTCACGGAGGCTTCTTCCACGTCTCCCTTCAACGCCCCCGCCCTGCTCGACCCGTCCGTGGGGGCCGCCGTCCTGCAGGCCTTCGCCCTGCGGCTTTCGGGCGAGCAGCAGCGCGATCCGGATGGGGCCCAGACATTCCGCGACAAATTGGGCAAGGCGGTGATGCCGCCATTCCTCAGTCTCGAGGACGATCCGACCCTGCGTGAATTCCGAGGACGCGCCCTGCTCGGGCATTATCACGTCGACGAGGAAGGCGTGGAGCCGCGCAGAACCGTATTAGTGGAGAATGGGGTATTGCGCGGCTTTCTGCTCTCGCGGCACCCTGTCATTGGATTCGGCCGCTCCAACGGGCATGGGCGCGCGGCGCCCGGCCTGATGCCGACGGGCCGGGCGGGTAATCTATTTCTCCGTTCGAATCGGCCTCTTTCCAAGCCCCACCTGCTGGAACTCTTGCGTGAGGAATGCCGCCGCCGCGGCAAGCCGTACGGGGTCTACATCCAGGGAGTGCGCAGCTGGAGGCAGCAGGATAAGACTGGGCAGCAGCAAGCCCTGCGCTTGGTCCCGACGCGCGTTTACCTCGTCGAGACCGACAGCGGGCGGCAGACTCTCGTCCGCGATCTCGACTTGGTCGGCACTCCGCTCGATCTGGCGGGCCGCATACTCGCGGCCGGCGACGATTTCGAAGTTACTGACTCCCTCTCGGAACATGCGTCGGGATCCTTGCCGACCTCCACGGTGAACCCCAGCCTGCTGCTCCAGGAAGTGGAGCTGCAGCGCTCGGAGTTAAAACCAGAAAGGCCGATGGTTCTGCCCCCGCCCACTCCTTAATTGCTAAGATGGGTTCCGGAATGCTGCCAGCGGCCATCGTAGCCGGCGGCCGCGGCGTTCGCATGCGCCCGGCGACCGACCAGGTTCCCAAGCCCATGCTGCCGCTCGCCGGCAAGCCGTTGCTCGAGCATCAATTGGAGTGGCTCCAGAGCTCTGGCGTGCGGGACGTATGCCTGTGCCTCGGTTACAAGGCCGAGATGATCCGTTCGCACTGCGGCGACGGCTCACGCTGGGGGCTCAAGCTTCGCTACCAGGTCGAAAAGGAGCCGCGGGGGACGGCCGGCGCGGTGCGCGATTTGGGGCTCTCGAGCGACGTACTTGTCGTCTATGGAGACCTCTATGTCGCCCTCGACTGCGCCAAGCTGCTGCGCTTCCATGAAAGCCACGCCGCCGCCGCCACCCTCGTTGTCCATCCCAGCGGGCACCCACTCGATTCCGACCTGGTCCGGACCGAGGGTGACCGAATCACCGCTTTCTTTCGGGCCGCCCCCGGCGAGGCCTTCGAGAACTTGGCCTGCGCCGCTGTTTGGGTGCTTCGTCCGAGTCTGCTCGAGCTGGTCCCCAAGGATGCCCCCAGCGATTTCGGGCGCGACATTTTTCCCGCGGCGCTCGCGCAGGGGCTGGAGCTAATGGCCTACCGCTGCGGCGAGGAGATCGTCGACATCGGCACTCCGGAGCGCGCCGAATCCTTCGCGCGCAGCCGCAAATGGGCCGCCTTCCTCGACCGCGACGGCGTGCTCACCGACGATCTCGGGCTAGTGTCACGGCCGGAGGACCTGCGCCTGCTCCCCGGCGCCGCCGAGGCGGTGCGCCGGTTGCGCGAGGCTGGGGCGCTGGTCGTGCTCGCGACCAATCAGCCGGTGGTCGCCCGGGGGCTCGTCGACGAGGAAGGGCTCGGCCGCATCCATGAGCGGCTCAAGGCCCTGCTCAAGGAAGGCGGGGCCGAGCTAGACGCCCTTTACTACTGCCCGCACCACCCCGAGACGCATCACCCGGAGGCCAGCGACCCCCGCTACCGGCGCGACTGTGATTGCCGCAAGCCCAAGACGGGAATGCTCGGCGCGGCGGCGCGGCGGCTGGGCATCGACATCTCCCGGTCCTATTTCATCGGCGACTCGACCCGCGACATCCAAACCGCCCGCAACGCGGGCTGCCGCGCCGTCCTTGTGCGCACGGGAAACGCCGGCAAGGACGGCCGCTTCCCGGCCAAGCCCGACAGCATCTGCGATGACGTGCTGCGTGCCGCCGAATGGGTGATCGAAGACAGTCGACGGACGGCGCGGGCATGATTATTTCGAGGACGCCGTTTCGGGTGAGCTTCGCCGGCGGCGGCACGGATCTGGCCGAATTCTACCGCAGCTCGGCCGGGGCGGTGGTGTCGACCGCTATCGACAAGTACATGTACGTAACGGTCAACCGCTATTTCGACGACCATATCATCCTGAAGTATTCGCGCACCGAGCTCGTGTCGAAGGTCGACGAGGTGCAGCACCCCCTGCTGCGGGAATGCCTGCGCAAAGCGGGCATCGAAAAGGGCGTGGAGATCACCTCGATGGCCGACGTGGTCGGCGGGACGGGGCTGGGATCCTCCTCGAGCTTTACGGTGGGCGTGCTCCACGCCCTGCACGCCTTCAAGGGAGAGTTTAGGACGGCCGAGCAACTGGCCCGCGAGGCCTGCGAAGTTGAAATCGAGCGGCTCAAGGAGCCCATCGGCAAGCAGGACCAGTACATCGCCGCCTACGGCGGCTTCCAATTCATGGAGTTCATGCCGGACGAGAGCGTGCGCGTCGATCCCCTAATCTGCCCGGTGCGTACCTTCCAGCGCCTGGGCGAGCACCTCGCGCTGCTGTACTCCGGCGTCACCCGACGGGCGGCACCGTTGTTGCGCCGCGCGCGGGCGCAGTACAAGGCGCATGAGGAGACGCTCGAGGCCATGCGCCGCCAGGCGGAGTCCCTGCGTCGCGAGCTGCAGGCAGGGCGCGTCGAGGCCGTCGGCGAGACGCTGCGCGAGGGCTGGGAACTCAAGAAAAGCCTCGCCGGAGGCATCAGCACGCCGCACATCGACGCGGCCTACCAGGCGGCCCGGCGCGCCGGGGCCGTGGGGGGCAAGATACTCGGCGCGGGGGGCGGAGGGTTCCTCCTGCTCTTCTGCCCGCCGGCCAAGCGGGCCAAGGTCGTGCGCGTGCTGCGCGGCTGGCGCGAGATCCCGTTCCGCTTCGAGCCGGAGGGCTCCAAAATCATCTATGTCAGCCAATAACAGGATTCGAGGGACTCTGCCCGGCCGTATCCACAAGACCGGGCCTGGGGGGCTTTCGCCCGAGGGCTTTGCCCGCTGGTACCGCAACCAGGCTCTAGCCCAATGGGAGGAGCTCGATTTCGAGGGAGTCGGCAGGCTTGCGGAATGGGTGCTCGCCGCGCGACGCTCGAAGCGCACGGTGTTCGTCATGGGAAACGGCGGCTCGGCGGCCACCGCCTCGCATATCGCCACCGACCTCTCGAAAACGGCGTCCGTGCCGGGACGCGAGCAGCTGCGCTGCCTATCCCTAGCCGACAATACCTCTCTCATCACCGCCATCGGCAACGATCTATCCTTCGACGAGATATTCTCGCGGCAGATGGAGAATCTCGTGGGCCGGGGAGACGTGGTGCTCCTCGTCAGCGGCAGCGGGAACTCGCCCAACCTGCTGCGCGCCGCCCGCCTGGCCCGGGCGCGGGGCGCCAAGACCGCTGCCCTCTTGGGATTCGACGGCGGCAAGCTCAAGCGCCTCGTCGAGCTGCCGATACTCGTCGCCTCCGACCAGTACGGCGTCATCGAGGACCTGCACCTGAGCATCGGCCACATACTGACCTTTTTCCTGAAGCAGCACCGGTGAAGTTTTCCATCATCGTCCCCGTTTACAACGAGCGAGCGACGGTGGGCGCGCTTTTGGACCGGGTGCTCGCGACTCAAATCCACGGGGTGGAGAAAGAGATCATCATCGTCGAGGGCCACTCGAGCGACGGCACCCGCGAGATCGTCCGCTCCTACGAGGGTCGCCAGGGGGTGCGCGTCGTTTTCGAGGACCGTCCGCGTGGCAAGGGGGCGGCCGTGCGTTCGGGGCTGGAGCTCGTCACCGGCGACGTGGTGCTGGTCCAGGACGGGGACCTGGAGTACTCGACCGACGATTATTCCGCTGTGCTCGAGCCGATCCTAAAAGAGCGCTGCGAGATGGTTTTCGGCTCCCGCGTACTCACCTCACCCCAGCACTGGCAGTTCAGGAGATTCAAGGGGCTCGAGCGCTTCTACGGCTTCTTCGTCAACCTGGGCGGGGTCTTATTCACCACGCTTTTTAATCTGCTCTACGGCACCCGCTTAAGCGACGGGGCGACGATGTTCAAGGTATTCAAGGCCGACCGGCTCAAACGGATCACGTTTAAGAGCGACGGCTTCGACTATGATTGGGAAATCTCGGCCAAACTGGTCAGAAGCGGCTGCCGCATCGAGGAAGTCCCCGTCTCCTATAAGGCCCGCTCAAGGGCTGAGGGCAAGAAGATCCGCTTCTGGCGCGATGGAATCCGGGTGCTTATCGCCATACTCCGCTACCGCGTTTTCGATTAAGCGTGGCCTAGGTGCCAGGGATTGACTTTCGCCCAGGCACCTAAGAATGTATTGCATTTTTTTGAAGTTCCTGTTACGTATTAGCGGCATGCGACCGGCTCCCGTGCTTTGGCTGCTCTGCGCGTCGCCTCTTTGGGCCCAAAACGCTCCCGTCCAATCCAAGTCGTCCTACGCGACGCAATCGGCGCGGACCGCCTTCGCCCCGGCCGCCACAGTCACCAACAATAACTCTTTCATTCAGGTCACGCTCAAGGACGACGGCAAATTCACCATCGGCGACGGGGCGGGGCGCAAGCTGCTCTTCGGGCACCCCGGCGCCTCGACGAGCGACACGATGCTCCGTGTGGACGCGACCTCCTACTCCATCCATACCGGCTCGAGCACCGGCGCGATCTTGAGCGGCATGGTCGGCACGGTGAACATCACGACGGCGAATATCCGCGTCACCGAGCGCTTAAGCATCGTTAAGTCTAGGGGCACCCGGAACCAGGATACGGTGGAGATCTTCTACCAATTGACTAATCTCGATAGCGTCGCCCACAACGTCGGCCTGCGCGTGCAGCTCGACACGATGCTGGGATCCAACGACGGCGCGCCTTTCCGGGTCCCTTTCGTAGGGGAGATCACCAAGGACAGGCAGTTCGACAACGACCCGGCCACCGTGAACGTCAGCAGCATCCCATTGACGACCCTCGTTTTCGACAGCCTGGCCAACCCGACGGCGATCGGGCTGTTTACCTTTAATAATATCGGCTACAAGACTCCGGATCGGCTGGTATTCGGTTACTGGCCCATCTCGAGCGGCGCTTGGGATTATACGGTCGATCCCACGCGCTCCTTCCTCGACAACAACAACGACGGCAAGATCTCCGGATCCAGCCCCGACAGCGACAGTTCGGTGATCGTTTGGTGGGGGTATCCAGACGCCAAGGCGATCAATCTCCTGCCGGGGGGCACCACCAGCTTCGCCATCCTCTATGGGCTGGGGGATTACACCTTCCAGAACTGGTCGCCTTTCCAGATAGGGCTGTTTGCCCCGGCCGAACTCACGGGCGAGGTGCAGGGGAATTCGTACGTGTATCATCCATCCCCCTTCGTCGTATCGGCTTTCTTCTCGAACGTCACCGCTTCGGCCGTTTCAGGCGCGCAGGCCACGCTGCGCCTTAGGCCGGGCTTCTCCTTGGATACGGGCGAGACGGCCACCAAGCCGATCGAGGTAGTCGCCGGCAGCGGAGTGGTGGCGTCCTCGGCCACCGCCGAGGTGGACTGGAGGGTGAAGGCCGTGGGCCGCAACCTGGGTACTCAGACTTTCAGTGTGATTACGCAGGTAGGAGCCAGCTCCGTGAACGTGCTACGCAACGTTTTCCTCACCAATATTCCCAACGCGGTCTACGGCCAGGCGACAGACATCTACGGCGTCCCCATCGCCGGCGCCGCGGTGACGGTGCTCAACGGAGGCGTGCAGATCGGCGCCGCCACGACGCAGACCGACGGGACCTACGCGGTGGGCAGCCTCCCCGCTGGGACCTACACCGTCCGGATCGTCGCGGCCGGGCGCGCCGACTCCTACTTCCAGGCCATCGTGACGGACACGACTGAGGCAGGAGCCTCGACGAACCCTTCCGTCCTCTCGGCCGGCAATCAATTACAGAGCTTTTCCTACCCGAATCCCGTGCATCAGGGAAGCGCCAAAATAACCTTTTACGCCGAGTCCGCCGGCTCCGCCGAGATCCAGCTCTTTACTACCGCGGGCCGCGCCATCCGAACCCTGAGCGTCAATGCCCCGGGCGCCGGCTGGCAGGAAGTGAATTGGCCGATCGCGGACGTCGCCAACGGGGTCTACCTCTACCGCGTCAGCATGGGCGAGCGTTCGGCTACCGGCAAGATCGCGGTGCTCAAATGGGTCGGGCGTTGAAAGGACTTGCCGCCGCGTCCGCGGTTCTTTTGCTGTCCGCCGGCACCGCTCTTGCCGAGGATTCCGGGTACGCCAAGGGGGCTGCGGCCTACCTTGACCTGGTCGCCGGGGCGAGGGCCATCGCCATGGGCCAGGCCCGCGCCGCACTGGAGCCCATGGACGCGACGGCTTTGCTCGCCAACCCCGGGCTGATGACCTTCGTGCCCGCCCATTCCTTGGCGACGAATTCCGGCGTGCTCGGAATCGACCGGTCGCTGTACTTCGTCGGCTACCTGCTGCCTTGGACGATCCGGCACGAGGGTTGGGATTTCCGCCAAGGCTCCCAGAGCATCTACATCGCGCTGGCAGGGGGCCTCGCCTCCTTCGCCACCAAGAACATCGAGGGACGCAGCGAGTTCGGCCAGCCGCAAAGCAACTTCGAGAACTCCGAGCACGCCTACTATTTCTCGCTGGGCCTGCAGGCGATCGAGAATTTTTCAGTCGGGTTCACGGGCAAGATCCTGACGCAGAAACTGCACGCCGCCTCCGCCGACGGCAATTCCTTCGACGTCGGGGCGATTTACCGTCTGCCGCAGACGCGGTGGGGAAAATTCGACCTAGGTTTCTTGGTCCGTGACCTGAGCGGCGCGCTGGACTGGAAATTGAGCGACGATAATATCGGCGCGGAGTATAGCTACAGCGAGCCGGTCACGACCAAGTACGTGTTAGGGACCGCCTATTCGCCGAATCCGAAATGGAGCCTTGCCCTGGACTTCGTCAAGGCGCGGGACCAGAACCTAAAGGTGCACCTGGGCGGGGAGTGGAAGGCTTACAAGGGGTTCTGGCTGCGAGCCGGCGCCAACGCCTACGACCCGACCGCGGGCTTCGGCTACGCGTGGGATACGCGCTCGGCCGGCATCTCGATCGACTACGCCTTCCAGTACAGCATCGATTCCCTCTACAACACGCATTGGTTCAGCGTGAACCTGCGCTTCCTCGCGCAAAAGCGCGACCCGGCCGGTATCAAGGCGTTCAGCTTGGACGAGTAGTCCTCGAGTCTGAACGGCGGCTTTTACGCGCCTCGGGCGCGTGACTCGTCGCGCTTCGCGCGACGAGTTCTAGGTTTCTCGCGAGAATGGGCCTTGCGCCATAGCGGAACCGGGTCTATACTCGGGAGGTGCCCCCCCCTATCCTGCGCGCGCTAGCCTTTTTATTGGCAGGCTCTCCTTTATATAGCGCCCCGACCGGGGCCCCGCCGTCCCGGCCCGGGCCGACCATATACGGGCAAGACGATCGTAAAGACCTTTACGAAATAGAAGACCCGGCGCTTCGCCGCCTGGCGGATTCGACGGTCGGGCTTTTTTGGACCTATAACGTGCGCCGCTGGAAGGCGCCCGCCGATGACCGCACCCCGCGCCTGGACCCAGGTTACGTCGACTGGTTCGACCTAGATACGCGCGTATATCGGGATTACGCCTTCCTCTGCGAAGGGGAGCGCTTTGCCGATCAGCCGGTGGGTCCCTTCTGCTCCGGCTTTCTCGTGGCCCCGGACCTGGTACTGACGGCGGGGCATTGCGTCGCCTCCGAAGCGGCCTGCGAGATGATCCGTTTCGTATTCGGGTTCAGCGTTAAGAAGGAGGGGGAATACCCCCGCGGCGCGCCGGGCGACCAGGTCTACGCCTGCCGCTCCGTCGTCGCGCGCGGTTATGTGGAAGGCCCGGTCACTGGCGGCGGCTTCGGCGGCGGGACCTACAGCCCGACACGCCGCAAGATAGAGCCGTATCCCGACCCCACGCCGCCCCAGCCGGCATCCCTGCCCGACTGGGCGCTGATCCGCCTGGACCGCTCGGTCCCGGACCATGCGCCGCTGAGGATCAACCGGACGGGTTACATCGAACCCGGAGCCCCCATACTCATCATCGGCCATCCGGCTGGCCTGCCGACCAAGATCGCCGGCAACGCTGTCGCACGGGACGTGCAGGACCTAAACCGCTTCACGACCACCCTCGACAGCTTCCACGGCAATTCCGGCAGCCCTGTCCTCAACGCCCGGACGCTCGAGGTGGAGGGAATTTTGGTCGACGGTGAGTCGGATTATGACTACCCGTACGGCGAGGACCGCTGCGCCCGGGTCAAGACCTGTGCCCTAAACGGCTGCAGCGGCGAAGGGGCCACGAAGATCGCTGCTGTCGCACCCTATATACCCGACCCCGACGACCCGATTTTCCAGCGAGGGCGGCCCCGATGAACCCCCTTTGGCTGCTGGGCCTTATTGCCGCTCCGCTTGAGGCCGAGCCCAAGGGGCCGCCGCCTGTCATTTACGGACAGGATGATCGGCTCGATTTGTATCAGGTCCGCGACCCGCGCATCCTGCGCTGGGCGGACTCGACCGTGGCCCTTTTCCAAGCGGACGCCTTGACCCAGAAGCCGGACGGGGCTTGGGGCTTCACCGCCACTCGCTACGGAGACGCGCGCTTCCTATGCCAAAAGGAGCGTTTCTACCAGCAACCCTCGGCTTCCTATTGCTCCGGGGCGCTGGTCGGTCCCGCCCTGGTTTTGACGGCCGGGCATTGTGTTCCTTCCCAGACGGTCTGTGACGGACTGAGATTCGTCTTCGGCTTCCACGTGAAGCGGGCGGGCGAGTATCCCACCGAGTTCCCCAGCTCCGAGGTGTATCGTTGCGCGGAGCTCATCGACCACGCCTTCAGCGAGGTGCAATCGGCCGATTGGGCCCTGGTGCGCTTGGACCGGCGCGTCCAAGGTCGTGAGTCGTTGTCGACTAATCTCGGCGGCGTGGTACCGGACGACGCTCGACTGGTGGTCATCGGCCATCCCTCGGGCCTGCCGGCGAAGGTGGCCGAGAACGGGACGGTACGCGTCGCGCGGCCGGGCTATGGGATCTCGAGCTATTTTTTGGCGGATGTCGACGCCTTCCACGGGAATTCCGGCAGCCCCGTCATCAACCGCGACACGGGTTGGATCGAGGGTATCATCTCGTTTAGCTACGACAACGATTACGAGTTCGACGAATACCGCGAGTGCTACGCGGCGAAGGTGTACGGGCCGGGGGAGGGTTCGGGTATCGGGGTCAATCGGGCTTCCACCGTCAGCGCCTTATGGCCCCAGAGCCCGCCGTGGCCGCATCGGGGGCCGTGGTGAGGGTTTTCGGAGCGCTCGGGGCGCTCGCGATTCTGGCCGCCTCGGCGCAAGCCAGGCCCCCCAAGGTGATTTACGGGGTCGACGATCGCAAGGACCTATATGAAGTCCGTGACCCCATGCTGCTGCGCTTGGCCGACTCCACGGTGGGGCTTTTCGATGCCGAGGAATTGATGCCGATCGAGGGTGGGTGGGCGCTCAAGACGGAGCTCTACAGCGCGGCTACGCTTTACATGCCCGTTTTCAACCCCGACCTGCCGGCCGACGATCAGCTTCCGTTGTGGGAAGGGCACCCCCTTTGCCAGGGAGAGCGCTTCTACGACCAACCCCTGGGGCCGTTCTGCTCGGGTTTCTTGATCGCCCCGGACCGGATCCTGACCGCGGGCCATTGCGTCCGCGACCAGGAGGAATGCGCAGCCACCAAATTCGTATTCGGCTTCGCGGTCAGGCGCGAAGGGGAATACCCCTCGACCGCGCCGACCGAGGAGGTGTACGATTGCGCCGAGCTGGTCGAGCGCCAAATGGACTGGGCCGTCAAGAAGGATTACGCGCTCATACGCTTGGATCGGCCCGTCGCAGGCCATGAGCCGATCGGCATGAACGTCAGCGCGCATATCCCGGTCGGCACGCCGCTCGTCGTCATCGGCCATCCCTCGGGCCTGCCCACCAAGATCGCCGACAATGGAGCGGTGCGAGACGACAGCCCAGTAAACCATTTCATGGCGGCGATCGATGCTTTTCACGGAAACTCGGGCAGCGGGGTGTTCAACCGGAATACGGGTTTAATCGAGGGGATTATCTCGTTTAGCTACGACGGCGATTACGCGTATGACGCCGGCAGGGACTGCTGGACCTTCAAGGCCTACGACCCGGATGGCGGGACTGGCATCGGGGTGGTTCGGCTGGGGGCCATCGAGGCGCTCGGCCTGCCGCGTATGTGCCTGGAGGGTTCGAAGACCTATTTCGCCCATGGCTGTCATCACGATTGCGAGACGGGTCAGGCGCTCATGTGTGATTGATATGAGAACCTTGTTTGCGGCATTAGCGTTTATGATGGACTTCGGGGCTTCGGCGCAGGAGCTTTCGGAGCCGAAAAGGCCGCCGCCCGTCATTTACGGGCAGGATGACCGCAAGGACCTCTACGAGATCGACGACCCAGAAATCCGAAGGCTGGCGGATTCGACGGTCGCCTTATTCAACGCCGATAACGTGACGCAGAGACGCCCGCGCCGATTCTCGAGTCCCATGATCCCGGGCGATTTTTGGGCTTTCCTTAAGACGGACGTCTTCGGGCATGAATTCAGGCTATGCTCGGAGGAGCCGTTTTTCGACCAGCCGACGGGGGCGTTCTGCTCCGGCGCGCTGGTCGGGCCGGACCTGGTGCTGACGGCGGGCCATTGCGTGCCGACGCAAGACAGCTGCTATCGCACGAAATTCGTGTTCGGCTTCGAAATCAAAAAGAGGGGGTACGCCCCTCTGGCCGTGCCGTTGAGCGAGGTCTACGGCTGCGCCGGGCTGGTCAGCACCCGTTTCCCCCAGTACGGCAGGGACGAGTACGATTATCTTACGGGAATCTATGAGGACGGGTCCGATTGGGCGCTCGTTCGTTTGGACCGTCCCGTGAAGGGTCATGCGCCTCTCGGAGTCAACGAAACCGGGCATATCGAAAACGGGACGCCCCTGCTCGTCATCGGCCATCCTTCCGGCATCCCGACCAAGGTATCGGGAGGCGCCTCCGTGCGGGACTCCTCCCCGCGGGGATATTTTGTCACCGATCTGGATACCTATCACGGCAACTCAGGCAGCGCCGTATTCAACGCCAGGACGCTGCAGATCGAAGGAGTCCTTGTGCGCGGTGAGCCCGATTACCGCTATGCCAACAGCGATTGCATGGTGTCGAAGGTCTGTCCCCAGGACGGATGTCGGGGAGAGGATGTCACCAAGATCTCTTCCGTTCTTGATGCGCTCCACTCGGCCCTGGCGACTCCCGCGCGCCGGGAGCGCTGGTGGCCATGGTAGCGCAGGCGAGCATCAACCAGGGTGTCACCGCCAGCCGGTAACGCATCTGACTGACGCTGAGCACGTGTATGCCCATCGTGGCCAGCACGAACAGCCACAAAGGCAGCCACTCCGCCTTCCGGCCGCGGGCCCAGAAGCCGAAGGCCCCCAGCAATATCAGCCAGGGCTCAAAAAGTAGGCTGACGGCCACCAAGGCCCAGCGGCCCAGCCCCATGTCCGGTTTGCTGGTGGGGCTTTGGGCGTAGGCCTTATCCACGCGCGGGTAGAAGCGCCAGAAACTCACGCTTTTGCGTGCCCACTGGCCCAGGGTGCGGCGCGGGTTCTCGAGCATATGCTCGAAAGCCGCGCGCCGGAAGGCCGCGTCCTGATCAGCCTCGGGCAGTCCGCGCGTCGCCTGGTATAAGGGTGTTTGGCGAAAAATCCGCATGGCTTCCTCGGTATCGATCTCATTATGCTCGAAGAGCAGCGTGCCGTGCAGCAGCGTGATGCCTCCGTGCGTATCGAGCGTGAATCTCCCGGTTTCGGCGCGGTTTCGGGCGCACCATAAGGACAGCGGCAGCAGCCAGGCGAAAAGCGCCGCGGCCCAAAGCCTGCGGGAAAGCAGGCGCCGCGCGCAGAATCCCGCGGCCGCGGCGAACACGAGTACCGCGATCGGCGCAGCCTCGGTGCGGCAGAGGGCAGCCGCCGCCAGCCCGCCTCCCGCCCCCAAGGCGTCGAGCATCCTCCCGCCGCCGCGCAGCAGGCGGCAGAAGGCCCAGAGCCCGGCGACCGAGAAGAAAAGATAAAGGGTCTCGCTCATGAGCATCCCGCAATAGTAGACGTAAAAGGGGTAGATAGCGGCGAGCGCCGCGGCGATTCTCCCCGCCGCCTCGGAGCGGGAGATGTCCCGGACCGCCCGGCCCAGCAAGAGCACGAACAGCGCCCCGAGCGCGGCTTGGGCCAGGCGGGGGGCCAGGGGGGTCGAGGCGAGCCGATAGAAAAGCGAGAAGAAAAGAGGGGGCAGCGGGGCGAGCACCGTCGGCGTAGGGCCGAGGGTTCCCGAGGCCGCCAAGCTTCTCGCGGCCGCGTCGAAGGCGCCTTCGTCGATCTGATAGAGGCGATGCCCCAACGCCGCCGCGAAGGCCAGCCGCAGGATCAGGGCCAGGGCGAAAGAGGCCGTCTCGGGGATGCGCGCGGCGGCCGCCGCCAGGCGTTGCACGGGCAAATTGTATAATAACGTCTTCATGTTTTGGGCGATCCTCGCCGTCGCGGCAGCGCTGCGCCTGACGGCGATCCATTACGGCCTTCCCGCGATTTTTAACGCCGACGAGCCCCATTTCGTCAGCATCGCGGTATCCTTCGGCGGCGGCAACCTCCATCCCCATCTCTTCAAGTATCCGACGTTGTGGATGTACGTGCTATTCGCCGCCTACGGCATCTACTACCTAATCTGGTCCGGCCTTGGTCTCCTCAGGAGCGTGCGGGATTTCGGCGTCCTGTTCGCCTGGGATCCGGGTTCCTTCGTGCTGATCGGGCGTGTGCTCGCCGCCTCGTTTTCCGTGGCGGCCATCGCCGTCGTCTATTCAAGCTGCCGCCGCGCCTGGGGCCGGACCGCGGCGTGGACGGCGGCAGCGCTCCTGGCCGCCGCGCCGGTGCTGGTGGAGGCGGCGCACGCGAGCAAGCCGGAGTCGATGCTCTTTTTCCTGTCGGCCTGCGCTTGGGCCTTCGCGCTGCGCTTCGTCCTCGACGGAAAGCGGCGGGACCTGTGGCTATGCGGGGCTTTCGTCGGCTTCTGCTTCGCGACGCAATACACCGCCCTGCCGTTGGGGGCGCTGCCCCTGGCGGCATTCCTGTCGCGGCGGCTGCGCGCCGGGGCCGCCAAATTCCGTGACCTGGCCGCGGCCTATGGTTTTCTCGCGGCGGCGCTTTTCATCGGTTCTCCCTACCTGTTCCTTGATTTCCCGGCCTTCCGCCTCGCCGTGGAGGATATGATGGCGTTAGGCCGCGTCGGAGAGCCGGTGGGGGCCAAGACGGTGCTGCGCAATATATGGCTCTTTTCCGGGCCTTGGCCGACGGGCGGAGCGCTTTTATTGCTCGGCGTCCTGACCATGCTGCGCGCGCGCCGCGAATGGGCCTTGCTCGTGCTGCTGCCGATCGGCGCCTTCGTGCTGGCGCTTTCTGGCTCGCCGGACGGTTCCTGGCTCCGGTATCTCATCGCCTGCTTCGGCGGGCTCGCTTTCGCCGCCTCCGCGGGCGTCGACGCCGTCCTGTCCTGGGCGGCGCGCGGCCCTTCCTGGACCCGGCATCGCCTGTGGCCGGCAGCCGTCGCGCTCGCCGCGTCCCTGCCTGGGTTTTGGGCCAGCGCGGCCTTCGACCGGGTGTTGCTTCTCCCCGACACGAGAACGCTCTCGGCCGCCTGGATGCTCGAGCATATCCCCCAGCCGTCGGTGCTACTGCTCGACCAGGAGCACGCCTCGCCCCGCCTGCCCCTCAGCCGTGCGATGCTCGAGCGCCTGCTCGAGCAGACCGCGCGCGCGGGCCATCCGAAGAAGAAGCTTTACGAGATGATGCTGGCGGGGCATCCGGGTGGGGGTTACGACATATACCGCGTCGCGCGTGATTACCGGGACCTGCGTTCCTATCCCGGCCACGCCGCCTTCTCGGCGGCGGCGCAGCCGGTGCTCGACGTGCGTGGCGGCCTCGCGGCGGCCAAAAAGGCTGGAGTCGAGTACGTGGCGCTTACGGGCTTCGGGGCTTGGGGCCTATCGGAATTCTTCGCTTTCGTCGGGGGGCTCGAGCGCCAGGGACGGCTTCTGGCCGAGTTCTTCCCGGAGCGTGGGCGGCGCACCGGCCCCGCGATACGCCTCTACGCCCTGCCCCGCCGTTAGCGATTTGGTACTATACCGATTAGTCGATGATCGGCTATCTGCTGCGGCTCAAGGAGAAGCTCGACCGGCAGGTCGGTCCGGGTCTTCTGACTCGCGTCGTCGCGCATCAGGGAGTGTCGGGACTGCTCAATCTGGCCCGCGTTTCGGCGCAGGTGGCGCGGCGGCGCCACCCGCCCAGCGTCGGGTATTCGCCCCCATGCCTATTTCTGGAGGTCACCAACCGCTGCAACCTCACCTGCAATACCTGCCCTCTCGGGACCCCCAGCCTGGCCTACAACGGCTACCAGAAGGCGGACATGAGCTTCGAGCAGGCCAGGCATGTCCTCGATCAATTTCCCAACCTCGTCTACGTGGTCGTGCAGGGTATCGGCGAGCCGCTGCTCAACAAGGACACAGCCCGCATCATCCGTTACTGCACTGAGCGCGGCATATCGACCTATTTCAACAGCAACGGCACCGCCCTGACCGAGAACAAGTCCCGGGAGATGATCGAGGCCGGCTTGACGAACCTCTCCGTCTCGGTCAATAGCTTCGACGAGGAGATATTCGCCTACACCCGCGCCGGTGCCTCGATCAAGAAGATCGCCGAGAACGTCGCGCGCTTCGTGGAGTTGCGCCGCGCGGCCGGCGCGCGTAGGCCACTGCTTTCCTTTCGTGCGATACTCATGAAGGAGACGGCCCCGGCCATGGAGGATCTCGTGGCTCGCTCTGAGCAGATCGGCGTCGACGTGCTCTACGTCCAGCTGCTCAACAACACGCTGGGAGACGCCGTGGTCGGCGAGTCCTGCCTAAGCCGGCCGGAGGTCGAGGCCTTCCTCGATAAATTGCGCGGGTGGAGGGTCGGGCGTCGCATCGAGATCATCACCGAGGCCTTCGGCGAGTCCTCCAACGATCTCGGCCAATGCCAGCTTCCCTGGTTCAGCCCTCTGGTGACCGCCGAGGGCTACGTGACCCCCTGCTGCACGATCTACAACCCCTCGGTGCTCAATATGGGCAACATCTTCGAGACCCCGTTCTCGGAGATATGGAATTCGGAGGCCTTCCGACGCTTCCGGGCGGACTTCTACGACAAGCAGCCACCGGAGTGCGTCGGCTGCCCCAACTACAAATGATCACGCTCGGCCTGCATTTCGGCCACGAGGCTGGGGTCGCGTTAGTCGACGGCATGGGCATACTCTTCGCGGCCAACGAGGAGCGCTACAACCGCGTCAAGGGCTACGCGGGCTTCCCAGAGAAGTGCCTGGCCGAGGCCTTCCGCCACACCGGGATCAAGCCGTCCGAGGTCGAGCACGTGGTCATCGCCGGCAAGAATCAGGCCTGGGAAGATTTCATCCTCGGCGATTTTAAGACCAAGGGCTTTCAGGCGGTCGATTTCTTCGAGCGGCTCGGGCTGCTCAAGTACATGTTCGGCACGGTGTGGGGCATCGAGGTATGCAACGCGCTCTACCGCGCCGCGCCCAACAAGCGCTGGGAGGGCTTCGAGGAGCTCATCCGTCGCGGCTTCGGCATCTCGGCGCCGATCTCCTTCCATGACCATCACACGGCGCACGCCTATTCGGCCTATTACACGGGGGCTAAGGACCGCGCGCTCGTCGTGACGGTAGACGGGGCCGGGGACGGCTACTGTTCGCGCGTCTTCCTGGGCCAGGATGGCGCCATGACCCCGTTCTTCCAGATCCCGGAGTTCCATTCGATCGGCTTTTACTACCTGTACGTTACCTATCTCTGCGGCTTCATCCCCGGCCGGCACGAGGGCAAGATCACGGGCTTGGCCGCCGCCGGCGACCCTGCGGCCACCAAGAAGATTTTCGAGGCGGAGATCCGCTACGACCCTAGTCGGCGCTCGTTTTTTAATCAAGGTCGATTCTTCCGCCACGAGACCGAGAGGCTCAAAAAGCTGCTCAAGGGGTTCAGCCGCGAGGATATCGCCGCGGGGATACAGGCCCATCTCGAGGAATTGGTCACCGCCTACCTCAAGACGATGATCGCCGACGCGGGTATCCACGATCTGGTCCTGGCGGGAGGCGTCTTCGCCAATGTGCGGCTCAACCAGCGGGTCGCGGAAATAGACGGGGTAGAGAGCGTTTTCATACACCCCAACATGGGCGACGGTGGGATCCCGTTGGGCGCCGCGCTGGGGCATAACGCAGAGCTGATGAACAAGGCGGGCGCGAAGGCCAGGCCCTTTCGGCTCAAGGACGTCTACCTGGGTTCGGAGTATTCCGACAAGGCGATCGAGGAAGAGCTGCGGCGCAACCCATTTCCGTTCCACAAATCCCCAGAGGTGGAGCGGGAGATCGCCGAGCAGCTCGCCTCCGGGAAGGTGGTGGCGCGGGTGGCTGGAAGGATGGAGTACGGTCCTCGGGCGCTGGCCAACCGTTCCATCCTTTGCCACGGCACAGATCCCTCCATCAATGACTGGCTCAACGACCGGCTCAAGCGCTCCGAGTTCATGCCCTTTGCTCCGATACTGCTGCGGGAGGATGCCGGCAAATACCTCAAGGGTTACGGCGAGAAGACGGCCTATCCCGCCGAGTTCATGACGATCACCTACGATACGACGGAGCGCTGCAGAAAGGAGGCGCCGGCGACGGTGCATATCGACGGGACGGCGCGTCCCCAAGTGGTCGAGGAGCGGATCAACCCGTCGATGGCTAAGGTGCTCCAAGAGTACAAGAAACGTTCCGGGCTGTCCGTGCTCATCAACACCAGCTTCAACATGCACGAGGAGCCCATCGTATGCTCGCCCTCCGACGCGTTGCGCGCCTTCTCGCAGGGCCATCTCGACGTGTTGGCCCTCGGCGATTTCATCGCCGTCAATCCGTCCGCGCAGCCCAAGCCCCGCCCCGCCAGGAGCGTCTCCCGTGCCGTTTAAACGCGCCGCCCTTCTCTTTCTGGTCGCTTTTTCCGTGCGCGTCGCCGTCATCGGCTCGCGGGCGATCGACCCGCTCATGCCCGACAGCTACGACTACGTCCGCATAGGGGTGCATCTGGCCCAAGGGCAGGGATTTACGATCGACGGCACGGCGCCTACCCTGCGCCGCCCTCCGCTTTACCCGTTGTTCGTCTCCTGCTTTTTCCGCCTGGCCGGCGGCCGGATCGAGCCCGTCCTGGGTGCTCAGGCGGTCGTCGACTCCCTGAGCACGATCTGGGTCGCGCTGATCGCCGCCGCCTTCATGGCTTGGGGACCGGCCTTGGCCTGCGGCCTTATCTATGCCTTGCATCCCCTCTTTGTGGGTATGAGCGCCTATCTGCTCTCGGAGACCTTATTCTTCAATCTTTGGTTACTCTTCACCGTTGTCATCGTCCGCGCCGCCAAGCGCGAGAAGGCGTCGCTCTACGCCATGGCGGGGCTGCTCCTTGGCGCCGCCGTGCTCTGCCGGCCCGCGCATCAATTCTACGCCCTGGGTCTATTGCCCCTCTTATCGTTGGGGGGAGCCTGGCGGCGGCGTGCAGCGCTCTGGGCGGTTTTCTTCATATGTTTTCTGTCTACGCTCGCCCCGTGGGCCGTCCGCAACCGCCTGCGCTTTCATAGCTGGACTTCCGTAAGCGGTGACGCCGGCCATGCCTGGTGGATCGGCTCTCTCGAGCACTACCCTTACGACTTCCAAGAGACGCTCGCTGCTCGACCACAAGGGGACTTCAACAGCGCCGATGGCGACCGTCATTTCCGCGAGCTCGCGATCCGTAATTGGAGCTCGAATTGGCCGAGGCTGCTGTCGTTGATGCCCTATCGCCTGGCCAAGTTCTGGATTACGAGCCACTGCGGGATATTCCGCATCAATCTCACTAACCAAGAGTATTTCACCGCGCACCGCTGGCTCCCGCTGGCCTTTAAAGGGGCCCTGCTCATCCTACAGTCGGTGACCCTGGCCTTCGGCCTATGGGGGGCCTGGCGGCTGCGACGTCGCTGGCGTGAGCAACTCCTCTTGGGGGGCCCCATTCTATACGCGTCGCTCCATATCACCAACGACTGGGCGATCCCACGCTACCATCTTTCAGCTCTGCCTTTCTTCTGGATCCTGGGCGCCTGGGCGTTGTCGGAGCGGCGTTCCACCGAATCCCTTCCTTGGGCTGCCTCCAAGTGAGAATCGTGGAAAATGCCGAGTATATCGCTCTCCGACTGGTTCGCAAGTTTCTTTTGAGCGAGCATGCCGTCCGCAGGCTCTCCTCGTTTCTGCCTTATTATGAGCCCAGCCTCGGTGAGAGCGTCCCGGAAGAGGTGGTTTCGCTCTACGAGAAGCACCTGACTGCTGCCGGATTGTCGTTCCGAGGCCTGAGCGTGCTGGAAATCGGGGCGGGGCATGCCAATGGCACCGCCTACGAATTGGCAGCGCGCGACGCTCTAGCCGTATGGGGGCTAGAGCCCACGGCCGAATTAGACGCGCGCCTGGACCGGAGCCTGCTTTCGAAAGCGTGTGAGCGTCATGGCTTGACGGAGTCGGCGTTGGGTTCTAAAGTGCGCCGGCTGGACTCCATTCGCGCCATTGCCAGCGAAAGCATAGATGTCGCGCTCTCTCATTCGGTGCTCGAGCACGTGAGGGATCCTCGAGACCTCTTCGTCGAGCTTCGGCGGGTGCTTAAGTTAGACGGCTTCATGCTTCACATCGTCGACTATCGCGATCACTTCTTCAAATATCCCTATCATTTTCTTCAGTTCTCCCGGAAACATTGGGGTCGTTGGCTCGATCCCGGCGATCTCCCTCGCTGGCGGCTTTCAGATCACTTGCGCCTGCTGTCGTCTGAAGGATTCGTGGTGGAAGTCCTTGAGCGTGCCAGCGACGAAGAGGCCTTCGAGCGGATTCGGCCCTATTTGAGCACAGACTTTAACCCAAAGGACGAGTCTTTGAAAGTTACGTCTGCGGTCCTACTTGCCAGGCGCCCGGTGCGCCACGCAGACTAGATGGCGCAGCTCCCGAAGCAGCATCCGCGCCCGTTTTAGGAGGCCCGGAGCGGGCGGCGCGAAGGCCTTCCCGCATTCGGGGCATGCCGCCGCCGATGCCCCGAGTCCACCCTGCGCCCGAAGCCAGATGCGCCAGTCTGGAAGAAGCGCTGGTGCCTCGGCCAGCTCGCAGGAAAAGCCGTGGCTCTCGAGCAGCTCCGGCAGGTTGCGTTCGTCGAAGGAAGAGACATGCTGGATCTGGTGGAAGGTGGCGCCGCAATGCGGGCATAGCAAAGAGGAATCCCGCAGGTCCTCGCGGTAAGGCGTAGTGACCACCAGGCGGCCACCCGGCGCCAATACCCGGCGGAGCTCGCCGAACACGGCCGCAATCGACTCCGGCAGCAGATGCTCGGCCGTCTCCATCAGGAAGGCGCTTTGGAAGGCCCCGTCCTCGAAGGGGAGCGCAAAGCCATCGCCCATCCGGTGCGCCCCCAGGAAATATGGATTTCCGCCCAGCCGCCGGTTCGCCCGCTCGACGGAGGCCGCCGACAGGTCGGCGCCGGCGCAGCGGATCCGCGCGGCGACCAGATACTCGAGAAAATAGCCGGGACCGCAGCCGACATCGAGCGCCGGCTGCGGCAGGAGGCTTCGGCGGAGCACGAAACGCAGCAGGGCAGCTCCCCTCTGCCTCCCGAAATAGTTATCCTCTAGCCCGCCCTGGGCCTGATACAGGTCGAAGAAACGCGCGACGCGCTCGGGGGTCCACGCGGCGGGATGGGGCAGCAGTGATTCATAGCGGCGCGCCGCCTCTCCCCAACTCTTGCCCAGCGCCTTCTGGCGGCTTTTTTGGCCCATGGACTTAAGGGCGGTGGGTTCCAGGGCCGCCATGCGGTAGAGGGCTTCGGCCCAGGCGGCCGGATCATCAGGCGGGATGAGGAAGCCGTTGACCCCGTTTTCGACCAAGCCCTTGTTGCCGTAGACGTCGGCGGCCAGTACCGGGAGCCCGCAGGCCATCGCCTCGAGCAGGGCGTTGGACATGCCTTCCTCCAACGACGGAAAAACGAAAAAGGAGGATGCCCGGTATCTTTCACGCAGCGCTTCCTTGTCCATCCATGGGGAAAAAGAGACGATGTCGGCCAAGCCGTCCTCGGCCAGGCGACTTAATGTGCTTGCCAATTCCCCTACGCCTACGATCTCAAGGCGCAGCCGGCCGCGCAGCCTCGGCGCGCCGAGGCGCAGCGCTTCGAAGAACGGCTCGAGGCCCTTCTGCCGGCTCAGCCTTCCGACGAACAGGCCCTGCCCCTGGGGCATGGAAGCCGCGGGCGTGAAGAAATCCGCGTCGACGCCGTTTTCGATAAGCTTAACGGCGCGTCCCAAGGGCGCGGCGGTGCGTTCGGCCAGCCGTTTTAAGCCCTCGCTGTTGGCCACCAGCGCCGCGGCGCTGCCCCAACATCGCCGAGTGAGCCAGGAGGATGCTCGGTGCATCCAGCCGTACATTTCCGGGAAGAAGCCTGGCACGTCGGCACCCCTCAAAGCGAGCACGTAGGGAATGCCGCGCCGCTTGCGCAAGAGCCACGCCGCCCATGCGGCCGCGGTGGCGTGCACCGCGACGGCGGCGTCGAAGGGTCGTTCGCGATGCAGGCGCGAGGCCTCCCGGACGGCGAGGGCCGCGAAGGCGACGAGTTCAATGGGGCTGGCTCCGTCGACGCGACGCCTGGGTGATGGCAAGCGCAGCACGCGGAGTTGTCCATGCCGTTCTTGAGCCGGCAACTCGCGATAGCCGGAAGTGAGCAGCACCACGGAGTGCTCCACGGCAAGCTCGCGGGCCAAGGCCAGGGCCGCGTTGCCAGAGCCTCCCCCGATGGGTGGAAGCTCGTGGCAGATGAAGAGTAGGTTCATGACCTCAAGCGGCGGAAGGCCTCCAGCCGCGCGGGAGTGCCGATATCGAAGAGGGTCGCGCTCGTGGCGAACACGTAGACGCCGGCAAGGAGCATCTTGGGCAGCACGTCCGTTTCTAAGGAGCTGCGCCCTGGAGGAATGAAGTCCCATACGCGGGAGCCCAAGGCGTAGACCCCGGCGTTGAGCCAAGCGGCGCCTTCGGTTTTCTTTTTCTCGGCGAAGGCCGAAACCCGCATGTCCGTGCCCGCCGCGATATTGCCCCCATCCTCGCGCCCGTCCGGGCGCACCGCCGCCACCGTGGCAGCGGCCTTCTTCTCCGCGTGGAACTGAAGCATCGCGTGAAGGTCTATGTCGCAGAAAGAATCGCCGTTGAGTACCAGGAAAGGATCGCTCGCGCCATGCGGACGGCACAGGCGCAGGGCCCCTCCGGTCCCTAGAGGCTCCCTTTCCTCGGAGAATAGGATCTCGCGGCGCGAGTCCGAGCGAAAATGCGCCCGCACCATGTCCGCTCGATGGCCCACGCAGAGTATGATCCGATTAAAGCCCTGACCGGCGACCCAGTCGACCAACAGCTCCAAAAACGGCCTGCCGCCCACGTCGGCCATGGGCTTGGGCCGGTCCGGCACCGCCTCGCGCAGCCGCGTGCCGAGCCCGCCGCAGAGGATAACGGCATCCACCATCAAGATTCAGGAAGTGCGCCGTCTTGCGCGTCCGGTTGGTAGAGGATGATGCGGCTTCCGTCGTCTTCGATCTGGAAAGGGATGCGCATGAGCTTCTTGAGGCGCTCCTTGATCTTCGGCTGGTCCTGAGGGCGGGCGAAGATCAGCATGAAGCCACCTCCCCCGGCTCCAAGCAGCTTTCCGCCCAGGGCGCCGCAGGCCTTGGCGTTCTCGTAAATCTCGTCAATGAAGGGCGAGGAGACCTTCGAGCTCAGCGTGCGCTTGAGTGACCAACCCTCATCGAGCAGCCGGCCGAAATCCGCGAGGTCGCCGCCGCTGAGTATGTCGATCGACTCGCGCACCATGGCCTGCATGCGCTTGAGCTGGGCCTTCGTGTCCTGTATGCGGTTGAGCTGCTCCTTCACGATCAGGGAGGCGATGCGGGAAAAGCCGGTGAAATAGAGCAGGAGGTGCTCCTGTAGTTCGCAGAGCCGCGCGGGGCTGATGGTGACGGGGTCGACATCGATCTTTCCGTTGGGATGGAAATCGATGCGATTGAGGCCTCCTACGGCGGCGATCACCTGGTCCTGGCAGCCGACGTTTTCCTGGAGGATCTCCTGCTCGATGTGTATGGCCTCCTGCGCCAATTGCATCTTATCGCGGGGCTGATGCCGCATGGCGCGCAGGGCGTGCAGCAGGCCGACCGCGAAGGAAGAGGAGGAGCCCAGTCCCGTGCGGGCGGGAAGATCTCCGTCATGATGGATTTCGACTCCCTGGCTAATGTCTAAATGCTTGAGGATGGCGCGCACCGCCGGGTGCTCGATGTCTCCGTTGTCCTGCACCGTCTCGACCTTGGAGTAGAGGATGCGGCTGCGGTAGTCGAAGAAGGGGGGCAGGTAGCGACAGGTAATGTAGCAGTACTTGTTGATCGTCGTCGACAGCACGCAGCCGCCGTTCTCGCGGAACCAGGCGGGGTAATCGGTCCCGCCGCCGAAGAAGGACATGCGGAAGGGGGTTCGGCTGATGATCATGGCCGCCGTTTATGCGTTGGCATAAGGATTAAAACCCTTGAGTATCTTATACGCCTTAACCAGTTCCCGTATCCCCCGCTCCAAGCTCCACTCGGGTTTAAACCCCGTCGACAAAAGCCGCGCGTTGGAGACGATGTAATCGCGCTTGTCCGGGTCCTCGCCCACCGGGGCCTCGACGAACACGAATTGCGGCACGATTTTTTGGATCATGGCGCAGAGCTCGAGCTTGGAGAGATTGGCGTCCTCGAGGCCGACATTGTAGGGCCTGCCCTGCATCGAGTCGAAGCGCTCGATGCCGTGCAAAAAGACTCGGGCAATGTCGCGGACATGGATGTAATTGCGCTGAAAATGCCCCTCGAACACCACGACGGCGCGGTCGCTGACGGCGCGGTGGACGAAATCGTTGACGAGCAGGTCCATGCGCATGCGCGGCGAGGCGCCGAAGGCGGTGGCCAGGCGGAAGGCGATGGAATTGCCGCGAGAGAGCACCGCCTCCTCGGCCTGCACCTTGGTGCGGCCGTAGAGCGAGAGCGGCTTGAGAGGGCTTTCTTCGGTGCAGGCCTTGCCCTTCACGCCGATCCCATAGCCGCTGTTGGTTACCGGGAACAGCATCCGCTGCGATTTGGAGGCGAGCTTGCAGAGTGAGCGCACGGCCCCCAGGTTGGTGGTCTCGGCGGCGACGGGGTCCCGGTCGCAGGCCGGGACGCCCACCAGCGCGGCCAGGGGAATGAGTATATCCGCGTTCCTGAGCTGCTCGGAGAGAAGGCGCTCGTCGCGGCAATCGCCGCGCACGATCTCGAATCCCTCGCGCCCGCAGCAGTCGAGCAGGCTGTTTTGCCCGTAGAGGAAATTATCGAGCACCGTGACCTTAAAGCCCCGCTCCAAAAGCAGCGGGACCAGCACCGAGCCGATATAGCCCGCGCCTCCCGTGACCAGCACCCGTTGGATCATGCCGCTTTCTCCCTCCTCGCCTCGGCGCGCCAGTGCTCCAAGAGATGCCGCAGGCTGTCGTCAAAATCGTATCGGGGCTGCCAGCCGGTGGCCTTGACGAATTTGTCCACGCAGGGGATCTGCAGGGTCACGTCGGCCGGGCGCATCAGCGCCGGGTCCTGCCGAGTCGGGATCTTCACCTTGGCTAGGGCCTTGAGGCGTTCGAGGCAGTCGCCCACCGTCATCGTCGTGCGGCCGCCGATATTGTAGGCCTCGCCGGGGACGCAATGCAGGGTCGCTTCCCAATAGGCGCGCACCGCGTCGCGTACGTCGATGAAGGTCCTCACCGAGTTCAGGTTCCCGTGGCGCAATTCCTTGGCTAGCCCCTGCTCGATCCAGGCGATCTGCCGCGCGAAGGCGGTGGCGAACAGATCGGTGCGCCGGGGATTGAAATAGGTGAACATCCGCGTGCGGATGATGCGCATGCCGTAGCTCTTGAAATAGCCCCAGCCCAAAAGGTCCTGGGCGGTCTTCGAAACCGCATAGGGGCTAATGGGTCGCAGAGGCGCGTCTTCTTTAATGGGCAGGTCCGTGGGATCCACCTGCCCGTAGACCTCGGAGGTGCTGCAGAGCTGGATCAGCGGGTTCAGCTTGCACCGGCGCACGGCCTCGAAGAGATTGCTGGTCCCGAGTATGTTGTTCGTGAGAACCGCGCCCGGGGTGTCGAAGGAGGCGCGCACGTTGGCGTGCGCCGCCAGATGGAAGATGGCGTCCGGCTTGGATTTCTCCACGGCGTTGAGCACGGAGAGCAGATCGGTAAGATCGCATTCATGCAGTATCGCCCGGCCGCCGAAGAGATCGCGATGGCTCGAGGAGGTATGCCAGCGCGTAATGCCGTGCAGCTCCACCTTTGGATGCTCCTCGAGTATGTGATCGGCGAGGTAACTGCCGCCGGAGCCGGTGATGCCCGTGATCAACACCCGCCGGATCGTGGGGGTCATCGGGCCGCCTCCAGGACAATCTTGGCGATGCTTTCGACCGTATCCGTAGAAAGCGACGGATTATTGGGCAAAAATAGTCCCGTGTGATGGATGCGATCGGCCATGGGAAAACTCGCCTTGCCGAATCGCTTGACCCAGAAGGGGTGCAGGCCCAGGTTGCCCGCGGAAAATATTCGCGTCTCCACCCCATTTTCCACCAGGGCGCTCACAATGGCTCGGCGCTGCTTGGCGTCGTCGGCCAGCATGCCGAAAGAAATGCTGCACACCGTAGACCCCGGTTCCGGCTTCTGCGTGTAGAAGCGCGCGCCCAGCAACCGGGAGTAAATCGCATGGTTGCGCTGCCTGGTCTCGATGATCCAGGCGAGCTTGTCGACCTGGCCCAGGCCCAGGAAGGCATTAAGATCGGTCGATCGGAGATTGAAGCCAGGCTCGTAGAAGACGAATGGGGTATGGAAATCATCGATGCGATGCTTTTTGACCAAGGCCTGATGAGCCTCGGCGTCTAAGTCCTTGCTCCAGCCGTGGGCGCGAGTCAAGCGCAGCAGGTCGGCGAATTTCTTGTCCGAGGTCGAGACCATGCCGCCTTCGATCGTCGACATCTGATGCCCGAAATAGAATGAGAAGCTCGCCATGTCGCCGAAGGTGCCGACATGGCGGCCTTGATAAGCGGCCCCGATCGCGGCACAGGCGTCCTCCATCAGGAAGAACTTGTATTTCTTCTTCAGGGCCATAAGCTCCTTCATCTTGTGCGGGACGCCCAACACCTGAACCAGCAGGACGGAGGAGGGCTTGTGCTTTTTAAGCAGCGCCTCGAGATGGTTCAAGTCGAGGCCGAAGGTGTCCTTGTCCGCCTCGCAGATCAGCGGCTCGAAACCGAACTGTATCGCCGGTGCGATGGAGGTGCCCCAGCCGACGGAGGGCACGACCACCTCGCGGTTCTTGAGCCTGCCCGAGAGCAGCAGGGCATAGTACATCAGCAGGTTGGCCGAGGACCCGGAGTTGCAGAACACCGAGCGCGGGGCCCCAAGCCAGCGGCTCCATTTCTCCTCGAATTGCCGGACCAGCGGCCCCTGGGTGAGCCTCGGGTATGTCTTGAGCCAGTCGACGAGTCGGTCGACGTCCTTGCGGTCGATCGTGTCCTCGGCGAGGTAATAGCGGATCATCAGAACGGCCCCTTGAAGGCGTGGGTCAGAACCGGGGCGCGCAGCTCGGGCGAGCGGCGCTCCATCATCTTGAAGGCGGCGTCGGCGATGGTGCCGGCGTTGGGGTAGAAGAGGTTCTCGAGCGGCTTGCTCACCGGGCAAGGGGTTGGCTGCATGCCGAGCCTTAAAACCGGCTGCTTCAAGCTCGAGAAGGCTTTTTCGGCGGCTAGGGCGGCAATCTCCGCGCTCACGCCACAGAAGGTCCAGCTAGTGTCGATGACGATGAGCCGCCCCGTCTTGCGGATCGAGCCGAGGATAACGGCCTCATCCAGCGGCACCACGGTGACCGGGTCGACGATTTCGGCCTCGATGCCGTGCTCCTGGAGGAACTCCGCGGCCTTGAGAGCCTCCACGGCCATGTAGGAGTTGGCGACGATGGTGAGGTCCTTGCCCGGGCGGCGGACGACGGCGCGCTTAAATTCCACCGCCCAATCCGGCTCGGGCAATTCGCCGACGATGTCGTAGAGCAGTCGATGCTCGAAGAGCACGACGGGGTTGGGGTCGGCGATGGCCGCCAGCAGCATCTGTTGTGCGTCGGCCGGCGTCGTGGGCATGCCGACCTTGATCCCTGGCACATGCGCGATGAGCGACTGCAGGCTCTGCGAGTGCTGCGCCCCCTGGCCCCAGCTCCGCCCGATGACGGCGCGCACGACGATCGGCACGCTCGCGGCACCTCCGAACATCGAGCGCCACTTGGCGGCCATATTGAGCAATTGGTCCATGGCCAGGTATAGGAAATCCGAGCGGATGTGGATATGCACCGGGCGCATGCCGCCTAGGGCCGCCCCGACGGCGACGCCGGTCATGGCCCCCTCGGAGATCGGCGTGTCGAATACGCGTTCCCTGCCGAATTTCTCGAGCAGGCCCTTGGTGGTGCCGAAGACGGCCTTGTGATCGTCGACGCCGATGCCCATGACGAAGACGGAAGGGTCCTTCTCCATGGCGAACTCAAGCGCGCGGTGGATGGCCTGGCCGTAGTTGAGGGTTTTCATCGGGAGGCGTACACGTCGGCCAGAAGTCGGCCGGGCGCGGGGCTGGGGCTTTGCTCGGCGAAGCGCACGGCCTCCTCGACTTCTTGGAGAACCTGCGAGCGCCACCCGTCGAGCTCTACCGGGCTGGCGCCCGCCTCGATCAAGGCCTTCCGGGTTATCTGGAGCGGGTCGTGGGCCAGCGCCTCCTCGCGTTCGCCGGGGGCGCGGTAGGCGGCCGCATAGTCCTCCTGCGAGCCCACATGCTCCCTCCAGCGGTAGGTCGTGTACTCGAGCAGCGCCGGGACCGAGCCCGCGCGCACCGCGTCGATCGCCCGCTTGGCCGTGGCGTAGACATTCGAGGCGTCGTTGCCGTCGAAGCGCTCTCCCCGAAGCCCCAGCCCCTCGGCGATGCGGAAAAGCTCGGTCTGCTTGTGCCGGTCCGGAACCGTCGAATGGATCGCGTAGCGGTTGTTCTCGAGCACGTAGACAATGGGGAGGTTCTTGAGCACGGCGAAGTTGACGCTCTCGAAGAATACGCCTTCGTCGACGCCGCCGTCGCCGAAGAGGGAGAGCACCGCGTAGCGCCGGCCGCGCATCTGGGAGGCCAGGGCGTGGCCGGTGGCGATGGGGATGGTGCTCGCGACGATGGCCGAGCAGCCCATGAGCCCAGCCTCGGGAGCTACCAGGTGCATGGAGCCTCCCTTGCCGCGGGCGCAGCCCGTGTCCTTGCCGTAGAGCTCCGCGAACAGCTTCTTGAGATCGCCCCCGAGCGCGATATAGGGGCCGTGGCCCCGGTAGGTCCCGTAGAGCCTGTCCGCCTCGCCCATCGCCAAGGCGAGGCCTGCCGAGACCGCCTCCTGGCCGATGGACAGGTGTATCGGGCTCTGGATCTTGTCGGTGGGGTAGAGCTCGACGATCTTTTCCTCGGCGAGCCGTATGCCGAGCATGAGCCGGTAGAGCTTGCCGAGCAGCTCGCGGTCGGCCTTGGCGCTCATGCGGCGGCCCCCACATGCTCCCGGTACCACTGGAGGCTGCGGCGAATGCCCTCCTCTAGGGACACCGACGGTGACCAGCCGTAGACCTTCTTGGCGCGCCCCGAATCCAAGGCCAGCTTGAAGGGAATGCTCGGCTTGGAGCGGTCGAAGCGCATCTCGAGCTTGCGTCCCGAGAGCTCGATGATCTTGGCGGCTAGGTCGCGAACGGCGACAGAGCGGCCCGAACCCACATTGATGAGCTCGAAGGGCTCCTTCTGGAGGGTGACGAGTTTCTCAACGAAGTCGGCCAGGTCGTCGACATGCAGCAGGTCGCGCTCCTCCGTCCCTTCTCCCCACACGACGATTTCGCGCTCGGCCGACATCACCTTGGCGAGCGTGGCGCCGAAGACATGGGACTTCTCCAAGTCGTATTTATCGTGAGGGCCGTAGATATTCGAATGCCGGATCGCCGTAAAGCGCGTCGTGCCGAGCCTGGAATAGAACTCGCACATCTTCTCCGAGTACACCTTCGTCCAGCCGACGCCGAAATAAGGCGCGGTGATCTCGTAGCGGAAATCGCTCTCGCGTACCGGCTTGTCCTGCGGGGAGTACATGACGCTGCAGCTAAAGAACACCGCGTGCTTGACCTTCTGCTCGTGGCAAGCCCGAAACAACAGGGAGTTCATCACGGCGTTGTCGGTGACGTGCCGGCTGGGCCGCTCGACGATATCCTTGGAGCCCGAGGTAGTGGCGGCGGCGTGCAGCACGATGTCCGCGCCCGAGACGGCATCGCGTACCTGCGCCGGCTGCGTCAGGTCGGCGCGTATCCAGCGTATTCGGGGGTCGCCGATGAGCTCCCGGGGCCGCGGCGACTGATGCCAGACGGCCGCGACCGAGTAGGCTGGGTTCTTGGCGAAGCGCTCCAGGAGATTCCTGCCGATGAAGCCGGCGGCGCCCGTGATGAGCAGCCAGGGTTTAGAGCTCATCTCGAAAAATACTCCCGCGCGATGAGGCGGATGATGTCGATGCCGTTGAGCACGGGGCTCATCTTCCGCTGCCCGCCGATGCGCTTGGGTTCGTCGCCTGGTATTTCGGCGACCCGCCTCTTGGCCTTAGCGCAGCGGATCGCCAGCAATGGCTCTAGTCCCGCCCGGGGAATGCCGGAGGGGAAATCGCCCACCGCGTCCTTGCGGAAGGCGCGGAACATCACCAAGCAATCGGTGTAGCGGCCTCCGAAGGTCCAATTGATGGCGGCCGTGAATATCCGGTTGCCAATGGCGGTGACACAGTCATCGTCCTCGCTCTTGGCGCCGTCCAAGTAGCGCGAGACGATCACCATGTCGTAGCCCTCGCGCATCTTGGCGAGCAGCTCCGGGATACGCTCGGGAACCGAGTTTCCGTCCGGGGAGAAGGCCACGATCACCTCCCCCGACGCCGCGGCCACACCCTCCTGGTAGGCGTAGGTGATGCCCGGGGTCTTCTGGCGCAGCACGCGGCAGCCGAGCTCTTGGGCGTATTCGAGGCTGCCGTCGGTGGAGCCGCCGTCGATGACGAGCATCTCGTCGACCCATTCCCGGCGCACGCGCGGCATCACCGCCCTCATGCCGTGGATCTCGTTTAAAATCGGCATGAGCAATGTCGTTTTCATGACGTTTTCATTATACTTTTTTGCTCCGGCGCAGGGTCTCGAGCGAGCCGAGTTGGAAGGCCGGCCATAGCGCGGCGGCCTTGCGGTTGTCGACTCGGGGGACCCGATAACGATGGCGTCCGAAAATGGCCTTGGCGCCGAGGCTTCGAGCCGTCCGGAGAAGCGTAATATCCGAGGAGGAGGCCAGATTGTATATCCCCCTGAGGTCCCGGCGCAGCGCGATGCGCAGGAATTCGAGCAGGTCCTCGTGTCGAACGCAGTTGAAGCGCGAATCGCCAGAGGCGCTTAGGCGGACGAGCCCGCCATCGAGCAGGCGCGAAAGGCTGTTCGGCCGCGCGTGCTCGCCTAACAGCGAGCTTGGGCGCAGGATGAGCGGGCCGCGGCCGCGGTCTTGGACCAGCCGTTCCGAAAGCCATTTCGTCATGGCATAGAGCCCCTCGACCTTGTCGGGGCGTATCGGATCCGACTCCGCGTGCCTGGAGCCGCTCTTGGGGTAGACGTCCACCGTCGAGATATAGACGAATTTGCGATGAGGCAGCTCGAGCAGGCGCCGGGTCAGGAAAAGGTTGTCATCCAAGAACTCGCGCAAGGGCTTGGCCCGAGCCTGCCGCGCGGGGCTTGCCGCGCAGTGGAGGATGGTGCCGACCCCCGAACGCCTAAGCCGCGGCAGCAGGGAGGCGGCGTTTTGCCGGGTCAGCCCCAGGCCGCCCAGGCGCTCGAATAGAAAACGGCCCAGCCCGCCGCCGGCGCCGGTCACGAGCAGTCGCATCAATGTTCGGGGATGGGCGACTTCTCCGTGAAGACGTTATAGCGCTTGAGCGCCGCCTTGCGGTTGCCGGCGTACCAGTCCATGACCTGCGCGACGCCCTCCTCTATGGGCACGCGCGGCTCAAACCCCAGGGCCTTGGCGCGCGAGATGTCCATGAGCCGCGTGCGGTCGCCGGCGGGCCGGGAGCTGTCCCAGACCACGCGCGGCTTCCGCTTGAGCCGCGAGACGATGATCTCCACCAGGCGCCGGATGCTCACGCCCTCGCCGCTGCCGAGATTGACGGGTTTGCCTAGCCCTTTCTCCATCACCAGCATCATGCCGCGGGCGACGTCCTCGGCATGGATGAAGTCGCGCACCGTCGAGCCGTCCCCCCAGACCGTTAGGGGATCCTCGCCATCGAGCGCGCGGCGGATCAAGGACGGAATCACCATCGCGTTGTCCGGGTCGAAATTGTCGTAGGGGCCGTAGACATTGGCGGGCCGGACGATCTCGACCCCCTGCCAGCCATATTCGATCCGGTAGGCATCAGCCTGAAGCTCGCCCATGCGCTTGGCCCAGCCGGCGAACTTGTCGTTGTCGGAGGGAAAGGTCTTCCAGACGTCGTCTTCCCGAAAGACGGGCGCGGGCGCGTAGACCCCGATCGAGCTCGTGTAGAGGTATTTAGCGGCGCCGCATTGCCGCGCTGCCTCCATCATGTTCGTGTTGAAGGAGATGGTGGGCACGAAGAAGCTCGCCGGTTTCTTAGAGGTCATTAAGGGCGAGCCTTTGACGCCGGCCAGATGGAAGACCAGCTCGATACCTTTGCAGGCCCGGCGGCACTCCTCGAAGCGGGTCAGGTCCGCCTTGAGGAATTCGGCCTTGGGATGCGCCCGCGAGGGATCGTCGAGCGAGGCGATGCGCACCTTGGCGCCGGCATCGACGAGCCGTGCCACGAGGGCGCGGCCGATCATGCCGGTGCCGCCGGTAACGAGCGTGCGTTTTCCGGAGAAATACGAGCGGAGCTTCAGCGCCGTCTTTGCCATAGGATATAGGAGCCATAGCGTCCGACGCTGCGGTAATGGTCTAGGATGTATTGGTCCAAGGAGTCGCGCTGTTTCGCCTGCGCGATGCTTACCCCCGGCGTCTCCGACAGGTCCGGCGGGAGCAGCCGCTCGATGACCGCCGGCGCACGCCGGCTCTCGAGCTCGGCCTCGATCTGCGAGCGGATCTCGGGCTTGCGGGCGTAGGCGTTAAGGAACTCGTGGTAGCGGGTGGCCGGGCGGCGGGAAACGAGGAAGTAGAGCAGCGTGTCGCTGCACATGCGCTCCTTGTTGTGGATGTAGACGGGCTCGGAGGGCTGTACGATGGATTGGGCATGTGTGATGAGCCGTATCATCTCTCGGCCCTCCAGCGGGTCGGGGAAGCGGAAGCGACCCACGGCCAGCTCGGCCCAGACCGAGCCCTCCGGCGCCGAGAAGGGCCGGAAGAAGAGAAGGGTCAGGCCGTGGGCGGCCAAAAGCAGGGCCGGCAAGGGGCGGCGGATGAGCAGCGCCGCCAGAATGACGGCGGCGGGGGCCACCCCGATGTAGATATTGGAGCTCTGCTTATAGACGATGCCCATGAAGAAGATGCACCAAAGCGCCAGCAGGGCCACCGAGGGCCGCCGCGCCTCGTCCTTCCGGCGGAGCAAAAACCACGATCCGCCTAGTATCGCGATGTAGCAGAGCAGCAGCTTCGACTGGTAGATCCAGGCGTTGGCGGCGAGCGCCTTCCAGGAGATGGCCTTGAGATCCACGCCGGCGAAAGGGATGAGATAAATCCCGTGGAAGGAGGCGGGGCGCCCGATCCCGCTGTAATGCATGTACTCGTACGGCGCGCGGACGAAGCATTCGTAGAGCCGGTCGAAGGGAACCGTGAGGAGCAGGATCAGGCCGGCCGCGGCCAGGACCCCGGCCCACGGGAGCAGGTAATTCGCCAGTGGCCGGATCTTGCGGCCGTCGGGAAGCCACAGCAGGAAGGAGAGGTTCGCGCCGAGGGCCAAGGCCCCGAAATCCTGTCGCACGAGCGCGGCTGCCGCCGCCGCCGCGCCGGCCCAGCGCAGGAGCGCCGCGTTCCCGCTTCGGGCGAACCGGTCGAGCAGGGGCAGCGTCGCGAAGGCGGGGAGCATCGAGAGGGCTCCGTTGTAGATCTGGGCGTTGTCGCCGTTGCCGCTGGTGTACATCAGGCTGAAGCAGCCCAGGAGCAGGGCCGTCAAGGGCGAGAAATACGGCTTGGCCAGCCGCCAGAGCACGATCACGATCAGGAGCTTGGGGATCAGGTTGACGAAGAGGCGGCCCACCTCCAGCGACGGCCCGAACAGCTTGAAGGCGGCCCCGAGATAGGCGAGCCCGGCCGGCGGGATGAACACGAAGAAGTCGCGGTAGGGAAAATCTCCGGCGGCCATGCGCCACGCCCCGACGGTCAGAAATCCCTCCGCGCAGCTTTCCGACTCGAAAATATGGTTTTCGGTCCAAAGCAGCGCCGCGGCGGCCGCGAGTATCGGCGCGGCCAGCGCGGGGTGCCGGCTCCAGCTCGCCCAGCGGGCCCGCCAGAGAACCCGACGCTGCGCGTCGAGCGATCCCCAAGCGGCCAGTAAGACGGCGAGCAGTCCCCCGAGCGCGCGGGCGACACCCAGCCGGAAGACGACATAGCCGGCGAGGCTTGAGTCCTGGCTGAACTGTCGGGCCAGCGTTTCCGGCGAAAGGAAAAGGGAGAAGGCCGCTATCGCCAAGGCAAGTAAGTAGAACGGCCAGTGCATCAAATCTTGTAGCCGCCGTTGCGCGCCTGAAAATGCATGCGCACGGCATCCATCAGGCAGCCGGCCAAAAAGATCAGCACGGCGAGGGAGGCCGGCACGCAGGCGGCAAAGAAGGCGGAATGGATGCCCCAGCGCGGGCTGAGGAAGAGGAAGATGGCGAGCGCAGCCACCGCCGAGCCGGCCGACAGGCTGACGGCCAGCTTCAGTGGGTTGTAGTAGAGCAGCATCTGCGTCATGATCTGCAGCGTGCGTAGGATGTCGCGCGGGGGCTTGACCTTCGAGTGGCCGCGGCGCTCGACGAAGCGGATGGGAACATAGGCGACGAAGCGTCCGGCGGCGATGAAGGAGAGCGTCATGGTGGTGGTAAAGGAGTAGCCGAGGCAGACGAAGGGCATGGAACGGTCCAAGGAGCTTTTTCGAAAGAGCCGCATCCCCGAATTGGCGTCCGGGATGCTCTCGCCCGTGACGAAGCCCGCCATCGCGAGGTAGCACCAGCGCATGAAGGCCTGAAGGGGGTTCCCCCAAAAGAACTTTCCTTCCCGCTTGCCGATGATAAGGTCGCAGGCCGGGGCCTTGGGGAGCAGGCGCTCGGCCTCCTCGGGGGGGTAGCTGCCGTCCCCGTCGATGATGAGTATCCACTCATAGCGGGCTTTTTCGATGCCGGTCAGAAGCGATCGGCCGTAGCCGCGGTTGACGGGATGGCGGAGGACGACGGCCCCGGCCTTCTCGGCGGCCTCGGCGGTGGAGTCGGTGGAGCCGTCGTCGACGGCGATGATCTCGAAGCGCGCGGCATGCTTGCGCAACAGCTCCGAGAGGCCGGAGACGACCGGGCCGACAGCGCCCTGCTCATTGTAGGCCGGGACGATGGCGCTAATTTCCAGCGCGCTCACTACTAAAATGTTAGCAAATGCCTTTGGCCGGCGTCACCCGGCTGATGATGCCGCCTGCACGCGCAGCGACTCGCCTTCGAGCGTCAGTGCCAGCTCGCCGAGCCGGCCGTCGGGCTTGGAGGGGGTAAGCGAAACCCCGGAAAAATTCAATCCATGCCAAGGGCATTCGATCCGGCCGGCCTCCAGCTTGCCGCAGAGCAGCGGCCCTCCCTCATGCGGGCAGACCCCGGGCCAGACCTCGACGGTCCCGCCCGAGCGCCGGATCAGGAGCTCGATCGGCCCCGCCATTTTCTGCTCCAGCGCCGCGCCGACCGCGCTCACGTCGATGCGGTGCGTCCCCTCCAGCCGCGGCGGCCGCACGGCCAGCTCCAGGCTGTTGGAGCTCAGATAATCCGGGTCGTCGCTGCCGAAGCGATAGCCGCGCTCGCGCAGCTGCTGGCGCCGGTCGCGGATCGGGATGTCCTGGGCGTTCTGGAACTCGACGAGCCTCCTGAAGCGGCGATGGACGAGGGGGTGCAGGAACTTAAACAGCCAATGCGAGGTGATGTACCACTCGGTGCGCTGCAGGCAGCGCCCATCCGGCTCGGGAACCATCCGGTTGAGGCAGAGCACGTGCACGAGGCTAAACAGCGTGAAGGACTGGTAGAATAAGTCGGGGCCCAATTGCACGTCCATTACCGGCACGAGCAAAGAAAAGGGGGTCATTTTCGTCAATGACAGGGCGAAATTCCTGCCGCGGGCGATGCGCGAGGCCTCCAGATAGGTGTTGTGCACCAGCGGGCGATGCATCTGGTCCATGTGGTTC
This sequence comes from Elusimicrobiota bacterium, assembly GCA_041694815.1. GTDB lineage: Bacteria > Elusimicrobiota > Elusimicrobia > UBA1565 > JACRDR01 > JBGFSC01. The sequence goes on along the minus strand of JBGFSC010000047.1, from coordinate 42,677 downwards.
CAGGCCAGGTCCTGGGCCTGGTGCCGGTTGCGCAGCTCGTAGACCCCGCGGGTGACGGCCAATCCCCTGCCGAAGGAGCGGAAATGCTCGAGCAAATTATCAGGGGGCACGAATTCGAGGTCTCGGGGCATGGAGGGGGCCGCCTGATTCTATAAAATAATGTACACTCGCACTGTGCTGCGACCGACATATAATGCTCGCTTTGGGAGCCTAGCTTTGAGACGGCCGCTAGGCGCGCCGAGCGAGCAGGCCTGTAGGCCTGTGAGCGAGGCGCAACGACGCGGCCGGCCAAAGATGGGCTCAGGCCGGTATTCGGTCGCTTTTGGGCTGCGGCTGCGTCGCTCGTCGCTTGCGTACCTTCCAGGTACGTGGCGCTCCTCGCTCCTTGCCTCGCCTCAAAATCGCCCGTCCAAAGCGGGCATTATATGTCGGTCGCAGCACTCGTGAACACCATCGTCGTGATGCCCGCCTACAACGCGGAGCAGACGCTCGAAAAGACCGTCCGCGACATCCCCAAGGACTCGGTGTCCGAGATCATCCTCGTCGACGACTGCTCCAAGGATGGCACTTTCGAGCTGGCGCGCCGCCTGGGGCTGACGGCCATCCGGCACGAGAGCAACAAGGGCTACGGCGGCAACCAGAAGACCTGCTACCGGGAGGCCTTGCGCCGGGGCGCCGACATTGTCGTGATGATCCATCCGGACTACCAATATGACGCGCGCCTGACACCGCATATGACGGGGCTCATCGCCAACGACGTCTGCGACGTAGTGCTGGGCAACCGCATCCGCACGCGTCGCGAGGCGCTCATGGGCGGGATGCCGTGGTGGAAATACCTGGCCAACCGCGGGCTCACGATGCTCGAGAATTCCTGGACCGGGCAGAACCTTGGAGAATGGCATTCCGGCTTGCGCGCCTATTCCCGCGAGGTCCTCGAGACCATCCCTTGGGAGCTAAATTCCGACGATTTCGTCTTCGACCAGCAGTTCCTCTACCAGGCGGCGGCGCTGCAGTTCCGCATCGGGGACATCCCCGTCGCCGCGCGCTATTTTCCCGAGGCCTCCTCGATCAATTTCCGGCGCAGCATGGTCTACGGGCTCTCCTCGCTGGGCGTGATGCTGCAGTACCGGCTCCATCGCATGGGGCTCATCCGTAGCCCCCTGTTCATCCCCAAGAACGGTGGCTGAGCACCGCGAAGGCGCGCGCGTCGAACGCGAGGGGGGCAGCCCCTCGCTGGCCGCGTGGGCGTACCTGCTGGGGCTGCTGGGGCTGGCCCTCTACCTCTGCTGGAGCCATTTCGCCCAGCCTCTCGCCGCGGGGCTGACGGCCGCCGTCCTGCTCGCGCTGACCGTGCTCACCTGCACCGGCATGGGGCGCCTGGCGCTGAAGATGTACGTCGCGACGCATATGAGCGAGTCCGAGAGGACCCTCATCGGCTGCACGTTGGGCCTGGGCATACTGAGCCAGGGCATGCTGCTGCTGGCCGCCACCGGGGCGCTCAAGCCCGTGGCCGTCGTGCTCCTATTCTCCGTACTCTGGGTATTGAGCTTCACCGAGATGCGCGACGTCGTGCTGTCCTTGGCCGCCAACCGCAGCCTGCTGCGAGGGCGCTCGGGGTGGACGGCGTTCTTGGCAGCCCTGCTCTGCCTGACCTTTTGGACGGCTTGGGTGCCGCCGCACCAGTACGACTCGCTGGTCTACCATCTCGAGCTCCCGGCCTATTACCTGCGCCATGGGGGGCTTACGGCGCAACCCCCGGTGCTCTTCGGGCATTTCCCGCAGAACGGCGAGATGCTCTTCATGTTCGCCCTGATGCTCGGCTCCGACCTCCTGGCGCAGATGTTCAGCTGGCTGGCGACCGCCCTTTCCTTATGGTGGATGTTCGAGATGGGCAAACGCGAGATGCCGATCAACGCCGCCTTGCTCGCCTGCGTGCTCGCCGCCTCCCACACGGCGGTAATGCTGCTGTCTTCGATCACCTACGTCGAGACCCTGGCGATGCTCTGGGTTACGGCCTCCGTCCTATGCTTTTGCCGCTGGAGGGAGATCGAGGGTTCGCGCGACGGTTGGCTGCTGCTTTCGGCGCTTTTCGCCGGGCTCGGGGTGGGGACGAAGTATTACGTCGGCATATGCCCAGCGGCCATTGGGCTATATCTTGTGATCCGCCGCGCCTGGCGCCCGGCGCTGCGCTTCGGCCTTTGCGCCGCCGTGGTTGGCAGCCCCTGGCTCATCCGCAATTGGCTGAGCCTCGGCAACCCCTTCTTTCCGTTTCTCTACCAGCATTTCCCTTATCGTGGGACCGGTTGGGGTCCCGAGAACGCGAAGCGGTATTTCTCGGCCCTGACCGATTACGGGCACGGGCATGGCCAGTTTTTCTCGGACCTGCTCGCGTTCCCCTTCCTGGCCTTCACCGGAAACCTGCGTTTCGGCGGTGGAGCCGATGTGCTGGGCAATCTCGGCTGGGGGCTGCTCCTCGCGCTGACGCCGCTGGCGGCATGGGCCGCCTTCGCCAACCGCAGCCTGCGCCGCATGCTCGGCTACTGCGCCTTCCACGCCGCCGTGTGGTTCTCGACCGGCGTGGTGCTGCGCTTCTTGACCGTGCTGGTGCCGCTGCTGAGCCTGCCGGCGGCGGCTGGCTTCCACCGGCTCTGGCGCTCCTTTGAGCGCGGAGGCAAGACCCTCCTGGCGGCGGCCCTCGCCTTGTTTATCCTCTGCAACCTGGGCTTTTTCTTCTACGTGCACACCGTGCTCTCGAGCTGGCGGCTGCTCTCCGGCGCCGAGAGCCGCAACGAGTACCTCTCGCGACGCCTGGACTATTATCCTTGCGCGCTGCGGGCGAGGGAGCGTTTGGGCAAAAATGATAGAATCCTCATCGTGGGCGAGCAGCGGGGTTACTACGTCCAGCAGGATCACGTCGCCACCACCGTCATGGCCCCCAACCGCTTCGTGGAATGGGCCGACCGCTCATCGAGCCCCGTGGAGCTCGCGGGGCTGCTCAAAAGCGAGGGAAAATTCACCCACCTGCTGCTCGTCCCGCGGGAGGGGAGGCGCCTCTCTGGCTACGGCATCTTCTCGTTTTCCCCGGCGGGGATCAGGAATTGGGAGGGCCTTGAGCGCGCCGGGCTCCTGGAGCCCGTTTACGCGTCCGATTCCTGCGCCCTAATGGCGATCAAGGATTGAAAGAAACGGGAACGATTCAACTCTACATCGGGACCATCGCCGCCTCGGGGCTTTTGTCGATGCTGGCCACGCCCGTGATGCGCCAGGCGGCCCTGCGCTTCGGCTGGCTGGACGCCCCCTCGAGCTCCGTCAAGACGCACAAGATCGCCACACCCATGATGGGCGGCGTCGCCATCTGGCTCGGCTTCGCCTTGAGCCTTCTTCTGTTGCGGCGTTATACCGCCTTTCCCACGGGCACCCTCTACAGCCTGCGCGCGCTCGTCATCGGCTCGGCGATCGTCTTCCTGCTCGGCCTCATCGACGACTGGAAAAAGCCCGAGGGTCTCCACGTGGGCACCAAGTTCGCGGGGCAATTGCTCGCCGCGATCGTTCTCGTGTCCTACGGGATCCGGATACACTTCATCACACCGGATTACCTGGCGATCGCCTTGACGGTACTCTGGGTAGTCGGCATCACCAACGCCTTCAATATCATCGATATCATGGACGGGCTTTGCTCCAGCCAGGCGGCGATCGCCGCCTTGGGATTTTTGCTCATCGCCATGCCCTCCGAGCATATCTACGTCAATTTCGCCTCAGCGGCGGTGGCCGGGTCGGCCCTGGGCTTTCTCCCGTGGAACTTATCGGAAAAGCGCAAGATATTCATGGGCGATTCGGGCAGCATGCCGCTCGGCTTCCTCCTGGCCGCGATCTCGCTGGGCACCGATTACACCAAGGTCAACCCCTTCGGCGTGTACGCCCCGCTCTTCATACTGATGGTCCCGATGTACGACACGTTCTTCGTCATGGTGCTGCGCATGCTCAAGGGTCAGTCGCCCTTCATGGGATCCCGGGACCATTTCGCCCTACGCTTGGAAGCGATGGGCTTCACTCGCCAGCAGATCGTGGTCTTGGCGGCCGTGGCGGCCGCCCTGCTGTCGGTCTGCGGCTTCATCGTCACCCGCGTCACTTCCATGTGGGCGCTTTGGATCTACGCTTTCTTGATAGCCGAGATCGCGCTGCTGAGCCGGCGCATGGGCGTCGTGCGCATGCACTGACATGGTCGCCACGGACGTATTGATCCTGGGCGGCGGCCTGGCCGGCCTCTCGACGGCCTACCATCTTGAGCGGCTCGGAGGAGGGCGGCGGCCTTCCTGGTTGATCGCGGAGAAGAAGGCCCGCGTCGGCGGTCTGGCCGGGTCGGTCACGCAGGACGGCTTCACCTTCGACCATACGGGGCACCTGCTGCACCTGCACGACCCCTACGGAAAAGAATTGATCACCGGGCTCTTGCGCGGCAACCTTTCGGTGATCCGGCGCAATTCCTGGATCTATTCCAAAGGAGTGTTCACGCGCTATCCCTTCCAGGCCAACACCTGCGGGTTGCCTCCCAAGACGGTCGAGGACTGCGTGGTCGGATTTCTCAAAACCGTGCACCGGCCGCAGCCCGCGGTGCCCGGACTTTCCTTCCGCGAATGGAGCTTACGGACCTTCGGGGAAGGGATCTCGCGGCATTTCATGTTCCCCTATAACGAGAAGCTCTGGCGCGCGCCCTTATCCCGGCTGACGACGGAATGGCAGGGACGCTTCGTCCCCAAACCGTCGGTCGAGGAGGTGCTCTACGGCGCGTTGTTCGACCAAAAGAAATACTTCGGCTATAACGCCACCTTCCGCTACCCGATCCGCGGGGGCAGCCAGTCGCTCGCCGACGCCCTGGCCTCCGGCCTGGGCCATGTCCGGGTCGGCTGCGCCGTCCGGCGGGTGCATCTGGCCGAGCGGGTCGCCGAGATCGATGGCATCGGCGAGGTCCGTTACGAGCGCCTGGTCAACACCCTGCCGTTGGCACATTTTTTGGACCTTGCTTCGCCTTTGCCCGAAGCCGTTCGTCGTGCACGGGGCCGGCTGCGCTACGTTTCCGTTTACAATTGGAATATCGGCGTTGCCCGGCCCGGCATGTCGGATAAGCATTGGATTTACTTCCCGGAAAACCGTTTCCCGTTCTACCGGGCCGGGTTCTGCAGCAATTTCTCCCCAAAAGTGGCCCCGCGGGGCAGCAGTTCGATGTACATCGAGGTCTCGCGCAGGCCCGGCGAGAAGGTCGAGCTCAAGCGCCTCGAGAACCAGATATTGGCCGGGCTGCGATCCTGCGGGCTGCTCAAGTCCTCCGACAAGCTGCTGACCGCTCTGTGGCTCCCAATCCCCTGCGCCTACGTCGTCTACGACTTCGACCGCACTCCGGCGGTGCGCGCCATCTTTAATTTCTTGAACAAGCGCGAGATAGAATCCATCGGCAGATACGGCGCCTGGAAGTATTCCTTCATGGAAGAGACCATTTTGGACGGCAAGCGCTGCGCCGAGCGGCTGCTGGGTCGTGCCTCCAAGCCCGAAGCGCGCTCCTCAAAAGAGCTTCAGCCGCTTAAATAGGAGCCAAAAATAAGAGGCCCCGTTTCCCGGGACCTGGGCAGCTTAACGTCCCTCCGTCAATTATCTGTTTTTTCGGAATTTAGCGGAAAACTTGGCAAGACCCAAAATCAAGATTATTCCCACGGCTAAATTTATCAGGGCTTCTGTCATTGTCTTTTGATTCTTTAATTCGCGCGGCCCGAAGTATACCATTTACGTAGCTGGGAAAGACGGGTGGGTGATTGTTGATGTATTCGTTCTTTGCTTTTGAGCAAAATGGGCCAAGAAAACTGCGAATAAAGGCATCTATTCCGTTCCCGATTGCTCAAAAGCAAAGAACAAGAATGGGACTAATCCGCGTCCCGGCGTCAAAGTAGCCCGAATTACGGAACTTTTTCTGGAGCTAATCGTATATATGGCATGGGTTCCGAAAGCGCCGTGTCCCGCATGGCAGCGCTGCTCAAGCAGATGCGTGAAGAACGGGGAATTTCGCAATTTCAGCTCGCCGACGAAGCGGACGTCAACCCATCGGTGGTCAACCGTGCCGAGCGCGGGTGCGATTGTCGTTTATCGACCTGGGATAAACTTTTCGAAGGCCTGGGTTATGAGTTGCAGCTAGACGTCATGGAGCTCTCCGAAGAGGTCGCCGACCTTCTTTTAGAAGAAGCCGAACGGCGGCGCGAGAGGCGCTTTTATCGGTGAGGCTCTAAGCGATCCGGGGCCTCCGGACGCCGATGCGGCGAAGCTCGCGAAGCAGCAGGGACTTATTGCGCCGCGTCATCGGAGTCAGAGGCAGGCGCAATTCGTTCAAGCAGAGCCCCAGCTGGGCGGCCGCGGCCTTGATGGGGATCGGGTTCGTCTCGATAAAGAGGGATTTGGTCAGCGGGAACAGGCGCGCGTGCAGCCGTTCGGCCTCGGCGCGCCGGCCGGCTAGCGCGGCCTCGCAGAGCCTTGAGGTCTCGCGCGGCAATATATTGGCGATCACGCTGACGACCCCCTTGGCGCCGATGGAGATCATCGGCAGGGTCAGGGAATCATCTCCCGAGAGCACGGTGAAGCCGTCGGGGCAGACGCTCAGGATTTCCGAGACTTGATCGAGCGAGCCCGAGGCCTCCTTGACGGCGACGACGTTGCGGCACTCCCGCGCGATCTTGGCCAGGGTCTTAGGCAGCAGGTTGACGGCCGTCCTGCCGGGAATGTTGTAGACGACGATGGGCAGCTTGACGGAGCGGGCGACCTCGCGGAAATGGAGGAACAAGCCTTCCTGCGTCGGCTTGTTGTAGTAGGGGCAGAGCACGAGCAAGGCGTCGGCGCCCAGCCCCGCGGCCGCCTGGGCGGTCTCCGCGGCCTTGGAGGTGGCGTTGGTGCCCACCCCGGCTATGACGGGGCGCCCGTGGGCCCGCGCCTCCTCGACGCAGAGCGAGACGACGCGCTTGTACTCGTCGGGGCTCAGGGTGGCCGCCTCGCCGGTGGAGCCGCAGGGTACCAGGCCCGCCGATCCTTGCGTCAGCAGCCACCGGGCCAGGCGGCGCAGGGCCCGGTCGTCGAGCGCTCCGTTCTTAAACGGCGTGATCAGCGCCGGAAAGGATCCTTGAAGCCTCATAGCGGCGCCTCCCCCTCGAATAGGACCTCGGCGGGGCCTTCCAGCCAGATCCGCTCGAAGGAATCGAAGCGGACCGCGAGCTCCCCTCCGGCTGCCTGGACCCGGATGGGAGAGGAGAGGCCGTAGAGTCGGTGCGCGCATAGGGCGGCGGCCACCGCGCCCGTCCCGCAGGCCAGGGTCTCGTCTTCGACGCCGCGCTCGTAGGTGCGGATGAGCAGTAGCCTTCCCCGGCGCGAGATGAAATTCACGTTGGCCCCGGCCCTTCCGAAGGCGGGGTGGCGGCGCAAGGCGCGTCCCACGGACGCGACCGGGAAGCGGTCGAGACCCTCGACCTCCACGACGGCGTGCGGGACCCCCGTATCGATTGAGTGCGCCTTCCAGCGGCGGCCGAGGGCGCGCAGAGACAGGCCGAAGCGGGCCCTACGGGCCGCGGGCATGCGCAGGCGCGCGCGACCGGGACGGGGAACCTCGGCCTCGATGTCGCCGCGCGAGGAGCGCAGGGTGAAGCGCTTACCGACCCAGCCGCGACGGCGCGCCCACCACGCGGCGCAGCGCGCGCCGTTGGCGCAGAAGGCCCGCGAGCCGTCCGCGTTGTAGTAGTCCACCGTCGGGGAAGAATCCTTCCGGCCGACGATCAATAGCCCGTCGGCGCCCACGCCGCCTCGGCGCAGGCAGAGCCGCCGCGCCAAGGGCGCGCGCGGGCGCCCGCGCAGGCTGGATTCCTCCACCAGGACAAAGTCGTTGCCGGCACCCGACATCTTCGCGAAAGGCAGGCGGCGTGCCCTCACGGCCTGAGCGTCCGGATCATCGAGCGCGCCACCGCAGCGACGAAGGGATGCTCCGTCTGTTCGGCGGCCTTCTCGAAGTCGGCTATGGCCTTGGAGAGTTCGCCCTCGCCTAAGGCCGCCCTCCCGCGGATCCAGAGCGCGAGGGGATGCTCGGGCTGGGCGCGGAGCAGGCCCTCGGCGACCTTGCGGGCTCCCTCAAGGTCGTTGGAGTCGAGCAGCCAGAGCGCGTGCTGCAGCCCGAGCTCGAGCCTCTCCGGCGCCGCCCCTTGCGCGCGCAGGAGGGAGGCATAGGCCTCGGGCCGCCGCCCGGCGGCGTAATGGGTGCGGGCCAGGACGAGCAAGGTGTCGACGCTGAAGGCTAGCGCGAGGGATTTCTCGGCGGCCGCGACGGCTCCTTGGTTGTCTCCGCGGCGCGCGCGGATCTCGCTGAGGTCGCGCCATAGCGAGGGGTTCTCGGCGCGCTCCTCCAGCGCCTTCTCGTAGTGCGCTTGCGCGGGCTCGAGCAACCCGCTGGCCCGGTCGATTTCGGCCAATCCTTGGTGGGCCGCCGCGTTATTCGGATGGATATTCAAGACGCGCTCGTAAAACGGGCGCGCCCGGTCGTCGAGGCCAACGCGGTGGAGGAGGTCGGCCAGATGCGTAAGGAGGTTCAAGTCCTTGGGGAAAAGTGCGACGCCCAGCTGATAGGTGCCCAGCGCCTTGTCTAGGTCGTTGAGGCGCTCCTGGCTCATGCCCAGCAGGTCGTAGGCCGCGCGCAGGTCCTTGGAGCCGAGCCGGTGCCGCTCGAGCCCCCCGAGGAGGCGCTCGACCTCGGCGTAGCGCCCCGCGGCGAAGGATTGCTGGGCCGCGGCCAGGCCTTGTTGCGGGGCCGCCGCGGCGGCCCCGCAACAGCATGGAAGCATCAGCAGCGCCAGCCACCCGCGCCGCATCAAAGCTTGCCTCTCCATCGCGGGACAAGACGCGGCAGCGAGTGGAGGATATAATCCTGTTGTATCGGGCGTACTTTATTGTGGGCTGCGACGACGCCCTTATCCATTGCCTCCGCCGCGCGCTCCACCTCGTAGAAGCCGATGTCGCCGACGGCCGGTTCCACCAGGGCGTCGGCCAGGCGCCGCTGCTGCCGCGAGAGCAGCGAGCCCCGGATGTCGATGACCTGCGAGAGGGCCGCGAGCACGTTGGTCGGCGCGAACGAGGTGAAGTCCCCTTCGGTGACGCTGGCGATGACCCAGTCGGCTCCCAGCAGGCGCGCGACGTCGGCGGGCACGTAATCGACCACGCCCCCGTCGACCAGGTAGCGGTGGCGGTATTCAACCGGCGCGAAGACCCCGGGGAGGTTGGCGCTGGCCCGCACGGCGGGCGCCAAGGGCCCTTGTCGGAAGACGATCTTCTCTCCGGTCTTCAAGTCCATGGCGACGCATCCAAAGGGCTTCTGGAGCTGGTGGAAGTAGAGGTCGCCCAGCTCTTCCCGGAGTAGCCGTTCCAGGGGCCTCGTTGAGAGCAGACGGTCGCGCAGCATCAGCGAGACCAGACGCACCCAATTGAAGTTCGAGCCGAAATCCAAACGCATGGTGTGGCGCATTTCCCAGAGCTTGGAGACCGGCACTCCAGCCGCGTAGAAGGAGCCGATCACCGCCCCCATCGAGGTTCCCGCGACGACGTCGATCGGGAAGCCGTTGTCCTCGAGCACGCGCAGCACTCCGACGTGGCCCAGCCCGCGCAAGGCTCCGGCCGAGAGGGCCAGCCCTACGACGGGGCGCTCTCCCGCCGGCAGGGCCGTCAGTTCGCTCCAAAGGTGCTCGCGCAGCAGATCATCCGGCGAGGTTTCGGGCAGGGCGCCCGCGTTGCCCGCGAGAAATAAAAATAAAAGAATGCTGCCTGGTGCCATTAGGGAAGGGGGCGGCCAATGGCGCGCTCGAGCCTGGCGCGGGCCAGCAGATGCTCGCCGACGGCGATGAAATAGCGCTCTTGAACGCCGAGCACCGCGTTCTGCGCCCGCAGCAGGGACATCCCTCCCTTGCCGCGCGCGGCCTTAAACAATCCCGCGATCCGCTTGTACTCGCGTTCGCGCAGGGGCCACTCGTTCTGCCAGAATTGGAGATCGTCGTAGGCCTGGCGCACCTCCATGCGCACGCGGTCGTGCAGCTCGGCGCGCTTGACCTCGCCCTGGCGCTGCTCGGCCTTCTTCTGCCGCAATTGGGTCCAGAAGTCGTAGGAGAACGGGATGCGCAGCCCCAGGGTCAGGTCCCAATTGTTCTGCCTCAGGGGGAAGCGCTGCCCCGTCACCTCGTAGTCCCCGGCCAGCACCAGGGTGGGGTTGCGCCGCCCCATGGCCAGGTTGACGGCGATCGCGTCCATCTGGGCCTTGTAGGTTTCCGCTTGGAGCTCGGGGCGAAGCTCGGTGGCCCAGACGACGGCCTTGTCTAAGTCCACGGCGGCGGGCTTGGTCTCGAGGCTGCCGAGCACGCGCACGGGCGTGTCGAGCTCGAGGTTGAGGCCCCTGCGGAAGTCGAGGCGCGCCGCCTCGACGGCGCGGCCGGCCGCCGCCTCGCGCACGCGGAGCTCGGCGAGCATCCCCTCGGCCTCGATGCGCTCGAAATCCGAGAAGCCCGGCTGCTGCAGCAGCCGCTCGGCGTCGCGCAGGCGCTCGGTCAACGCGGCGTGCATATCCTGCGCGAGCACGAGGCGGTAGAAGACCGTCTTTGTGTTGAAGGCGATGTCGAGCTTGACGGTGTCGTATTGCGTCTGGGCCTGCTTGAGAGCCGTTTGGGCCAGGCGCAGGAGATTGACCACGCGCCCTCCTTCGTAGAGCGACTGGCGCAGGTAGGTGCGGCCCGAATAGATATTATCTATGTCCGAGGGGAATAGCAGGATGGAACGGAACTCCGGGGCGAGGGCGAACGGGTAGCGGGCATTGTACCGGGTGCCGCTGGCCTGCAGGCCCAGCTCGGGAAGGAACTGGAAGCGAGCCTCCTGGACGCGCTGCTGGGCTACCACGATGTCCTGCTCCGAGGAGAGCAGGGCCGCGTTGTTGAGCTGCGCTAAGCGCTGCGCTTCCTCAAGGGTGTAGCCGCGCTCCAGTGGGGAGGGGCCCTGGGCCGCCGCCGCGGCGATCCAGAAAAGGGCGAATGCCGCGGCCATTAGGGCTTGTGACACAATAATATGGACGATCTGGCCGAGGCGATTTTGGAGCGAGCCAAGGAGCATTGTGTCACAAGCCCTTAAACCTTGAAGCTGCTGGTGATGTGTTGCAGCTCCGTCTTGAGCGAGCGCAGCTCCTCGCGCAGGAAGACGGCGGCGGGCAGGGCGTCCCCGTCGGGCAACTTCTTGATCGCCTCCTCGATCCGCGAGCCTAGGTGGGCGATGAGGGTGCGGTCCTTCTGTATCTGGCCCTGGAGCCCGGCGACCATCGCGTTGAACTCCTCCTGCAGCTCGAGGAGTTCGTCGCCCGTGCGCAGGCTGACGCGGTGCGTGAGGTCTCCCGCGGCGACCGACTGGGCCGACTTCTCGAACCGGTAGATCGGCCCGGCGAAGCGGTGCGAGACGAACAGGGAAACGAGGAAGATGATGCCCAGGTACAAGGCGAGCTTGAGCAAGATCACGCGGTTGACCTCCGCGATCATCGAGTTGAGCGCGGGGTTTTCGGAGAGCAGCAGCCGCGTCATGGTGTAGTAGATGTCCCCTCCGATGAGCAGTGCCGCGACCACCACGCTGGCGAAGATCACCGCGATGTACTTAAGCTGCAGCGACTTCTTGACCAGGATGGTGCGGCGCTGGAATTTTTGGTTCTCGGCCACGTTCGGCTAGACCCCGGCCCCCATGGGCGCCTCGGCGGCGGTGAGGCCGTCGAGCAGGGCCAGCCACCGGGGAGGCACGGTCTTAAGCTCGCCGGTGGCCTTCTCGAGCGGCACGGCGACGACGGAGTCGCCTTGGAGGGCCACCATCTTGCCGAAATCTCCGGCGGAAACGAGCTCCGCCGCCTTCACGCCCACCCGGGTGCCCAGGATGCGGTCGAAGAGGGTGGGGGGGCCGCCGCGCTGGATGTGGCCGATGACGGCCGAGCGCGTCTCGATGCCCGTCTTCTCGCCGATGAGGGAGGTCAGGCGCTCCGCCACGCCGCGCTCCTTGAGGATCATATGCCCGAACTCGTCGAGCTTTTCCTCCTTCTTGTCACCGGGCAGCTCGATCGCCTCGCTGGCGACGACCAGGGCCACTCCCTTCCTGGCGTGCGCCGCCTTGAGCTTGGCCGTCATGTCCTCGACGTCAACGGGCCGCTCGGGCAGGCATACGTAGTCGGCGCCCGCGGCGATGCCGGTAAACAGCGCCACCCACCCGGCGTGGCGTCCCATGACCTCGAGTACCATGATGCGCTTGTGGCTGCGCCCGGTATCGCGCAGGCGCTCAGCCGCGTCGACGGCGATGGTCACGGAGGTGTCGAAGCCGAAGGTGTAATCGGTGGCGGAGAGATCATTGTCCATCGTCTTGGGGACCCCGATCACCGGAAAGCGGTGCTCCTTGTGCAGCTTGGCCGCCACCCCGAGGGTATCCTCGCCACCCATCGCCACCAGGGCCGCGAGGTCGAGATTGCGGAGCGTCTCGAGGCACTTGGCCGGGCCGCCGTCCTTTTTGTAGGGGTTGGTCCTGGAGGTTCCCAGTATCGTCCCTCCCTTGCCGACGATCTCCTCCACGTCGCGGGCCGAGAGGGGGCGCGAGCGCGCCTCAATCATCCCTTTCCAGCCGTCGAGCAGGCCGACGCATTCGAAACCCAATTGCCGTGCCTGGAGCACGACGCCGCGGATGGCCGGATTGAGCCCCGGGCAATCACCACCGCCGGTGAGGATGCCGATGCGCTTGGGCTTTGGCACGGTCAATAATCCCCGTGGACGGCCGCGGCGGGCTGGCGGGAGGCTGCGGGCGAGCGTCCATCGAGATACCAGTCGGACGCTACCGCGGCGGCGAGCTCGGCCGGCTTGATCCCGTAGCGGTCCAGCCAGCTTTGGGCGTGGGCGTCGATGATCTTGTTGAGGGTGCGCATGCGCTCGACCCCCGTCCCGTTGAGGAATTGGCCGCGCGCCGATGCGTTCGGTTGCTCGAAATATTCGTTGAAGATGGCGCGCCCGGCCATGTATCCCGAACAGCCGGCCTTCATCGCCAGCTCCACCTGCTTGACGAACAGGTCGAATTTCTCGCCTGCCGACAGCAGCACCCATGGGCGGATCGCCGCCTCGTCGAGCTTGCCGAGGTTCTCCTGCAGTTTAGAGGCCGGGTCCTCCTTGATATTGCCGGGAAACTCCAGCTTGAGGATGTCGGTGTGCGGGCCGATGAGGCGGGTGGCCTCGAGGATATTCTTGACCTTGCGCGCTTGGTAAGCGGGGCTGGACTTTTCCTCGCCCTTGCGGGGGAAGGAGAGCTCCTCGGTCATGAGCAGGATATCCTGCTCGGCGCAGGCCTTCGATACCTTCTCGACAAAGGCGATCTGTGCCTTGACGTTGGCCGCGTCCTCGGTGTCGAGGTAAACGAGCAGCTTCACGGCCGCGGCCCCCATGCGCTTAATCTTCTCCACGCTCCAGCCCGGCTCATATTCGGAGGGTAGGCCCGCGTCCTTAGAGGCCTCCGAGCGCACGATCAGGCCCACCGATTTGGGCAGGGCCAGGGAGTTGAGGGCCTGGCGGGCCCCAAAATTGACGTCGAGCAGGGTGGCGCTGGCGTATTCGCCGAGAACGCGGACCATCTCGACCTTCACGTCGCGGATCTCCTCGTAGGAGGGCTCCGCTGGCTTGCCGGCCTTCTCATGCATGGCGCGCAGGGCCTTCTTGAACGAATTCGACTGGTCCAGGGCGAGGACCTTGAAGCGGTTGTTGGAGTCGGTGATCTGACGAAGCCCCATCAACTTGCCGGGGGTCAAACGGACGAAATGATCCTTTGCTTTCATATGCGCCATAATTCTCCTCCTAGAAATTGCCGGTGTACTTGAGATTGACGACGCGCTCCGGGCCGCGGAGGACGCCGTTGGTGAAGGCGCCTCCCTGGCCGACGCTGCGGACGGCAAAATCCAAGTGGAAAGCCGGCGTGATATATATTCGCAAGCCAAGATTGCAGCGGCTGTTGAGGATCTTGTTGATGTTGTCCCACTCCGCCATGAGCAGGGCCTTGTCGGAGACGCCGTAGCTGGCGGATACCGTGCCGAAGATGGCGTTGCTGTTGAAATCCGATATGTTCGCGCCGCCGTGCAACTGGAGGCCGGGCAGTCCGATCTCCTGCGAGCCGACGAGGTAGAAGCCGCGCTGGCGATGGTTCCATCGCTGCTCGACGCGATTGTAGAGGTAGCCCTGCCCATCGAAGCCGACGGCTAGCGCCGGGATGATCGGGTCGCCGTCGAAAAAGCGGTATTTGATCTGCAGGTCGGGGCGGGTCAGTTGCGTGGGGCTGCCGGTGCCGATGAGCCGGTCCACGTTGAGCGAGGCGCCGATATTGAGCCGCTGGAAGACGCCGAAGCTCAGCCATTCGAGCAGGCCGCCCTGGGAGAAGAAGCGAGTCCGGCTGGAGTAGCCCCCGTAGTCGAGCACGGCCGCCGTCGGGGTGTCGATGAGCTCGGTGTCCGGCTGCGTGAGGGCGTCATGGCCCCCTTTGCGCGCCTGGGCCTCCGCCTTCGGCTTGAAGCTGAAGAAGGGCTTGCGCTCCTTCGCCGTGGCGGGCAGCGCGTAAAGCGCGAGCAGCAGGACGGCGCCGGCGCGTTGCATTAAGGTTTGCCTTTCTTTTCCCGGATTCCCAATCGACCCTTGAGTTGGGCGAGGCAGTAGCCAAGGATATGCCGGGTGGGCGGGTCCTTCTCGGCCGCAAGAGCCTTCTCCAGGGCGGGCAGGGCCTTCTCCTTGTCTCCCGCCAGGGCCACGATGCTGGCACCCTGCCGCCGGAGGGCCGCTTCTGGGCTGGCCAGCAGCTCGAGCCCCAGGCCGAGCCCCGAGTCGTCGTTCATCCGCCCGAGGGCGAGGGCCGCCTGGACCTTGACCTGCGCGTCCGGGTCGCTCAAGCGCGCCTTGAGGAATTCGACGATGGATGGGTCGCTCGTGGCGCCCAGGCTTTTGACCGCTTCTTGGCGCACACCGGCGTCCGGATCCTGGGCCGCCTCCTTGAGCGCGGCTGCCGCGCTGGCGGAGCCGAGCAGGCCGAGGGCCGTGGCGGCGGCGCGCCGCATGTTGGGATTGGGATCCTTGAGGGCCGCGGCCAGTGGGGCTGCGCCCTTAGGCGAGCGCAGCGCGCCGAGCGTGCGCGCGGCCGCGAAACGCACCCCGTCTGAGGAATCCTTGAGGGCCGCGATTAGGGCCTCGTCGGTGGAGGGATCCGCCAGGTAATTGAGCGCGATCGCCGCGCTCTGGCGCACCTGCGCGTCCGGGTCCTTGACGAGGAGCTTCGCGATCTTGGGCGCCGATTGCGGGGCGCGCAAGAGCCCCAGCACGTCGGCCGCGGCGGCCCGCACGAAGGGGTTGTCATCGGAGAGCGCCGGCAAGATGGCTTCCACGGCCTTCATGTCCCGGATGCGTCCCAGTTCGTCGATGGCGTGGCGGCGCACCATGGGGTCCTTATGAGACAGGCGGGAGATGGCGGAATCGACCGGGGACATCGGCTTTAAGACTTCGCTGGTCGAGGCGATCAGGGCGAAGTTGCCGTCATAGAGCTCCTCGGCCTTCTGGGCGTCCTTGGGATGCGTCTTGGATGGCCGATCCGCGCAAAGAGCCGCCTGAGCGAGTGTAAGGCAGCAAGCAAGTAATAAAAAATGTCTCATGAGAAGGCGATTTTAGCTTTTATTTTACGGCGCTTTCAATCCGCCAAGCCCGTTCGCCCAGCACCTTCTCTAAGTCCTCGAACAGGGATTCCTCTAGCCGGACCGAGGTGTCGGTCTCGATGACCGAGCTCCCATGCGCGGGCGACTCGAGCTGCAGCGTGACCGGGCAGCGGCCGGGGTGGCGTTCGAGCACGCCGCGCAGCTGCTCGAGCAAGGGCTTCTCGAGGGCCGCCGTGGAAAAGGGGATGGTCAGCCCGCGGGCCCAGCGGGAGAGGGCCATGTCGATGGGGAGTATCTCCTCGACGATCATCTCCGGCATGGGCGGGTCGCTCTCGCCGCGGAAATTGATCCGGCCGGACACCGTGACGATCGCGTTGAGCGCGAGCTGCTTGCCGAGGCCCGAGGCGTAGGCCCGGGGGAAGACGAGGAGGGGAATTTCGCCCGTCATGTCCTCGAGCACGGCCCGGGCGTATTGCTCGCCCTTCTCCTTGGTGACCAGCCGCTTGATCTGGCTGATCAGCCCGGCCAGGCGCGCCGGCCCGGCCGCCTCGGGCTTTAAGGCGTCGATGGCGTGCGTGCGCACGCAATGGAGGCGGTCGCGGTAGCGCAGCAGGGGATGCCCTGACAGGTAGAAGCCGAGCACTTCCTTTTCCGCCTTGAGGAGATCGTGCTCCTTGAGCGGCTCCGCGGCGGCCTCGGGGGCCGCCGGCGCGCTGTTCTCGGCACCGAAGAGCAGCCCCTGTCCTCGGCTCAAATCCTCCTTGACCTTGGCTTGGCGGTCCATGGAGGATTCCAGCGCCGCCAAGAGATCGGCGCGCGCCTGGGCGACCGGCCGCTCCGGATTCATCGAATCCATCGCGCCGGCCTTGACTAAGGACTCGAGCACCTTCCGGTTGACCGCGTGCAGGTCCACCCGCCTGCAGAAATCGTCCAAGGAGGCGAAGGGGCCGAGCTTGCGGGCCGCCAGGATGGACTCGGCGGCTCCGGAGCCCACGTTCTTGATAGCGACGAGTCCGAAGCGGATCGCAGGCCCCTCCATGGAGAAGAGCAGCTCCGAGCGGCCTACGTCGGGAGGCAGCACCTCCAGGCCCATCGACTTGGCGTCGTCGAGGTAGGTGACGAGCTTGTTTTCCTTGCCTTCGACCATGGCGCTATGCCCGATTTCGGAGGTGAGCAGGGCGGTCATGAATTCCAAGGGGTAATTCGCCTTGAGGTAGGCCGTTTGGTAGGCGATGAGCCCGTAGGCGCAGGAGTGGCTCTTGTTGAAGCCGTAGCCCCCGAACTCCGCCATCTGGTCGTAGATCTTGTTGGCCAGCCTGTCGGCGATCTTATTGTTCTTGCAGCCCGCCAGGAAATCGCCGCGCAGCTTCTCGAGCTCGGCGGGGATCTTCTTGCCCATGGCCTTGCGCAGGCCGTCGGCCTGTCCCGGCGTGAACCCGGCCAGGGACTTGGAGATCTCCATCACCTGCTCCTGATAGACGATGCAGCCGTAGGTGTCCTTGAGAATGGGCTCCAGGCGCGGGTGCTCGTAGACGATCTTTTTAGCGCCGTGCTTGCGCGCCACGAAGTCGTCCACCATGCCGCTTTTCATGGGGCCGGGCCGGTAGAGGGCGACCAAGGCCACGACGTCCGAGAACTCGGTCGGCTTGAGCTTCCGGACGAGGTCGCGGATCCCCTCGGAGTCGAGCTGGAACACCCCGAGCGTCTTGCCGGACTTAAGCAGCTCGAAGGTCTTGGCGTCGTCCATCGGCACGCGCGTGATGTCGAACTCCCCTCGCGAGCGCGAGCGGATGTTCTCGACGGTGTGCTCGATGATCGAGAGCGTGCGCAGGCCGAGGAAATCCATCTTGAGCAGCCCGAGCTTGGGCAGCATGTCCCCGTCGTATTGGGTGGTCACCACGCCGTTGTTGGCCTGCGACAGCGGCGTATACTTGACGACGGCTTCCTTGGTGATCACGATGCCGGCGGCGTGCACGCTCGTGTTGCGCTTGAGACCCTCAAGCTTCTGTGCTAGCTCCAGCAGCTGCCGGATATCGGGGCGCTTGGCGGCCTCGCCCAGCTCCGGCGAGGTCTCGAGGGTCTTGTGGATGGTCTGCCCGAAGGGGATCAGCTTGGCCAGCGCGTCGACCTCGGCCAGCGGCGTACCGAGCACGCGGCCCACGTCGCGGATGGCCGCGCGCGCGGCCATGGAGGAGAAGGTGATGATGCGGGCCACGTTCTCGTCGCCGTACTTCCGGCGGACGTATTCGATAACGGTCTCGCGGCCCTCGTCGGAGAAGTCGATGTCGAGGTCAGGCATGGAACGGCGGTCCGGGTTGAGGAAGCGCTCGAAGAGCAGGGCGTGCTCGATGGGATCGACCGTGGTGATGTCGAGCGCGTAGGAAACCAGCGATCCCGCCCCCGACCCGCGTCCCGGGCCGACGGGGACCCCGTGGATCTTGGCGTAGCGGATGAAGTCCCAGACGATGAGGAAGTAGCCCGAAAAGCCCATCTTTTTAATCGTGCCCAACTCGAATTGCAGGCGCGATTCGTATTCCCGCTTGCCGGATTTCCCGAGCCGAGCCAGGCCCTCGTGGCAGAGCTTCTCCAAGTAGCTGTCCTGGGTTTGGCCCTCGGGCACCGCGTAATGCGGTAGCAGGAGCTGGTCCATCGGTATCCTCAGATGGCACATCTCGGCGATCTTGAGCGTGTTCGAGAGGGCCTGCGGCGCGAAGTCGAAGATCTTGGCCATCTCGGCGGGGGTCTTGAAGTAGAATTCGTGGCTTTCGAACTTGAGCCGGTTGAGGTCGGCGAGCTTGCGTCCCGTCGCGATGCAGACCCGCGCGTCCTGGGCGTCGAAGTCGGACTTCTTGGCGTAATGGCAGTCGTTAGTCGCCACCAGCGGGATCTTGGTGCGTTCGTGGATCTCGAGCAGGGCCTTGAGAGCTTGGCGCTGCTTTTCTAAACCATGGTCCATGATCTCCAAGTAGAAAGAGCCGGGCTCGAGGATCTCCTGGTACTGCCCGACCAGCTTCAAGGCCCCCTGCAGGTCGCCCGAGGCGATGGCCTGGCAGATTTCGCTCTTGAGGCAGCCCGAGAGCACGATGAGACCCTTGGAATGCTTGGCCAGCAGCTCCCGGTCGATGCGCGCGTCGTAGTAGAAGCCCTCGAGGAAGCCCTTGGAGCTCAGCAGCATGAGGTTCTCGTATCCCTCGAGGTTACGCGCGAGCACCGTGAGGTGACAGTTCTCCTTCTGCGAGCCGCCGCGGTCGAGCCGGGAGCCCTTGGCCATGTACATCTCGCAGCCGATGATGGGGTTGAGCCCTACCTTGTTGCACTGCGTGTAGAACTCGACGGCCCCGTAGAGGTTGCCATGGTCGGTCAAGGCCAGGCCGCGCGCGCCCTCGTGCGCGAGGGATTTGAGCAGCTCGGAGGGGCCGCCGTCATGGTCCGTGAAGCGGGTGATCCCGTCGAGCAGCGAATACTCCGAATGGTTGTGCAGGTGGACGAATTCGGGCTTGCCGCTCATGCGTTTAGGGCTCGTGGCACAATTAGTATAATCGGAGAGTGAAGCGTGGCCTGGTAGAAAGGCGCGTCCGGCGGCGCGAGATTTACCACGGCAAGTCGGTCAATTTCCGCGTCGACCTCGTGCGGCTTCCCAATGGCCGGCCCGCGAGCCGCGAGTTCCTCGACCATCCCGGCGCCGTCGCCGTGCTTCCCTTCCTGGATCCCCGCACCGTCGTCTTGGTGCGCCAGTACCGCTATCCGGTCGGCCGGGTCACCTACGAGATCCCAGCCGGGAAACTGGCGCGCGGCGAGGACCGGCTCGCCTGCCTCCGTCGGGAGCTGCGCGAGGAGACGGGATTTTCGGCGCGCGACATACGGCCGATGCTCTCGTATTGGCCCGTCCCCGGGTTCAGCAACGAGGTGCTGCATCTTTACGTCGCGCGGGATCTGAAGCCCGGCCCCGCGCGCCCGGACGACGACGAATTCATCGAGGCGGAGGCGGTGCCGCTGGAAACGGCCCTGCGGTGGGTTTTTTCCGGCAAGATACGGGATTCCAAGACGGTGATCGCGCTGCTGGCCTCTAAGGTGAAGCCGACGAGATGATTATATCACATTGAAGCGATCCGAACTCCCGCAGTGGGTGCCGTTCCTCAAGCGCAGCGTGCTCTTCCGCGACCTGGTGCCGCAGGACTTGGGTAAGCTCGCCGCCCGACTGCGGCCGCTCTCGCTCCCCAAGGGGGCGACCCTGTACTCGCGCGGCGACGCCGGCGACGCCTTCTACCTAATCACCTCCGGGCAGGTCCGCCTGCTCTCGGAGCGCGGCGGTCGGGAGGTGGTCACCGCGTTCCTAAGCCGCGGCGACGCCTTGGGCGAGATCTCCCTGCTCACTGGCGAGCCGAGGTCCGTGACCGTCAAGCTCGACACCAGCTGCGAGTTCCTGCTCCTTTCCAAGAAGGACTTCGAGGAGGTCGTGCGCGAGAACCCCTCGATCATGGTCCATCTTTCTCGGATCATCGCCCAGAGGATGCTCAGTAGCTACCAGGAAGCCTCGCATTCGGGCGGCCAGCGCCAGCAGCTCATGGCGGTGATGGCCGAGCTCGACGCCCCCGTGCGCAATCTGGTCTCGACGCAGCTGGCCCTGGCCCTGGTGGAGCAGACTCGCCAGCGCGTGCTGTGCGTCGACATGGGTCCAGAGCCCGGCTCCATCGCCCGTGCATTGGGGCTTAAGCCCGTGCTCACTAGCGAGGCGATGCTGCGCGAGCAGGACCTGCGCGATCCGCGCGTGCTGCGCAACCTCGTCGAGGTGCACCCGTCGGGCCTGGAGATCATGAGCCTGCCCGCCTCGGTGCTGGGGGGGAGGCTCTACCGCGGCATCTTCTTGCTGCTCAACCTGCTGCGCGACAGCCATGACTTCGTGCTGGTGTTCATGAATTCGGAGTTGGGCGACGTCGAGAAATCGGTGCTGGAGGAGGCGGACCAGTGGGTGGCCGTGGGCACGTCTTCCCACGCGGGGGCCTACCGAGCCCTCGAGCTGTCCCTGCAGCGCCTGGCCAACGATTCGAAAAAGCTCGTGCGCGCCTGGATCGGGCCCCTCGACGCCACCGGCGCGTCGGCCCTGCACCGGCAGTCGGCGGTGGTCGTCCCTTGGAGCGAGTCGGCGGCCGCCGAGTTCGCGCGGGGCCGCTCCGCCTACGAATTGCTCGAGCGCTTCCCGAAAACGCGGCGGGGGATCGAGCGCCTCGCCCGGCGCTTGGCGGGGCTGAGCGTCGGCCTGGCCATGGGCACGGGGGCGGCGCTAGGGTATTCCCTGATCGGGATACTCAAGGGCCTTAAGGCCGCCGGCATACCGGTCGACATGGTGGCCGGCACCTCGATCGGATCGCTCATCGCCGGCTTTTACGCCCTGGGCATGGAGCCCGAGGAGATCGAGCGCATCGCCATCGGCGTCGACAAGGCCTGGGTCTACGAGAATCTCTTTTGGGACCTGACCGTTCCCCGCTCGGGGCTCTTCGGCGGGACGACCCTGCTTCGCTTCATCCGCTCGTATTTCGGGAACAAGGAGTTCCACGAGCTCGAGCTCCCCTACGCCTGCGTGGCTACCGACATCGAGACGGGCGAGGAGGTAGTGCTCCGCGAGGGCCGCGTGGCGGAGTCGATCCGCGCCTCCTGCGGCATCCCGCTGCTGTTTGCGCCCTTACACCATGAGGGACGCTTCTTAGTCGATGGCGGCCTCGTGGATCCCGTGCCAACCAAGGTGGTCTCGCAGCTGGGCGCCGACATACTCATCTCGATCAACCTCACCATGCCCGCGGGCAAGCGCAGGGCCGACCGAGCCCGGCGGGCCACGCCGCTGGGCCGCATCGCGGACCTGCGCGCGCTTAAGGAGATGGCCCTGCCCGAGGCCCTCAAGGCGCCGAGCATGTCCCAGATCCTGTTCCAAATGATCTACACGATGGAGTACGAGATCGCCCAGTCGCGCGTCGAGCTCGCCCACGTGGTGATCCATCCCGACTTGAGCGGCTTCTCATGGACCGAGATGCACCGCGCCACGGAGCTCATCGGCATGGGGGAGCGCGCCGCCGAGGAGGCGGTGGGCAAGATCAAGGCGACCCTGCCCTTCTTCGCCGACTACTGCAAGATGCCGACCCGCAAGCCGTCGTGGAAAGGGTATTAGAAGCCATCCAAAAACCCGGTTGCGCCTGCAAACGCGGCTTTCGGCCTTCCGCGTCGTTGCTCGGACCCCTGCGTACCTCCAGTACGCCGGGGTCCTCGCGCCTAGCGGTAGGCTCGAAATCCGCATTTTCGCGATCCAACCGGGTTTTTGGATGGCTTCTAGGGGTTTTTCGTTTCGCTGCAGTGCGCGACCAAGGTCCAGCCTGAAATGCATCCGTCGCATTGGGCATTGGGAACGGTGACCCTTATGCACAAACTTCTTTCGCGAGAAGTTTGTGGACAACTTAAGGCCGCGTTCGCTATCGAGCTGCGAAGAAATGATTTTCGGCTCGAGTGAAATCCGCCGAGGCCACGGCGTCGAAAGCATCTCGCAGCAAGACCCCTCGGCGTTTGCGTAAAGCGATTTTCTGAGAAAAAGTGCTGCGAGGCAGCAGCCACAGAGCCAGGCGCTCCAGATACGCGCGCCAACGCGGGACGACGCTCCAGGCGGCATGGAGCGCTGGGGGGATTTCGCAGACCAGCGTAATTTGTTTCTCGAGGCCGCGGCGCTGCGGCGCGCAATCCTTGAGCCGCCGTTGCGCCGTCGACCAGCCGGTCTGGAAATCTGCGCTGGTGAGCATCGCTAAAACGTCGCGGTCACAGGCCGCTACTTTCGCCAGACGGCCTTGGAGCCGCGCTACCTGCGAAAGGTAGCCGTCGCGAACAGCCGGGGCAGCCGGCGCGGTTCGGACGAGGCTATCGAGTTCAGCCGTCCAGAAATTTGTCAATCCAGCCAAGCGCTTCTGGTCGGCCTTAAGAGAAGCGGCGCTGATCCAACGCGCCGCCTCCTTTTGCTGCGCTCCCAGCGACTGAAGCGTCTTGAGGGTGATCCGTTGGGGATTTTTAGCGTTTTCCGCCTCGGTCCGCAGGGCCTTGAGCGCCGCTTCGGCTCGCGCAAGCCAGGCTTCAGGGGCTGATGCCGCGCCTTCCGGAGCCTCGGCCGCGGCCAGGTGTCCCGGCGCGCCCGCAGCGCCGGGACTCGCCTGCTTGTTGTCCGCGATGTATTTTCGTAGGCGGCTTAAGTCATGGCTCAAACCGTAATACGGAAAGAGCAGCGTATCTCGGTCCAGGCGCCCCGTTTCCTTGAGCGCGGGCGCGCCGGGCGGACGCTGCCGATTGAGCCAGCTTTGTAGGGTCAGGACTTCGGGCGAGAATCCAGCCAAGTTGGCGTGGCTTAGTCGGTCGTAGAAACCCGTATCCGACGCGATGGCGCCGTGCGCCGTGGCGTCAGCGGCGGGGCTTCTCTGGAGCTTGCCATCGCTTTCGGCCCCCTGCCCCTCGAAAAGCCTCTTGACGAGTTCGCGTTGCTCCTCCTCATCGAGGGTTTTATCCAAGCGGAGTATGGCCTTCGATTCCGAACCGGCCGCCTTCAGCACGCCGAGCATTCCCTTGTCGCGGTCGGGATTTAAGGCGAGGTAGCGCCGCACCCTCACTCGGAGGCTGCGCTCGAATGCCATATCCCCGCGCCGATCGTCCTGCTCGAAGCCGGCCGCCAGCCGAGCGGCCTCCTCCGGATTCTTTTCGATCCAGCGCGAAATATCTCCAAGGTCTGCCGGAGCCCCGTCCGAAAGTGAGGAACGGGCGATGCGTTGCGCCAGGCTGGAGCGGGCCGATTCCTCTTCCGCCAGGCGGTCGGAGATTCGACGAATCAGTCCCGCGTTTTCGCCGGCGACGGCCGCGGCCTCGGGGGCGGCTGGTTCCTGTGCCTGCGGCGCCCGCGGGGCCAGGAGGCAGAGGATCAGAAGGAAAATCAAGGGAAACGGAAGAAGGGCTGCTCGCCGGCCCATACCTGCCCCGCGTCGTCGACGCGCAGGGGGCCGTTGGGACGCTTATCCACGGGGCCGTCGGAGACCCGCCTTTTGTCCAGGTCGAAGAAGCGGTAGACGGGCGGCAGATCGATGGATTTCCAGCGCCCGACGGCGAAGCGGCCGAGCGGCGAGAGCAGCATCAGCTCCAGCTGTCCCGGGGCGCGCGCGCCGACGAGGCGCGTGCCGGTCCAATCGTAGGCCGACAGCGACCAGCCGTCCGGGCTGCGTTCGGCGACGAGCAGCCTGTCCCCGCTTTCGTTGAGAAGGGCCGGGGCCAGGCCCTTGGGCTCGTCTGCGCTCTCGCTGCGCCAGAGCTCCCCGCCGTCGGTGCCGAAATAGCGCAGCAGGCGGCTATGCGCGGGGGCGCCCCAGCCCTGGGAGTCGGATTTCTCCCAGGCCCAGGCGAAGCGGCTATCCTTGGAGACCCCCGCCCGCGCCGCGTGGACGGAGCGCGAGCTCTCGTCTTTCCATTGGCCCAGGCCGATCTCGGTGACCAGGGTTCCCGAGGAGTCGAAGAGCAGAAGCGAGGCGGGTTTAAGCACCCATCCGGCCGCCGGCGCGGTTTCCGAGGAGACGGCGATCGCGGTCGACAGGGCGAGCGTGAAAAGCGTCACCGCGCCTCCTCCGCGCGCATCGGCGAGGCGGATTTCGGGTACAGCCTGACGGCCCAGGGCTGAGTCAGCGCCTGGGTCACGAAATCCCCGGGGCCGGGCCCCTTGGCCCGATAGCGCAGCACGATGTGAGCTCCGTCCGGCGCCGGGTCCAGGAACTCGACGCTCCAGCCGCCGGTCGGCCGAGTGCCGAGAAAAACGGCCAGCGCCACGTGGCGGCGAAGGTCGGCCTTAGGCGGCGGCTGGCCGATGCGCCGCCAGAGATCGTCCCACTGCGCGCGCGTCGTCGCCAGCTCGGCCTTCGCGCCGCTTTCTCCGCAATTGCTGCCACGCCATTCCATGGCCTTCTCCTTGGGGGTCCGTCCCATGCCCAGCAAGGGCGCGCATAGAATCGCCGCGAGGCAGGCCGCCCTAATCATGCCGTCCCCCGACGAGCAGCTTGGGAATGCGCAGGGTCGGCTGCCCGTCCGAGACAGGGACGCCTTGCCCCTCCTTGCCGCAGGTGCCGATGCCCCAACCTATGTCCCATCCCAGGCGGTCTATGGATTTGAGGGCTTGGGGACCGACCCCGAGCAGGTTGGCGTCGCGCACGCGGTGGCGGATCTTGCCCTTCTCCACCCAAAAGCCCTCGTCCACCTCGAAGACGAACTCGCCCGTGGCCGTGTTGACCTGTCCGCCGCCCATCTTGGTTACCAGAAGCCCGCGGTCGAGCTCCTGGACGATCTTCCGGGGATCGTCGGAGCCCGGCTGGATGTAGAGATTCGACATGCGCGGGATCGGCCGATGCCGGTAGGACTCGCGCCGCCCATGCCCGTTGGAGGCCTTGGCGTCCTTGAGCGCGGTGAGTCGGTCATAGAGGTAATCCTGCAGCACGCCGTCTCGGACGACGGCGGTCGGCCGCGAGGCGACCCCCTCGTCGTCGAAAGCGTAGGAGCCCCGTTGGAAGGGCAGC
Source organism: Elusimicrobiota bacterium (assembly GCA_041694815.1). Lineage (GTDB taxonomy): Bacteria > Elusimicrobiota > Elusimicrobia > UBA1565 > JACRDR01 > JBGFSC01. The sequence continues at coordinate 17,375 of JBGFSC010000047.1, read as the reverse complement.
GTCGGGTCGTCGACGATATGCAGGAATTCCGGGGCCACGGGCTTACCGATCATGCCCTTATAGGCCGGCGAGCTGCCTTCCTGCACATGGTCGGCCTCGAGGGAATGGCCGATGGCCTCGTGCACGAAGGTGCCTCCCGCCGAGCTAGACAGCACCACCGGCATCTCGCCGGCCTTGGCCGGCGGGCAATCGAGCTTGGCCAAGGCCCGCGCGGCCGCCGCGCGGGCCAGGCGCAATGGGTGGACGTCGGAGAAGAGCTCGTAGCCTTTGATCGCGCCGGCCACCTCGTGCCCCGACTGGAGCGTGCCATCCTTCTCGGCCGTGACGTCCACGATGAAGAGAGTCGCGCAGCGCTCCTCCTTGCGGCACTCCCCCTCCGAATTAATCACGAGGAAGGCTTTGCGGCGCTCCACCAAGCTTACGCTGACTTGGCGGATGTGGGGAAACTCCGAGCGCACGGCCGAGTCGACCTCCGCAAGAAGGCCGACCTTCCACTCCATCGCCACCTGATCGGCCGGGCGATACACCGGATGCCTCGCCTGCGCCAGCGGGCTCGCAGCGGCCGGGGGCCCCGGGCGGCCGCGGGAGCCGAGCAGGCGCCGGGCCAGCGCTTGCGCCGCCGGCGTGCCCAAGCCGTTCATGCTCCCGTGCAGGGTTTCGTAGGCGTTGGCGTCGGCAACTCGCCGCAAGAATCTTAGCCCGCACCCGGAATCCGAGCCCGAGCCCAGCTCCTGAAGCCGGCCGTCCTCGAAATGGAAGCTTGCGCTCGAGGATTCCTCGAAGTACGCCTCGCCGTATTCGGCGCCCGTCAGCAGGGGCAGCCACTCTTCGGGACGGATCGACTCCAGGCCGCTCACGAGCCGTCCCGCGGGAGCTTGACGGTGACCGTGGTCCCCGCGCCGAGCTTCGAGTGCAGCCGGAGGCTGCCGCCGTGACGCTCGACGACCTTCTTGACGAACGGCAGCCCCAGGCCCCATCCCTCCACCTGCCCGGTGAAATGGGTCTCGATCTGGTAGAACTTGTCGAAGATCTTGTCCTGCTCCTCCGGCGGGATGCCCGGCCCCCGGTCCTTGACGTGGATCGCGACTAAGCCGTCCTGGGTCTCGGCCCAAACGGCCACCTTCTTGTCGCCCTCGTTGGAGAACTTAATCCCGTTCTCGATGAGGTTCTTGACCACGTCGAGCAGCAGGACGCGGTCGCCGCGCGCGGTGAGGCCGGAATTGCCCTCCGCCACCACCCTGCCCTGGCGCTCCTCGAGCCAGGGCTGCAGCGAATCCACGGCCTGGCGGATGAGCTCGTCGCAGTCGACGGGCTCGAACTGCATGGGGCTTGAGTCCAATTCCTCCAGGACGGTGAAGGCCAGCAATTTGTCGATATGCGTCGCCAGGCGGCCGCCTTGCGAGGCGATGGTCTGCACCGACTTGAGCACCATTTCCGGCACCCTGGCGCTGAAATCCTTGAGGATCAAGTGGGAGTATCCGGTGATGGAGGCAAGGGGGGTCTTCAGTTTATGGCTTATTAAGGAAAGGAAGCTCCTTTTTAAGGCCTCCTCCTGCCTTTGCGCCGTCACGTCCCTGAAGATAAGCAGCCGGCCCGAGCCGGAGCCCTTGACCCCGCGCCGCTCCAGCGCGACCGTGGAAGCGGTTCCAGCCACGATAAGCTGCTTGGGCGCTGGCCGCAGCGCCTCAAATTGGACCAGGCTCTCGCTGGAGCGGAGCAATTCCTCGAGCGGGGGCTTTATGGCCGAGAAGCCCGCGAAGGCCTGCTCGAGAGTCTCGGGGGCCGAGCCGCCGACGCCGAAGCTCTTGGCGGCCGCCGAGTTGGAGAGGACGATACGTCCCGCGTCGTCTGCCAGCACCGCGCCGTCGGTCATTTCGCTAAAGACGGTGCCCAGGCGCGCCTTCTCCTCGTTGAGCGCGAAGAACAGGCGGGCGTTCTCGATGGCGACGGCGGCCTGGGAGGCGAAGGCCTCGAAGAGCCGAAGGGAATCCTCGTCGAAATTCCCATCGACGCGATTGATCGCCTCGACGACCCCGATCACCTTGCCCTTGATCTTCATGGGGGCGGCGAGTATCGAGCGGGTCGTAAATCCCGAGGACTGGTCTATCGCGGGGCTCCAGCGCGGGTCCTGGCGCACGTCATTGATGATAAGCGAGCGCCCATCCTTCGCGCAGCCCCCCGCGATGCCCTGGCCCATCTTGAGCCTCAGCTGCGTGGACTCGGCGCCCAGGCCGAGCGCCACGTCGAAGTAGAGCTCCTCGGTCTTCGGGTCGACGAGCAGCAGGCTCGCCGTCTCGGCGTTGACGACGCGCGCCGAGAGCTTGATGATGGTTTCGAGCAGCTCCTGGAAATCGAGCTTGGAGGAGAGCAGTCGGCTCACCTCCAGCAGCAGCTCGAAATGTTCTTGGCTGTTCGGCATGACCGGCGGAGGGGGAGGGATTCGAACCCCCGAGGCGCGGATCACGCGCCTGACCCGTTTCAAGCGGGCTCCATTCGACCGCTCTGGCACCCCTCCGACAGTCATGATAGCAGATTGGCGCGCGGCCCGCGAAAACTCGCGCGCGGAAAATCGCGCGCGGCGGCGTCGCGCGGGGCGCCGGTTCTCCGTCGAGAAAATGGGACTTTCGATTTACCTCTTGACAGGCCAAAGGACCTATGATATAAACGCCGGGTCTCAACAATTTCGTTACACGGATTTCGCGAGCCGAACACTCCGGGAGGAAGAAAATGAAACGTGTCTTGAAGCTGGCCGGGCTTTTGTTGTTTTTCGGGGTGACGCGGGCTAAGGCGGTCGATTTAACGGTCAACGTCAAAAACGAGTTCGGCGTCCCGCTCGCGGGCGTGCAAGTCTGCGCCATTCACTTCTCCACCTTCGGTCCGGACCCGAGCGCTTCCAAGTTCATCGCGGCGACCAACGCCAGCGGCGTGGCCACCTTCACGGGCGGCACGACTTTGAATTCGGGGCTGGGTTATGAGGTGTTCGTCTCGAGCAACGGTTTCCTGCCCTCGATCCGCGAGCAATTCGACAGCCCGGCCCGTAAATTCGTCCAGGCCACCGGCACTCCCTCGCCGGTCAACATCGTCCTAAGCTCCGCGACGGCACCTAAGGTCGGCGAGGTCAACCTTACGGTCACGAACGCGGCGTCATCCCTCCTTTTCGGCGACGTGCGCTTCACGGACGGAAGCGACGCGCAAAGCGTCGCCTTCGGCGTCGGGACCACCTCTGGTGGCAACGGGACCATACGGATTTTCAACGTGCCTTTCGCGTCCTCCTTTACTTACACGATCGGGATATTTGATCCGAACAAAGGGGAGGGCGGGGCCGGGGTCGGGACCATGGTGGACCAGACCCTCGCGGCCTATCAGACGGTGATCAGCTATGCTGGACCCTTTGATTTCAACGGTGCCCCGCCGCCTCAGCGGTCGGTCAGCGCGGATGCCACCACCGGCGCCGGTGGCTCCTTGAGCTACGATGGGATCCTTCTGGACAACGCTACGAATAAGCCGATCGCCAATGTCGGCGTCAACTTCGAGTACAAGCGCAAAGACCAGTACTGCCAGACGGGCTGCAATAGCAACCTTTGGAGCCACGCCGACGAAAACGGCCGGTTCCAGTTTTATGGGTTAGAGCTTGGCACGACGTACTACGCTAAGATATTCGGCGCCTGCGACTGGCGCACCAGCACCTGCTACGAGGGCGCTACCAGTACGGTCACCGTTTACGGAAACGCTCCCGGCGAAAACGACTTCCTCTATACCGGCTCTCCGATAAGCCGGCAGATCAAGCTCAAGGCCTCGACCGGAGGCAGCGGCAAGCTGGCGGTGTACATCAAGAGCAACACCGGCTTTCCTATACCGCAGGCCGGCGTCGGGCTTTGGCCGGACTGGAATCAGTGGGGACAGGGAGGCCAATGCAGCGTGCGGGTATCGAGCCCCGGCATCGCGCAGGCCAATGTGCAGGCGACCACGGGCTACGCCCTGATCAGCAATCTGCCATCGGGCAATTACCAGATCCAGGCCTGGACCCAGTTTTCCCAAAACGGAATGGGCGATTCCTTCAACTCTGGCCCCGACCGGAAGCAATGCTGGCAGCAATCGAACGTAAACAACCCCTGCGACTCCTGCATCACCGACGATTATCGCCTCACCCTCTCGACGACCACCGGGCTGTGGACCGTGTTCAACGGGAGCGGCACGGCGTTGCAGGTCAATCTCTCGTCTATCACCATAATCGTTAATGTCTCCACCCAGAGCTTGGTCGGGCTGGTGAAGGGCACGCTAACCTTTCCGCTCGTCAACGGGGCGGCGCCGGATTTGCGCAACGACCCAATCAATATTACCCTGCAGCCCAATTGCGGCCCGGGGGGTAGCGGGGGCCCTTGCACGGGCGGCGGCTTCACCGTGATCGACGCGGCGCCGAATAGTCCCAGTTGGACGTTCAACTCCACTAAGGTGACCATTCCTTATTCCATTAATGTTTCGACGGGACGAAATTATTGGATGAACGTCACCTCCAATTATTGGGGACAGGTCAGGACTCACGGCGGAGGCAGCGACCAGGTGAAGCTCGATAGCACCGGCACCGTACATCGCGACATCACCTTCGCGCCTGCGGGGCGGCTGGTAGGCAAACTGTACAAGCCGGGTAACGTCTTATTCCTGCCGACCTTCAGTCAGGGCGGAGCCCAGGCCAACATCAATCTCAACAGCGAGGGAGCCGGTTGGGGATGGGGACAGGTCAATCAGGACGGAAGTTACGCGATCGGCGGTTTGTTGCCGGGCACCTATAAGATACGAGTTCAAGGCTGGGGTAATTTCCCTTATGCCAATCCGACCACGCCTGCCAAGGCGACGATCTATGCCGGTAGGGACACCGTGCAGGACAGCAATGTCGTTCACGGCGTAGCTCTGAAAATGAGCATGGACTTGACTAAGGTCGCGCCGTTGCCTACCTACGATTGCACCGGGCAAAACGGGTGGAATTGTCCGCCCGAGCGCTGGGTGGTCAAGCCCCTGCCTGCCGGCTCTGTCTTCGGCTTGGAGCGAATCGCCAGCATGCTGGTGCATGATGAGGAGGATGCTGAGTTTGAGTATATCCCCAACCCCGGCAGCGACGGCCCCTGCCACACGACCCAGCCGGGCTTCTGCGTCAAGCGGGTGCCTTCTCCGAACGCCTTCGACTTCCGTCTCTTGAGAGCGGGCAAGTTCGACGATCACGGCAACAGCGGGATGCGCCCGTACTTCGTTATCCTGCATTCGACCTTCAACTTCAAAGTCGACCAAGGGTTGGTCTCGGCCGTTCCCTATTTCGACCCGGCCCAATTCTCCAGCATCACCGTACAGCATGTGGACATGACCCCGCCGGTCAGCCAGTTCAACGACACGCACGCGAGGCTCAAGGGCAATGTGTTCGGCCAGAACATACTGCGCCAGGTGGACTTCCAAGGATTGGGCGGGAACTTCCAGAACTTCATCAAGTTCATCCCCGTCGTGACCTTATCCGACTCCAGCGATACGCTCAACGCCGCGGGTCTGGTGACGCCGACTCCTAGCTGTTTCAATCAACCGGCCGGCGGGAACTACCCTCCGGGCACGTTGGTCATGGACGTGTTCGATCAGGCGATCGCCGCAGGCGACTGGACGAAGTTCAACTCGGTGTTCGGTTCCGGAGGTCCGTGTTATGACTCCTCCGCCGGCACGGCCTGGGCCTACGAGATCCGCGGCCTGACCCCCGGCAAGAAGTATACGGCCGTCATCGCGACGCCCAACTACCCGCCGTACACGACCTCGGTCACGTTAGGCGCAGCCAACACCACCACGACGCTCGACTTCAACCTGGACCAGCTCGTGGGCAGCGGGGCGACTTTGACAGGAGTCGTGCGCAGCACGGACGCGACCCCCGTCGCGATCCCCAACGCGCAGGTTTCGATTGCGGTCGACGGCTTCAAGAAGAACCCCGTGACGACGGACGCCACGGGAACGTACAAGTTCGAGGGCCTGCCCCCGGGCACCTACAAGATCAAGGTGACCGCCTCCGGCTACGTCACGGCCAGGCAGGAGATCGACATCAGCGGTACGAGCACCTTCACGCAGAACTTCTCGCTCAAGCGATCGGGCTCCTCGATCCGGGGCACGGTGTACCTGCAGCGCTGGCCGCCGAAGACCCCCGCGGGCGTGCACGTGTTCGCCTACAACGACACGCAGAACGCCAATGACGCCAACTCCGTGCTCGACATCGTCCGGACGGTCACCAGCTCGAGCGGAACCTACGCCCTCGAGGGGCTCGAGACCGGGGTCACCTACAAGATATTCGTGAAGGCCCCGGGCAAGTGGATCGAGAGCAAGTCCACCTTGACCGTCGCCGGAATCGTCTCCGGCATCGACTTCGACATCAAGTCGAAGCCGCTGCAGCTGCAGTCCTTCGGCAACGCCTCGCTGGACGGGCTCAACTACGAGTTCACGATCATCTACTCCTCGACGGCCTACAAGGATGGGCGGGTATGGATCGGTCCCTCCCCCTTCGTCGTGAACCAATCGACGGAGGTCAGCGATGCTTTCCAGGAAATGCCGGGCGACGAGTTCGGCAATTCCCGCCTGGTGTTGAAATACCCGCTCGCGTCCCTGACGGCCTGCGCGGCCAGCGACTGCACGCTGCATATCGAGGCGATCAAGCGCGGCAATACGACGGGAGTCGCGGATACGGTCAAGGATCTGGTCTTTAACCTGTCCAAGAAGGCGCATGTGACCCAGGACATCGATGACAAGATCATCGGCGACGACACGCCGGACTCGCTAGGTCGCAAGGGCAACGAGGCCCTGCTCGACAATGGAGGTAGTGACCCGTCGGCGATCGTGCTGCCCGCGGGCTCGATGATCGCGAGCTCCAATACCGCGATTCCCGCCGTGGAGTTCACCAAGCTCGATCTCGGCGCGTCGACGGCGACCGCGATGGTCAACGCGGGCAACGGCCAGGCCTCTTTCCTGAGCGGGGTGTTCCAGATCGCCTTCTCGAGCGTGAACTATACGCAGAAGGGGATCGACCTCACCTTGGCCTACGACAAGGATAAGTACGTCTCGGGCGACGTGGCCCTGCACCATTACAACACCGCCACCAACAAGTGGGAGATGGTGCCGGGGCTGCAAACCCTCGACCCCGTCAAGGGGACGATCAAGGTCAAGAAGCTCAAGTCGCTCTCGAGCGTGCTGGGCCTTAAGAACGGCCATCCCATGCTGGCCCAGAATACCGGCAAGGGAGGCTACCGCCCGAACGCGACGTATCGCCCGATGGCCGTCGTCGACTCGGGCGCCTTCGCGATCATGCGGGTGTCGCTGGTGGGCGGCAGCTATACGGGAACGACGCTCAAGGTTTACAACTTCCCGAATCCGTTCAACTTGAACTCGAAGTCGGTCACCCTGGCCGATCCGGGGACGAATCCGGCGGTTCAGACGATTAACGGCACCATGATCAAGTACCAGCTGCCTCCGGGAATCAGCGGGCGCGTCTATATCCGGATCTATACGATCAACGGGGAACTGGTCAGGGAGCTCGACCAGGGCGATCAGACCGGCGGGGCGACCTACTACACCTCCTGGGACGGAACCAACCGTACCGGCAAAACCGTGGCCAACGGCGTGTACTACGGCGTGCTCTCGGTGCCGGGCACCAAGGCCAAGGACGGCACCTTTAAGATGGCCGTGATTAAATAGCGGGGGCCATTTCCATGGAGAATAAATTCATGAGCGCGAAATCTCTTAAGAGCTGCATCCTGGCGGCCGCCGCGGCCATCGCGGCGAGCGCGGCCCATGCCGCAGGCGTGGGAACGACCGGCGCGCAATTCCTCAAGGTTGGAGTGGGGGCGCGTCCCTTGGCGATGGGCAGCGCCTTCTCGGCCTTGGCCGACGATGCCAACGCCATCAACTGGAACCCCGGGGCCCTGGGCATGGTCAAGGAGCGCAACGCGACCTTAAGCTACAATTCCCTGTTCCAAGACCAGAACCAGGGATTCATCGCCTATGCGCATCCCCTGCAGGAAGGGATGGGCACCTTGGCGGCGGGTCTTAACTACCTGATGATCTCCAATATCGAAAAGCGCGCGGGAGACACGGCGACGCCCGACTCGACGTTCAACAACAACAACTTCGCCCTGAACTTCTCCTATGCGAAGCCCATCCGGGAGTCCCTCTCCGTGGGCGGAAGCCTCAAGTACATCCGCGAGACGCTCGATTCCTTCAGCGGCAACGCGATGGCCGTCGACGCGGGAGCCCTCTACCATACGCCGATCGAGAACCTCGACGCCGGCTTCACCATGCTCAACCTAGGGACCAAGATCGGCCCGGACCCCTTGCCCCTGACCTTCAAGGGCGGCTTGGCCTATAGGCTTTTCAACCGTCGGCTGGCCCTGGCCACCGACTTCGACTGGCTGGCCATCGACCAGCGTTCCTATTGGGATTTCGGCACCGAATTCTGGGTGCATCCCGCCGTGGCCGTGCGGGCCGGCTACCAGTTCGGCCGCGGCCAGGATCAATTGGGCAGCCGCTTGGTAGGCGCCGGCTTCGGCATGGGAATCAAGCTCGAGCGTTTCACCTTCGACTACGCCTTCCTCCCCTTCGGGAACTTGGGCGACACCCATCGCATCACGATGGGCGTTAGATTTTAAGCCGTAGTGCGGTGCCTGGCATTGACTTTCTTGAGTTTCGCGCTTACGAAAGTCAAGAAAGTCAATGCCTGGCACCGTAAGACCCAGAAATAGCCGCTGGCCAAGAGGGCGAGGTTGAGCTTCGACGAGCCCGCCTTGCGTTCCACGAACTCGATCGGTACCTCCGTGATGCGCAGCCCCGCCCCCCGGGCCTTGTGCAGCATTTCGTGCAATATCGAAGGCCCCGTCGAGCGCAGCTCCGAGGGTCGGATCCTTTCGACCGCGAGGCGGCTGAAGCAGCGGAAGCCCGAATTGACGTCGAGCACCGGAAGTCCCAGCAGCCTCCGCGCGTAGGCGTTGGCCAGGCGCGTGAGCAGGCGCCGGGGCCAGGGCCTGTCCGAGTCGCTGCCGCCGGGCACGCGGCGCGAGCCCACCGCGACGTCGCAATGCTCCATCGCGGCCAGGAGCTGGGGGATGTGCCGGGGCTGATGCGAAAAATCGGCGTCCATCTCGATGAGGTACGAGGCGCCGCACTCTAGGCCGTAGCAGAAGGCGTCGCGTCCGGCCCTGCCGCGTCCCGCGGGGCCCGAGCGCTCCAGAAGGCGCAGGCCCGGGTAACGTGCCTCAAGCAGCCGGACCCGCGCGGCCGTGCCGTCGGGGCTTCGGTCGTCGACGACGAGCATCTCGAGTCCGTCGATGCCGAGCCCGAAAACCGCATCCACCAGCGCGGCGATGTTCTCGATCTCGTTGTAGGTCGGAACGAGCACCAGCACCCGCGGGGGGCTCAATGGAGGCATCGGCGGAGGGCGGCCGAGAAGCGCCCGAGGGGGATGCGGTCCAGGCAGCTGCGCTTAAAGCGACAGTGCGGCCGGTAGAAGCAGGCGCAGGGCGGGCGCGGGGCCAGCTTGGCGACGTTCTCGAAGGTCCCGAGCTCGGGGGCCGAGGTGGGGCCCGTGAAGACGACGGCGGGCACGCGCAGCGCCGAGGCGATATGGTAGGCGAGCGTGTCGGCGGTCACCAGGGCGGCGCAGGCGCCGATCAAGGAGGCGAAACGCCGCAGGCCGTGCCCGGTGCCCGCGTCGAGCAGTGGGGCCCGCGCGGCATCGAGAATACGGCGGTTCCTTGCGGCCTCCTGCCGGCCGCCCAAAAGCAGCAGCGGGCGGCCCAGACGGGAAAGACAGTCCGCCAGCTCGGCCGTCCTATTGATCGAAAGCTGCTTGGCCGGCCAGCGCCCGCCCGCGCCGGTATTGAGGGCGATGGGCCGGCGGCCGGCGAGACGTCGGATCGCCTTTTTGCCCCATTCGCGCTCCGCGCGGCTTAACCGGAGCACCGGAGGCTCGCGGCGCCCATTGCGACCGGTGAGGCCGAGTATTTTAAGCCATAGGTCGGAGTAGCTCGAGCGATTGGCGGCCTTGAGCTTATTGGCCGCGCGCAACCCCCCCTCGGCCTTCGGGCGCAGCAGGCTCATGCCGTAATAGGGAGCGCTCGATTCGGTGTATTCCAGATATCCCCGATTTTCCATCACGCCGATCAGCGTTCCGCGGCAAAGCCGCCCGGCCCAGCGCGCCGCCGCTACGTTCTCTTCCATGCTTAACACCAGGTCGAAAGCGTTCTTTGCAGGGAGCCGTCGATCTTCGGGTATCTCGAAGATCGCGTCCACGTATGGGTTGTTCTCAAGCAGCGGCCTCGCCTCGCGGGAGGTCATCCAGCTAATCGAGCATCCAGGATACCTTCTTCGCAGGGGACGCAGCAGGGAGGTGGTCCTCAGTACGTCTCCCAATGCGGCGGATTTGACGATCAGAATCTGCATGCGAGAAAGCCGCGAGAGGCGAGCCAGAGCCAACTTATTAGGGATAACAGTAACCCCGTCCGCCATCCCGTGGGAACGAATTTCCAATGGATGGCGGAGGGGCCTTCGGGCGGAGCCTCGATCCTTGGGAAGAAGCCGTCTTCCAGCAGCACGGAAAGCCGCTTGCCGGAGCGCCAGGCGGTCCAGCCAGGATCGGCGGCGTGGGAGAGCACGGGGGTGGAGCCTGGCGACGCCCGCAGCACCCAATGCTCCGGGTCCAATTCCTCCCAAGCTTCGGCGCCTCGGACCAGCGCGAGGGCGTTCGGGTTGTAGTAGAGGTGGGTGGAGCCGAAAACGGCCGCCGGCTCACGGCCGGGCAGAGGGCGCGGCGAAACGTAGCAGCCGACCGAGAGCGCCGACATCTCCGGAGTGAGCCATCTCCGGATATAGGTCCTGCTGCCGTCGGCGGCCGCGGCCTTTTCGCTGCGCGCGGTGTAGAAGGCGATTGGCGCCGGATAGAACGCTTCGTAGCCCGTCGCGTTGCGGACGCGGTAGAGCTGGGTCTTGTTGGGCGAGACGTCCGGGGCCGTCGCGATGCGCGGCGCTTGCCGGAGCCGTTCGGCGATGGCGGGCTGGGCCTCGAGAAAGGGGGCCTCGAGCGCGTATACCCAGCGCGAGTCCCATACGGCGAGTTCCGCGAGAAGGAGCAGGCCCAGCGCCAGGCGGAGCCAGGCGGGTTTGGATTGCAGCCAATCGCGCCAAGCCCCCGCCGCGCTCAGCCACAGCGACCATAGGATGAGAAGGGAAAAACGGGCCGGAACCCTCAGGAAATCGAGCCTAAACGCCTTCTGCATCCAGGCGTAGGCCGGATTATTTTGCCCCAGCGCCAGGAAGAATCCGGCGGCTATAAGCAGCCAGAGCGCGGCCGCCCGGTCCTTGCGGAAGAGGCCGGCCAAGGCCAGCGGCAGCATGATCAGGCCCATATGCAGTGAAAGCATCTCGAAGAACTCCGATGGATAGAAGGCAAATGCGGGGTCGCGCGGAGTGCCGAAGGCTCCGGGATCGAGCAAGATGCGCAGGTATTTCACCGAGAACGAATAGGCTAGGGTGAAGGACGGGTCCCAATGGGCGCGCACGGAGCGGCTCAGGAAGCTCCAGGTGGGCAGGGCCTGCAGGCCGGCCAAGGCCAGCGCAAGAAGGCCGCCGGAGGCCAGTACGGCCAGGGCCCGTGGCCGGCGGGCCAGCGCCCAAAGGACAAGGGCCAAGGCGTTGATGAGCGCGAATTGGGGATGTCCGGAGAGCCCCTGCAGCGCCAAGGCGAGGGCTAGAAGGAGTGGCCGGCCCGAGCCGGCCGCCAGCCAGACCCAGGGGATCCACGCGAGCGCGCTCAGATGCGTCGGCACTCCTTGGGCGAGCCGGTAGACGAGAAAGGGGGAAAACGCGTAGGCGGTCGACAGCAGCAGGGCGCCAGCGGACTCGACGCCCGTCTTCCGGCAGAGCAGGTAGCCGCCGAGCAAGGCGAGCGCGAGGTGGAGGAACGCGTCGGCCGACAGGGCCCAGGAGAGCGGGAAAAAATAGTGCAGCAAGGCGGCGGGATAGAAGAGCAGCGCCTGGGAATTGGCCGACAAGGGCATGCCCGCGAACAAATACGGGTTCCAGAAAGGCAGGCGCCCCTCTTGAAGGGTCGAGGCGACCAAATGCCGCAAGGGATAATGGTAGGCGTAGATATCGGCGTCGCCGGGAATCAGGGAGGGGTGCGTCAGCAGGCGGCTGAAAAGGACTAGCAAGACCAAAAGAGGGAGCTTGACGAGCAGCCAGTCCCGTCGGGCCACGCGTCGATTATATCAATAATGATAATTTGATATTCTGCGTCCGTGAAAGCGCTGGCGGCCCTGCTCCTTTGCGCGTTACTGGCGGGTTGCGCCCACCGGCCTTCGGTATCGATCAAGCGGGGCTACGATTTCACGCGTCTGCGCCGCGTGGCGGTGCTCGGCTTTGATGACTTTCCCAGGCGCCCGGGATCGGGCGCCGTCGTCGGCAGCCTGTTCGAGAAGCGCTTGTTGGAGGCCGGCTACGATGTCATCGAGCGGCGCCAGGCGGGCAAGCTGCTCAAGGAGCAGGCCTTCGGCGTCTCGGGCGCCGTCGATCCCCGCACGGCGAAGGCTTTAGGCAAGATGCTCGGGGCCGACGCGTTGGTCCTGGGCGGCATCAGCTCCTTTTCGGAGCCGGTGCGCCGCATGGTGATGGCCAACCTGGAGGAGAACCGTCAGGAACCGGTCACGGCCCGGGTCGTCCGGAGGAAGAAAGTGGGCGAGGAATGGGTCGACGTCGAGGAGGAGCAGGTCACCGGCTACCGCAACGTGCGCACGGTGCGTCAGGTCCCGCAATCCTACATGAACCCCGCCGAGGTGGGCATCGCCGTCCGCATGGTCGACGCGTCGACCGGCGAGATCTTATGGATCGGCTCCTACACCGAGGAAGCCGAATCGATCGGCTCCGCCGCCGAGGGCGCCGCCCGCCGCATCATGGACGACGCCAAGGCCACCTGGCCGTCTAAGCGGCCCTAACGAAAATTTACATCCGCCGCATGGCCTAGGCCGCGCCGGAGAGGTTATAGTGCCCTCCATGCTCATGGAGGATGAGTGAAGCGGGAGCTCGGCCTCGTCTTGATGATCGCCGGTTTTTCCGCCTTCGCCTACGAGGGCATCGTTCATGGGGACGCCGAGCGCCCGGCGGCGCGCGAGGCCATCCGCTGGCCTCCCGAGCGTCGAGCGCCGCTCTGGGGCCTGCTGGCATTGGCCGGCGGCTATTTCCTCGCCTCGCGCAAGGAGAAAGACCCGCCGTCCCTGGAGCGCCTCGCCTATTACCGCCTCTATGCCGTGTCACGGAAACGAACGGAAAGGTAAGGGCCGTCGAAAGCCCTAAACGAGGAGAAGCCGTGAGAGTTTGGCCCGGCAAGCCTTACCCCTTGGGCGCGAGCTGGGACGGCGCCGGCGTGAATTTCGCCCTCTTCTCGCAGGGCGCCGACAAGGTCGAGCTCTGCCTCTTCGACTCCGTCGAGGCGCGCTCCGAGAGCCGCCGCATCGTCATGCCCGAGCAGACCGACATGGTCTGGCACGCCTACCTGCCGGAGCTGCGCCCGGGCCAGCTCTACGGCTACCGCGTCTACGGGCCTTACGAGCCCGCGGCGGGCCAGCGGTTTAATCCCAATAAGCTGCTGCTCGACCCTTACGCCAAATCCGTGGCCCGCCGCCCTGGCTGGTGCGACGCCCTCTTCGGATACCGGGTGGGCGATCCCCAGGCAGACCTTTCCTTCGATGCGCGCGATGATGCCGCGTCGGCTCCCTTGGCCGCCGTTATCGATGGCGCCTTCACCTGGGGCCCGGACCGCCCGCTGCAGATCCCGTGGCATAAGACCGTGATCTACGAGCTCCACGTCAAGGGTTTCACCCAGCTGCATCCGGAGATCCCGGAAGCACTGAGGGGAAGCTACGCGGCCCTCGCGTCGCAGCCGGTCCTCGACCATTTCCTCCGGCTGGGGATTACCGCCATCGAGCTGATGCCGGTGCATTGCCATCTCGATGACCGCCACTTGGTCGAGCGCGGCCTCAAGAATTATTGGGGGTACAACACCCTTTCCTATTTCGCGCCCGACCCGCGCTTCGCGCCGGGGGCCGACGCCGTGCGCGAGTTCAAGCGCATGGTGCGCATCCTGCACGCGGCGGGAATCGAGGTGATCTTGGACGTCGTCTACAACCACACCGCCGAGGGCAACCAACTGGGCCCTACCCTGTCCTTCCGCGGGATCGACAATGTCTCGTATTACCGCCTGCTCCCCGACAATCCCCGCTATTACCAGGATTTCACGGGCTGCGGCAATACGCTCAACCTGCAGCACCCGCGCGCGCTGCAGCTCATCATGGACAGCCTGAGGTATTGGATCACGGAGATGCACGTCGACGGCTTCCGTTTCGACCTGGCGAGCTCCCTGGCGCGCGAGCTCTACGCCGTCAACCAGCTCAGCGCCTTCTTCGAGGCGATACGCCAGGACCCGGTGGTCTCCCAGGTCAAGCTCATCGCCGAGCCTTGGGACCTGGGCGAGGGCGGCTACCAGGTCGGGAACTTCCCGGTCGGCTGGGGGGAATGGAACGGCAAGTACCGCGACGCCGTGCGCCGGTTCTGGCGCGGCGACGGCGCTACGATGTCGGAGCTGGCGACGCGCCTGTGCGGCTCAAGCGACCTCTACGAGCAAAGCGGCCGCAGGCCCTACGCCAGCGTCAATTTCGTGGCCTGCCACGACGGGTTCACGCTGAGGGACTTAGTCAGCTATAACGCCAAGCATAACGAGGCCAACGGGGAGGGCAACGCCGACGGCTTAGGCGACAATTTGAGCTGGAATTGCGGGGCCGAGGGGCCAAGCGCCGAAGCCGCGGTCAACGAGCTCCGCTGGAGGCAGATCCGCAATTTCACGGCTACCCTTCTCTTGTCGCAAGGGGTGCCCATGCTCTGCGCCGGCGACGAGATGGGCAGGACCCAATCCGGTAACAACAACGCCTATTGCCAGGATAACGAGCTCAGCTGGATCCATTGGGAGCTCGAGCCCGAGGGTGCGGCGCTATTGGAATTCACGCGCAAGCTTATCCATTTCCGCCTACGGGAGCCGGTGCTGCATCGGCGCAAGTTCTTCCACGGCCGGCCGATCCGCGGCTCCGGGGCGAGCGATATCCTGTGGTACGACGATTCCGGGCGCGAGATGATGGACTCGGCCTGGAACAACCCGGCGGCGCGCTGCCTGGGGATATGCTTGGCGGGGGGAGCGGTCGACATCGGGGGCCGCGGCCAGCCCGTGATCGGCAAGTCCGTGCTCATGTTCTTTAACGCCGACGCCGAGCCCAGGCCCTTCACGGTTCCCCGGGGCCCGGTCTCCCAATGGGAGCGGGTCTTCGACACGACGGACCCGGGCCTTAAGGCCAAGATCGTGCGGACCGGCGAGCGCTACCCGCTGCAGGGGCGCTCGGTGGCCGTGTTCAGGGAAAAAGACTCGGATGAGCAATAAGGCCCCAACCGAGCTTAAAGCGCTCTTCGGCGCTTTCGAGGCTTTTGGCGGATTCGCCGATCGCGGAAGCTTTTTGGGAAAGCCGCTCCGACAGCGAACGAAATTCCTTCCGGTCCATCGGATGCATCAGCTTTTCCGTGGAGGATTCCCAGCACCCGGCGTTGTCGCAGACCAAGGCGGCGTGATGGGGGAAGACCCCTTTGATGGTCGCTGAATAGGGAACCACCGTGTCCTTAAAATAGACAAGCTCATCGACGCAAAAACCGTCGACGCAGCCTTTGGGCAGCGCCACCGCCCAGGCCGCTATATTCTGGTATTGAGCGCCGGGGCCGTAATCATTGCCGGAGGGAATATCCAACGCCACTCCGCCGGTGGGAAATATCCCGGCGACGACGGCGCTTTTCCCAAAAGCCGTGAAAACGGAGTCGCCCACGCAGAGTTTGACGCCGTTAGGCTCGACGCAGCCGTCGGTCCGGCCCGTTTCCGCCAGAAGGACGGTACGCGTTCGTACCGGATGAGGCCAGGTGCGCTGGTCTATTTGGACATCGATGTAGGGTCCGTAGATTTTCGAGATCACGGCCTTCCAACTGATGGGCGAAGCTTCGCCTCGGACGATGATGGCGTCGCCTATGTTGACGCCGGCGAAGGCCTTGGATGACAAAACGTATAGCGTCGTTGCGAACAGGATCGCTGAATTCATCTTAGTGAATCAAAACTTTCCAAGCGCTAATGACATGACCTCATGAGGCGGAACCCCACACCGCTGAGGCGATTGCCGGGGCCGTTGTAGCCACGGCACGCGGAGCAGAGGTCCCTGGCGTTGTCGCCCCAGAAGCCGCCGCGGACGACGCGGTACGAGCCGGAATTTGGGCCTTTAGGGTCCGTCACGCTCTGCTTCGGATATTCTCCATACCAGTCCTGCACCCACTCCCAGACATTGCCGTGCATATCATAAAGACCGAACGAGTTTGGCTTTTTGGAAGCGACCGCCTGGCTGCGGCCGTTTGAGTTCTTGTTATACCAGGCATGGGCAATGAGGCTGGATGTGCTCGAGCCGAACGAATAGCTCGTCGACGTCCCTCCCCGTGCCGCATACTCCCACTCCGCCTCGGTGGGAAGCCGATAGACGCATTTATCCTGCAATTCGTTTAAGCGTTGGATAAACGCCTGCGCGTCGTCCCAGGAAACCTGCTCCACCGGATGATTGGGGCAGATCGGCTCCCGCGCGGGACCGTACTTTTCGCAGTCCTTAAACTGCGAAGGGTTGCTGCCGGTGATCAGGTAATACTGAAGCTGCGTCACCGCGGTGGTCTGCATCTCGAAGCCCTGGCTTATGCACACGCGGTGCAGTTTCTCGTTCGAATCAGGACTGCCCATATCGAACTCTCCAGGCGGAATATAGGCGAATTTAGGGATGAAGTCCTGGGCATGGACCCAAGGGGCTGGCGCCAAAAGGAAGGCGGCGGCGTTGAGCCCCGCTAAAAATACCGCGAGGAGAAATTTTCTCACCACCTCAATTATAAGGCGGTGCTAAAGAATTGCCTGAGTCGTTAGACCCACTGCCCGGTAGTCCTAAGGCCTATTGACAGCCGGGCGGCGCGCCAGCAAGCCTTTCCACAGCACGAACAATTTCACCCGCGCATGCCCGGGGTCTTTCATCAGGATTCCCGCGGCGTTTTTCGCGCTCGTCTGCCGCCAGGACGCCAGCATCCCGCGGAGCGCGTCGTAATCGATCGGGACGCGGTTATCGGGATCCAAATTGTCGATGTCTGGCACTCCTGTCCGGTTAAAGTTGGAGGCATAGCTGGAGGTCTTGACGCCTGAGGCGGTCGAGCCTTTTGGGGTTGAGGTGGAGCAGATCGAAAAGCGAGGCTCGCTCAAGCAAGGTTTCTTT
>JBGFSC010000011.1:0-35279 GCA_041694815.1 Elusimicrobiota bacterium | reverse complement strand
CTCCCGTGCTTTTAGATCACTATCCCTTCGACTTTAGCCTGCTTCAGCGTTCGTTAGCTGGTAACGATGTGCCCGACGTCCTCAACAGAACCGTAGCTGTGGTCGAGCTTCTCCTCGAAGCATGTCCGATGAGCGTGATTTTTAGCGCCGCCAAAAAGATGGGGCAAAAAATCGATGTTTAGCTGATGCTAGCGGCCATGCCAGCAAGGATTGTTATCGACGAATGCGATATAAAGTGACGCAGCCCACATCTTCATCGACTGCATAGACGATGCGCCGACCATGGGCTTCTAAAACGCAGAAGCCGAGTTCATCGTAACGGTGGACGCCAGGAGGGAACGGGTCGCGCCTCAACCGCAAGATGCGCTGATTGATCCGCCGGCGGAAAGGAAAGGGGATCTCAAGTAAATCGGTCTCGGCCAATTTGCTGATCCGCAGCTCAAATAAGCCCATCCCGCTTTAAGTCCTTCAAGAAATCCTCGTAGCGCCGGGAAGGCTGCTTTTTTCTTTCGCGGATGATTCTTAGATCTTCCTCGTCCTCTTTAAGCCTATCGGCTAGCGCGTCGTTGACCATGTCGGAGAGGCTTTCGCCCGTTAGGGCGGCCTTGACCTTGGCGGCCCGAGCGAGCCCTGGACTAAGATAAACCGTGGTCGGTAGGCGCTTTTGTTTTTTCATATGCACATTTTAACCTCATAACGTTTTAACGTCGACAGAGAACCCCAAAGGGCGGCCCCGTCCGTGCACCACAACATGAGGCGATCAACGCTTCAAGAAACGCTTAATCCCGTCATGGCTGCCCACGACCACGAAGCTCGCAATATCCCCTTCGAGCATGAAGAGAACGCGCTGATCCAAGGAGGCTCGGATCTCCCAGTAGGGCCGCCTCAATTTTCGAAGGCCAAGACCGATGGGCTTCGGCCGGCCGCCGAAATACTCGAGCAAGCGTTGCACGGCCGCCTTGACTTGGGCTCGATCGCCGGGACGCAACGGGAGCAATGACTTGTCGAAGGAATGGAGATAGCGGACCAGGATCACAGTCCCAGTCGCTTGAAATGAACCTTCGCGGCCTCCGGGGAGGGGTATTCCGTGAATCGGCGATCTTTAAGCTGCCGCTTCACCAGCCGGTCCAAGGCGCGCCAGTCGGTTTCCTCGAACTCCTTATCCTGCAATTCCTTGGGCTCAAGGATGATGCGTCCTGGCTCGGCACGGATCGAATAGAGGCCGCCTTCCGGCGCGCCAGCCTCACGAAGAAGCCCGGGAGGGATCGTGATTTGATGTCGTGAATTGAGGCGGCGGAGAGCCATATACGATATTCAGTATATCAGATATTGCGCATTCGTCAAGAGCCGATCCTGCTGCCCATGTAGGCCCAAAGGCCCGGCATTTAGGCCTTTGGACCCTCGACCCATTTCATTGACGCCTTATATACTTAAAACATGCCTCGAATGGCCTGCTCCGCCCTGGTCTTGGCGATTCTTATCGCACGGACAGGCAACGCGGCTGCACCGGGCGTTGCCGGCGGTCTCCCGAAGAGCGGCTTACTGGAACAAGCGCAGAAAGAGCTTTTGGAGCTTGGAGTCATATTAAAAAAGACCAATTTGACCTCCATCCGTTATAGCTGGGACGGGACTCGGATTATCACGGGAGACATGGCCGGCGAAGCGGCAATCTGGGACGCTGGAACGGGCGAAAAAATAGATTCTTTCAAACACCCTCAAGGATATATACGCGACGCATTGCTCAGCGCGGATGACCGCACGCTGATCGCCTGGGGACTCAACGATTTCTCCGTTTGGGACACGCAGAGCCGGAACTTGCTCGGAAACTTCAAGATTAGAATGGAGGACGCCGCCGCTCCGGCGGCCGATGGCCTGACGGTTTACGCAGCTCCTGTATGGAATGCTCGCAATCCGAGGGTCAAAGCCTGGGACCTCGAATCGGGAAAAGGCAAAGTCCTATTGAAAAAAAGGGCTCCCGCGGTCGGAGCCGCCCTCAATGCCGATGGCTCCCGCCTATTCTGGGTGGTCAACAAGAGGGCGATAAGCGTCGTTAGGATTTACGCCGTCGAGCGAGGGAAGGTTCTAGAGCTCATCCAGGAAACTCCTCTCGAAAATTACCGCCTCAACGTCGCTAGATTCAGTCCGGATGGTTCTAGGGTGCTGCTACATAGCGGAATAGTATCCCAAGTATATACGGTTTGGGATACGCGGAGGTGGGAGAGAGTCGCCACCCTGGAGCAAACCGACGATCATCTCTTTCCCCTTCAATGCGTGGCCTTCAGCCCGGACGCCTCAAAAATCGGAATTACGCGCTGGGACCGCTCAGGACCGACGGTGGCGGTCTGGGACGCGCGGTCGGGAAGAAAACTCGATACGCTGCGAGGCCATCAAGGACCTGTCACCGGAGTCTCCTTCAACCAGGACGCCACGAAGATGATCACTCTCGCCGACGACGGCACCGCGAGAAAATGGCGGGAAGACAAACTCACCGGTTACTGGTCACCCGACGTGTCGGCCGAGGAAGCCCAAGCGGCCTATGGTCGATTATCTAGACAAATAGGCGAGAAACCGGCTGTCGAGCCATCTGGGGGCCCTCGCAAAGAATCGGCCGACGAAGTCTTTAAACTCTGGTAACTAGACGATACTGAAGCAGCGGCGGCAGCGCGCCTCGTACTTGCTGCCCGCGCCGACCTCGATGCGCTTCTTGGTGTGGGTGAGGCGCTGGGTGCGGTTGGCGGGATTGCCGCAGACCACGCAGACGGCCAAATTCTTGCTGACGAACTCGGCGATGGCCATGAGCTTGGCGGTGACGGCGAAGGGCTGCCCGCGGTAGTCCTGGTCGAGCCCCGCCGCGATCACGCGACGGCCCTGCCCGGCCAAGACCTCGCAGACCGCCACGATGCCCGGATCGAAAAATTGCACCTCGTCGATGCCCACCACCTGGGTGTCGGACTCCACCATCCGCAGGATGTCCTTCGATTTCGCGGCGGAGTGCGAGGCGATCTTCGAGAGGTCATGCGAGATGATGTGGTTCTTGCCGTAGCGCACGTCGAGGGAGGAATTGAACACCTGCACCTTCTGCTTGGCGATCATCGCCAGGCGCAGGCGGCGGATGAGCTCCTGGGTCTTGCCCGAGAACATGCTCCCGCAGACCACCTCGATCCATCCGCTCGCCGATCCCCAGGGCATCGGGCGCGAGGCGTGAGCGTGCTGATTATGCGATTGCATGTCGGCTCCTGTACTGCTTGCGGTAATAGCGGCGGTACCCCTCGCCCCGCTTGAGCGGCCGCCACCAGGACCGATGCGCGCGGTACCAGTCGATGGTCTCGGCCAGGGCCTGCTCGAAGGAGAGCTCGGGCTTCCATCCCAGGGCGCGGAGCTTGGAGCAGTCCAAGGCGTAGCGCCGGTCGTGGCCCTTCCGGTCGGCCACGTGGCGGATGAGCTCGGGCGGCTTCTCCATCATCTCGCGGATTCGGGTCACAAGCTCCCGGTTCGTGCAGGAAAAGGATCCCCCGACGTTGTAGATCTCGCCGATCTTGCCTTGGCTCAAGACGACATCGATGGCCTTGGCATGGTCGAGCACGTAGAGCCAGTCGCGCACGTTGAGCCCGTCCCCGTACAGGGGAAATGGGATATCCTCCATGAGATTGGTGATGAGCAGAGGAATGGCCTTCTCCGGGTACTGATAAGGGCCGAAATTGTTCGAGGCGCGGGTGATCAGCGCGGGCAGGCCGTGCGTGACGATATAGGAACGCACGAGCAGATCGGAGGCGGCCTTGGAGGCGGCATACGGGCTGTTGGGCTCCAAGGGATCGTCCTCGCGCGAGAACCCCTCCTCCACGCTGCCGTAGACCTCGTCCGTGCTCACGTGAAGGAAGCGCCCCAGCTTATGCCGGAGCGCGGCGTCCAAGAGCACCTGTGTGCCCAGCACGTTGGTCTTAAGGAAGCCTGAGGCGTCCAGTATCGAGCGGTCGACATGACTTTCGGCGGCGAAATGCACGACGGCGGAGGCCCCCTTCATGCACCGATCCACCGCCTTGGCGTCGGCGATATCCGCGCGCACCCAGCGGTAGCGCGGGTCGCGGGCGAATTCCGCGAGGTTGGCGGGATTACCGGCGTAGGTCTTCTTGTCGAGGTTGACGATCGAGGCGTCCGGGTAGCGCTTCAGGAAATAGCGGATGAAGTTGGAGCCGATGAACCCAAGGCCCCCGGTGACCAGCAGTTTCATGGCCTTATGCCGCGCTCAGCTGCGCCGACGGCCGCTGCCCCTTGAAATAATGCCGCTCGAAATAGGCCCAGGTGTCCTTGAGGCCCTGCTCGAAATTCATGACGGGTTTATATCCCAGCAGCCTCCGCGCGCGGGAGATGTCCGCCCAGGTCTTGCGCACGTCGCCTCGGCGCATCGGCGTGTGGCGCCTCTGGAGCTTGCGCCCCAGGATGGACTCGATCACCTTGATGATGTCGAGCAAGGAATGGGTCTTGCCGTTGGCGATGTTGAAGGTCTCCCCGATCCCCTTGCGCGTCTTGGCGGCCAAGAGATTCGCCGAAACGACGTTGCGGATATGCGTGAAATCCCGCGTCTGCCTGCCGTCCCAATGCACCTCGAGGGGTCGGCCCAGGTACGCCTGCTCCATGAACTTCGGGATCACGGCGGAATACAGGGATTCGGGGTCCTGCCGCGGGCCGAAAACGTTGAAGTAGCGCAAGGAAACCGTCTCGAGGCCCATGGTCTTGGTGTAGAGCATCGCGTAATGCTCGCCGCAGAGCTTGGAGGCCGCGTAGGGGCTCACGGGCTGGGGGCGGTATTCCTCCTTTTGGGGAAAACGCTTGGCGTCTCCGTACACCGAGCTCGAGGAGGCGTAGACGAAGCGGCGCACCTTGGCCTCCCGGGCCGCCACCAGCATGTTCAGCGTCCCCGTCGCGTTGGCGTCGTGCGACTCGGTGGGGCGATCGACCGATTTGGGCACCGAGCGGATCGCGGCCTGGTGGATGACGAAGTCCACGTCGGACATGGCGCTGCGGCAGGCGTCCAAGTCGCGGATATCGCCTTCGACGAACTCGATACGATTCTCGAAGGAGGCCATATGCCCCTTTTTCCCCGTCGAGAGGTTGTCCAGTATGCGCACGCGCTTGCCCTCTTGGACCAAGGCCTCGGCGATATGCGAGCCGATGAACCCGGCCCCCCCCGTCACCAACCAAATCCTTTCTTCGTTCATGTCACGGCACCTCGACGCGGCTGGAATCGCCCACCATGAGGCGGTAGGCGGCAGGCACCCCGTGCGAGCGAAGCACCTCGACGCGCTGGCCGATCAGCGAATCCTGGATGCGGCGGATATTGCGGATCTTGGCGTGCT
Source organism: Elusimicrobiota bacterium (assembly GCA_041694815.1). Classification (GTDB taxonomy): domain Bacteria; phylum Elusimicrobiota; class Elusimicrobia; order UBA1565; family JACRDR01; genus JBGFSC01. The sequence continues at coordinate 29,925 of JBGFSC010000011.1, read as the reverse complement.
CTAGCACGATGGAATGCTCCACCTCGCTGTCTTCGATCGAAACGTTGAAATAGATGGACGAGTAGGGGCCGACGTAGGAGCGGGTGATCCGGCTGCCCTTGCCGATCACCGCGGGCCCCCGGATCGTGGAGTGCACGACGTGCACCCCCTCCTCCAGCACGACCCGGCCCTCGAGCTTCGAATGCTCGTCGACGGAGGCCGTCGGGTGCAGGCCTTCCTGGACCGACTCGAGCACCAGGCGGTTGACCTCGAGCATGTCCTCGAGCTTTCCCGTATCCTTCCACCAGCCGTCGATATGCTTAACCGTCACGCGCCGCTGGCGGTCCACCTGCCATTGGATGGCGTCGGTGATCTCGAGCTCGCCGCGCCTCGAGGGCCGGATATTGTCGATGGCCTCGAAAATCGTCGAGTCGAAGAGGTATACCCCCACCAGGGCCAGGTCGCTCTTGGGCTCGGCCGGCTTCTCGACGAGGCGCAAGACCCGGCTCCCGTTCATCTCCACGACGCCGAATTGCTGGGGGTTGGGCACCTTGGCGACCAGGATCTGGGCATTGGGCTTGTTCTTCTTGAAATCCTCGACGATACCGTTGAGTCCTTCCTTGAGCAGGTTGTCCCCCAGGAACATCAAGAACGGCGAGCCCCCCATGAACTCCTTGGAGATCTTGACCGCATGGGCCAGGCCGAGGGGAGCTTCCTGGGGAATGTAGGTCACCCGAAATCCCCAAGGGCTCCCGTCGCCGACGGCGGCCTCGATCTCCGCCCGCGTATCCCCCACGACGATGCCGACCTCCTTGATGCCCGCCGCGGCGATCGCCTCCAGGCCGTAGAACAGAATCGGCTTGTTGGCCACCGGGATGAGCTGCTTGGCGGAGGTATGGGTGATCGGCCGCAGGCGGGTGCCCTTGCCGCCCGAGAGTACGAGCGCCTTCATGGACGAAAGTTTAGCATTTTCATGACAAATCCCTAGCGTTCTCCGACGTAGTCCGTGGAGATCTGGCGCCGCCACACGTCGGTCGCCTCGAGCCTCAAGGTCAACATGAACTGGACCTCCCGCACGTCGTTGGGCCGCAGGCGGAATACGAAGCGGGTATTGAAATCGTGGAAGTTGTACTTGAGGATGATCTCCTTCTCGAAAAAATACCAGCGCGAGAATTTCGGGCCGCCGGTGTTGTAGAGGTCCGAACGCAGCGCGCCCAATACATGCCAGGTGCCCGTGGAGGGCCAGCCGATCTCCTGGCTTAGGATATAATGCTGTACGTCGCCGAGGCTGTGAAAGACCCCGACGCCGAAAAAGCTGCCCGTCCGGTCCCCGAAATCGGCTTGGAGCAGGAAGTTCTCGTTGCCCTTATTCAGGGAATAGCTATCGCGGACGGAGACGTTGAATTTCCTGTTCGGGATGAAATTGAAATCGGCGATCAACGGCTGCACGCGGTCACGGAAGCCGACGCTGCGGTCCCAATAGGTTCGGAAATCGTAGCCCGTCTCGGTGCGTAGGAAAAGCGCGCGCGTGGGACGGAAGGCGTGCGCCAGGGTGGACATGTTCCTCTCGACGCCCTTGTCGGCCGCGTACACGTCGGGGATGAGCGTGTCGGGCACGAAGCGCCGGACATAGGCGTGGGTGAAATCGGTGGCCCCCAAGGGATTGTTCACGCGCGCCGTGCCGCCCAAGTTGTAGCGGCCCACGAAGGCGTCGACGTAGCGGCGGCTGCGGCCGAAGCGGTCGGCCAGCACGGCATTGTCGATGTAGGTTTCGGTGATCCCGATGAGCGGCACGAAGCTCACGCCCCGAAGCATGTAGTTCTGCGTCATCTGCCAGCCGGCGGAGCCGTTGCGGTGGAACAGTGTGTCGCTCGGGTTATAGTCGTTGGAGCCCGACAGGCTGAAGGTATTGAGCAGGTTCACCTTGGGGATCGCCACGGGGGCCGAGTTGAATTCCAGGCGCGGCGAGCTTTCGCTGGTTTTCCTGTACTTGCGCGTGATTAAGTCCATGTCGTCGGTGCGCGAGTAGCTCAGGCGCGTAATGCCCCATGTCCCATTGCGGACCAGCGCGCCGTTGTTGACCATCTGCTGCGTCACACGGAAGGCGTTGGAGCGGGTATAGTGGTTGTTGAAATCCGGGTCCGACTGCGCCTGCAGGCGCAGCTGCATCGCGTAGGGGCCGACCAAGGTCTGGTACTGGTCGCCCAGCAGCACCCAACGCTCCGCGGGGGGCTTGCCCGGGTCCGGGCTAGGGTACTTTTCCTTGATGCGGTAGGCGTAAAGCGTGCCCCGGTCTATCTCGGAGGCCTTGAACTGCAGCTGGTTGCCGACCCCGATGCCCAGATGCCCGTAATGGTCCACGAATACCTCGTTCTGGAGATTATGGATCGGGTTGAAGATCGTGGTCGTCTTCGCGAAGCCGCCGTCGCGATGGGCGTAGCCGGGGGTCAGCCGCGTGCGCAATAGGTGCTCCTTGGCCAGCGACTTGTAGAGCACCGGCGTGTAGAAGATGGGAAGCCGCCGGAGGAAGAAGAACACGTTGAAGGCCCATAGGGAATGATCGGGCCGCACCCGCGTCCAGCTGGCCCGCATATGGTAATGCGGGAGGCGTCTGGCGTCCTCGCGCAGTAGGCCCATGCCGCAGCTCGTGAAGCGGGCCCTACGGTAATACAGGGTACGCCTCGAGTCCACCCGCATCTTCGCGCCGTAGATGCGCCAGGGGGGGAAGCCGCCCACCGTCTTCCAGAACGCCCCCTCCTCGCTTTCGAAATCGTATTCGCCCCGATCGCTGAATAGGATACCAGGACCCTGCTCGATCTCCACGTGCCCCTCGGCCCTCGTGCGCCGGGTCTCCAAGTCCATCCACATCTCGTCGGCGCGCATCGTCATGGTGGCGTTGTGCAGCCGCGCGTGCCCGATCAGGTGCAGCGTCGAGCTCGTCCGGTCGTATTCGAAATGGTCGGAGGAGAATTCTACGAACTGGGAGGTGGTCGGGGGCGGAAGGCGGAAGGGCTCGGGCTCGGCGGCGAGGACGGACGGCGCCAGCAGCGAATAGACGAGGAGCTGAATCACTCCAATCCTAGAAGCCCCGCGCCGACCGCGCCGAGATTGGGGGTGCGCGCGATGCGCACGCGCGCTCGCTTAAACGGCGTCTTAAAGCGCTGCGCACGCAGCACGCTGGCCACCGGGTCGAGGATGAGGCGGCCGGCGCGGGATACGCCGCCCACGATGAGGATCTCCTCGGGATTGAGCAGGTAGACCGCGTTGGCGATCCCCAGGCCCAGGTAATACCCCGTCACTCGCCACGTTTCGCGCGCCGCCCAATCCCGCGCGCAGGCGGCCTCGGCGACGATCTTGGGCTCGAGCAGATGGGGATCGGGACACCAGCGGGCCATCAGCGAACGGCGCTCCGCCATCAGCTTCCTGGCCGTTCGAACGATCCCATAGGAGCCGGCATAGGCCTCCAGGCAGCCGCGGAGCCCGCAATGGCACAGCTCGCCCTCCGGCTCGACGCAGCAATGCCCGATCTCTCCCGCCGAACCGGTCGAGCCGTGGTAAATCCTCCCCTCGAGAATGAGCCCGCCTCCGATCCCCGTACCCATGGTGATCCCGAGCACGTTCCCGCAGCGCCGCTTGAGCTCGACGACATAGCCCCCCCATACGGCCATATTGGCGTCGTTTTCCACCTTTACGGGCAGGCCCAGGGCCGCCTCGAAGGCCTTGCGGAAGGCGAAGCCGCCAAAAGAGCGAAGGTTCGGGGTGAAGCGGAGGCTGCCGTGCTCGCTGTCGACGTCGCCGGCCAATCCCAAGCCGATGCCACGGATGCTCCGGAAAAGGGAGAGGTCCATGCTCCGCAGCGCGGCCGAGACGCGCTCGACGAATTTGCGCGGCCCGAGCTCCGGATACGTGGGCACCTGCGCCTCGTGCAGGGCTCGCCCCTGCGCGGAAACGACGACGATCTTCGTGTAGGTGCCCCCGGTGTCGATCCCCAGGCCTAACGCACGCTTCTTCTTCATGGCCCTTCCAGCACCTCCCGCGCCGCTCCCACGAGATAAAACGAGCCGCAGACGCACAGGGTCGCGGGCGAGCGGCTCTTGAGCCACGCGCTAACGGCTTCCCGGACGTCCGGCACGACCCAGATGTCCGCCTTGGGGGCAGCGCACCGCAGGCTCCGCGCGAGTTCGACCGGCTCCAGGGCCCGTGGGGACGGTGGCTTGGAGCATACCGCCTCCGAAAGCCGCGGGGCCAGCAGCCTCAGCATGCGCTCATAGGGCTTGTCCCGAAGCATCCCCAATAAAAAGCGCTTCGGCCTTGCGGCCCATGGGGAGGCGTCCAAGGTCCTGCAAAAATGGCGAATCGCCTGGGGGTTGTGGGCGCCGTCGAGGATCGCCGTTTTCCTCCCGCGGCGCAGCACCTCGAAGCGCCCTGGCCAGCGCAACCGGGCCAAGCCGTTGCAGGCTCCAGAGGGTATCGGGTAGCCGCGCCGGCGCAACTCCGCAAGCACGTCCAGCACCAGCGCGGCGTTGGCCGGCTGGGAAGCGCCGAGCACGCCGATGGCTACGCGTCCCTGCCTGCCCTCGAGGAACTGGCGGCCGCGCTTCCAATCGATCCTCACCCGTCTCCAACGGGGCCTCGATACCCGAAAGGAAGCTCCCCTCAGCCTGGCCCAGCGGCGCAATGCCGCGAGGGCACGGGGCTTGCGTTCGGCCACGATGGCGGGCCGCCCCCGCTTGAAGATTCCGGCCTTTTCGCGCGCGATCGAGGCCAAATCGGAACCCAACCATTGCGTGTGGTCGTAATCGATCGCCGGGATCACGGACGCCGCCGGACGCCGGATGACGTTCGTGGCGTCCAGACGCCCGCCCATCCCGGTTTCGAGCACCGCCCAGCGCACCCCGCGGCGCTTGAAGTGCACGAAGGCCATAGCGGTCACCAGTTCGAAATAGGTCAGAGGATCGCGTTCCCGGCGCAGGACGAAGGACATGACGCGCCCGAATTCCCCCTTGGGGATGGGACGCCCATCCACGCGGATGCGCTCGCGCACGTCGCTTAAGTGCGGCGAGGTGTAGAGTCCCACTCGCTCGCCGCCCGCGCGCAAGGCCGCCTCAAGCATCGCGCAGACGGAACCCTTACCGTTGGTGCCCGCCACGTGCAGCGATAGGAAGGATTCCTGCGGGTCGCCCAGGGCCTTAAGGTGCCGGCGCATGCGCGTCAGGCCGAGGCGCATATAGGATTCGGGGCGCCCGGCGAGCACTCTCAGGGCTTGGGTGTAGTTCAATGGCGTAGCCGCCGTATCTCGGCGCCGACCGCTCGCAGCTTGTTCTCGATGCGCTCGTAGCCGCGGTCGATGTGGTAGACGCGCTGAATCTCGCTTTTCCCCGAGGCCGCCAGGGCCGCGACCACCAGCGCCGCCCCCGCGCGTATGTCGGACGCCATGATGGGGGCTCCCAGGAGCTTGGGCACCCCGCGGATCTCAGCCGACTCGCCGTCGATGGCGATATCGGCGCCCATGCGCCGAAGCTCGGCGGCGTGCATGAAGCGCTTCTCGAATATCTTCTCGCGTACCCGGCTGCGCCCTTGGGCTATCGCCATGTACGCCATCCAGGGGGCCTGCAGGTCGGTCGGAAATCCCGGATGCGGCCGGGTCTCGATGCTGACCGGGCGGGGTCTGCCGCTGGATTCGATCTCGATGCCCCCCGGCAGGAGGCGGACGCGCGCGCCCGAGCGCTTGAGGGCCGCCAACAGCGCCGACAGGTCTTTTTCCCGGGCGCCCTCGAGCAGGAGCCGGCCCCCGGCGGCCGCCGCGGCGATGAGGAACGTGCCGGCTTCGACTCGGTCCGGGATCACCGTATGCTCCGCGCCCCGCAGGACGCGGCTTCCCTCGATCCGGACCGTACGGCTCCCCGCGCCGCGAATGCTAGCCCCCATCTTGGAGAGGAAATCGGCCAAATCCTCGATTTCCGGCTCGCGCGCCGCGTTTTGTATCGTCGTCCTTCCGGGCAGCAGCGAGGCCGCCATCATCAGGTTTTCGGTCGCCCCGACGCTGGGGAACTCGAAGGAAACAGACGCCGGCCGCAGCCTCGCGGCGCGCAGGACCACGTCGCCGTGCTCGGTGGAGACCCGCGCCCCGAGGCGCGAAAACGCCGCCAAGTGGATGTCGACGGGGCGCAGGCCGATCGTGCAACCTCCGGGCAGCGCCACCTGGACATGGTGGTGGCGGGCCAGGAGCGGGCCGGCCACGAGCACCGAGGCGCGCATCTGCTTGACTAGCTCGTAGGGGGCCCGGGTGCGTACGCGGTTGCGGCCGCCGACGCGCACGGTGGACCCGTGACGCTCGATACGCTTGCCGAGATGATCGATAAGCTTGAGCGTCGTGCGGATATCGCGCAAGTCCGGGATATTATGGAGGACGCATTCTTCCTCCGTCAGGAGGGTCGCGATAAGGATGGGCAGGGCGGCGTTCTTGGAGCCGCTGACGCGGACGGTCCCCCGCAAGGGTTTGCCCCCCTCGACCAGGAAACGGTCCATGGGCGCCATTTTACCTAGATTTGATGCGGGGCATCCATATGCCAGCAAACGCTCCGGTTCCTGTCAGGACCGGGCCCTTGCGCTTTCGGCCGAGCGGGGCCATACTAAGGCCATGCGCCGCCCCCTCGCCCTGCTGCTCCTGCTTGCCTCCGCTTTTAGAGCCGACGCCGGGACCTCGATAAGTCCGCTCTCAAAAATCTTGGAAAAGGAGAGCCGGGATTTCGGTTACCCGAACGCTATAGTGGTTGAGGAGCCCGCCTCCGGTTTTCGCTGGGAGAAAGCCGCTGATGAGGAGATCCCCTCCGCGTCCCTGTTTAAGCTGATGGTCATGGTCGAGGCGTACCGCCAGGTTAAGGAAGGGGAGCTGGATCCAGAACTGCCGGTGATCTCGGGGGACAGCGCGGAAGGCGTGCGCACGCCGGCGGGGGTCCGGATGGGCCTCATGGACGCGATCCAACGCATGATCATCTGGAGCGACAACGGCGCCGCCCTGGGTCTTGTCCAACATTTGGGCGGACCTCGAAAAATAGACGCGTCAGCCGCAGCCATCGGACTTCGGCATACGCGTCTAAACTATTTTTATGGGGGCCGGACGCTCAATACCACCAGTGCCGGCGATATGGCGCTGTTGTTTCGAAAGTTGCTCCTCGGCGAGGTCGTCTCCAAGGCGGCCAGCGATGAGATGCTGCACATACTCTCGATGCCCTCCTATAAGGGCAGGCCAGCCGTCGGCGACCGCCTGCCGCGAGGATTGCCGGACGGGGCGCGGCTCGCTCATAAGACCGGAGATTTAGACGGAATCCTGCACGACGCCGGGGTGCTGTGGACTCCCACCGGGGCGCGAATCATCGTCGTCTTGACACACGATCTAGGGGGAGTGGGCGTGCGCCGCGCCTACCCCTTCTTTGCGCGCTTGGCCGAGGCTGTCTATCATACCCCCGCCCGCCACTTCGCGTCTATGCTCTCCGGTCAACTGCCCGCCTTGCACGCCCCCGGTTGCGGCCTTCCCGTGACGGTATCCGTCTCGAATGCATCCAGCTTTGATTGGTCGCCCGCCGAGGTATTCCTTAGCTACCATCTCCGGGCGGCGGACGGGGCGATGCTGCAATGGGACGGACCCCGCTTCCCTGTGGGGGCTCTGCCGGCAGGGGCGACGGCGCGGCTGCCGGTGTATTTTACGGCACCCCAGGCGGCGGGCGACTATCGCGTCGAATGGGAAGTGGTGATCGAGGGCGTTGCCTGGTCGGGGGATAGGCTGGCACAAAGCATCAACGTGTCGCCCCACCGCTCGTGCGACGACACGCGATCGCAATCCGCTCAAGGCCCGCAAGATCCCGACGGACCTGCGTCTCGCTGAAACCTGCCTTGCCCAAGAGCTCAGCGACAGCTTCGCCCTGACCATCGCCGATCTCGAGCGCCACGTAACCACCCTCCTTTAAAATTCGAGGCGATTGCCGTATGATAGAACGCAGCGCCGTCAAGCCGTCCGGGCCGCCGTCGAGCGCGACCGAGGGCTCGTGGAGTATCTCCGGCTCCAAGGTGCGGATTTTTGGGCTGGGGATATAAGGCGGGTTGGCCACCAAGAGATCGGCCCAAGGAGAACCGCGCGCCTGTTCCGGAAGGAAAAGGTCTTCGTGGATGAATCGGATCCTCGGGGTCAGCAGATGCTCTCTCGCGTTTTCCATAGCGAGCGTCAGGGCCGCCGAGCTCAATTCCGTCGCGTAGACGGTCGCCTCCGGGAGCAGACGGGCCAGCGCGATGGCGATACAGCCCGAGCCCGTGCCGATCTCGAGGATATTGAGCGGCCTCGAGCGTTCCATCCCGCGGGCCAATCGGACCGCGGCTTCCACCAGTTCTTCCGTCTCCGGCCTAGGAATAAGCACGGAGGGATTGACGCGCAGCCTCAGTCCCATAAAATCCTGGGTGCCCAACACGTACGCCAGGGGGACTCGACGCCCACGCTCGAGCACGAGGCGCCAGAAATGGTGGCCTTGCTTGTCGTTGAGCGCGCGCTCCCCCTGCGCGCGGACCAAGGGCCTCGAGATTCCCAATACATGAGCCATCAGCCACTCGGCGTTGGCCCTCGCCTCGCCAACGCGGCGCGAAACGAGATATTGCTCCGCCTTCTCCATCCATGCGGAGAGGGTCATCGCTTATCGGACTTGGCGAAGCTGGGCTTCTTCCGCTTCCTTGCGGAGCGCTTCCAGGACGGGCTCGAGCGCGCCCTCGAGCACTTCCGGCAGGTTATGCCAGGAGCGCTCGAGCCGGTGGTCGGTGACGCGATTTTGCGCGAAATTATACGTCCGGATCTTTTCCGAGCGGTCGCCGCTTCCGACCTGCTGCCGCCGGTCCTGCGTCTCCTTCTCGAGGGCCTTCTCGCGCGCGACGGAGGCGAGCTTGGCCCTGAGGATGGCCATGGCCTTGAGCCGGTTCTGGCCTTGCGAGCGCTCGTCCTGGCATTGCACGACGATCCCTGTGGGGACGTGGGTGATGCGGATGGCCGTCTCCACCTTGTTGACGTTCTGGCCCCCGGCGCCGCCGGCGCGGTAGGTGTCGACGCGTAGATCCTTCGGGTTGACCTCCACCTCGACTTCCTCGACCTCGGCGAGCACGGCGACCGTGCAGGTCGAGGTATGGATGCGGCCAGAGGCCTCCGTGACCGGCACCCTCTGGACACGGTGCACGCCCCCTTCGAATTTAAGCCAGGCGAAGGCGTTCGGCCCCTTGACGTGCAGCGTCGCCTGCTTGGCTCCCTTAAGACCCGTGCCGACGAATTCCACCAACTCGACCCGCCACCCGCGCATCTGCGCGAACCGGGTATACATGCGCACCAATTCGGAGGCGAAAAGCGCCGCTTCGTCTCCGCCGGCGCCGGCGCGCACCTCCAGGAAAGCGTTCTTGGAGTCGCGCGGGTCCTTGGGCAGCAGCTCCACGCGCAGGGCGGACTCTAGCTCCTCTAGGCGCCGAGCCAGCTGCGACTTCTCGGCCTCGGCGAGCGGGTGGAGCTCCGTATCTGGGCCGCGCAAGAGGGCCTCGGCCTCCTCGAGGTCCCTCTCCACCTTACGGCGCTCGCTCAACAAACGCATCAAGGGCGCGAGCTCGGCGTGGCGCTTGGACAGCGCCTGCCGATCCTGCAGGGGAGGGGGGGGCGAGGCGCTCAGGCGGGCCTCGATATCACGGTATTCGCTCTCTAGAGACTCGATTTTAGGCATAAAAAAGCCCGGCCCTGTTCGGGGTCGGGTTCATGGAAGGAATCTAAGCCTTTTTGGGTGAGGCCTTCTTGGGCTTCTCCTCTTTCTTGGCCGCCGTCGGGGCGGTACTGAGGACCTTGCGCTTGGCCCCAGCCGCCGACTCGAGCTTCTTCATCTTAACCGAGGCAATAGGCTTGCGCACCACCATCTTTCCCTCGGTCTTGGCGAAACGCTTGCGGAAGCGGTCGACCCGCCCGGCGGTATCGATGAGCTTCTGCCTCCCCGTGTAAAAGGGATGACATTCGGAGCAGATCTCGAGCTTGATCGATGGCTTAACCGAACGGGTCACGAAGGCATGGCCGCAGGCGCAGCTCACCTGGGTCTCGACGTATACAGGATGTATCCCGGGCTTCATGAGACGGTCATTATAGCAAAATAATAGGGATCAGCGGCTGCCGATCTTGTATCGGGGATTGACCGCGCGACCACGCCTATCCCGCACTTCGAAGTGCAGGTGGGGTCCCGTGGAAAGGCCCGAGGAACCTACCCGGCCCAGGACGGTCTTCCCTCGTCCCACCTTGTCGCCGACCGCCACCAATACCTTCGAAAGGTGGCCATAACGGGTATAGGCCCCGTCGGTGTGGCGCACCTCCACCATGTTGCCGTACCCCTCGTACCACCCTGCCTTCGTCACCTCTCCGCTGCGGGAGGGGTAGACGGGGGTACCGAACGGCTTGGGAAGGTCCAGGCCATCGTGCATGCGCCTGTACTTGAGTATCGGGTGCCGGCGCTGGCCGAAACCGGAGCTGATGCGGGACCATCCCGGGTGCTGGAATGGGAACTGGTAGGTGTCGAAATGCACCTTAACCTCGGGCAACAACAGCACCTCGCCCTTCGACAGCGTGTACGGGGCGAGCAAGGCGATGCCGGGCAGGTCGTTGTCGGCGATCACGCGCTCCTTGAGCTCGCGCGGCTTCACGTTGGCGTTGCGGTAGCGGTAGCGCGTCAGGATGGAATCGAGGGTCTCAGACTCCTTCTTGACCGTGTACAGGAAGCCCCGCTTGTTGGGGACGGTGATTTTCGCCCCGGGACGCAGCAAGATCAATTCGTTGTCGTTGGTGGCCTGCAGGGTCTCCAAGGAGCTGCCGCACTCCTTGGCCAGGCGGGCCATGTTGTCGCCGCTGCGGACCTTATGGACCGCGTAGACGAGCCCGTTGAGCTCGCGCAGAACCTGCGGGGAAGGCTCCTCGGGACCGGAAGGGGTTAGCACCGAAAAACGGGCCCACTCCCCCCCCAGGCCGGCGGCCTGGGCACAGGCGGAAAGAGCCAAAAACAGGGCTGAGGCGGACATAAACACCGAAATTATAGCCCATAAACGCCAGAGGCGCCAGGTCTCCTCGGAGATCCGTGGCGCCTCAAGCGGCTGCCGCTAAAAACATTATACCACGAAAACGCCGGCGGGCAGCCGTTATTTAGGGAAAAAGGCGACTGCTCGAAGGGGGGCCCCGCTGCCCCCTCTAATCTTCATGGGTAGCGCGATGAGCTGCGCGCCGGTCGGGGGAAGCCGGTCGATATTGGCGAGGTTCTCGAACACCGGCACCTCGGCCGCAAACAACGCGACATGGCTCTCGAAGCGCCTCGAGGGACCGTGATCGACGCTGGCCGTGTCGAGGCCCACGGCCTTGATGGAGCGGCGGGCGATGAGCCAGCGGGCGGCGCTGGGGTGAAGGCCCGGAAAATGCAGAGAGGAAACGGCCTTGGGCCCCCGTTCGTCGGTCCCCAAATAGCGCCTGCGGTCCGGCCAATGCCGGCCGAACCCGGTCTTGATCAGGACGATGGAGCGCTCCGGGATTTTCCCGTGGCGCTTTTCCCACAGCTGGAAGTCGGAAACCTGCGCCTGGTAGTCGCGATTTTCGGCGCAGGCGGCCGAGACGTCGATGACCACCGCCGGACCGATCAACTGCTCGATGGGCAGCTCGTCGACCGTGCGCCGTCCGCGGTAGAAATGCCGCGGCGCGTCCACATGGGTGCCGCCGTGCTCCGCCGCACAGAAGCGGTGGGCGGCGTAATAATAGCCCTGGGCCGTCACACCCTCGAAGCCCTTTTCGAGCGCGAAGCCCTTCTCCGTCGGCCAATAGATCGTCTTTTCGTCGAAGGGGTGCGTCAGGTCGATCCATTGGCCTTCGAGCGGTGCGGCGGCCTCCGCAATCGGCCGCAAGGCAAACAGTAGAAAAAAGAGCATGGCGATCATGGGTCGATTATACACAAAGCGGTCCTCGGCCAAAAGGCGCGGCGTCAAATGATACAATCGCTGCGCGATGAAGACGCTGCAGCTCTACCTTTCCGACCTAAAAGAACTGCTCCAAGACCACGACTTCGTTTCCGCACGCAGCTGCTTGAAGGAGGTCAGCCCCATCGACCTGGCCGACGGGTGGGAGCACTTCACTCCAGAGGAGCGCCGCGCCATCTTCCGCCTGCTCAGCCGGCCGCGCGCCAACCAGCTCTTCGAGGAGCTCGACTCCTCCTACCAGCAGGAGCTGCTCGAAGGGCTCCAGCAGGAGACCGTGCAGGACCTGCTCCACGAGCTCGACCCCTCCGAGGTTGGGCGTGTCGCGCGCCGGATGCCGCAGAACGTCGTGCGGCACCTCATGAGCATCATGAGGAAAAGCGGCCGCGAGAGCGTGCAGCAATTCCTGCAATTCCCGCCCCAGACCGTCGGCGCGCTGATGCGCTCGCGCTTCGTCACGATATCCCCGCGGCTGACGACCAAGCAGGCCTTAGAGCGCGTCCGCTTGAGCACCCGCCTGCGCCATATCGAGCAGACCCATCTCGATAATCTCATGGTCGTCGACACGGAGGGGCGGCTCTCGGGCGTCGTGGGGCTTAAGTCCCTCATCGTCGCGCCGGGCGACATGCCCGTGCGGGACTTGATGGACACCAAGGTCCAGGCCCTAAGCCCCGAGCTCGACCAGGAGGAGGCCGTCAAGCTTTTCAGCAAGTACAAGTTCAAGAGCCTGCCCGTAGTCGACGGCCGTCGCAAGCTGCTAGGGGTGGTCGTGTTTCGCGACTTGGTCGACGTCGCCAGCGAGGAGACCGAGGAGGACTTCGCCAAGATGGCCGGCGTGCGCGGCGGCCTGGCGACGAAATCCGTGCTCGGCATCACGCGCGTGCGCCTGCCCTGGCTGGTGGCGACCTGCGTCGGGGAGCTCATCGTCGCCTATATCATCAAGCATCATGAGCTTACCCTTTCGAAGCTCGTCGCCCTGGCCACCTTCATCCCTCTCATCGCCGCGATGGGCGGCAGCGTAGGGTCGCAGACCGCGACCGTCATGGTGCGGGGACTGGCCACCGGGGAGGTCAAGCCCGGACAGCAGTTTACGACCGTGGCCAAGGAAATCTCGGCTGGAATCCTTTTGGGGGCCTTTTACGGCCTCCTCATCGGATTCTCGGCTTGGTTCTTGTACGGCGATCGCTACGGCTGGAAATTCGCGGCGCTGGTGGGGACCGGGATGCTCGTCTCGATGTCGGCGGCCAGCTCGGCGGGGGCCATCGAGCCGCTGGTGTTCAAGCGGCTGGGCATCGACCCGGCCACCGCCACGGGTCCACTGATTACGACGTTCACGGACCTGCTCAGCACAGCCGTCTATTTCGGCTTGGCGACGTGGTTTCTAATGTGACCCGACTATTATTGCAACTTCTTAGCTTGAATCGTCGCGACGGTGCTGATGAACAGGCTCAGCATCGAGCCCAACGTTATGCCCAAGCCAAAAGCCGCGAGATTCACATTGCCGGTGACCAAGGTAGCGATGACAAGACCAACGGCGGTCGCCCCTCCGATGACGGCAGTCGTCACTCCCGCCCACGCAAGGCTCTTCCATAGCCTGAGCGCTTTATTCGAAGGGCCTTGTGAACTGCATTTAGCGGAAGGCTGCGCGACGGCTCGGCCCTTAGCCTTCGTCGAACTGATGACACCCGCCTGCCTCATGCCCTTCAAGCCGCTCCTTGCCGCGACGCCAGTTGCTTGAGATCCGGCCGCGCTATTGTCGAACTCCACGGCGGCTCCCGCCACCAACGCCTCGTCGCTTTCACCGGCATACGCGGCGGCGCCCCAAGCAAAAGCGATGAGCGACGCGATCATTAATCGTGTTTTCATTTTTACCCCAACCGAGTTAAGGATGACATTCATCTTTAGCGTAATCTCTCACAGGTCAGGGCGCCTGGGCCCAAAGACCCGGTCTCCGGCCGGATTTAGGCCTACCGGCAAATGGGCCCTTTGGGCAAAATGGTTACGATCGTTTCGTAAACGAGATCGAGCGTTTCGTCTATTTCATCCGCCCCAGGGCGGATAAAATAGCGTTTCCCTTAATTTCACTTCCGCAGCGGAAGTAAAATTAATGGAAACGCGATCGGTTAACGAGATTTAAAGAAGCGATCGATCTTCGCGCCGAGCTTGGCGCCGATCGACATGCTGGTAAACATCGGCCAGACCATCACGGAATAGATGCCCACCAACGGATCACCAGTGGTAAGGCTGCCGGCGATGGCGCCCCCCGCGGCCAAGGCTAGGGCGCCGATGGGGCCCATCAAGACTACGGCCAGGCCGAATAGGGGAATGGAGAGCAAGGCCGCGGCGTCTCCCAAGGCGTTCTCCCAAAAGCCTTTCTTTGAGTCCGGGTCGACTCCGAAATTTTCGGGAGAGGGAATCCGCGTTTTCCGTTTTGCGGGTTCCTTGGAGAAAAATTTACCCAGTTGGGCGCCAATTCCGGAAGAAGTCGAGGAAACCGCCTCGCCAGATCGGCCCGGCTTGGCGCCCGTATTCTCCCCGAACGCGGCATCGGCGCTTTGCTTGGCGTCTTCCGGGCCCGGCTCGGCGGCTAGGACGATGTTGGGCGTGCCGAAGGAAAGGAACGCGACAAGGCCGAGGAATCCCACGGGGACATTATACGAAGCCAAACCTGATTCGGCATGGGCCCAAAGGGCAGGCCCGGCAAGCACTTAGGGCCTATCTTGCTGCGGATTTCTAAGACCCGAGGCTAGAGAGCTCCATCGACTTGAGGAAGTCCTTGTTGGACTTGGTGGCCAAAAGCTTCTCGTGCAGGAGCTCCATCGACTCCACCGAGTTGAGCGGGGCCAGCACCTTGCGTAGGATCCAGACCTTGTTAAGCTCGTCTTCCGAGAGAAGCAGCTCTTCCTTGCGCGTGCCGGAACGGTTGATCTCGAAGGCCGGGAAGATGCGTCGGTCGGCCAGCTTGCGGTCGAGATAAACCTCCATGTTGCCCGTGCCCTTGAACTCCTCGAAGATGACCTCGTCCATCCGGCTTCCGGTCTCCACCAGCGAGGTGGCCATGATGGTGAGGCTGCCCCCCTCCTCGATGTTGCGCGCGGCCCCCAAAAAACGCTTGGGCCGCTGCAGCGAGGTGGCCTCGAGCCCTCCCGAGAGCACGCGCCCGCTCGATGGCGTGATCGTGTTGTAGGCGCGCGCCAGGCGCGTGATCGAGTCGAGCAGCACGACCACGTCCTTGCCCATCTCGGTCTGCCGCTTGGCCTTCTCGAGCACCATCTCGGCCACCTGCACGTGCCGGTCGGCCGGCTCGTCGAAAGTCGAGGCGATGACCTCTCCCTTGACCGAGCGCTGCATGTCGGTGACCTCCTCGGGCCGCTCGTCGATGAGCAGCACCATCAGCACGATCTCGGGGTAATTGGTGCTGATGGCGTTGGCGATCTTCTGCAGGATCACGGTCTTGCCGGTCTTGGGGGCGGCGACGATGAGCCCGCGCTGGCCCTTGCCGATCGGCGCGATGAGGTCGAGGCAGCGGGTGGTGAGCTCCTGGCGCGTCGTCTCCAAGGTCAGCCGCGTGTTGGGGTGCAGCGGGGTCAGGTTGTCGAAAAAGGGCCTATCCTTGAGCTGCTCGATCGGGATCCCATTGACGCTCTTGACCTGCAGCAGGGCGAAGAAGCGCTCGCCATCCTTGGGGCCGCGCACGTTGCCCGAGACGGAGTCGCCCTTGCGCAGGCCGAATTTCTTGATCTGCGAGGGCGAGACGTAGATGTCGTCGGGCCCGGGCAGGTAGTTGTAGCCGGCCGAGCGGAGGAAGCCGAAGCCGTCCGGGAGTATCTCGAGCACCCCCTCGTCGAAGATGGCGCCGTTCTGCTTGGCCTGGCCCTCGAGTATCTTGGCGATCATCTCCTGTTTGCGAAGCCCGTCGACGCCCTCGAGCTTGAGCTCCCGGGCCACCTTCTGCAGCTCGGCGACGGTGAGCTTCGATAAGGCCGTGACGTCCATCTGCTTGGCTTGCTGCGGGGTCTGCTGCGTGGTCTGCGATTCCATTTTCGGTCTCCTAGGCGGCGGTGGCGATCAGTTCGAAAGCCCTGTAATACTCCTTCACCTGCGATCTCAAATCCTTGACGCGGCCCTCGTTGCGGATCACGACGTCGGCCAAGGCCAGCTTGCCCGCCAGCGGCATCTGGCTGCGCTGTCGCCTGCGGATCTGCGCCAAGGCCGCGCCGTCGCGGCGCATCACGCGCCGGGCCGCGGCCTCCTCGGGCGCCGACACCAGCACCGTCACGTCGAAGCGCGCCGCGAGACTCGCCTCGAAAAGCAGGGGCACGTCGATGACGACGACTTTTTTCCGCGCGGCGGCGACGCGGCGCTCGAGCTCCCGGAGTATCGGCGGATGCGTGAGCCTCTCCAGCCGGCGGCGCTCGGAAGGCCGGGAGAACACATGCCTGGCTAGCGCCCGGCGGTCCAGACGCCCGTTGCGGTCGAAGTAACGGGGGCCGAAGGCCCGATAAAGCGCCCGATGGAGCGGGCGCCCGGGCTCGGAGAGCTCATGCGCCAAGCGATCGCAGGAGACGGCCTCGGCGCCGGCGTCCTCGAACGCAGCGAGCGCGGTGCTCTTGCCGCTGCCGATGCCCCCCGTCAGGCCCACCACCAGCCTACGCATTGCCCTCCGGCCTGTTCTTGCGCGCGCGGTCCGAGTGCCGGCGAAGCACTTCGCGTTCCTCGTCGTTCAAGGAATCCTTGCCGAAGGCCGATATCTTGTCGAGGATGCGGTCCACCTCGGCCATGGAATCCTCGAGGGGCGCCTCGGGGCTGGGGCGCCTGGGCGACCGGCGCGGGGTGGCGGCCCCCCGGCCCGCGGGAGAGAAAAGGCCCTTGAGCCTGATCTTCACGATCCACCACCAGCGCAGGTACAGGTAGCCCACCACCATGCCGCCGAGATGCGCGAAGCGCGCCACCCCGGGCGTCGCCTGCGTGGTTCCGGCGAAGAACTCGATGAGGCCGAAGAGTATCGCCATGTGGCTCGCCTTAATCGGGAAGAAGAAATAGAGGTAGATCACCGCATCCGGGTAGAGCATCGCGAAGGCCACCAGCAGGCCGTAGACGGCCCCCGAGGCGCCGATCACCGGGAAGTGCGAATGGGGGTTCAAGGCGACGCTGCAGAGCGCGGCCCCGATCCCGCAGATGAAATAGTATTTAAGGAACTCGCGCGCGCCCCACTCCGACTCGATGGGCACGCCGAACATCCATAAGGCGAAAATATTGAAGAGCAGGTGCATGAAGCTGCCGTGCAGGAAAAGGTAGGTGGCCGGCTGCCAGACCCAGCGGTCCCGGATCACATGCGCCGGGACGAGCCCGAAGAGCTCGAAGAACTGGCCCGCGACGATCTGCGTCATGAGGAAAGCCACGCAGTTGGCCAGCATCAACGCCTTCACCGCCGAGGGCATGGAACGAAAATCGATGGGTCCGTGGGAAAAACGCTGGCTCATGTCTCTCGCACCGGACGGAGGTCCTGCCAATTGGCGCCGATTTTGGCCTCCACGACCAGGGGGACCCGCAGTCTGAGCGCTTCCTCCATCTCGCGGCGGGCCCATCGGGCGAACGCCTCGGCCTTCTCCGCGGGGCATTCGAACAGGAGGTCGTCGTGCACTTGAAGTAGCAAGACGGCGCCCTTGGCGGCCGCCTCCGAACCGAGCTTGCGGTGGATGTTGAGCATGGCCACCTTGATGATGTCGGCCGTAGTACCTTGGATCGGCGTATTGCCCGCCGCGCGCTCGTTGAATTGCCGGACGGCGGTATTCTTGGCGCTTAAGTCGGGCAAGAAGCGCACGCGCCCCAGTAGGGTGCGCACGAAGCCATCGCGCCGCGCGGACTCAAGATTGCGCCGGCTCCATTCCGCCACCCCGCGGTAGCGGGCCTGGTAGCGCTCGATGTACTGCTTGGCCGCGGCCACGGGAATGCCCAGCTCCTGTCCGAGCCCGAAGGGCGTCTGCCCGTAGACGATCCCGAAATTGACGGCCTTGGCCCGCCGCCGCATCTCGGAGTCCACCGCCTCTGGCTCCACGCCGAACACCTCGCAGGCGGTCTTGAGATGCACGTCCACGCCCTTGCGGTACGCCCCGCAGAGCTCGGGATCCTCGGAGAGATGGGCCAGCACGCGTAGGTCGATCTGCGAGTAATCGCAGGAGACCAGGAGGTTGCCCGGCGCCGGGACGAAGCCGCGGCGTATCTTCTGGCCCAGCGGCGAGCGGATAGGGATGTTCTGCAAGTTGGGCTCCACGCTGGAGAGCCGCCCCGTCGCGGTTCCCGCCTGGTTGAAGCGCGTATGCACGCGGCCGGTCCGGGGGTCCCGACGCTCCAGAAGCGCGTCCACGTAGGTCGACTTGAGCTTGGCCAGCTCCCGGTACTCGATAATCTTGGCGGGGATGGGATGCAGGGAAGTCAAGGCGCGCAGCGTCTCTTCGTCCGTAGAGACGCCGCCCTTGGGCGTCTTGCGGATCACGGGAAGCTTCAAATCCTCGAAAAGCAGCTTGCCCAGCTGGCGCGGGGAGTTGAGGTTGAGCTCGGCGCCAGCCATCGCATCGAGCTCGCGCTTGACCTCCGCGATGCGCCCCTGGAACTCCTCCTGCAGGCGAATCAGGTACGGGGCGTCGACCGCCACGCCGCGGCTCTCCATGGAGGCGAGCACCTCGACTAGCGGCATCTCCAGCCCTTCGTAAAGTTCCAGGACACGCGCGTCCTCAAGGCGACGCTTAAGCTCCTCGCGCAATTTCCAGAACGCGGCCGCCTGCCTCAAGGCCGCCGCCCGCGACTCTTCCCCGGCGGGAAGCGGCTGGGCCCCCGCCAATCGCCAGACCGACGCGAACTCATATTTCGCCTGGCCCGGACTCAAGCAGTAGGCGGCAAGCATCGAATCGAAGCGCGCCCCGGCGGCGCGGGTCCCGGACTCGGCCAAGGACGAGAACACCGCCTTGAGGTCGTGGCCCAGCTTGCCGACCTTCGGATCTCCGAGCAACCGCGCCAAACCGTCGTGGGCGCCGGCCTTCTGCGCGTCGGCAAGGCATACGGGGCCCTCGGGCAGGCTTAGGCCCAGCGTCCAGCAGGCGGGCAGGGGCAAGCCCGGCTGCGAGGAGGATATCTCCTCGGAAGCGGGGCAAAACGCGACCGCAATCTCCCGGGCCCCGGCGGCGCGCTCCAGCCATGCGCCGAGCGGCAACGGCTTGGGAGGGGCGGGGGCGGACCAAGTCCCCGAGACGGAGATGGGGCCGTCCCCGACGGCGGCCGAATAATCGGGCAATAGCTCCTTGAGCAGAGAGAAAAATTCCAAGCGCTCGAAGAGAGGTATCAGGACGGCGGGATCGGCCGGTTTAACGGCGCAGCGCTCGGGCGATTCCTCGACAGGAGCGGAGGCATCGAGCTCCAGCAGCGTGCGCCCGAAGAGGGCCTTTTCCTGGGACTCGCTTAAGGCCTTGGCCAGTTTGGGAGGCAATCCTGGATCCCGGGCCCGCGCCGCCTGGAGCAACGCGTCCAGGCTTCCGTATCGCGCCAGGAGCTTGACGGCTCCCGCGCTGCCGATGCCCGGCACGCCCGGCACGTTGTCGGAGCTATCGCCGATGAGAGAGAGGTAGTCGACGATCTGGCCCGGACGTACGTTGAACTTCTCGAGGACCTTCTGGGCGTCGAACCATTCCCCCTTAGCCTCATTGAGCACCTTGACGCGCTCGCCCACGAGCTGTAGGGCGTCCTTGTCGCCGGTGACCAGCACCACGTCCAAGCCGCGGGAGACGGCGCGCCTGGCCAAGGTCGCCATCAGGTCATCGGCCTCGAAGCCCTCAGCTCCCAGGCAGCGCAGGCCCATTGCCTCCGCCATGGGCATGGCCAGGGCCAGCTGCGACTTCAAATCCCCGTCAATCTCCTTGCGGGTGGCTTTGTACTGCGCGTAGGCCTTGTGGCGGAAGGTCGGACCCGGCATATCGAAGCACACGATCAGGCATTCGGGCTTCTCGCGCTTGAGCAGGACCTGCAGCATGCGCGCGAACCCGAACAAGGCGCCGACCGGCTCCCCCTTGGAGGTCTTGAGCGGAGGAAGCGCGTGGTAGGCGCGATGCAGGTAGGCGTGGGCATCCACCAGGTACAAGCGTTGTGTTTTAGAAGCGGTCACGGACACTGGACTTTATTTCGTCTTCGCCGGCGCGTTACGCTCAAGCAGCAAGCGGACGGACTTCTCCTGCTCGGCTAGGACGAGCGCGTCGAAGCCGAGCCATCGCTGCGCGATTCTTCCCTGGGGGTCGATCAACACCGAGGTCGGGATGCTGCTGACCCCGTAGCGCTCCATAACCCGCTGGTCCGGATCGAGGAGCACCCTATAACGCATCCCGTGCGCCTTCACGTAGCGCGGCACCTCCTTAGGGGCGCCGTCCACGCTCACGCCGACCACCTCCAGCCCTCCCGAAGCGTACTTCTCATGCAGCCGCTCCAAGGAGGGGATGGTCTCCTCGCAGGGGCCGCACCACGTGGCCCAGAAATCAAGCAGCACCGCCTTGCCGCGCAGCTCGGAAAGCCGAAACGTTCGGCCTTGGAGGTCCGGGGCCTCGAAGTCGGGCGCGCGGTCGTCGAGGCTCGAAGGCCGCGCGCAGCCCGCCAGCCCCAGGGCCGCCGCCAACGCGAGAAAGAATCCCGGCACTCCCTAAGCTTGGGCGCCGACGAGCGAATCGAGGGTCTTCTTGATGTCCGCCTTCGAATGGACCCCCACCAACTGCTCGACGACCTTGCCTCCTTTGAAGAAGAGCAGGGTCGGGATGGCTGAAATCTTGTATCGGGTGGCGGCGTTGGGGTGCTCGTCGGTGTTGAGCTTGGCCACGCGCACCTTCCCGGCGTACTCCTTGGCCAGCTCCTCGACCACCGGGGCCAGCATGCGGCAGGGCCCGCACCAGGGCGCCCAAAAATCCACCAGGACCGGCTCCGCGCTCTTGACCACCTGCGCGTCGAAGCTGTCGTCGGTCAACTGTATTTCCGAACCCATGATTTTCCTCCAGACCCCGAGATTTTCGTAAAGATCGTTTGGGAGAGCGAAAGCTAGGGAAGCGCTTTAAGCGGCTACAACAAGCTCATGTTAGCAGGACTCAATTGGCCTTGTCAAGAAGATAGCGGACTTCTTCCCACAGGGATTCCAGGTTCACCGGCTTGGAAAGGTAGGCGTCGGCCCCGGCCAAAAGCCCCTCGGCGCGGTCGGCGGGCTCCGTATAGCGTGCCGAGAGGAATATTACCGGCACGTTCTTGAGCCTGCCGGTCTGCTTGAGCGCGCGGCATAGGTCGAAGCCGTGAGTGTCGGGCAGCTGTACGTCCATCAGGATCAACGACGGGGGATCGGAGAGCAC
This sequence comes from Elusimicrobiota bacterium, assembly GCA_041694815.1. GTDB lineage: Bacteria > Elusimicrobiota > Elusimicrobia > UBA1565 > JACRDR01 > JBGFSC01. The sequence goes on along the minus strand of JBGFSC010000011.1, from coordinate 8,569 downwards.
GGCCTTCAGCGCCCCCTCCCCCGAGGCGACGCCGCTGACTCGCACGTTCTTGAGCGCCATCGCGTCGATAAGCGTCTCGCGGAAATGGATGTCGTCCTCGACGACCAATATGGACGTCTGCGGGCTCGTCATTGCAGGAAAAGTAGCTCCGGGTGCGCGTCGTCCTCCCTCTTGCGGAGGGCTTCGGCCCCGGGCGGCCTGTAGGCGACCCGAGACCCCTCCTCGGTCCGGGCCGAGAGCCTCGAGGCGCCGAAGCGAAACGGGGCCGCGACTCCTGTGGACACGATAAAGGTCTTTCCGGCCGAGGCGCCGGAGGTTTTCACCTCTCCGTTGAGAAACAGCCCGAAGCGCGAATGGTCCATCTGGACGCCGAAAATAAAGCGGGTCATGATGGCCTCGGGCTTGGCGCTGGCTTCGCCCACCGCCGGCGAGATGAGGGCCGTCGCGAAATCCGACTGCAGGCGGGCCTTGACCGATCCGGTCATGTAATTGAGCCCGCCGCCCACGAAGGGGGTCCAAGCCCCGAAGGTCTGGCTTACGACGGCGTTGCCGCCGAAGCTGTTGACGTTCCACTCCAGGCGACCCGTGTTGACCGCGTCGATGGTGTAGCCGGGCAGCAGCTGTAGGTATTGGATGCGGTTGAGAAAATTGAAATGCCCGCGCACGTGGTTATAGTTGAGGCCCAGGCTAAGCAGCGGATCGTCGTCGCCGCCGAAGAAATGCTTGCGCGCCCCAAGGCCTAGGGTGCTGCTTTGCCCGTCTCCCTGGGTGCCGGGCGCCAGCGAGTGGCCCTTGGGCACGGTCATCCCCGCACCCCGCAAGGAAAGGTCCATGCGCCCGGGCAGGCCGAAGCGCATGTGCAAGGTGAGGTTCGGGAAGCGCACATCGTTGGGAAGCATCTCCGTCGGATTCTTCTCGGCCAAGGCCGGCACGCTCATTTTTGGGAATTTAGCCTTGTCGAGCGGGACGCTGCCGAGACCCACGCTGATGTCGGGCTGCAATTTCCATGCGGGCAGCTCATGGGGGGGGTCGAAGGTGGAGCCGGCGTTGAACGCCAGGCCTTGGACCACCTCGTTGGAAAGCCATCCCATCATCGCCTTATAGTCGTCCGAAAGGCTGGGATTCTGGGCCCACGCCCCGCCGATGCATCCGGCTCCCAGCGCGAACGCCAGGAGCGGTGCGGCCGCTCGCCTCATTAAAACTTGATCGTCCGGTGCTTGCCGCGATCGGTTAGCCAAAGATAGGCGCATTGATCGCGCCCGAGGATAAGCTGGGTTCTATGCCGCGAGGCGCCGTTTAGGCCCTGGGGGCCTAGGACGATCCGCTGTGTTGGGCCGAGCTTCGGCTTCTTAGAGGCCATGATTCTCCGTACCATGCCTCTATTGTATTGTTGCTTCCCGAGGGGTGCATGGGCCTTAGGGGCCTAAATATTTGGGGCGAAGGACCTAAGTCCTATACTAGCGGTTCCGCGGGCGCCGAAGCCTCGGGCGCGGTCTCGGAAGCGGATTTTTTCTTGAAATCCACGGAAATAATCTGGCTGATGCCGGATTCCTCCATCGTGACCCCGTAGATCTGATCGGCCGCCTCCATGGTCCGCTTGCTGTGGCTGATCACGAGGAACTGGGACTGGTGCGAGAACTCCTTGAGCATGCCCGCGAAACGCTCGGTGTTGGCCTCGTCCAAGGCGGCGTCGGCCTCGTCAAGCATGCAGACCGGCGACGGCTTGACCATGAAAAAGGCGAACAGCAGGGCGATGGCGGTGAGTGTCTTCTCTCCCCCGGAGAGGAGCGTGACGCTCTGCAAGCGTTTGCCCGGAGGCTGCGCGACGATCTCAATGCCGGTCTCCAGGAGATTCTCCTGGTCGGTGAGGACCAGGTCGGCCTCCCCTCCCTCGAAAAGGGCGGCATAAATGGTACGGAAATGCTCCCGGACCTCGGTGAAGGTCTGGCGGAAATTCTCGCGGGTCGTGGCATTGATCTTGCCGATCGCCGCCCGGAGGTCTTCCTTCGCCTTGCTTAAATCGTCGATCTGGGAGTTGAGGAACCCGTGCTTTTGATTAAGGGCCTCGTATTCCTCGGGGGCGGCCATATTGACGTTGCCGAGGCTTTGGATGCGCCGCCGCAGGAATTGCAGCTTCTCGCCATCGACCGCCTGCTGCGCGTATTTGGCGGAGGCCTCTTCCCAGGTGAGCTGCCACTCGTCCCATAGCCTGCCCTTGAGCGATTGCTCGCGCGCCTTGAGGCCGCTCTCCTTAATCTCCCACTGATGGAGCTGGTCCTGCGCCTGGGCGCAACTCTCCTGGAGCGCGCGTAGGGACTGCTGCAGGGCCTGCGCCCTTTGCGTCATGTCCAAAAGCCTGGAGTGCAGCTGCTGGGCGGCTCCCTCGAGCTCGGCCAAGCGGCGGTGCCCCGCGTCACTCTGCTGCCTGGAATCGAGCTCGACCTTGTCGCATTCGGCGAGGCGCGACTCGATGGCCTCGAGCTCCCCGCGGCGCCGCGCGGAGTCCTGCTCGAGCGTCTCCTTCTCGACGACCAGGCGGTCGAACTCCTTCTGAGCCACCGCGCGATGGGTCGCGAGAAGCTCCAGCGAGCTTTCCAGGCGATGCCGGCGCATCTGCAGCTCGGAGGCCTCGGCCCCAAGCGTCTGGATCCTGGCCTCCGCCTCGGCTTGCAGGGCCTTGAACTCGCGCTCGGTCTCCTGCCGTCGGCGGCCCTGCTCCTCGGCCTCGACGATCTCGCGCTCCAGCGACGTGATATCTTCCTGGAGCCTGGCGGCTTCATTGCGGCAAAGTTCCGCCTCCTGCTCCAGAAGGCCCAGGCTCTCGCGCCGCTGGCTAAGCGACGCCTCGAGCGCATGGAGCTTGGCGGCGTCTTGGCGGTGGGATTCGGACGCCTGCTTGAGCGCCGCCCCCGCCTCGGCGATAGCGGCTTGGGTCGCCTCGCGGATCGAAACGAACTCGGACTGGCGTTGGCGCAACCCGGTGGCCTCCGCGCTCAAGGCCCCGATGTCCGAAAGCCGCGGCGCGGTCTCGGGCATATCGGCGCCACCGCATACCCAGTGATCGCCGAAAAGCGCGTCGCCCACGACGTAGCATTCGGCCAAAAGCGCTGTACCCGCCCTCTCGACCCTTGGATCGAAGGACACGCGCTCGGCCAAGGGCCTGGCTTCCGGCGGGTAGATCACGGGGGGGGCAGCACCCTCCGCGAAAGCGCTTAAGACCAAAAAGCGCGCGCGGCCCTTGCCGGCGGCCCGGAGGAACTCGATGCCGGACTTGGCGGCGGCGACGTCCTCGCAGACAACGGAATACAGGCGCTCTCCCAGCACGTCCTCCAGCCGGGAGGCGAACGCTGGGTCCACGCGGAGAAGCGAGCTCAGCGTCCCGAGAATTCCGGGAATCCCAGCGTTGGCGGCGGCCTGGGCGCCGACCCAATAGGCGTCCTGGGAACCCTGCGCTTGGACCGCCTCTATCTTGGCCTCCACGCGGACCGCGTCGGCGCGCAGGGAGAATATTTTTTCCTCGAGCTCGGCCTTCCGGGCGATCTCCGCCTGCAAGCGGCTTTCGGCTTGAGAGACCTCCTGTTGGCCGGCCTGCTCGCGCAGGCGCTGCGCCTCGGCTTCGGCCTGCCGCGCGTCGATCTCGGCCCGGCAAGCCTGCACCTTCTCCTCCTGCCGGCCAAGTTCCTTGAGCGCCTGCTTGAGCTCGAGCTCCGCGTGGCTTCGGCGGTTACGGAGGCTTGAGGAGGTATTGTGGGCCTCCACGACGGCCTGAGTGGCCTCCAGGCAGCGCGCCGTACGCGCTTGCGCCTCCGCTTGCGCCTCCGACAGCTTCGCTTGAAAGGCCTGGGCCTCGCCTTCGAAATCGCCCAAGGCCTGACGCGCCTCCAACTCCTTGTTGGCGGCCTGCTCCAGCGCCGCCTGCGCGCGGTCGATCTCGGGATCCAGGGCGACGGACCTTTCGGTGTCCTTGGACAGGGCGGCCAGCGCCTCCTGCCTGCGGCCGCCGAGATCGGAGCGCATCACCTGATTGTTGCTGAGGCGCTCCTCGAGCCGCACGAGCTCGGCCTTGACGGAGGCGATGGCCTCGTTGGAGGCGGCCGCCTGGGCCTCGAGCTCGGTGCGCTCCAAGAGCAAGGCGGAAAGCCTCGCCTCCTCGGCGGATGCCTCGGCCCGCTTCTGGCCGAGCAGCTCCTGGACCGGGGCCATGAGGCCCGATTCCTTCTCGAGCTCGGAACGGATCGAGGACATCTCCTGGAGCATCTGGCCCGCCTCCATGGCGGCAAGCTCCTCCTTATACTTCTGGTATAGCTTGGCCTTGCGGGCGTCGGAGTCGAGCTTCTTGATCTGCTCGTTGATCATCGCCATCGAATCGTTAAGCCGGGCGAGGTCGATCTCGACGCGCTCGAGCTTGCGCAGGGCCTCCTCGCGCTTGGCCTTGTATTTGGAGACGCCGGCCGCCTCCTCGAACAGAGCCCGCCGGTCCTCCGGCTTAGCGGAAAGGACGAAATCGACGCCCCCCTGGTCGATGATGGCGTAGCCATCCCCCCCGATGCCGGTGTCTAAGAACAGTTCCTTGATGTCGCGCAGCCGGCATTGGGTCCTATTGAGGTAGTACTCGGATTCCCCGCTGCGGAACAGCCGGCGGGTGACCGTAATCTCCGAAAATTGGACCGGCAGCTTGCCGGAGGCGTTGTCGAAGGTCAGCGTCACCTCCGCCATGCTCATGGGGTTGCGCTTGGCCGTGCCGGCGAAGATCACGTCCACCATCGAATTGGAGCGCAGCGATTTCCATGACATCTCGCCGATGCACCAGCGGATAGCCTCCTGGACATTGCTCTTCCCGCAGCCGTTAGGGCCGATGACGCCCGTGATGCCGGGCTTGAACTCCAGATGCGTCTTATCGGCGAACGATTTGAAACCGACGATGTCTACCGATTTTAGATACATGGGTTCTCCCGTCGCGGGGTATCGTCCATTTAGTGTTATCTAGTGTTATTTATCCGCCAGATAACGCTGCCATTTTAGCAGGTCCCGTCGAAAAAGTCAACCAAATTCTGGTGCCAGGCATCCACTTTCTCTACTTTCTCCACTTTCCGGACGGAATGTCAACAAAGTGTAGAAAGTGGATGCCTGGCACCACCGATGATATCAAATAGTATAATGGCGGCGGTGAACAAACGGCGCGCGCCGCTTTTGGCATTGCTGCTTTCCGCATGCCTGCCTCCGCCCAAGCGCGTGCCCCCGCCGACGGAGCCGGCGGTCGCGGTGTCGACCGCAACGGCGCTGCGCCTGCTCCCGCCCGATCAATGGCCCGAGATCAAGGACGAGCTGGATCTTGAAAGCCTGCGCAAGGCCGCGGCAAAGAATCTGGCGTATTTGGCCTCCCAGGAAAGGAAAAACTTCCAGATCGGATCTAGGGAAGTGGGAGCCGGGCTGCTGGCGGCAACCCTCCGGGACCTCATCGGCGCGTTGGAGCAGGCGCCAGATCCCGAGGCGCTGCGCCGGCGGCTGATCCAGGATTTCGAGCTGTACCAATCCGTCGGATCCGACGGCAAGGGAAAGGTGATTTTTTCCGCCTATTACCAGCCGACTTTGCGCGCCAGCCTGTCTCCGGACTCGATCTACCGTTATCCTCTTTATAGGAAGCCCCCGGATATGGTCGAGGCAGATCTCGGCCTTTTCAACCCCAAATGGAAAGGCGAATCGATACTCGGGCGGATAAGCAACGGAAAGCTCGTCCCCTATTTCGACCGTCGGGACATCGACGTGCGCAAGGTGCTCCAGGGCAAGGAGCTCGAGATCGCGTGGCTGGCCGACCCCTTCGACCGCCTCGACATCCATATCCAGGGCTCGGGAATCCTGGAACTGCCCGACAAGCGCAAGCTCTTGGCAAAATTCGCAGCGACCAACGCCCTACCCTACCGCAGCGTGGGCCTGGCCGTAGTCGGCTCCGGCGCGATGAGCAGCTCCGAGATCTCCCACGAGCGGCTTCGGCAGTATCTGTTATCGCATCCCGAAGGCGAGGCGTGGCTCATCAGCCAGAATCCCCGCTACACCTTCTTCGAGCTTAAGCCCCTGCCTCCGGACGGGGAGCCCTTCGGCACCATCGAGCAGTCCCTGACCGCGGGCCGCTCCATCGCCATCGACCCCAAATACATCCCGCTGGGGGCCGTGGCCTTCTTTAAAACCGTCATGCCCCAAGCCAGCGCGGGAGGCGAGCTACTGGGGCGCTTCGCCTCCTCTCGTTTCGCTCTCTGCCAGGATACGGGCGGCGCGATCAAGGGGCCGGGCCGCGTGGACATCTACGTCGGCCACGGCGCGCAGGCCAAGACCTCGGCGGTCAACCAATGGGCCGAGGGCCAGCTCTACATCCTCCTGAGGAAGCTGCCCCCACGCCAGCGATGAGCGTCCGGCTACTGTCATTGCTGCTGCTCTTCTCGGTCCCGGCCTCGGCCGAGCTGCTCAATGGCATCGACGTGCTGCAGGCCAATAGCTTCCGCGAGCTTCAGGGCAAGCGGGTAGGCCTCATCACGAATCAGACCGGCAAGGACCGCCGCGGCCGCGGCACGCCGCAGATCCTGGCCGCGGCGCCGGGGGTGGAGCTCAAAGCCCTTTTCTCTCCCGAACACGGCTTCACCGGCACCAGCGAGTCGAACTTTATCTCGTCGCAGACCTATCGCCTCCCGAACGGGCACGTGATCCCGATTTACAGCCTTTACGGCTCGACGAAGGCCCCCACCTCGGACATGCTGCGCGGGCTCGACGCTCTGGTCTTCGACATACAGGATGTCGGGGCCCGTTTCTATACCTACGCCACCACGATGGCGATGGCCATGGAGTCGGCGGAGGACGAGAATCTCGATTTCTACGTCTTGGACCGACCCAATCCGATCTCCGGGGACATCGTCGAAGGCCCGATACTCTCCCCGCAAATCCGGCATTTCACCGCCTATTTCCCGGTGCCGGTGCGCCATGGGCTCACCATGGGCGAGCTCGCGAGGCTGCACAACGTGGTCGGCAAGGTCGGCGTGCGCATGCAGGTGATCCCGCTTCGCGGCTGGACGCGGGACCAATGGTACGATCAGACGGGCCTTAAATGGGTCAAGCCATCCCCCAACCTTCCGGACTTGGACGCCGCCACTTTATATCCCGGCGTAGCCTGCTTCGAGGCCACGAATCTCTCGGTCGGGCGAGGCACGCCGCTGCCCTTCCGCTGGGTCGGCGCGCCGTGGCTTGACGCCGACGGCCTGCTGGCGCGGCTTAAATCCGCCGCGCTGCCCGGAGTTAAGTTCTCGCGGGAGAACTTCAGGCCTAAAAAGGACGTTTACAAAGACAAGGCCTGCCGCGGGATTCGCATCCAGGTCACCGACCGCTCCAAGTTCCGCCCGCTGGAGCTTTTCGCTCATATACTCTGCGCCCTGCGGGACCTGCATCCCCTGGAATTCGGCGTGCGCTGGGACGAGGAGAGGCGGATGATCGGCAACGACAAGCTGCGCGAGCTCTACGAGAAGGGCGCGGGCCCGGAGGAGATGATCCGGATGTTCAACCAAGGCCCCAAGGAATTTGACTCTATCCGGAACGCGTTTCTGCTGTATTAATTATAGGGAACTGACAATGTCACCCTTTAGAGGAGAATACTGCCTTTTCAGCGCGCGCGTTTTACCCAAGAGGACCTGGTCAAAGAATATCTTTATTCCAGCTCCATCTTGGATAACAGGAGTATTCTGGAGATGAAAATGGAGGTGGGGTTCTGATGAATTTCCGGAATTCCCGCAAACCCCGATGGGCTGCCCGCGCTTGACGTTTTCGCCGACTCTTACCTTCACAGTGCCTAATTTTAGATGAGCCAAAACGGAAATCTCATGAGAACGATGTTCGATGAACACCGCGTTGCCTAAAGCAGAAAATTGATTCGGCGAGCCTGGATCGTTATCGCGCACACCCTCGATTACATCGGTTACAACGCCGTCTGACGGCGCCAGCACATCTCGCCCAAACGCATAATAATCCTCATTGTTTCTGCCGCTACCTTTATATGTTTTGCCATCCTCTCCCAAGCCAAGCAGGTCTAACGCGAACCGCTGATTTGGAAAATCGTGATGCGCGTTTAATTTCCTGGTATCCCCTCCCCACAGGACTATCCAGCGCCCGCTAACTGGCAGAGACAATACGGTTTGATGCCTCTTCGGAGTCGGGATATCGGCTTTGTGCGGCAAAAATAGAAGACCATCGACCTTCTGATCGGCGCCTAAAGTCAATTGCATGTCCAAAATCCCCCGTTCAAATTGTACCGGCACAATCGCCTGGTTGGGCTGCTTTATGCGAGCTCCTTTTAGGACGAGCATCTTGCCGTAATTTCTCCTCACGTCGGCGAAGAACGCGCTGGCTTTATGCGATGGAAATGCCTTATCCATGGCAGGGCTGAGGATGTCTCTCATTAGACGGTCATTTTCACTCCTGTCCGGTTAAAATAGCGTAGGCGCCCTTCGTCATTGGTAGAATGTTTCTGCGAGGAAGCAATCTACCGACGGAGGACGCCTATGCCTCATTATAACACAGTCCTGCATCAACT
>JBGFSC010000033.1:0-154608 GCA_041694815.1 Elusimicrobiota bacterium | reverse complement strand
TCACGCTCATCGATCTTTTGGGACTTAATGAGCGCAGGCTTGGCCGCATTCGCGACGACAATTTACAAAAATTACAGCTAGATTTTGCCTTCTAGAAAAAACTTTCTTGGGACAGCTGTGGCCCAAAGGGCCTACTCCCGGAAGGGCCCAAGGGCCCTCACGCCCATCGATCAACGAGCCTATAATTAAGGAAGATGAAATTCCTTGGCCTCTTTCCTCTTATCATAGCGCAGGTTGCGGCGCAAGAACCGGCGATCGGGATCATGGATCGCATCCTCGAGCGCGACCAAGGCCGCATCATCGTTGATGCCGGCGCTCGCCAAGCCCGTTTTAGCCCGGATGGAAAGGTTTTAGCGATACTCAAGAACGATCACACGATACTCCTGCGCGATTTGCATGGCCGGCCGGACCGGACCCTGTCGCTTCGATCTTATGCGACCGCCTGGGACTGGAGCCCGGACGGATCCAGACTGGCGATCGGAAACGACGAAGGAGAAATCGCCCTTTTGGATATTGGGGCCGGAACCTCCCGTTCGGTGAAAGCCCACGGCGGCCATGTCTTGGATGCCGCATTCAACCATGATGGTACGCGCGTCGTGACTGCTGGAGCGTCCTTAGAGCCCAGTACGGCTCCCTATCATTGGAATGGGTATAGCGAAGTCGTCCTATGGGATACGGCGTCCGCGCGGCGTGTTAAGACGCTCAAGAAACCAGGCGTGATTATCCTTCAAGCCCGCTTCCATCCCGATGGATCAAGAATTTTGTTCTTCCTAATGAAGCACAACAAAAACCCGCTGCATCGCAGCGAGCCGCGGGCGATCCTCTGGGATCCTGATACGGGCGAGGAAAAAATTCTCATCACCCAGTGGGCCTACCCCTTCACGCTGAGCCCGGACGGCAAGGAGTTGCTTGGGCTGAAATTTTTCAACGCTCCGATCACGCTTTGGGATTGCGACACCGGACGGTCCCGCAACGCATTTACCGACGATGTTAAATTTCTCTACAAAGCCCCCGCTATAGGCTTTTCCCCGTATAAGTTCCGCTCGATAGCGTTTAGCAGGGACAAAAGCCGGATACTGGTCGCCGGCGGCAGGCAGGTCATTATCTGGGATCGAAAGGCCCAAAAGCCCGTTCGAACTATCACGCATGCGGAAAATGTCGATGAGGCTTCTTTCTCACCGGATGAGCGGCGGGTCGTCACCGTCAGCGGAGAAACCGTCCGAACCTGGAAGGTCGACATAGGGCCCGAAAAGATATTCCAGCGAATCGCCGGCCCCATGATTCTAAACGGCGCCGCTAAACCGGAGCCGCGCCTGCCGGAGGAGTCGGCCGAACAGCGCTTCCGGCTCAACTGGGACCTCTTTCAGATTAAATTCGAATGAAGCGACAATGGACGGTCCTTATGTCGGTCTTCTTCACCGCTCATACCCTGCTGGCCGCCGAGCGAGGCGTTTTCAACGAATCGGTGCTTTTTCTTGAAATGCCGCGCAGCCCTATCACGGCCGCCGCGTTCACGCCGGACGGCTCCAAGGTTCTGGCGGCCAGAGACGACGGGACGGCCAGCCTCTGGGACGGCGCGACCGGGAAGCGGCTAAAGATATTTGCGATCGAAAAAGGCGTCTGGCCTGACTCAATTATTTTTAATCGGAACGGAACCCTCGCGTTGATTAGTGACAATGGCTATGGGCGCGTGATTGTCTTAGACCTGCCAAACGGCAAGGTGGGCTTGACGTTTAAGATGAGGGCCAACGTGGTCAAGGCTTTTTCCCTCAGCCTTGACGAATCGATGCTGCTGACATCGGATAATAAGCAGGTCACCGCTTGGGACATGCAATCCGGGAAAGCGTTGCTGAACTTAGAAGAATCGTACGCATACGGCCCCGCGGTTTTGGGTCCGCAAGAAAAAACTATTTTGGCCTACAGCTTGGACATTGATCTTTCGTGGAAATTCAAAAAGCACATTACGATTTGGGAAATGCAAACCGGCAAAAAACTGCATCGGATTGATGACACGTACCCCTCCTCCATCCATTCGATCGCGTGGAATTCGACTAAGAACGAGCTTTTGGTGGCCTATCAAGATGGCGCCATCTTCGTTCGCGACCCGCAAACCTGGCAGGAGCTTGCCCGATACGGATTCCCACGTCCCCATGGAAGCGGTTTTCTTGTGAGCCACGACGGTTTAAAGATCGTATCCGCGGATTCGGAGGAAACTGCGCTGTGGGACGCCAAAACGGGACAAAAACGAAAGGCGCTGCCCCACGCCAAGTGGTGTCCCCCGGGCCCCAGACTCAACACCAGTTGGATCTCGGCATTGAGTTCCGACGGCGACAAAGCCCTGATCGCCGACGAGTACGGCATCGCCATCTGGCGGCTCGAATATACGAAGAACGAGCTAGAAGAACTCGCCAAGAACCTATCCTCGAAACTCGGCTCCGATCAGGCTTCCCTGGTAGGGGAAGCGGCCGAAAAGCGTTTCCGGCTGCCTTGGGAGCTGTTCCGAAGATGATTCTCGTGAAGGCCGCCGCGCTGGTCCTCTTCGCCGCGACGCAGGCGGCGGGATCGGAGCTTTCGCCGCGCGCCTTATTCGAACGCTTCGCGGACAAAAAGCAATTAAGTTTACCCGAGGGCCGCATCCACCTCGTCGCCTACAGCCCGAACGGTAGACATCTGGCAGCCGTCTACAACCATGAGGCCCTGATCTGGGACCTCCTGGAGGACAAGGCGGCCGGCGCCATCGATCTCGGCAGCTATCCTAACGGCCGCGCGATCGACTCGATCGGATTCTCGAAATCCGGAACCAGGGTTTTTCTCGGCGGTCGAAATAAGGCCCGCACCTGGAATTTAGAAAAAGGCGGCCCGCCCGAGCTGCTAGACGTGCTCAAGGCCAGCGGGTTCACCGGATTCGTCGAGGCCGGCGCGTTTAGCCCCGACGGCTCGAGATTCGCCACGAGCGGCCCCGCGAGCGCCGGCGTGCTCTGGGACGCCGCGACCTCCAAAAGCATCGCGGTGCTCGAGGGGGGTGAGGACTCGCGCTCGGCCTCTTTTAACGCGGACGGATCCTGGCTTTTGCTCACCCCCCAGGGCAAGGCAGGGCTTTGGGACGGACGGACGGGCGAAAGGATCGAGCCTATATTGTCCGAGGGCACGGAATATTGGAAGGCGCTATTTAGCCCCGATGGTTCCCTGATATTGGCCGTCACTAAGGGCAGGGACGCGGAGCTATGGGACGCGCGGAGGCGGCAACGAATCGAAACCTTCAAGGTGGAGGCCGGAGAGCCCGGCGCCTGGGAGGCCTCCTTCAGCGCGGACGGGTCCAAGTTCTTTATCCTGAGCGATCGTCTGCTGGTCGTCCGCGACAGCAAGACCCGACGGGAGCTGGCCCGCCTGAGCACCCTCTCGCGCTTTAGCTCCGCGTCATTTAGCCCCGACGCCGCGGGCATCGCGGTCGCGGAATCCGGCCGCGCCTGGATCCGCCGGCTGGAATTCACCCCCGCGGAACTTGGCGAGATGGCCCGCGCGCTGGCCCCGGAGCTGCGCCGGCCTGAGGCCAGGATGATCGAAAAGGCGGAAGAGAGGTTCCGCCTGCCATGATTGGCGACCGCGCCCTCCGGCTGGCGGCTCTAGCCCTCTCGTTGAACTCGTTCGTTTACGCCGGCAACCGCGGCACGCTCGCGCCGGCATACCCCATCATTACCAGTCTTCCCCACCGACCCTTTGCCGTCTCTTTCAGCCCGGACGGCAAAGCTCTGCTGGAACATTATTGGAACAGCCTCGTGCTCGTGCGCGATTGGCCGAGCGGACGGGTTCGATTCTCCGTCCGGGCGGAAGCCCCCGCTAATGCCTCCTTTAGCCCCGCGGGAGATCGGATCTTGATCGTGGATGGCACGGGGGTCGCGACCTACGACGCCGGCTCCGGAGAGCGGCTCCAGCGGATATGGAAACTCCAAATGCTGAGCGCCGTATTCAGTCCTGACGGATCTAAGATAGTCTCGTCGCTTCACTATCAATGGCCAATGATCTTCGAGCTGACCAGCGGTGAACGGCTCGCGTCGCTCGAGACAAAGGAGTACTGGAAGGTCTGCAACCCCATCTTCAGCAAGGACGGAACCCGCATCCTGTCGGCAGGCGGCGACAATACCTTCTCCATCTGGAGCGCTAGCACCGGAAAGCGCCTAAAAATCATCCGTGGAACCCAAAAGGCCATTTACCACGTTTCTGAAAGCCCGGACGGCTCGAAATGGATGACGGTGAGCGGCTGCAGCCTCCGACGCACGGACTGCGATCATTCGGCGCAGATCTGGGATGCGCGCAGCCTCTCGCCGCTATTCCGGCTCGAGCATTCTAGAATGATCTATTCGGCGGCGTTTAGCCGCGACGGCGGGACCATTATCACCGCAAGCGGAGATAAGACGGCGGTGCTCTGGAGCGCGCGCACTGGACGAAAGCTCAAGGTTCTTCGCGGGCATCGCGACGCTGTCCGTTCGGCCTCCCTGAGCCCCGATGGGCAATGGGCGGCCACCGCCGGTGACGACGGCGCCTTAATCTTCTGGGAGCTGCGACCCGCGAAGGAAGCCGCCGAACAGATCGAGAACTTCCTGAAAAAGCCAGCCGCCCTTCCCGGAGCCTACGCCGGCGACGAGGACGCGCAAGAGCGCTTTAAGCTCAGATGGGAATGATGCTGGCGTTGATCTTGGCCGTCTCGGCGGCCTTCGCCGGGGACTCCATTCTACACGACGCCCAGGAGTCGAAGGTGATCACCGAGGAGGCCCATGACGTCGTTTCGGTGGAATTCTCTCCAGACTCGTCGAGAATCCTCATGGTAGGCCGCGGCCATAGCGCGGTCTGGGACGCCGATTCCGGGAAAGCCCTGTACCGAATCGAACACCCCGGCGGCCTGAAATATCCCTCCTGCTTTAGTCCCGACGGCAAGAAGATAGCGATCTCGGACAATCGCGGCGCCGTTATCCGCGACGTCGAAACCGGGGATTTTGTGGCCGCGCTATGGGCCTCCGGCCGGCCCCTGGACTCGCTCTCCTTCAACCGCGACGGCTCGAGGGTGATGGCCTCGGGGAGGGATTTTCCGCTCAGCCTCTGGGACGCGAAAACGGGAAAGAAAGAGGCGACCCTCCCTATGGCCACCTGGAGGGCCGACAACGCCTCCTTTTCCCCGGACGGAACGCGCGTGGTGGTCCGGGATTTGTACAACAAGGCCTTGATCTGGGAGGCGAGGACGGGGAAATTCTTGCATGAACTGCGATTTGACCCGCCCTATCATGAGAAATGGATGCATTACATGAGATCGGCCTCCTACAGCCGGGACGGCTCCACGATCCTCACGCATAGCGGCTGCATGGCGCCCCTCGCTTCCCACTGCAAAGATTTTTTGACTCTCTGGGACGCTCATACGGCCCAGCCGATCCGTAACATCACGATGAGCTTCGACAACGGCTACAACCGGGTCCATTCGGCCGTATTGAGCCCCGATAATCTCAAGATCGCGACGGCCGGCGGCGATGGAGACGTCGTGCTCTGGGACGCAGCCAGCGGAGAGAAGCTACGGATATTCAAAGGGCATAAGGGCTACGTGGTATCCGTTTCTTTCAGCGCCGACGGCAGGAAAATAGTTAGCGCCGGCTCGGACCGTACGATACGCCTCTGGCGCCTTGAATATTCTCCCGCGGAGCTCGCCGCGTTCAAGCGGCGGCTGGAGCGCAAGGTGGAACCCGTGAGTTCCGACGCCGAGGGCCAAAAGGCCGAGGAGCGCTTCAAGCTGCCGCCCGAGCGGCTCTTCGACGGTGCCAACCCACTGCCTCCCTTGGGAACGGATCGCGCACTTTTGGATCACAATCGCGTTCGCGCCGAACTCAAGATCGAAAGGCTCACATGCTGCTGGAGCCTGAGCCCCGATACCTCCTTGATCGCTACGGGAGACGAGAAGGGCAATATCCAGCTATGGGACATCAAGACGAAAAAAAGCCTTCGCACTTTAAAAGGATGCGGGCGCCCCTCCTCGACCTCGTTTTCTCCGGACGGCAGCAAGCTGCTCGCCGCCTGCCGGGACCAAACGCTGCTTGTCTGGGATGTACGCAATGGGCGCAGGATCCGCATGATCAAGGATGTCTACGATCTCTACTACCCAGGCCACGCGTGGTTTACACCGGACGGCAAAAACATCGTCCTCGCTTCCCAGCTGCATCGCGTCTATATGTATCCGGTTTCCGGACGAAACCATGAAGGCAATTTGGTGATGGATCAACCGAAGACTCCTTTTTCCCATTTAGCCGTCAGCCGCTACGGAGACAAGGCGATCGTAGCCACCCAGGGGGGATTCGTTTATCTGCAGGACCTAAGGTCGGGCGCAAGCAGAAGGCTGTTGGAGATCAGCAATCCAATCTTTACCGTCCTTATCAGCGAAGACGGCTCGACGGCTTCCGTCACCCATCATAACGGGAAGACACTGATCTTCGACGTCGCGACGGCAAGGAAGCGGCGCACGATCTGGGTGCGCGATCATCTCGGCTCGCCGGTGCTCAACCGAGACGGCTCGAAGTTCGCCGTCGACATTGCCGATAACAAGATCGCGGTGTTCGACACCCGCAGCGGGAAGAAGCTGCATACCCTGCTTACGGACGATGGGATGTCCCCGGACGCCTTCAGCAAGGACGATTCCATGCTCTTGGCCTACGGCAATAGATCGCTACAACTTTTGAAAATCGCATGGACCCCGCAGGAGCTCGAAGAGCTCGCCCCGTTGGTGAAGGAGGGAGCGCCACCGGCCGAGCCCGCGGGGCCCGAGGATGGCGAGACGGCCGAGCAGCGTTTCAAATTACCTTTTGACGGCGACGCGCTTGAGAAACCATGATTTTCTCCGTCCTCGCCTTAATGCTGAGTTTCCCGCCCATAAGCCTTTTCGCGTCCGAAAGCCTCCTCGGCGAGCTCCCGCCGCCGCGACTGCTGCACAAATTTCCGGATAGGACCGAAACGATCTTTTCCCAAGGCGGCTCGCATCTGCTAATGGCCTGGAGAAATCGTCTCATTCTCTATGACTGGCAGACCCAAAGTGAGGTAAAACGCCTTGAACCCTCAGTACGTGGGCCGGTCCACGTGGTGAAAGAAGAACAAATAATTTTTCGAGGCTCCGCCGGCCTGGAATCCTGGAACCCCCAAACGGGAAAGGTCGCCCAAGTGCCGACTCCCTTCCCATTTTGGAAGAGAGGGCTTCTTTCCGAAGACGGTTCCTTTATGCTCGCAAGCCACTTCGTTAGTTCCTCTAATTTTCTACTTGGATGGGATCCTCGGACGCAAAACCAGATTTGGAAGGTAAATTTAGATCCAAGAGAATCGATAGATCCCGCCGCTCTCAGTCCGAACGGGGACTCCTTTCTGACCATCGATTATACGAACTACTCTGTGTATGTCGGCGTTCGAAGCACCAAGGATGGAAGGCTCTTGAAACGGATCGAGGATTTAGGCCCTGAGGGGGCTTCCTTCAGTCCGGGCGGAACTAAGTTTACGGTTTTCGGGGTGCATTACCCACGGAATGAATACGCCGCGGCGATTTATGACGCCAAGTCCTTCGAATTGCTCGCCATACTTTCGAGCGGCGAACATAGAATCGCCGCGGCGGAATTTAATCGCGACGAATCCATGATCGTCACCGGAAGCACCGATGGAATGGCCGTACTTTGGAACGCCCGCAATGGAGAGAAGCTCCGGACATTCAAACATTCCTCCAAAATCGGCTCCGTTTCGTTCCACCCCGATGGCCGACACGTAGCGCTCGGCTGCGAGGACGGTTCCGTCTTCATCTGGAAAATCGGATATACGGACACCGAACTTCGTGAGATGGCAAGCAGATTGCGGCGGAAGACCCGCAGCAACTCCGGATCCCAATCATCCGAGACGGCGGAGAAACGCTTCAAGCTGCCATGGTCACGGCAACGAGACGACCGATGAGCTTCGCGAGACCAATGATATATTCGGCGCTTCTATTGACCGCCTGGAGCGCTATAGCCACCACGCTTCATGCTGGCTTGCTCGATGAGATCGCCGACTCCGAGATAGGTTTGGGAAGAGAGTTCACCGTTCCTGCGGGATCCTTGGGCCGGTCTTACCTGCGAGGTGTTTATTCCGTCCAGCTGAACGATGATGAACGGACCCTAACGGCTACGCTTGCAGACTCCGTCATCTGCTGGGACTTCCGGAGCGGCGAGATACGCTGGGAAACCCCGAATCACCGAAGGCTAAGCGCCGACGGCTCGAAGAGCGCGACCGAAAGCAGAGAATTCGGGGCTTCGGAATGGTTCATCCGCGACGAAAAAACCAAAGCGCTGCTTAGGCTCGCAGGAAGCTGGAAGCACTTTTTCGCGGGATTCAGTCCCGACGGCTCGAAGCTGCTTACCTACGATCAGAGATACTACCGAGTGACAGCCTGGGATACGAACACCGGAAAAATCCTGTTTGTTCTCGACGACGTGTCTCCTAAAGGCTTTCATCAGGTACTTACTCGCCCTGCATTCAGTACCGACGGTTCGATGCTGGTGACGCAGGGCATGGGCAAGAAACTCGTTCTTTGGGATGCTTTAACGGGTCGCAGGCTGCGGACCATTCATGAAAACGAAACCGACGTGGACAAGCATGGCAGTTTCGACAAAGTCTGGTTCAATGCGGACGGCTCCTTGATCGGCGCGGAGTTTCTCAGCGGCACCGTCGAATTCTTTGACACTCACACGGGGCTCCAAACCATGACGCTTCGCGGCCACTCGTCGACCGTGCAGTCGGTATCCATGAGCCCGGATGGATCCATGCTTCTCACCGTAGGCTTGGACGGAAAAGCGATTCTATGGGACCGGCGGACCGGGAGCCAGCTCAAAACATTTCCCCACCCTCATCCCCTTTATTCCGCCTCCTTTAATTCCAACGGCACCAAGATCGTTGTGGGCGATGATTCCGGCCATATTTTCACTTGGCGGATCGGGTTCACTCCGCAGGAAATGAAAGATAAACGGCGCCGCGCAGCACTCGTAAGCACAGGCGCCGACGTGGACTTCTTTCAGGAAACGGCCGAAAAACGCTTCAAGCTGCCATGGTTACAGGAACGAGACGACCAATGAGCTTCGCGAGACCAACGATATATTCGGCGCTTCTATTGACCGCATGGAGCGCCGGCGTTACCCTGCTTCATGCCAGCTCGCCCAAAACCTCGACCCTTGACGATTATGCCCCGCTCTGGTCCAGTCGAGTTCTTCCCGCGCCGGAAAACGTCAGGGGAATTCGTTTCAGTCCCGATGGAAATCGGATTATCCTGGGCGGCATTCGTGACACCCATGTCCTCGACGCGCGCAGCGGCGAGACGATCAGCCGGATCGTGCATTCGACGATCAACACTCCGCTTTGGGGCTACACCTCCCTCCCAAGCCCGGATGGCACAAAAGCCTTAATCCCGGATGAGCGAGGGGCGACGATCCGCGATCTAAGCACAGCAGAGGTGTTGGCGCGCTTGAACACGCAGGAGCAGGTCTTAGGCGTTCTATTTACACCTGACTCAGCGGCCGTAGCCACCACCGACGGCGGACGGATGACTCTTTGGGACGCACGGACGGGCCAAAAGCTGATCACCTTACCGACGCGTCGGCCCTTCGGTGGCTTCGACGCATCAGGCTCCACCGTTTGGACTCCCGGAGACAATTCCGCCGAGCTCTGGGATATCAAAACGGGCGCTCGTCTACGATCCGTGCCGTTGCCCGTTTCAAAGAAGAAATGGTGGTATTGGGGGGACTGGCTTATATCGGTCACATTGAGTCCCGATCACACCAAGCTACTGAGCCACCAACGCTGCGACGGGTCCGCTGGAAACTGCGACACGATTTCTCTATGGGACGTAGCGAGCGGCGCTTTGCTGCACAGCTTTGAAGGAGACGATCACGTCAATTCAGTCAGCTTCAGTCCGGATGGCAGACTTGTAGCGCTGGCTAAGACCGCTAATATAGAACTTTACGATATTGCCACCCGAAAGCCGGTCAAATTGCTTACCGGACACACTTGCTATATTCAGTCCTTCGCCTTTAGCCCTGACGGCACGGAAATCGCCAGTGCATGTTATGTAAATGACGGCATAAGAATTTGGAAAATCCGGGCGAATGAACACGATGTAGGGGAACTCCGCCGCGCCCTATCGACTCCGGCTTCATCTGTCATCGGCGGAGAGACCGCAGAGGAACGTTTCAAACTCCCTTGGGATAGGGATGGAGAATGAAGATTCCAGCGTTGGCCTTTTTGCTCCTGTGGCGGGCTGCGGCTCTAACGCCCGCCGTCGTGGCACAGCAAGGCGTTCTGGATGGGCTCCATGATCTTCCGATAGGATCAAAACGCAAACTACGGGCGCCTCGCGACATGGGAAACGCCATCGCCACGTCCGTCCACCTGAACGATGACGGACAAACGGCGACGGTAGTCTTTCCTTTTCACACCATTACGTTCAACACCGCCACCGGCGAAGCCCTTCAGACCGTCCAAAGGGAGGCATGGAATCTCAGCCCGGACGGGTCGAAGAAGATCGAACGCATCGAGGACCCTGAGTTCACCTATTATTGGATTGTCCATGACCTTAATAAAGGAATGGCGATGAGGCTTTATGCCGATAAAAACATATACGACTTCCTCGGCTTCAGCCCGGACGGATCGAAACTGACGACCATCGATCGCGACCCTCCGGGCTCCGTGAAATTCCTGTCCTCGGTGTCCGTCTGGGACTCGAACACGGGGAAGAGACTTTACGAGCTCAAGGACAGCGGAACACGCCCCGGCTTTTTGCGGAATCCGTACGCGTATTCGCTCCGCGGCGCCAAATCTAGTCCCGACGGCTCCATGATCGTGACGCCGAGCCAAGGGAAAAGGGTCGTGCTCTGGGACGCGGCAACGGGGAATCAATTAAAAATACTCAATGCGAAGGAGACCGATTGGACCGGCGGATACATAGAGGAAGCATGGTTCAGCCCCGATTCCTCCGAGATCGTCGCCGTCAGCAATCCGGACTGGACGGCGATGATACTGGATATCCGGACAGGCGAAACGAAAACGATCCTGCGCGGCCATACCGCGTCGATCCGTTCCGTATCCTGGAGCCCGGACCGGTCGAAAATCCTGACCGCGAGCCAGGATAAGCGGGCGATCCTATGGGACTCGAGAAACGGGGAAATGCTCAGGGAATTCGCGCACGAAACGCCGCTTTGGTCCGCCGCCTTCAACTCCGACGAAACCAAGATCATCACCGGCGGAAATTACGGCAGCGTCTCCATATGGCGGATCGCCGCCTCCGCGCAAGAGATGGAAGAGATAAAGAGAAAGCTGTTCCAGAAAGTCTCCGTCGCGAACGACTCCTTTCAGGAAACGGCCGAAAAACGCTTCAAGCTGCCATGGTCACAGGAACGAAACGACCGATGAACTTTGCGAGACCAACGATATATTCAGCGCTTCTATCGGCCACCTGGAGCGCCGGCGCTACCATGCTTCATGCCAGCCAACCTAAAACCTCGGCCTTTGACGATGTTGCCCCTCCCTGGTCCAGTCGAGTTCTTCCCGCACCGCACGGCCCAAATATATCAGATGGGAAGGCCGAGAATCGCTTCAAGCTCGCCATGCTTGACCGCCTTTTTGATGGAGCGGGCCCGCGCTCCGCGCTGGAGGACCGCTCGCTGCTGGAGCCGCTACGGAAATCCGACACGCTCAAGCTGACCGGAACCTATATCGATCGCGGAACCTTGAGTCCGGACGGCTCCTTGATCGCAGCCGTCGACACCGAGGAGGCCTATTACGAGGAACGCATCTACCTCTGGGACGCGAAAAACGGCAGGAGGCTACGCCGGCTAAAGGGCTGCTGGAACCCCGACTCGCTTTCTTTTTCCTCCGATGGAACGAAATTGCTCGGCGCCTGCCGAGATCAACGGATCGTCGTCTGGGATGTGCGCAGCGGAAAAAGGCTGAGGACGATCCATGGCGTCGACGATCTCCACTATGGCGGCTCGGCCTGGTTGACACCCGATGACAGCCGAATCATCCTGCACTCCGCGATGGACACCGCCTATTCCTGGAACGCGCTTGCTCGCGAAAAAGGCCCCGCGCTTCTGCTGGAAGTCGATCGCCGGAAGACGACGCATATGGCGCTTAGCCGCGACGGATCGCGAGCCTTGACGGCTCATAACGGCGGTTTCGTGTACCTCCACGATTTAAAATCGGACAAACGCAAGTTCCTGTTTCGCCGCCAACGCGTCTATAGTCTATTGCTCAGCGATGGCGGCGAGACGGCGCTCGTCGCCTCCTCTAAAGGAGAGATAACGCTGTTCAATGGCGCGACCGGCGAGCCGATCCGCGCCCTTCGGGTGTCCGCTCATGCGGCGTGGCCTGCGCTCAACCGCGACGGATCGAAGTTGGCGGCCCACTGCGACAATAGGCTCGTCGTCTACGACACTCGAACGGGAGAGATACTATTCAACCGACAGACGGAAGAATCAAATTCTCCGATCGCCTTCGGGGCCGACGATACCCTGCTTCTTACGAGCACAACGGGCGAGCTCCGGCTCAGAAAGATCGACTGGACGCCGGAGGAACTCCAGGCACTGGCGAGCCGCGTTAAGGAAGGCGCCGTTGCCGCCCAGCCCGCCGGGCCCGAGGACGGCGAGAGCGCCGAGGAGCGATTCAAATTGCCATGACTGGGCACATCATGCTCGTCTTTTTGGCGCTGAAATCGCCCGTTTGGTCGCAGAGCGACGGCCTGCTCAAGACATGGACCGATTCAGTGATCGGCGGAGTACGCCGGATAATCCTTCCAGAAGACTTGGTCGGGAACCAGATATATTCCGTACATTGGAGCGATGATGAACGAACCTTAACCGTAACGCTCCCTCTGTCCATTGTCACATGCGACGCATTTACAGGAGATATACGGAACAAATCCTCTAGGGATAATGAGTCCAGCGCCGATGGCTCCAAGAGTGCAAGTAGTATTTCCATAGGAAACGGCGATGCCTACTGGATTATCCACGATCGGAAGACAGGCAAGGACCTTAAGCTTGAGAACAGCCAGGGCCACGCACTTTCTCGATTTAGCCCGGATGCATCCATCCTAATGACCTATGATATATTCACCGGGAAACATGTAGCATGGAACTCAGTCTTAGGGAATCGTTTATTCGTGCTAGACGATATCGATCCCCCGGGCTCATCCCGTCTCTACGACCCAGAATTTAGCCACGATGGTTCAAGGATCATCACGCACGACAACAAACACAAGCTTGTTCTCTTTGACGCGGCGAATGGCTACAAACTAAGCGCCTTCAACCTGCCGCAGGCTAATGATGACGAGAACCACATTCTAAAAGTGCGCTTTAGCCCGGACGATTCGGAGCTGATCATCGTAACGGGCTGGAAAAACCCGACGGCTACGTTTCTAGACATCCGCACGGGTGAGATGAAACTGATGCTGCGCGGACACACGGAATATATCTCTTCTGTATCCTTGAGCCCGGATGGCTTACATGTGCTTACTGCAAGCCGCGATAAGACCGCAATCCTTTGGGATCGGCGCACTGGAGAAAGACTCATGACATTCTCGCACGAGTCCGAAATTTTTTCCGCCTCTTTTAATTTGAACGGCACCAAGCTCCTCACGGGAGAAAAGAACGGCACCATTTCAATTAGACGGATCGGATTTACGGAGCAGGAATTGAAAGAAGCGAATGGACAGTCGTCTCTTAAGGCCTCGATTGGGGATACCTATTCTTCCCTGGATACCGCGGAGAAGCGCTTCAAACTGACTTGGGATTCAGAGAAGTAACGAAGGACTCTACCCACCCGATCGGCTCCTCGCCGCGCAGCTGGATGCGCAGCCCGTCGCCCTCCGGCGAGCGCCGGAACTCGAGCCGTCCTCCGAAATCCCTTTGCCAGGCCAAGAGCGTCTTGGCCGCGACCTGCGCGTCCGGCCTGAAGTAGACTTCCACCTGGTTGTCGCGCTGAGACAACGCCCGCAGCCCGGCGGCGGACGCCTTGGCTCTGAGCTCGAAGAGCCGGAATAGATTGACGACCGGCCGCGGCGCGGGCCCCGAAAGGTCCTCGAGCTCCCGGCGAAGCGCCGCCCATTGCTCGGGGCCGGCGTCGATGAGCCTCTTGTAGAACTCAAGCCTCTCCATCTCCCCAGGCAAATACTCCTCCGGTATAAAGGCGGGCAGCTCGACGTCGAGATGGACCGGAGCGACCGCCGGCTTGGGGGCTCCCCCCTTTAACTTCTCGATCTCCTCGCCCAGAAGCTCGGAATAAAACTCAACTCCCACGGCGTCGACGAAGCCGTGCTGCTTGGCGCCCAAGAGATCCCCCGCGCCGCGGATCTCTAAATCGCGCATGGCCAGCTGCAGCCCGGAGCCGAGCTCGCCGAATTCCCGCAACGCCTCCAGCCGCTTTCTGGACTCCTCGCTTAAATGCGCGAGCTCCGAGCCCGGCGGGTGCAGCAGGTAGCAGAAGGCCTTCTGTCGCTCCCGGCCGATACGGCCGCGCAATTGATAGAGCTGGGCCAGCCCGAAATCCTGCGCGTCCTCGACGATGAGGGTGTTGACCGTCGGGATGTCGAGCCCCGACTCAATGATGGTCGAGGCGGCCAGGAGATCGTGCTTGCGGTTGAAAAAATCCCACATCGTCTTTTCCAGCGTTTCCGAGCGCATCTGCCCATGGGCCACGCAGACCCTTATGCCGGCCACGAGCTTGCGCAGGGCGTCGGCGCGCGCGTCCAAGGTCCGGACACGGTTGTGCACGTAGTAGACCTGCCCTCCTCTCGAAAGTTCGGCCTCTATGGCGGCGGCGACCAGTTTTTCATCCCAGGGCCCGACCCGGGTCATGATCGGCTGCCGGCCCGCGGGCGCGCTGCGGATGATCGATACCGAGCGCAGCCCCGAGAGCGACTGGTGCAGCGTGCGGGGTATCGGCGTGGCCGAGAGGCTGAGCACGTCGACGTTCTTCTTTAAGCCCTTAAGCCTTTCCTTGTCCCGCACCCCGAAGCGGTGCTCCTCGTCGACGACGATAAGGCCCAGGTCCTTGAATTTAACGTCCGGAGAGAGCAGGCGCTGGGTCCCAATAACGATATCAAGCGCCCCGGAGGCCAGCAGATCCAGAGTCTTCTTCTGCCTGGAAGGCGTCTCGAAACGCGAGAGCATGCCGAGGCGCACCGGATACTCGGCGAAGCGCTTGGAGAAGGTCCTAAAATGCTGGTCGGCCAGTATCGTCGTGGGAACCAGGACCGCGGCCTGCTTGAGCCCGCTCGCGCATTTGAGCGCCGCGCGCATGGCCACCTCGGTTTTGCCGAAGCCGACGTCGCCGATGACCACCCGGTCCATCGGGTGCGGCCGCATCATGTCGGCCTTGACCTCCTCGATGGCACGGCGCTGGTCGGGCGTCTCCTCGTAGGGGAAGGAGGCGGCGAACTCCCGCTCCATATGCGAATCGGGGCCGAAGGCGTGCCCCGGCCAGGCGGCCCGGGCCGCCTGCACCTTGAGCAGTTCCTCGGCCAGCTCCCGCACCCCTTCGCGCACCCGGGCCTTGACCGCCTCCCAGCTCCGAGTATCGAGCGAGGAGAGCCGCGGCCGGCGCCCCTCCGAGCCGACGTACTTTTGGACGAGCTTGAAATCCGTCATGGGGACGTAGAGCTTGTCCGAGCCTCGGAACTCCAAGCGCAGGCAGTCGATGACGGCCTCCCCGGATTCGACCGGCTCTATGCCGAGGTAGCGGGAGATGCCGTAGTCGCGGTGCACCACGTAATCGCCGGACTTGAGCTCCTTCCAGCGCAGGCGACGTCGCGAGCCGTCGCCGTAGCGCCCCCAGCGCGGGGCGCCGCGGTAGGAGCGCTCGAAGAGCTCCGAGGAGCTCAGGACGGCCAGCTTCTCGGTCGGCCACACGAAGCCGGAGCGCAGGGGGCCGATGAGGAATTGGCAGTCGGCGCGACCTTCTAATAACTCCTGCACGCGCTCGTCCTCACCGCGGTTGAGCGAGAAAAAAAGGACCCGGAGCCCCTGCTCCCTCCAACGTCGGACCTGTTCTAAGGCCAGCTCGACATTGCCCTCAAAACGCATCCCCGGCCTGATCCCGAAGTCGAAGGCACCCGGGCCCCCGGAGCCGACGCGCAGAAGCCCCACCTTGACGGGAGGCAGCTCGACTCCCGCCTCGCAGGCCCACAGGCCCCGACCGCTCAGCCAGTCCGCGACGGCGGCCTCAAAGCCCGCCTCCTGCGCCGGAGTGAGCGAGGCCTCCTCGATGAATTCCCCTCCCGCCTGCGTCTCAGGATCAAAGAGCCGGAGGGATTCGAGCCGCTCCTCGTTGAAATTGAGCCGGACGGCCCGGACAGGCTCGAGAGGAAAAATGTCGACCACCGAGCCGCGCAGGGCGAATTCGCCCGGGCTCTCGACGAAGTCGACGCGCTGATGCCCCAACGTCGTCAGGCGCTCCAACAACTCGGCCCTGGGGTAGCTGCGGCCCCGCCGCAGTTCCAGGCGCAGCGCGTCGAAGGAGCCGGGAAGCGGCGCCTTGTGGCGGAGCCCGTCCGGAGTCGCCAGCACGATCTCGGCTCCGCGCCGCAGGATCTCCAGAGACCCGAGCCGGACCTGCGCGTCGTCTCCGAACACGGCGATGCGCGGAGCTATGGGCGCCTCGGGGAACAGGGGCAGGAGTGCTGCCAGCGCGTCGGCTAAATCCTCGATCTCCTCGTCGCTTCCGCGTACGAGGGTCAGGGGCGGCGCGGCTTGCGGGAGGCCGGGAAATCTCTCCCGCCGGTGGAGCAGGCTCAAGGCGAGGGCCGCCCAGGCGCCGGAGCCCGGCACACCGCCGATGGCGACTTCAGGCATTGCGCAATTCTTGCGCCAGGGCGCGGGCGAACTCCAGCGCGGCGGCCGTCTCCACGGTCTCGCTTCGGCGGATCGGCCGCCCGCCCTTCTCATCGGCCCAGAAAACGTTAAGGTGCGTGCTTCGCCCCTGCACTTCCGCGAGCACCCCGAGCGGAGTCTGGCACCCGGCCCCCAGCTCCTCGAGCAGCGCGCGCTCGCATTCGACGGCCAACCGGGTTTCGCGATGCTCGAGCACGCCCAAGGCCGCCAGTAGCTCGGGCTCCTCGGCCCGAGCCTCGATGGCCAAGGCCCCCTGGCCCGGAGCCGGCACCAGCAATTCGACGGGCAACAGCTGCTGCCGGGTGGCCGAAAGGCCGAGCCGGCGCAGCCCGGCCCGCGCCAGCACGATCCCGGAAAACTCACCGGCGGCCAGCCGGCGCAGCCTCGTGTCGACATTGCCTCGCAGCGGCGCGAAGGAGGCTTGCGGGTTCGAGAGGCCCAGCTGTATCCTGCGGCGCAGCGAGCTAGTGCCGACGGGCTTCGAGCGCCCGGAGCTTTCCCAGGCGGGGCACTCGGCCGAGCCGATATAGACGTCGCGCGGGTCCTCCCGCGCCGGGTATGCCGCGATCGTGAGGCCCTCGGGCAGGGCGGCGGGCAAATCCTTGGCCGAATGGACGGCGAAGTCGATTTCCCCCTTGAGCAGCGCCTCCTCTATTTCCTTGACGAACATGGCCTTGACGTTCTCGGCGGGTCCCGAGGGCGCGTCCGGGGGCTGCTGCGCGGAGAAACGGTCCCCGCTGGTGTGGATGATCGTCCTTTCCGTCTCCACCGCCCCCGCCTCCTTGAGCCGCTCGGCCACCCAAGCCGATTGGGCCAGGGCCAAGGCCGAGCCGCGGGTACCGTAGCGCAGCCTCACGGCTGCTGGAGGGAATGCCGGAGGCTGATCTCGGCGCCGGAGGCCAGGGACTCCGCCCAACGGGAGAATTCCTTCGTCTTGGCCTCGACCAAGGCCCGCGCCGCCTCCAGCTCGGCCCCGCGCCGGGCCAAATTCTCGCGGACGATCCCCTCGAGATCGGCCATCGTGTAGAGATAGACGTGGTCGATCCGACTGACCGATTCCTCGGCGTCGCGCGGCATCGCGATGTCAATGATGAACAGCGACCGGCCGAGGCGGGCCGAGGCCGCCCGCGCCACGAGCTCGCGGGTCAGGACGGGTTGGGGGGCGCCGGTTGAGGCGATGACGATGTCGACGGCTTCCAGCGCCGACGGGAACTCCTCCCAGCGAAGCGCCTGCGCCTTGAAGCGCTCGGCCAGCTCCCGGCCCCGCTCCCAGGTGCGGTTGGCGACGAGCAGCTTGGATATCTTGCCGCTGGAGAGATGCTTCGACGTCAATTCGGCCATCTTGCCGGCGCCCAGGATCAGCACCGCGCTTTCCCTGAGGCTGCCGAAGATGCGCTCGGCCAGGTTGACGGCGACGGAGGCCACCGAGGTATGCCCCAGCGCGATGCCGGTGTCGCTGCGCACTTTCTTGCCCACGTAAAGCGCGCGCTGGAACAGCACGTTCGTGAACTTCCCGGTCATCCGAGCCTGGCGCGAGAGCTCATAGGCCTCCTTCACCTGCCCTAAAATCTCGGCTTCTCCCAGCACCAGCGAATCGAGCCCCGAGGCCACATGAAGGAGGTGGCCGATGGCCTCCGGGCCCCGGTATCCGTAGAGATGGTCCTGGAGCGGGGCGCCGGCCCATCGCTCCAGCACGCGGCGAAGCTCCTTGAGCTCGTCGTCCGGGGCCGCGGCAGGGGCGTAGACCTCGAAGCGGTTGCAGGTGGAAAGGACCACCGCCTCCTTCCAACCCTCGGACTGGAGGCGGTCCAGCGCCTCCGGCGGGCGCAGCGCCGCCAGCCTCTCGCGAAGCTCGACCGGACAGGTCTTATGGCTTACGCCTGCGGCGACGATCATGGCAAAACGGCAACTTCTACGCGCCTCGGGCGCGTGGCTTGGCGCCTGCGGCGCCAAGCGCGGAATACTCGCGAGAAACCTCGAACTTCGTCGCGCGAAGCGCGACGAAGTCCGGCGCCGACACTCCGGTCGGCGCCGCGTCCGTTGTTAAAGCCCTCGGGATGAACGGCAACTTTTACGCGCCTCGGGCGCGTGGCTTGGCGCCTGCGGCGCCAAGCGCGGAATACTCGCGAAGATGCTGCCGCGTCCGTTGTTAAAGCTCTCGGCAAAACGGCGGCTCCGGATTCGCCGATGGATTCAACCGTTGGACAAGTATCCATGCAATTCGCTCAAGAAATTGACGCCAATGAAAGTGAAGACCACGCAGGCGAAGCCGAACATCGACATATACACCGCCTTGCGGCCCCGCCAGCCGGCGATGAAGCGCATATGAAGATAGGCGGCATAGACGAGCGCCGTGATCAGCGCCCATGTTTCTTTGGGGTCCCAGCCCCAGAAGCGGCCCCAGGCGCCGTAGGCCCAAATGCCTCCCATGATGATGCCCACAGTGAGGATCGGAAAACCAGTGACGATCAGCTTGTAATTGAGATTATCGAGCTCCTCGATCGCAGGAAGGCGGTAACACAATTCGCCGGGCTTGCGGGACTTCACCTGCCTTTCCTGCACGAGAAGCGCCAGGCCCACACCGAAGGCGTTGCCGAAGACGGCGTAGGAAGCCATGAGCACCATCGGGTGTATGTTGATCCAATAGCTTTGCAGCGCCGGCACCAGGCCGTGGATCTCGGTTCCCTGCATCGCTTGGGCGCGCCAGAGGGCTCCCCACGAGGCGAGGCACGCCCAGGGAAGCACGAAAGCGCCGAGGATGCCGAGCCGGTGCCGCCCCTCGACGAGGAAGAACGTGACCGAGACGGCCAGGGCCAGGAATGAGAGGGCTCCGAAGAACGAATTAATGGGGAAGAAGAAGCGGTTCTCGGGAATCTCCCAGAAGAGCTTAAGCCGCAGGCCGAAGGAGGCCAGATGGAGCAGGACTCCGGCGCCGAGCAGACGGAGCATCCAGAGGCTCCAGCGCTCGTCCTTGGAGAAAAGGTACGCGAAGCCCAGCGCCGTGGCCGCGGTATAAAAAGCCGCCGAAGCGGCGAACAGTTTCAGTTCCATGTCTCCTCCAATGATCACGGCGCCGGGCTTAAGCCCGGCGCGCCCCCGCCCAATTCCAGCTGGAGACGGCCGACAAAGGCGTTAAATTCCTTCTGGAATTCCTGAGAACCCCGCGAGCTCCACGCTCCGATAAGCACCTGCGCCCGCCCGTCGCCCTGCGCCGGCCCGACCAGGAACCAGAAGCGGCGGCGGTGCAGGTAGAAGAGAAGAATCATGCCAACGAGCCACGCCACGGCGCCGCCCAAGACCACCTTGAAGCCGGGATCGTAGGCGACCTGGATCCCGGAAAAAAGGATAGGATCGATCTCGGCGAGCTTAAACGGCGGCGGGGGGATATGGCTCAACACTCCGTCGTCTCCCTCCGCGAAAGCCACCTCGGGCGAGCGCTGCAGCAGCCACAGCGGACGCGTAGGTACCCCACCCACCTTGAACACGAGCTTGACGGCGGGATTCTTCAAGTCTAAGGACGCGGAGTCGGCGCGTCCATCGGCGCCGACGGTGAAATTGGGCAGCATCATCTCGGCGACAGCATGGATCTTCGTGCCGGGGATGGGCAGGGCCGTGCGTTGAGGCAGCTGCAGCTCCTGACGGCCGAGGCGAAGCGTCACGCTTCGGAACATCCCCCCCGCGCCCCAGGAGGCCTGATAAAAGCGCACGCCGCCTATGTCGAGCGGATCATTGACGATGATGGTCTTGCGGCCCAGCTCCTCACCGTTCTTCTCGACCCGCAGGTCGGAGGCGAAGCGTTTGGGGGTCGCCGTACCTTCGTAATACTGCACGGTGAATTTGTCGACGAACAGCTCCCAATCGGGCTTGTTCTGCATGTTTCGTGAGCGGCCCTCGAGCACCGGGACCATCTCCACGAAGCCGTAGAGCTGCTTGATGAGCCCGCCCAGCAGGATCACGACGAGGGCCACGTGGGCGACATAGGAGCCCCAGCGCTGCAGACGATGCCGCGTCCCGACCAAGGACCAACGGGCCGACTTTTCCTCCCTCAAGGCCTCCTGAATCCGGTAGCCCTCCTTCTCCATGAAGGCCCGGAGCCGGCCGACGACCTGCGCCGGAGGCTCCTCAATGAGGAAGGAGGCGTGCATGGGCTTGAGCCTCAGCGAGGCTGCGGCCTTGTCGAATTCCCCTTCCATGTCTGCCTCCGGTGCTAGCTCCGGCGGCATGGACACTAACCCTGGGTCCGGGGGAGTCTTCCACAACTTGCAGACGACGATGTCGAAGGCCATGAGCACCAGCATCCCCAGGTACCACCAGCTTTGGTAGAGATGGAAAAGGCCCAAGGCCCCGAAGAGCCTGCCCCAGAAAGGGTACGCGCGCATGAAAACGTCGACCTTCTCCGGAGTCTCGGGCGCCTGCGGGAGCAGGGTGCCGATCGCCGAGGCGACGGCGATCGCGAAGAAGAGGCCGATGTTGAAGCGAACGGAACGAAACAACCGTAAAGACTTCATCTAGGAGGCGATAGCGGCATGATACCAACTATTGCCTCGAAGCGGCAAAGGCATTAGGAGGCATTAGGTGTCAGACTTCAACTTTTTAAACTTTTGGAACTTTCTCGATCAAATAAGTTGCAAAAGTTTAAAAAGTTGAAGTCTGACACCTTACTTTCCTCCGTTTGATATACTTTTGCCGATGGATTTTCTTAAGTGGATCGAGGTGGACCTGGGCGCCATCCGGAGCAACCTAGCCTGGGTCCGCGGCCGGCTTCGACCGGGCGTCCGATTGATGGCGGTGGTCAAAGCCGACGCCTACGGCCACGGCGCCGCCGCCGTGGCCAGGGCCCTAGGCCCCCGGGTCGACTGCCTTGGCGTGCTCACCCTCGAGGAGGCGCTCGAGCTCCGCGGCTCCGGGATCAAGGCCCCGATCGTCCTCCTCTCGCCCATCCTTCCCGGCCAAGCGGCGTCGGCGGCGCGCGCGCGTCTGGAGGCCACCGTCGATTCGCTCGAACTGATCCGGGCGCTCGAGCTCAGAGCCAGCCGACTCCCGGTGCACGTGGACGTCGACTATGGCCTGCGGCGCTGGGGCGTCGCACCGGAAAGCCTGGAAGGGTTCCTGGGGCGGCTCGGGCGCACGCGCCTCGTGCTGCGGGGATTGTCCACGCACCTCGACTACGTCCCGGGCAAGAACGCCGTCGAGGCGGAGAAGAAATTGAGCCATTTCGACCGCCTCTCTCGCCGCCTATTGGGCGGCCGTACCGCCGTGCTCCGTCACGCAGCCAACACCTCAATCCTCCTGGATTTCCCCCATTGGCAGATGGACATGGTCCGTATCGGCAATCTCCTCTATGGCTTCAACCCGGCATCGGCACCCGCTTCGCTGAGAAACCCGTGGAAATTCTGCGCGCGCATCATCAGGGTCGCGCGCATACGCAAGGGCGCGGCCGTCGGCTATGGGAGCGAGTACATCGCGCCAAGGGCGATGACCGTGGCGACGGTCCCTGCCGGCTACTCTGACGGCCTCACCATGGAACCGGTCGAGCGGCTTATCAGCTTCGGGAGGGGACTGCAGTACTGGGGCATGCTCAAGGGGAAGCAGGCACCCTTCATCGGCCGCTGCGGCATCTCGCACGCCATGCTCGATGTCAGCCGCGTTCCCGATGCCAAGCCCGGGGACGCCGTCTTCCTTCCGATCCGCAAGACCGCCGCCAGCCCCCGCCTGCCGCGCGTTTATTTGAACGCCTAATCCTCGACAAAGGCCCCGTCGCTCTCATCCAAGGGCTCCTCGAGCGATTCCGGTGCCGCGATTTGCGGGGTGGTCTCTGGGCTCAAGGCTGCCGCGGTCGGCTCCTCGGTCGCCTCGAAGGTCGGGGAAAGCTCCAGCGGCTTGGTATGGTCGGCGGAGCACACGGAAGTCGGCTCGTTACCCTTCAAGAAGGCCTCCAATAGCACGTGCTGGCAGTCGGGGCCGGCCAGAAGCCCCGTATCGGCGTCGATCTTGTGGAACACGACGCGCTCGGGCACGGGGAAATCCCTCGCCGGATAATCTTGAAGGACCTTTCCCATGATTTCCGTCCACCATGGAACGACGGTCGAGCCTCCCGTCCAGTCCTTGCGGCCCAGCGAGGCGTCGTTGTCGTAGCCCATCCATGCCGCCGCGACCAGGTCGGGAGTGAACCCGATGAACCAGAGGTCCCGGTTCTCATTGGTCGTGCCGGTCTTGCCGGCTAGCGGCCGCCGCAGGCGGCGCGCGTAGCGGGCGGTGCCCTCATCGACGACGGCCTTCATCAGGTTCGTCGTCAGGTACGCCAGCTGGGGGCTCATCGCCTCGGCCTCCTTCGGGACATGGCGCTGCAGCTCCTTGCCGGAGCTATCTTCGACCCGCAGCACGGAGAAGGGGTCGACGCGTATGCCGCCGTTGGCGAATGTCCCGAAGGCGCTGGCCATTTCGAGGGGGCTCGTGACGGTCGAGCCCAAGCCCAGGGCCAGCACGGGATCGAGCGAGGAGCGTATGCCCGCGCGGTGTGCCAGCTCCACGACCTTAGGCGGGCCGATATGCTCGATGAGGCGCACTGACACGACGTTACGCGATTTGGCTAGCGCCTTACGCAGCGAGATCACGCCGAAAAACTTGCCGTCGAAATTCCCCGGCACCCATATCTTGAAGTCCCTCGACTGCGCCAGCGACATGGTCGCCAGGGTGACCGCGTATTGGTCCGTCGTCCCCTCCAGGAGGCGCCAGTCGCGCCCGTCATAATAGTAGGCCAATGACGCATCGTTGACCAGGGACGCGGCGTTCATTCCCGAGTCGAGGGCTGCCGCCCATACGAAAGGCTTGAAGGTCGAACCCGGCTGGCGGACGGCCTGGGTCGCGCGGTTGAACTGCGAGTCGCCGCGACCGCCGATCATCGCGCGGATGGCGCCAGTCTTGACGTCCATCATGATGAAAGCGCCTTGAATGGGCGCCGGCGGGGAGGTGGAGATGGTGGGCGGATCAATGCCCGCCGCCTGCTCTTCGGCGAGCTTGCGCTCCCACTCCTTGGCGGCCTTGAGGTCGAATTCCGCCAACGCCTTCTCCATCGATTCCTCGGCCGCCTTCTGCATGTCGAGGTCGAGGGTGGTGTAGATTTTGAGTCCGCCTTTCCAATAAGTGTTGTAGCCGTACTTGGGCTCGAGGTTCCGCCGGATGTATTCGACGAAAAAGGGCGCGCTGATGCCGCCCTGCGGCGGGCGCACCGCGGGCAAGGGCTCGGCCAGTGCCTTGTCCATCTCCTGTTGGGTGATGTATTTCTCCTCCAGCATGCGCCCGAGCACCAGCTTCCTGCGCATGGCGGCGCGGTCTGGATGGGTGAAGGGGGAATAGCCGCCGGGGGACTTGATGAGGCCGGCTAGCAGGGCGCATTCCCCCAGCGCCAACTCCCCGACCTCCTTACCGAAGTAGATGCGCGAGGCGGCCTGCACTCCGTAGGCCCCGTGGCCGAAGAAAATCTGGTTGAGGTAGAGCTGGAGTATCTCCTCCTTGCTCAAGTTCCGCTCCAATTGCACGGCAAGTAGTACCTCACGAATCTTGCGGATGAATTTCCGCTCTGGAGACAGGAAGATTAGCTTGGCCAATTGCTGCGTCAGGGTAGAGCCTCCCTGGACCACGCGCCCTTGCGAGAAATTGCGGATCGCCGCCCGCGCGATGCCCTTCGGCGAGATGCCCCAATGATGGAAGAAATCGTTATCTTCGGTGGCGATCACGGCGTTCTGGAGGTCAACGGGGATCTGGGAAAGCTCGAGCAATGCCCGGCGCTCGATCGACAGTTCGGCGATGATCTGGTCCTTGGAATCGAAGACCTGGGTCGTGAGGGCGGGCTTGTACTCCTCCAGGGTGTAGTAAGGCGGCAGCCCCATCAGCAGCTTTCTGAGGGCAAAGGCGCTCATCGCGATGAGGACGACAAGCGCCAAGAGCAGCCGGTAAAAAGCGCTCCGGGTCATTTCCCGTCCAATATAGCAATTTGGTACTTTGGCCTAATGGTGCCAGGCATCCACTTTCTTTACTTTCTACACTTTCTCTTCAGAGAAAGTGTAGAAAGTAAAGAAAGTGGATGCCTGGCACCGGGAAATGCCTGAACCATACGACGTTGCCATCATCGGCGGCGGCATCACCGGCGCCGGGCTGCTGCGCGATTGCGCCCTGCGGGGACTGCGCTGCGTCCTACTGGAAAAAGGCAGCCCGGGCCGTGCCACCACCGCCGCCTCGACGCATCTTATCCACGGAGGGTTGCGCTACCTTCTCTATGACCGACTGACCACCCACAACAGCTGCTGGGATTCAGGCAATATCGTCCGCATAGCGCGAGCGCTCCTGCGCCGCCTGCCGATCGTATGGCCGGTCTACCGCTGGCATCGCCGAGGCCTGGAGACGGTCGAGACCTTGCTGGAAAGCTACGATTCCTTCCAACGCATGAAGCTCGGCCGAACTCACCTACGCCTCTCGGCCGGAGAAACGCTTCGTTTGGCCCGAGGCCTGGAACCCGAAGGCCTGCTCGGAGCCCTGATCTTCGACGAATGGTGGGTCGATCCCGTCGCCCTCGTCGAGGCGAACCTGCATTCCGCCGCGACGCACGGGGCCGAGCTCCGTGTCGGAGCGCGCGCGTCTGGGCTGCTCAAGGAAGGCGGTCGGGTCCGCGGCGTCCTCGTCGAGCAGGATGGGCGCTCCGAGCCGATTGAGGCCTCCCTCACGGTCAACGCGGCGGGGCCTTGGGTCGATTCCGTCGCGCGCCTGGCCGGTGTTCGGATCCCGCTCCGCTTGAGGAAGGGGACCCACCTGGTCTACGACGGGACCCTCGAGCCGCTCCGGGGCGCCGCTCCGCCATTCGGCCTTCTGCTGGAGGCCCGTGACCGCGACCGCTACATCTTTGTCGTGCCGGTGGCCGGCAAGACCCTCGTCGGCCCCACCGATCTCGCCTTCGGCGGCGAGCCCGACGAGCTCCACCCCGAGGACGAGGAGCTGCGTTATCTTTTCGACTCGGCGCGCCGCTACCTCAAGCTCCTCCCCCAACGCTTCGACCGCGCAATCGTCGGCGTCCGGCCCATACTCGGACAGGCGGGCGACGAAAAGCTTCTCTCGCGCGAATATGAGCTTTTTGACCATTCCCTCCGCGACGGCGTTGAGGGCTTCATGACCTTGGCCGGCGGCAAGCTCTCGGATTTCCGACTCATGGCCCAGGAGGCCGCCGACGCCGCCTGCCTCCGCCTGGGAAAGGAGGCGCAATGCTCGACGCATCGCCTGACCTTGGACGGAGGCTCGGTGGAAGAATCGGCCGCGTGGCCGCGGCCCTGGCCGCCGATGAAACGGTTCCTGCGCAGGCATCCCCGCCTGCGGGAACTCCACGCCTTGGGCTTCTTGGGCGCGGGGGCGGCGCGGCATTGGCTGCGCCGCGCGGCGGGAGGCCGGCGCCTGGCCACGGTCGAGGAATACCAAAAGCACTACGCCGACTGATGCACTAGCTTCTTCGAGGACAAAATTTGTAACTTGCCCCCATAGCTTCAAGCCCGCGTGAAACGTAGCCTGACCTTGATCCTGCCCCTCTACAACGAGGAGTCCATGGCCGAAAAGACGGCCCGGGACCTGCTGGTAAGCTTAGAGCGCGAATGCGACTCGCATGAGCTGCTCATCGTCAACGACGGTAGCAGCGACTCCACGGGTTCCGTGGCGGATGGCCTGGCCGCGAAGAACCCGAACATCCGAGTCCTCCACAATCAGGGCAACAAGGGCATCGGCTACAGCCTCCGCCGCGGCATGGAGAACGCCTCGAAGGAGTATTTGACCTTCTGGAGCGCCGGATACGAGATGCTCGAGGGCACGCTCCGGGACATGTTGGCGGCCACCGAGAGGGCCGACATCGTCCTGACCTATATCGCCAATCCAAGCTACCGCGGCCTCTACCGCCGCGCGGTCTCGCGCGCCTACGTCGTATTGATGAATCGCCTTTTCGATCTCAGCCTCCGTTACTATCACGGGGCCACCGTTTACCGATCGGCGCTCGTGCGCGATTTCATACGGGCCAATACCTTCATCACCGACGACTACGTATTCCCCGCCGAGCTGCTGCTCCGCATGCTCCGCACCGGCCACAGCTACGTGGAGGTGCCCACCCGCCACCGCCAGGCGGAGGGAAATTCCGATACCCTCCACTTTTGGGCAAAGGCCCTGCCCACCTTGAAATCCCTTATCCGGCTCCACCGATCCATACGGTGAACGCTTCGGCGCCCGCGCTTGTCGTCGGGGCCGATGGGATGATCGGCGGGGCGTTAGTCGACGCCTTGCTAAAGGCAGGAATCCCGTCGCTTGGGACTAGCCGGCGCGCGGGGGCCGCGAACTGGCTGCCCCTGGATTTGGAGCGCCCGCAAGAATGGCGGCTTCCCGATTCGATTGCCGTCGCCTACCTCTGCGCCGGTCCCGCCTCCATACAGGCCTGCGCGGAAGATCCCGAATCCAACCGCCTCGCCCACGTGACCCATACGCTCCTGCTCGCGCGCGAGCTTTCCGCGCGCGACGCCTTCATCGTCTTTCTCTCGAGCAACATGGTTTTCGACGGCTCGCTCCCGGCGCCGGCGGCCTCCGCCCCCCCTCACCCCCTAACGGAATACGGCAAGCAAAAACTGGAGGTCGAAGAAGGCCTGTCGGCGTTGAGCAAGCCGCACGCCATTGTTCGCTTCGCCAAGGTGCTCGGGCCGCGGCCGCCGCTCTTAACCGAGTGGATGGAGAAGCTCGGCAAGGGAGCTCCCATCGAACCGTTCGAGGACAAGGTGATGGCGCCGGTTCCGCTGCCTCTGGCGGCGGAGACCCTGTTGCGGGTGGGCAGGCGGCGCCTGGCGGGGGTCACGCAGTTGTCGGCGAGCTCGGATATCAGCTACGCCGAGATAGGCCGGTTCCTCGCCTCGCGCCTGAGCGCGGACGCGGGCCTGGTGCGCCCGAAAGCCGCGCAGGACTGCGCGCTCGCTCCGGCCAACACCACGCTCGACACGGCGAGGCTCGCCGAGCTGGGGCTCGCGGCCCCGGACCCTTGGCAGGCCGTGGAGTGGTCGCTGCGATGAGCGCGGCCTGCCGCCTTTGCGGCGCCTGCGCCCTGCGCGCGATACCTTTATACGGGAGGCTGCGCCGGGTCTCTTCGGACTGCAGGCCCTGGTCGCCTGGAGGGCGGCTGGCGGCCTGCGCGCGCTGCGGCTGCCTCCAAGCTCCGAAAACCGGGCTCTGGCGGCGCGAGTGCGCCCGGATCTACCGAAGCTACTCGATTTACCATCAAAGCGCCGGAGCCGAGCAGGTCGTCTATACCGGCGAGGACGGCGGCGCCACGCCCCGTTCGGAGGCCCTGCTCGAGCGCGTGCTCTCCGCCGCCCCCCTCGCTGCGGCCGGCCGGCTTCTCGACGTGGGCTGCGGCAACGGCGCGCTGCTCCGCGCCTTCAAGAAACTCCGGCCGCGCTGGTCCCTATTCGGGTCGGATCTCCACTCGGGCCATCGCGGGGCCGTGGAGAAGATCGCCGGCCCGGGCTCATTTTACTCGGGCGATCCCCTCTCGGTCCGCGGGAGCTTCGAGCTCATCAGCCTCGTCCACGTGCTCGAGCACATGGCCGAGCCGACGCGGTTCTTGGAAGGCATCCGCGAGAAGCTCTCGCCCGGAGGCCTATTGCTCGTCCATGTGCCCTGCTACGAGCGCAATCCCTTCGAGCTGCTCATCGCCGATCACGCGACTCATTTTTCCCGAGCCAGCCTGCGCCTCTGTATGGCGCGCGCGGGGTTTAAGGCCGTCGCGGGCGGCGAATGGGTGCCCAAGGAAAGGACGCTCTTGGCGCGCCCCTCGGCGTCCAAGCCGAGCGCGCGCGGCGCCTCCGAATGGAGCCGCGCCGAGCGGACGGTCCGATGGCTTTTTAAGCTCAAGGCCGCGGCGGCGCGGGCGGCCGCCGCGGCGGCGCCCCGGCGCTTCGGGATATTCGGCACCTCCATCGCGGGGACCTGGCTGGCGGGCGAGCTGCGCGGGCGGGCCGGCTTCTTCGTCGACGAGGATCCCTACCGACGCGGGCGCCGCCACGAGGGCTTGCCGATCCTGCATCCCGAGGAGGTAGGAGAGGACCGCCGCATCTTCGTCGCCCTTCCCCCTAGGATCGCCGCGCGGATCCGCCGGCGCCTATCCGGGCGCGGGGCCGAATACCTGGCCCCGCCGAAGTTTTAGAGTTCAGGGTTTGTGCTCGTATTCAGTCGGCAGCTTTGATATCTCTTCCCAGTTCCCGCCGACCCAGTCGACTACCTCGGAAAGGCCCTGCTCAAGGGATATCGTGGGCTTCCAATCCAATTCTGACCGCGCGCGGGTGGAATCGATGACGTAGGCGGCGTCCTGGCCCGGTCGCTCGGGGGCGGTCTCGACAGCCTCCTCGAAGGAAACCCCCATGAGCGCGCAGACACGCGCGACCACATCGCGCACGGCGATGCCAGCGTCGGGAGAGAGATGGTAGGTCTGGCCGATCTTCCCGCGCTCGAGCACCGCCAGCTCCCCCCGCGAGACGTCGCGCACGTGGATGTAGGACTTGACCGCCTGCCCGCCGCCGTGCAATTGGATCCGACGGCCGGACTTGATGGCGATCGCGGTGCGCGGGATGATTTTGAAAAGCTGCTGGCGCGCGCCGTAGACGTTGGTGGCCCGGACGGTCAGCAAGGGGAAGCCCCATTGCCGGTGGTAGACGCCCAAGAGCATGTCCGCCGCGGCCTTGGAGGCCGCGTAAGGGGTGCTGGGCTTGAGTCCCGCGTCCTCGCGCACGCGCCCTTCGCAATTGCCGTAGACCTCCGGCGAGGAGATATGGACGTAGCGCTTGAGGTAGGGGGCGCGGCGCAGGTGGTTGACCAGCCTCGCCAAGGCGACGGTGTTCGTCTGGAACCAATGCTCGGGATGCTCCCAGCTCGGCCCGACCTCGCTCTGGGCGGCGAAATTGACGATTTCCTCGGGGCGCTCGCGGTCTAGCAGGGCCGCGAGGGCAGGGAAATCGCCGTTCATGTCGAGGCGCTCATAGCGGTAACGCGAGAGATCCCGACGCTCGCGGTAGCGCAGGAACAGGGCCGAGCGTTCCGGAGAACGGCTGATCCCGAGAACACGGCGCTGGCCGTTGTCTAGGAGCAGGTCGACGAAGTCCTGGCCCGAGAAGGAGTTGGCCCCCAGGACGACGGTCAGCATTCGAGCACGATGCGCCCGGCAGCCGCTCCGCGGCGCAGGTAGGCGATGGCCTCGTTGACGCGCTCGAGACGGAAGCGGTCGGTGACGAGCTCCCGCAGCTTGAGCCTCCCTTGGCGGAAAAGGCGGATGGCGCGAGGGATATCGACCTCGGGGCGCGAGAGGCCGCCGTAGGAGCCCGTGATCGCCTTGCCGAAATGAAGCGGCATGGTGTCGATGCTGGCGCGCGCTCCCGCCGGGGGGACGCCGACTAGGACGGTCCGGCCCCGCGGCCCC
Organism: Elusimicrobiota bacterium; assembly: GCA_041694815.1. Lineage (GTDB taxonomy): Bacteria > Elusimicrobiota > Elusimicrobia > UBA1565 > JACRDR01 > JBGFSC01. The sequence continues at coordinate 124,212 of JBGFSC010000033.1, read as the reverse complement.
GTCAGCTCGTAGGCCGCCTCGATGACGGGGATGCTGCCGGTGTTGTCGATGGCCACGTCGGCACCCTCCGGCCCCACGATCCTCCGGATCGAGCGCTCGAGCGCGCGGCCGCGCGCCGCCAGGGCGTGTGTCGCGCCCAGGCGCCTGGCCAGCCGCAGCTTGCGCTCGAAGCGGTCGACCGCCACGATCGGCGAAGCGCCCGCCAGCCTGGCCGCCTGCACGAGGCTTAGGCCCAGGCCGCCCGCGCCGAAGATCAGCACCGACTCGCCCTTGGCGATGCGCGCCTCGTTGTCGGCCACGCCCAAGGCCGTCGTGACGGCGCAGCCCAACAGCGGCGCTAGGAGCGGATCGAAATCCTCAGGTATCTTGGTGAGGCGGTTTTCCGAGACGACGGCGAACTCGTTGAAGGTGGTGACCCAGCCCGCATTGAGCCTCCGCCCACGCCATCGGTAGCGGGGGGTCTCCGATTCGATGCCGGGGCCTTTCCTCCAATGGAGGACAACGCTATCGCCGCGGGTCACCCTCGAGACGCCCGGTCCGAGCTCGACCACGTTACCGGAGCCCTCATGGCCCAAAAGATGGGGCAGGTGCCGGTCGGGGCCCTTGACCCCGTCGATCTCCCCCAGCTGCGAGCCGCAAATGCCGCTGTAGCGCACGCGCACCAGGACCTGCCCCCGCCCGAGCCGCGGCAGCTCGACCTCGCCGATCACCAGGGGCCTCCGGAGGCGGACGAGTATGGCCGCTTTCATTCGAAATAGATGAAGGAATGGTCGCCGGTGTAGCCGGCGTGCTTGAACCACCATTCCCATTCGTCGGGCCAATAGAAGCTCTCGCAGGTCAGCTGCCAATAGAGGAGGTTGGCCTTCTCCTGCTCGTTGCGGAAGGACTCGACGACGATGTACTTGTGCCGGCGACCGACCCGCTCGATCTCGCGCAGGGCCTTTTCGAGGTTGTAGCATTTAAGGTTGTGAAGCGTCGTCAGCGAGACGACGAGGTCGAAGCTCTTATCCTCGAAAGGCAGCGCGGCGGCGTCGCCGACCTGCAGGAAAGGGCGCATCTCGGGCTTGGCGTTCTCGACGGCGTAGGAGGAGATGTCGATGCCGCGCAGCTGCAAGCCCGGGACGGCCCGGCCGAACTCGTAGAGGAGAAATCCCTTCCCGCAGCCGACGTCGAGGACGCTACTGCCCGCCTTGAGACCGTAATGCTTCGCCATCGCGGAGGCCACCGGCAGCCAGCGCCCGTCGTAGCGGTAGCCGCCGTAGCCGAAGCGCCTGTCGCCGTCCCAATACTCCTTGCCGAAACGCTTGGCCACCGCGGCGGCCTCGGCCTTGGGGACCTCGTTGACCCGCGCGAGATAATCCCGCCGGGTGCCGCGGTGCAGCGGGGCGATAAAGTCTATGTAAGCCATTTCCCTTTCTCCAGAAGGGCCAAGGCCCTCTCGGCCCTTCCCAGGGCCACGCTTGGCGCCGGCCGGGCGCCGGCGAACCCCCGACGCAGCCGCACCTCGGGCAGCAAGCCGCCCAGCATCAGGCATATCCACTTGAAGCGATGGACGGGCAGTACTCGCAGGGCGCGGGCCGCGGCCGCCTGGGGTGCGGCCAAGCCGGAAAAGGCCTCGCTTAGGAACGGCTCCCAATGCCTCTGTGCGACCGGCACCGAGACCTGGCTGAAAAAATCCGCCGCCATCTTCGCCGGGTCGTCCCAGCCTGCGTATTCAAAGTCGAGGAAACGGTACATCGAGCCGCAGCGCAGCGCGTTGTGGAAGCCGAAATCCGAAGGCGATAGGCAGAGCTGCTCGGCCGGCAGGGGCCGCGGGGAGGCCGCGCCGAAATCCGCCAGGAAGCGCCTCCAGGCCGGCAGCAGCCGCTCCCGCACGAAGGCCCCACCGTGACCCCGGACCCTTCGTAAGGCCGCAACCCTACGCTCGACCAAGGAGAGATGGTCGGCCTCGGAAAAGCACCCGTCGGAGGCCCTGGGCAGCGCGCGGGCCTCGGGATGGCCGCGGTGCCGGTTGAGTTCGCCAAAGAACGCCGCCGCCTGCCCGACGGCTTCCGCGTCCGCGCTCGCCAGCGCCTCGCCGTCGATGAATTCATAGAGGGCGAGCCCGAGGGATTCGTCCTTGGCCAAGGGGCGCGGAGGCTGCCTCAAGCCGCGGTCCCAGGCGAAGGCGCAGAAGGAGAATTCCGCCGCCAGGCGGTCGCGCGGGTCCGAGGCGTGACGGAAATACGATTTCAGCACCGCCTTGCCTGCGGGATGCTCCAGGAGGCAGACCCGGTTATTGCCGCCCGGCGGCAGCGGGCTCAAACGGAGCAGCGGGCCCAAACCAGCTCGGGAGAGGAGGCGCGAGGCGGCCTCCCGCAGCACTAAAGGCGCCTTTTTTTCCCGCAGCACAGGGCGAAGAGATAGTTGGCCATCGGGTAGAAGCCGGTATGCACCACTTCGTCGTTCATCGAGAAGATGAAGACGTTGTCGAAGAAGCGGCCCATCAAGGCGCGCAGGGCCCGATGGTCCTTGCAATTGACATGCCCTTCCTTGCTCGCCGGCGACGCGTAGGCCTGCGACTGCAGCGAGGGGGTCCCGATGATGAGAGCCCCGGAGTCCGTCAGGGAGGCGGCGATGTGGCGGATGAAACGCCGCTCCTCGCGCGCCGGGATATGCTCGAGCACGTCGAGGGCGTAGGCGCCGTCGAAGCGAGCCGCCATCGGCCGCGCGAGTATGTCGTGGACCACGCAGTCGAAGGGCCAATGCGGGTCCATGCGGCGCCGGGCGTCGTCGATGAGCACGCGGTCGAAATCGATGGCCGTCACCGAACCGACCTCCTGGGCGACGATGCGCGTGCCGAAAGCGTCCGCGCAGCCCACCTCCAGGACGCGCGGGCGCCCGGAAAGCATCTTGGCAACGAACTTGTAGCGGGAGAGGACGAAGGCCAGGCGCTTGGGATCGTCGTGCCAGGTGAAATTGCTCATGAGCCCGAAGGTGGCCAGGCCCTCGCGCTCCTGCAGGTCGAGGCAGCACTGGTATTGCGGCTCCCGTGTCTTGCCGTCCTTGATTTTCATCTCGTCGCGGCCCCGTCACCGGGTAAAATACCATAATTAAATATCCGACGCTCGATCTCACCCCAGGAGGCGGCCCGGAGGTAGCACGCGGACTCCGCCTGACGGTCCGAGGGGTCGAAAAGGATCCGGTCGACCCCGGCGGGGAAGGCCGGCTCCAGCAGGAACTCGGGGAGGTCGTCGATGAAATGGGTGCAGCCCTCCGAGGCGATCCGGCGCAGCTTCTCCTCCTTGCTCGGCTCGAAATGGACCTGCCAGGGAGAAAGGCCGAAGCCGGGCTCGAATACCCCCTTGGACTCAAGCCAGCGCCGGGCAGCCTCATGGAGGTCGCAGCGGGGACCGCGGAAGGGGAAGCGGGTCTTGTGACTGATGATGCGCGCCTCGACTCCCTCACGGACGCAGCGCCGCAGGAAATCGAGCGCGCCCGGGTACGCCTCGGCCCGGCCCATCGCCTCGCCGTAGGCCTCGCCCTGCAGCGCGGTCCATTCCTCCTCGCGTCCGGCGCCGCGCAGGTAGTCGCGCAGCTCGCCCTTGCTGCGCGCGCGAGAGCCGGGGATGCCCCTGCGAGCGGCGAGCTCGCGGAAGAGCCCGTCGTAGCAGACGATCGTGTTGTCGAAATCGACCCCGACTCTAATCACACCTTCAGTATGCGCGCGGCGATGTGCTCCGCCGTCAAGCCGTAGCGCCGGCGAGCGTGCTCCTGCTCGCCGGCCTCGTGCAGGAAACGGTCCGCCGTGCCGAAACGCAGGAGATGGGCGCGGGAGCCGGGATGGTCGGCCAACCATTCGGCGACCGCCCCGCCCAAGCCTCCGATCACGCTGTGCTCCTCGATCGTCGCCACGCGCTTGAATTCCTTGAAGGCCCGCCTCAGGAACACCTCGTCGAGCGGCTTGACGGTATGGAAGCTTACGACCTCCGCCTCCATCTTCTTGGCGGCGAGCTTGCGCGCTACTTCCAGGGCGAGCGGCAGCACCGTACCGGCCGCCAGGAGGCAGACGCCTCGACCCGCCTTGACCCTGATGGCCTTGCCGATCGTAAAGCGCGGCTCGCGCGCGTGTACCACCGGCTCGCCCTTCTTGCCCATGCGTAGGTATACGGGGCCATTCCAGCGCAGCGCGGCCCGCAGCGCCAGCCGAACCTCCACGGGGTCCGCGGGGCAGACAACGGCCATGCCGGGCAAAGCGCGTAGGAATGCGATGTCCTCGCAGGCGTGGTGGGTGCCTCCCAGACTCGCGTAGGAAAGCCCGGCGCCGACGCCTACGATGACGACGGGAAGGTGGTGGTAGCAGATGTCGACCCGGATTTGCTCGAGACAGCGAGTCGTCACGAAAGGCGTGATCGTATAGGTGATGGGCTTGAGGCCCGACAAGGCCAGGCCCGCGGCAACGCCCGTCATGCCCTGCTCGGCGACGCCGCAATTGTAGAACTTGGAGGGATGCGCCGCCTTGAATTTGTCGAAGAGCTTGTTGCCGATGTCTCCCGAGAGCAGGACTAGGCGCGGTTCCTCGGAGGCCAGCCGGGTCAATTCTTCGGCGAAGGCGTTTCGCATGTCAGACCAGGCCCAGCTCCTTCCTGGCCCGGGCCAGCTCCTCGGCCGTGGGCGAGCGGTAATGCCAGTTGTTGTCGTCCTCCATGAAGGAGACGCCCTTGCCCTTGACGGTGTGCGCCACGATGGCTGTGGGCCTGTCGGCCGCGGCGGCATGGCCCAGCGCGCTGGCCAAGGCCACGATGTCGTGCCCGTCGACTTCCACGGCGTTCCAGCCGAAAGCGGACCATTTGGCGGCCAGCGGGTCGAGCGCCATGATCTCGGGGCTGCGCCCCGTCGCCTGCCATTTGTTGTAGTCGATGATCGCGGTCACGGCCTTAAGGCCTTGCGCGGCCGCGAACATCGCCGCCTCCCAGCTGGAACCCTCCTCGCATTCCCCGTCGCTCATGACCACGCAAACGCGGTTGGATATCCCCTGGATCCTGGCCCCTAGCGCCATGCCGACGCCGATTGGAAGGCCGTGTCCCAACGAACCCGTGGCCACCTCCATCCCGGGAACGCAGCCCGGGCTGGGCTGCTCGGCCAGGCGGCTGCCGGGCTTGGCGAAGGTGTCGAGGAGGGCCCGGGGAAAGAAATCCCGGGCGGCGAGGCAGCTGTAGAGCGCCGTCGCGGCGTGCCCCTTGCTAAACACCAGGCGGTCGCGCGAGGGGTCTTCGGCCTTCTCGGGGCGCAGGTCGAGGGACCCGCCCCAATACGCGGCGACGAGTATGTCGACGCAAGAGAGGGCCGAGGCGAGATGCGGCGTCTGCGCCTTATGGGAGAGCTCGACGATTTTGCCGCGCAGTTCGCGCGCGATGCGGCCCAGCTCCGTCATTTGAGTCCGACCGCCTGCATCGTCTTGATGTTGTAATAGCGGATATCGGAGCTGTCCGGAATCCTACCGTCGCGCAGAGCCGCCGCCAGCTCGCGCACGGCGTCCTCGATCGTGCGCTTGGGCGCAAACCCCAGCTCCCGGGCGATCTTCTCGGAGGAGATGTGGTAGGAGCGCTCGTCGTCCGTTGGCGAGCTGCGCACCTCGATAGGCCCGCGGCCCGGGATCTCGCGTTCGACCACGCGGCGCACGATCTCGGCGATATCGGAAACCGTGCGGTTCTGGTAGCCGGCGTTGAATATCTTGCCGCGGAGTCGCGCCTCCTCCATCCCGAGCAGATCGACGTAGAGGTCGGTGATATCCGCGATATGGATGTTCGGGCGCTTCTGCTTGCCGCCGAACACCGTGATACGGCCGCGGTTGACGGCGTGCTCGGTGAGGATATTGACGGTCAAATCCAGCCTCTGGCGCGGGGAATAGCCGCAGACGGTCGCCGGACGGATGACCGTGCAGGTGAACCCCGGGGCCTGGCGCTCCAGCAGCACCTTCTCGCAGAGCGCCTTGTAGCGGCTGTAATCGGTGAGGGGATTGAGCGGGTGCTCCTCGTCGACGTCCGGGCGCTCGCTGACGCCGTAGACGCTCGAGGTGGAGGCGTAGATGAAGCGGCGCACGCCCGCGCGCTTGGCAGCGTCCACGCAGGGCGCGAAGGCATCGTAATTGATCGCCTTGCCCAGCGCCGGGTCTAGCTCGAAGCTCGGATCGTTGGAGATGCAAGCCAAGTGGATGACGGCGCCGCAGCCCTCGAGGGCCGCCTCGATGGCAGCGCGGTCGCGCACGTCCCCCGGAAGTAGCTCGAGGCGGGCGTCGCCTTGATGGGCGCCGAACACCTCGCGCCCGTAGAGGAAGAGGTCAAAGACGCGCACCGCGTAGCCGCGTCCCAGCAGCTTGGGCACGAGCACGGCTCCCACATACCCCGCCCCCCCGATGACCAGCACCCTGTCGATGTCAGGCATCCGTTATTTGAGCAAGGTCTCGATATGCTTGAGCAGCGCCACCCGGTCGATCGAGGCGCGGTGCCCCACCGTGGCGACCGCCTCCGCTCCGACCACGTTGCCGATAAATCCCGTCACCTCCATGGGCGCACCCTGGAAGACGCAGGGCGCCGTCACCGCGAAGAAGGCGTCGCCGGCCCCCATCCGGTCGACAACCTTCCCGGCCACGGCGGGGACGCGGAAGAACCCTTCCCGGCGGTTGAAGGCAAGGCAGCCATTCTTGCCGCCCGTCACCACCACGCTGGGGCAATGGAGCTTGCGCGAGACCTCCCGGACGATCTCGCGCATGTCCCCGTGCCGGCTGCGGGCCTCCAGGCGGAATTCGTTGTCCGCCATGCAGACGTAGTCCGCCCGCGGGTAGCGCGAGATCGTATGGTAGCCCTGGTTGCCGGCGTTGGACTGGGTATTTACCGCCAGGAAGGGAGCCTTGCGGCAGAGCAGTTCGACGGCCTCGGGACCAAGGAGCCCGTGCCCGAAATCAACGACCACGGCCAAGTCGCATTCCTTGAGGCCGCGGCGCAAAAGATCGCAGAAGCGTCGGTTGTCCGAGGGCACGAGGGGCGCGTCGTTCATCTCATAGACGGCGAGCAACTTCGTGAAGAAATATTCGTCGATGAAGCGCCGCTTGACGATGGTGGGCGAGCCCGACTTGTAGAAGAATTGGGGCCTCACGTTCGGCTTGAGCCTGGAGCGTAGGAAGCGCTCCTGCGAGTCGATATCCCCGAGATACGACACCACGGATGTTTTCCCGCAGAAATCGGCGACGTGGTTGGCCACCGCGAGGATGCCCCCGGCGAAACGCTCGGTCGAGACGTGCAAGGTGGCGAGCATTGGCTCCTTCGACGATTTCCCGATCGCCTGGCAATACCGATACTCGTCGACGATCGACTCGCCCACCAGCAGCACCTTAAGGGAGGCCGCCCCCTTAAGGACGCCGAGCACGCGCTCGGCGGGATGCCTCCGGGAGAAATCGCGGAGGTATTCGATGGTCTCCTTGGGCAGGGACGGGAAATATTGATTGAGGAGGTGGGAGGAGCTGTAGGTAATGCCGTCGGTCACGACGAAGCGGCCGCCGAGCGCCTCGACAGCCCGGCGCTCGAGGTCGATACCACCCGTCACGTCGCGCCGCGCCTCGGCATAGTCGGGGCCCTTCACGTAAAAATGCGGGCGCAGGAGGCGGATCGTCGGGACCGCGTTCGGCCACTCGTTGAGCGCGACATAGTCGACGCAGCGAAGGGCCGCGACCGCCTCCGCGCGCAGCTCTTGAGGGAATACGGGCCGGCCCGGCCCCTTGTTGACATGCGCGTCCCGCGTCAGCGTCACGACCAGCAGGTCCCCCAGGCGCCTGGCCTCCTCGAAATGGCGGATATGCCCGATGTGTAGCAAGTCGAAAACTCCGTGGCAATGGACGATGCGCCTGCGCGAACGGTCCCGGCGCAGCAGACCCGCGAGTTCGCGCAAATCCTTGATTTTGCCGTTGAGATTAGCGCTGCCCATCGTCCCCCCCGAGGCAGGCGAACCACTCCTGGGTTGCTTTCTCAATCGACGCCTCGTCCCAAACGGGGGCGTCGCGCCATTCCTCGATGCGCTCGAGCATCCGCCCGACGCCCTCTTGGAAGCTCACCAGAGGCCGCCAGTCGAGCAGGCGCCGGATCTTCGAAGTGTCGGCGAAGGTGCGCTCCGGTTCCCCGGGACGTCGCGGCAAATGGCGGATTTCGCCTCCCAAGAGCCCCGCGAGCTCCAGGATGCTATGGCTTGCGCCCGAGCCGACGTTGAGCGCCTCGCCGGAGATATCCGAGCGGGCCGCCCGGAGGAACGCCTCGGCCACGTCCGTGACATAGGTGAAGTCCCGGGTCTGTTGACCGTCGCCAACGACGGTCAAAGGCCTCCGGTTTAATTTTTGGGCAAGGAAAACGCCGAAGACCGCGCCATAGGTCCCGCGAGTCCGAACGCGAGGACCGTATACGTTAAACAGGCGCAAGGAGACGCAGGAAAGCCCGTAGACTTTTCCCCAATGCAGCACGTACTGCTCCGCGATATACTTCGTCAGCGCGTATGGGTACATGGGCCTGGCCGGAGCCGTCTCCGGCGTCGGGTAGGAGTCGGGGATGCCGTAGCAGGACGAAGACGCGGCGTATAGGAAGCGTTTGGCGCCCGCGGCGCGCGCGGCCTCGAGCACCTCCACGGTGCCGTCGACGTTGACCCGATGGTAGTCGAGAGGGCGCGCGATCGAAGGGACGATGTCGGCTAGCCCGGCCAGATGGAACACCCAGTCGGCCTCCGCAAAAAGCCCCGCGAGCCCCTTGCCCTGGGAAATGTCGGCGCGATGCAGAGAAAAAGCGGGATGGCCTTGGCAGGAGGAAAGGTTCTCGATGCGGCCGGTCGAAAGGTCGTCAATGACACGCACCCGGTGCCCGTCTACAAGCAGGCGTTCAACCAGGTGGCTGCCGATGAAGCCGGCACCCCCGGTGACAACCGCGTCGGCCATATGAAAATCTTATTAAATATCAGCCCCATCAGCTACGTCCCGAGGCCGCCGCGCGGGCCGTCTTGTCGCGACCCAACTCAAAATGATTCAGTATAGGGCGTGGCCCAGCGCGAGGACCCGTCGGGCGGATTCCTTTTCACCGGACCGCGGCGCCGCTTCGCGCTGGCCTTCGGGGCGCTGGCCGTCTCCATGGCCATGTGCTCCGGTTATTTCCTCTCGGCGGCCTGCCGCGCCGCCTGGCAAAGGCATTTCCCGGAACTGGTCGCCCGATGGCCGAATGACGGGCGCTTTACGGTATTAGGCCTATTCGGAACGGAACTGCAACACGATGAGTTGACCTACGCGGCGCTTCTCAGGGGAGCGGCCAAGCCCGGAGTCCAATACGATCCTTATATCTTGGAGAACCGCAGCCTGCGCCCGGCCGTCTCGCAACTGGTGATGTACAAAGGCATGGCGCTATTCTTTCACCTGACCCGCGACGCCTCTTGGGCCTGGGTGCTCCTGCGCCTAGCCTGCTGCGCGGCCTGGTTTTACCTTGTCTTTGCTATCGTGGAATCGACCACTCGTTCGGCGCCGATCGCCTTTTTTTGCGCCGTCTTCGCCGTTTGCATGAGCTACCTGACGACGTTGTTGTTTCTATCCAATCTAAAATTCGACCCGAACCCCTGGCGACTGATCGGGCACAATCTCTGGACGCTGTTATCCTATGGGCGTACCGAAAGCGTCGCGCGCCTCCCGAGGCCCGGAATCAACTATGCGATACTGTTTCTCGTAAGCCTCTTGACGATCCGAAGCTCGGAACGCCCCGGCTGGCGTTGGCCCCTCCTCGCCGGGCTTGCCGGAGGAATCTCGGCCTATTGCCGGCTCGATTCGTGGGGAACGGCCATGGCGGCCGGAGGGGTTTTTGCCGCCGTCTTGGCTGCCCGAGGGCGCCCCTGGAGGCCGGTCGCCGCGGCGCTTGCGCTCTCGGCGTTCTTAAGCATTCCATTCTTGTGGGTCAACCGCTCGCTCGACCCGGAACTGGCGCTGCGCATGGGCTTGGTCTTCGATCGATTTTTCAACCCACGCTCGCTGCCCTATTTGCTGCTTTTTGCGGTCGGCGTCTGGCGCCTTCGGGAGCCTGCCGGCCTCTACGTGGCCTCGCTGCTGGGAGGCACCTTCCTCTTGCTCAACCTCCAGCTGCTCACCGGCATATACCTCGGTGACTATTGCTGGTCGTATCAAGCGAATCTCTTCGCGTTTTTCCTCTTGGCATCCTTCGTGCCGGAATCTTGGAAACGCCGCGCCGGCGCCTGGCTGGCGGCCTCCTGCGCCGTCTTGCTTATCGCCTTCGGTCAGACCCTTTCGTACGCGGCGATCCATTACCCCATGCAGGGGCTTCCCCGGCACTACGACGAAGCGCTCCGTTTCCTGGATCGGCATGCTCCCGTTGACAGCGTCGTGCTCTCGCTCAATCCAGAGGTCAATCTATTGATCCCGGTGTTTACGGGGCAGAGGGTGGTGCTTCCCGCCGCCTTGCCCACGACTTCGGATCTACCCACGCCCCGCATCGCCGAGCGGTTGGTCTACGCACTGGACTTCTTCCGAACGGACAAGGCCCGATTTCTTAAGGATTGCTTTAGCAAGGAATACTTTTCCATCGGCCGCAACGACTACCGTCGGGGAGAAGCCGAACGCGAGTACGTGCGGATGATCTATTTTTACTATTTCCTGCCGCTCCGGAGCGTGCGCTCCTTCATCGAGAAAGCGATGCGAAACAGGCCGCCGCCGCCCTCCGTCGACTACGTGTGGTTCGGCGATTTCGAAAGAACCTACGCCTCCACGGACTTCGAACGGCGCAACCGCGGTCGCCTTAAGCCGGTCTACCGCAACGAAGCCGTAACGCTCTACGAGCTCCGCAAGTAAGGCTCAGCCTGGGAGACTATCGACGCTCGACCTGGAATAAGACGATGCGCCGTTGCTTGTCCTCGTCTATCTTGCGCAGGGGCCAGTCCTTTAAAACCCGTCGGAATCCCTCTGGGATCTTGTCCTCGAAGACCATCACGTAGCCGATCTTCATCGCGGCCAGGTGGCGGCGGAGGAAGCTCCGGTCCCGAAGGCGGTCGGGGACCGGAGCCCCGGATTGTGCCGATACCATGGCGGAGAGGAGCGGATCGGAGACCATCGCCCGATGAACGTAGCCTGGCACACGACCCATGAGGCCGCCTACGATAGGCTTACGGTGGGCGATCTGGTAATGCGGTTTGATGGGGACGTGACCGAAGCTCGAGCTGGTGATGCCGTCGAAGAGGGCTCCCGTCGGCACCGTGAGCATCGCGGCTGTCGGCCTTTGTCCTAGCCGCTCGAAAATCGCGGGGGTTTCAACGGCGATCAGGCGAAGGCGGTCGTGCGCGAACTCCACGGCAAGCCAGAGGAACGCGAGCCATGGGATCCAGGCCGCCCAACGGCGAGGCGCGCCGGACTTAAATTGCTCTAGGACAGGGGCGAAGAGCAGCGCCAAGAATAGGGTAACGAGTGCGGAAGCAAAGCGATGGCCGTTTTGCATGTTGTTGTAGATCGGCAGCAGGTGGACGAAATAGAACGGCATCGGGAGGTAGGTATGGATGCCGCCGATCTTAAGCCACGGCCCCATCGTGAGAAGAAGGGCGAAGGCGAGGCAACCGAACCATAGTTTCACCCATCGGTCGGTGGGACGGCGGATCCAGAGCCAGATCGCGGCGATCATGGGAAGGTAACCAGAGGGAACGTGGCGGGATTCCCCACCCATCACGTCGCTCCAGTGACCCCATAAGGGATGGTGGATGCCGGGATGGAGCAACCATAGCAATTCGGTGGGGTTGCCGCCCCCGCGCCAAGCCCTGGGGGGAGAAGGGGTATTGCCGTCCTTCATCAGCTCCAGAACCGCGAGGATGAGCGGCAGGTTGAGTACGGCGTAGCAGGCGATCGTGCCCACGTAGGGGGCGACGCGCTCCCAGCTGAAGGCTTTCCGATCGAGGGTCGTCGACAGCGAATAGGATAAGAAGAGCCGAAGCGCCAAGAGCCCCCAGAAAAGGATGTAAGGGAACACGTAGGCCACGAGCGTCGCGGCGGAGCCGCGGCCGTGAAATTCAATCTGCCCTTGGCGGAGCCGCCAGAATATCCAACAGAGATTCGCCGCGAGCGCCGCATCCAATACCCTCGCCGCCATGCCAGGCGGCGCGAATCGCTTCGATACCCGCACGCCGATGGGCTTTTCGACCAACAGAAAGAATACGGGGATAAACAGCGTGCTGACGAGGAAGTAATAATAATCCCCGCCCCATGCCCACGTTAGCATCAGCGCCGCCAAAAGGCAGTAGCGCAGCTGCCTCTGGCGCACGGCCAACATCAGGGCGATCACGAAGAACGCGATCGTATGCCGGCTTAAGAGATCAAAGCCGGCCCCGTCCCAAAGCTGGGAATACGCGCCCGGGGAGAACGCGAAGATGGTCCCCGCGACGAAGGCCGAAGCCCAGCTTGCCCCCAAGAGCGAGGCTCCCAAGAACACCGCATAACCGCATAGGACGTAGGGCGTAAGCAGGAGCATGTTGTATACGGCGATAAGGCCGAAGAAACGTTGCAGGAAGTAGCCAGCCAGTTTGTAAAACCAGCCGTGCTGGAGGATCATGTTCACGCCGTAGGGCCAATAAATCAGGTCGCACCATAACGGATCGACGCGGGCCACGTCGACGGCGTAGCGGAAATACCAGAGATCCCAGATCCACCAGGAGTAGTCGCCCGACGGGCCGAAGATAACCCGGTCCGAGAAATGGAGGACGAGCGGGAACGTGAATACTAAGGTCAACGCCACGTAGCCGGCCAGTGCCGCCGCGTGTCGCGTAAATTTCACCGAAGCCAGTCAAGCACCATTAATTTTTCAGCAGGCTTCTGGCCTTAGAGCGCCTCAGGGCGAGCTCCACCAGGCGCGTGAGCAGCTCGGGGGTGCCGAGACCCGATTTTTTCCACAGCAGGGGGTACATGCTGGCGGGGGTGAAGCCGGGAATGGTGTTGACCTCGAGGAAATAAACGGCACCCGTCCCTTTGTCGAGCAGGAAATCCACGCGACCCATGGAATAGCCATCGAGGGCTCGGAAGGCGCGCATCGAAAGGTCCTGTATCTTGGCCGCGGTCTCGGCGCCGATCGGCGCGGGGATCAGGAGCTCGGCGCCGTTCTCGTCAATGTACTTCGCCTCGTAGGTATAGAACTCGGCGTGGGGAACGATCTCCCCGCAGACCGAGGCCTTTAGGCTCAAGGGATCGGAGGGCTCGGCCCAGGGGTCTCCCAGCACGGCGCATTCGATCTCGCGGGCCTCGATTCCCTTCTCAATGATCGCCTTGTCGTCGAACTCCAGGGCGCGTTTAAGCGCCGCCTCAAGCTCCTCGGCCTTCTTCACCTTGGAGACCCCGACGGAGGACCCCAACCGCGCCGGCTTGACGAAGAGCGGAAAGCCGAAGGCGAGCGCTTTCTCGGCCTCTTGCAGGCGGCGCGCCGCCACGTAGGGCAGCACGGGCAGGCCCGCCTCCAGGGCCAGGCGCTTGGTGATCTCCTTGTCCATGCCGACGGCCGATCCCAGCACGCCGCAGCCGACATAGGGGATGCCGGCGGTCTCGAATAGCCCCTGCACCGTCCCGTCCTCGCCCATGGGGCCATGAAGAGCCGGAAACACGACATCGGGAAGGCGGTCCTGGGCCCAGAGCCGCCCAGGCGTCTGCGCCCCGCGCGAGGTGATCTGTTTCTTTCCGTCTTCGACCTTGAAGCTTAAACGCTTGGCGTCGGCCTTGAGCCAGCGACCGCCGGGGTCGATGAAGACCAACTCAGGGTCGAATTTGCGGCGGTCGAGATGCGATAAGATGGTTTTGGCCGATGATAAAGAAACGTGCCGCTCCGCGGACTTGCCTCCGCAGAGCACCAGCACCCTGAGCTTTTTTTTCACCCAATCACCTTGTCGATCGTGCCTCCGCCTAGCAGCTCGCCATCGTCGGCGTAGAACACGGCGGCCTGCCCCGGGGTGATCGAACGTTGGGGCTCGTCGAAATCCACGCGCGCCCGCGCGTCGGCGAGCGGCGTAATGCGGGCCTGGGCCGGGGCATGGCGGTGGCGGATGCGCACCCGCGCCCGGAACGCGGCCACCGGAGGATCGGAAACCGTCCACGACACGCCGCAAGCCTCCAGCCCGCCTCGGAAGGTCTGCTCCCTCGGGCCGACGGTCAACACGTTCGAGCCCGAGTCCATCCCCGTCACGTACATCGGCTGGGGGAAGGAGCCCAGGCGCAACCCGCGGCGCTGGCCGATGGTGTAATTGGCCAAACCCTCGTGCCGGCCCAAGGGAGCCCCGGAGCCGTCGCGCACCTCGCCGGGCTCGTAAGCCGCGGCGTTAGAGGCGCGCGAACGCAGGAAGGCCCGGTAGTCGCGCCGCGGGACGAAGCAGATCTCCTGACTTTCCTCCTTGTCGGCCGTCGCCAGGCCCAGGCGATGGGCGATCCGCCGCACCTCGGCCTTGGAAAGCTTCCCGAGCGGCAGCAGCAGCTTCGACAATTCCGCGGGAGTCAGGCTGTAGAGGAAATAGCTCTGGTCCTTTTCCTCGTCCGCCGCGCGGTATAGGCGGCCCTTCTTAAGCCGAGCGTAATGCCCGGTGGCGACGGCGTCGGCCCCCCACGCCCGCGCCAGAGCGAGCAGATAGCCGAACTTGACGCTCCGGTTGCACTCCACGCAGGGATTCGGGGTCCTTTGCCGCAGGTACTCGTCTACGAACGGGCGTATCACCTTGGATTCAAACAGCTCGGCCAAATCGAGCGTATAATGCGGGACCCCGAGCGTCTCGCAAACCCGCTTGGCGTCGTCGATGTCCTTCGGGGAGCCGCAGCAGCCGAACCCGGTCTCAAGCTTCGGCATCAGGCGCAGTGTGACGCCAATCGTCTCGTAACCGGCGCGGGCCACCAGAGCGGCCGCCACCGAGCTATCGACCCCTCCACTCATGGCGACCACGATCCGTATCATATGGACACTCCTACTTTCCGCAGTCGATCCACCGCACCTTGCAGAACCTCGAGCAGGCACTCGACATCCTCCGCGGTGGATCCCCAACCCAGCGACAGGCGCAGGCTTCCGGTCGACCAGCGGCGCTCCACCCCCATCGCCTCGAGCACATGGGACGGCTCCGACACGCCGCTGGAGCAGGCCGGACCGCTGGAGGCGCAAACGCCCTCCAGATCCAAGGCCACGACGAGCTGGAATCCGTCGACGCCCTCGAAGGAGACATGGCAGGTGCCCGGCAGGCGCTCGGTCGGATGCCCGTTGAGCCTCGAGCGCGGTATCTTGAGGCAGCCCTCCTCCAATCGCTTTCTCAGGACGGAAAGCTGCTTCGCGTGGGCGGCGAGCTCGGACTGCGCGAGCTCGCAGGCCTTGCCCAGCGCGACGATCGAGGCCACGTTCTCCGTACCGCCGCGCCGGTTTTTTTCCTGATGGCCGGTGATCACCGGAGAAAGTGCGGCGCCCTCCCGCACGACCAAGGCCCCGACCCCCTTCGGGGCGTTGATCTTATGGCCCGAGATCGCCAAGAAATCCGCCCCGATATCGCGAAAATCGATGGG
Organism: Elusimicrobiota bacterium; assembly: GCA_041694815.1. Classification (GTDB taxonomy): domain Bacteria; phylum Elusimicrobiota; class Elusimicrobia; order UBA1565; family JACRDR01; genus JBGFSC01. Next base: position 108,653 of record JBGFSC010000033.1, on the reverse strand, counting down.
TATCTTGCCGGCGGACTGCACCGCGTCGGTGTGGAACGGCACCCCTTCCTGACGGCAGACCGCGGCCAGCTCGCGGATCGGCTGCACCGTGCCGACCTCGTTGTTGGCGTGCATCACCGAGACCAGGGCGGTGTCGTCTTGAATCGCTTTCCGGAGGCTCTGCGGGTCCACGCGCCCATGCTCGTCTACCGGCAAGATGGAGATCGAAAAGCCCCTGCGGCGGAGGGTCTCGAGGATGCCGCGCACGGCGTCGTGTTCGATACTGGAGGCGATGATATGCCTCTTGGCGCCCCTGCTGCGCTCGAAGGCGCTTTGGGCCGCGCCGGCGATGGCCAGCACGTCCGATTCCGAGCCGCAGGAGGTGAATACGATCTCCGAGGGCTTGGCGTTGACGAGCCGCGCGACCTGGGCCCGGGCCTTCTCCACCGCCGCCCGGCTCTCCTGGCCCAGCCAATAGGGGCTGTTGGGATTGCCGTAGCGCTCCCGCAGGTAGGGCAACATCGCCTCCAGCACCTCGGGACGTATGGGCGTGGTCGCGTTGTGGTCGAGGTAGACTCGGCGTTTCATCGCGGGAAAGGCAGGCTAGGGGCCGAAGCCGAAGCTCTTGAACAGGTCGTCTTCCGCAGGCTTTTCCGGCTTCTTCTCTTCCTTCGGGGCCTCGACGGGCTTGACGCCGGGCAGCTGCGTCTTGGGAGGGGCGTTGCTGAGCACGGGCATCACGATGGCCTTGCGGATCCCCTCGGCGAATACGAGCATTCCCTGCGCCTCATCGAAGATGAGCCGGAAGGGGGATTCCTTGGTCTGGGGCTCGTACGCCTTGCCGAGATTGACCTTCTCCTGCTCCCAGCCCGGATTGTACAGGAATTTCCCGCGCACGTCGATCTTGCGATTGATCACGGGCAAAGAAAAGCGGATGCGGTAGATGCCGTTGGTGTCGCTGACGCCCGCGTCGAAGGATGAGCTCTGGAAGGCCGCCTTTCCGCTTTCGATCATTTTCTGCTCGCCCTCGGCCAAGGCACGCACGATCACCCCCTGGATCGGGTTGTCGTTGTAATCGGTGACGATTCCCTGAATATAGCCTTCCAAGAACAGGGAGCGCTTCGGCATCGATACGAACAGCAATTCCGTGGCCCCCGTGCGCCGGTCCGTAATCGCGACGTCGACGACGCGCCCTTCCGCGTAATCGAACAAGACAACCTTCTTCCTGCCCTTGCCCAATTGCAGGCCTGAGCAGGCGCTCAAGGTCATTATTAAGGAAAGGAATAGAACGAGGCGGGGCATTCGTCTTATTGAATCATTTTGGAGTAAATCGGGACAAGACGCCTCGAAGCGTCTCGAGCGCCCCCTTAGAGGCGGGAAGCGGAGCCTGTGCCTGCGCGGGCACGGCCGCGGGCGCCTTGGCGGCCGCCGGCGGCGCGATCGGTGCGTTCTTGACGAAGAAAACCACCCGGCGGTTGCGCGCGCGATTGGCCGGCGTGTCGTTGGCAACGACCGGACGGTTCTCACCGTACCCCATGGCCCCCATCTTGGATGGCGGGAAGCCGTGCGCCATGATCAGGTATTCGACGACATTGGTGGCGCGCTCGGAGGAGAGCTCCCAATTGGAGAGGTAGAGGTCGTTCTTGATCGGGATATTGTCGGTATGCCCCTCGATGATGATCTCGTGCTGCTGCACGAGCTTAGTCAGCACCGGGGCGAGCTTGTTCATGAGCACGCGCATACGCGGGGTAAGCTCCGCCGAACCGCTCTCGAAAAAGACGTTCTCTCCCTGCTCCTCCAGCGATATCTTGAGCCCTTCGCGGTCGACCTTCACCTCACCCGAGACTTCCTTGTTCTCGATCATCTCCTTGACCTGCTTGGCGGCCTGCTGCACGTTCTTGTTGAGTGCCGCCGACAAGGCGTAGAGAATGACGAAGAAGCAGACCAGTTCGGTCATGAGATCGGCGTAGTTGACGAGCCAGGGGGGCGCGGGGTGCCCAATCTGGCAGACCTTGGGGTCCGTCTCGTCGATGAAGCCCTTGGGCGCCCGTAGGGGCATTATCTTGCTCCGGGCGCCGGGGCGGCGGGCGTCGCTTCCTCGGCCGTCTTGATCAATACGCGCTTGGCCGGTTCCAAGTAAGCCTTGAGATTGGCCTCCACCACGCTCGGGGTCGCGCCGCTTTGCAGGAGCAGCACCCCGCGGATGACGATCTCCTTGACGAGCATCTCCTCCTCGGAACGCCGCCGAAGCTTGCCGCCCATGGGCAGGAATATCATGTAACCGGAGCCGAGCCCGTAGAAGGCGGCCGCCAGGGCCAGGGCCATACGGCGCGGGACCTGAGCGACGTCATCGATCGAGGAGAGCATGAGTATCATGCCCAGCACGGTACCGATGATGCCGAAGGCGGGGGCGTAGGTGCCCATGGCGTTGAATATCTCCTGGCCGACCTTATGCCGTTCGCGGAGGAAGCCAATCTCGGTCTCGAGCATGTTCCGGATGAATTCCTGGTCGGCCCCGTCGATGACGAGCTGCACCCCCCGCCTCAGGAAATCGTTGTCGAGCCCGCGCACGTCGCCTTGCAGCGCGAGGAAGCCTTCCCGCTTGGCCTTCTGTGACAAGGCGACGAAGGTGCCGACGATCTTGGAGGTGTCCTCGCCGGAGGAGCGCATCACCTTGCGCAGGATCCCACCCAGGCCGACCACCTGGTTGAGCGGGTAATTGACCAGGGTGGCGCAGAAAGTGCCCCCCATCACCATGAGCAAGGCCTCCAGGTTGGCGAAAGGCTTAAATCCCGCCGCGCCTTCGGCGATCCATATCGACGATACGGTCAGTCCGAAGAAGACGATGATGCCCATCACTGTTGCGATATCCATGTTGGCCCCTTCCCTACTTCCGCTCGAACCCCTGAATGGGATTCGTCACGGGACGCTCCGCGTTGACCTTCTTGCGGTATTCGACCACCTTGGAGACGACCTCCTCGACGGACTCCTTGACGACGTAGCGGTTGCCCGTCGCCAAGGACAGGACGGTGTCCGCCTCCCCCTCGATCGACTCGATGAGCTCGGCGTTCACCGTGATCGGCGAGCCGTTGAGTCGCGTCAAGCGGATCATGCCGGCGCCGCCGGAGGCTCGGGCTTGAGCAGCCCCGCGACCTGGCGGTGGCGGATCTCGCCCTCAAGCAGCGCCGTCCTGCGGCGCTCCTCCTCCAAATCCTTCCTCGCCTGGGCGACGGCCGCCTCGGCCTCCCGCCGCATCTGCTCGACGGCCCGCTGCGACTCCTGGCGTATCTCCTTTTCGCGCTCGAGCCAGCGGCGCTGCAGGACGAGAAACTCCGCCTTGTAGCGCTCGTTCATCTGCTCGAGCTCCTTTTTGGCCTTGCCCGCCTCCTCGGCCTGCACCCGCAGGGCGGCGGCCTGCCTCTCCAACGCCGCGCCGACGGCCCGCATGCGCTGCAGCGAGGCGCTGGCGGCCTCCAATTGCCCCTTGAGCCTTTGGATTTCCGAGGCGGCCTCCTCCCGCGCCGCCTGGGCCTGCCGCTCGAAGCGCTCGCGGTGGGTATGGATCTCGAGGTCGGCCTCGGCCCGGGCTCGTGCGTAGGCGCCCTGGGCGTCGCGGCGCAGGGGCTCGTTCTCGTCCTTGAGCCTCTTGAGCTCCCCCTCGAGGGCCTCCTGCTTGAGCCGCGCCTGCTCGCGGGCCAACGTCAGCTCCGCCTTGAGTGCGAAATACTCCTTCTCATGCTCGGCCATGGCGCGCGCCTGCGATTGGGCGGCGGCGGCCTCCTGACCCAGTTCGGCGATCCGGACCTCCAGGAGCTTCTTCTCCTGCGACACCTTTTGCAGCTCGAGGTCCGCCCCCTTGAGCTTCTCGACGATGTTCCTGAGGGCGCGGTTCTCCTCCTCCTTGCCCATGAGGGATTTCTGCCAATGCGCCTTCTCCTCCAGCCAGCGCCGCTCCATCTCCTGCATCCGCGAGGTGAACTGCGTCTCGATCTCGCGATCCTGCGCCTGGCGGCTCTGCATCTGCCCCTTGAGCGTAGTGACCCATGTCTCGCGCTCGGCGATGAGTTTCTGTTCGAGCTCCTGGATGCGGGCCTCCAAGCGTATCCTGGCCTCCTCGGCGTCGGCGTCCCGGCGGTCACGGCGCAGCTTCTCCTGCACCTCCTTGATCGCCGTCTCTACCTTCGCCGCGTAGACCTTCTCTTCCTGCGCCTTGAGATTGGCTAAGAGCACCTTCTCCCTCTCCTCCTGCAGGCGCTTTTCGGTCTCGGCCAGCTTGCGTTCCAGCTCGGCCCCCGGTGGTTCCGGCGGCTTCGGCGGCTCCGGAACGGCGGAGGGCGCCACCGCCGCCGCGGGCCCCGGGCCCAGTGGCAGGCCGGGACGCAGGGAGCCGGCCCCCATCCCCGGCATGGGCGGCAGCCTCAGGCCTCCGGGAAGAGGAGGCAAGGAAAAGGGCTTCTTATCGTCTTTCTTTTCTTCGGACACGGGACGCTCCTATCATGATGCCGTTTTCAACTGGGCCTTGAAGCTCTCGACCCACGACCGCAGTTGGGGATCAGGATTGATCTCAAGCAGCTTCTCGTAGCAGCCCAGCGCCTCCGTCGCACGACCTGTTTGCAGCAGGGCGTTGCCAAGGTACTGATAAGCTTGCCAGAGATTCGGGTCCAAATCCAGGGCTTGGCGCAGCTGGGCCATGGCCTCCTCAAAACGGCCTGCGTCGTGCGCCTGCGCTCCTGCCTGTAGGAATTGCTGCGCGGCGGCAGGGTCTGAAGCGGCGGCCGGGGCGGGAGCGGGCAGCGCCGCCTTCGCCTGCGCCCGCGCGCCGAGGCGCTCGACGCGCTCGATAGCTAGCTCCTCCTGGAAGCCCTCGAGCTGGCCACGCCCCTCGCGTATGGCGATCTTGCCTTCCTTCTCCATCGTCTTGATCGTATCGATAATCTTGCTCCGCTCCTCCTCCACCTGGGCCTCGGTCAAGCCCTTGCTGTACTCCATGGACTCCTTGAGCAGGGAGGCCGCGCCCCCCGACATGTTGGAAAGGAATTTGTTGACCACCTCCGGCGAGGCTCCCTGCAGGGCGCGCGCCATCGCGTCGGTCTTGAGCTCGCGGACGATGGCCTGCATCTCGCGGTCCGGGAAACCCACCACGTCCTCGAAGGTGAGGATGAACTTGCGCACCCGCTCGTAGACCATGGGCTTCTCGTTCTTTAGGTACTCCAGGATGTTCTTGCGGGTCTGCGTGTCGGACTCCTCGAGCATCTGGGTAAGGCGCTCCATACCGCCGACGACGAAGTCGATCGACTCCTTGACATCTGCGTCGATGGCGACCACCTGCTCGCGGGTCACCTGCCGCACCTTCAGGGCCTCCAGGGCGACCTTGGCCTGCAGCTCCACGGGCAACTGCGTTAGCACCTGCCGCGCGAACTCGGGCTTCAAGTAGCTTAAGACGACGGCGATCAGCCAGGGCTCCTCGCGGCGCAGCATGAACAGATTGGCCAGGCGCTTGAGGTTCTCCTCGTTGATGTAGGCGAACGGCTCAAATTTCTTCATGGCCTCGTCCTCCTCCGACGGCGGCGGCGGCTCGGTCGGCTTGCGCCCGAGCATGATGTCGAGCTCGCTCTTTTCGGGGCCCCCGAGGCCCCGCCCCTCCTCCTCCGGCTGTTCGATCTGGGATTCGACGTTCACCTCCGCGGCGGGTTTCTCCCGGATGGCCTCGACATAGCGGCGCATGAAACCCGCCAGCGGTCCGAAGAGGAACAGCAGCAGCAGCAGCAGGAGGAGCGCGTAGAGCAGCGGGATGTAGACGCTCGGGTTCTTCAAATCGTCGAGCCATACGGCCGTCTTGAAATTCGTGGGTCGGAAAACGATCTGGTCCTTGCCGAGCTTAAACTGCGTGAGGGCATCAATGATGCGCTGGCGCACCATCTCGAGTTTGGGCTGCGGCAGGCTATCGTCGTGGATCACGGTCACGAGCAGGCGCTTGACCGTGGTCTGCAGGGAGAATATCTCCTCCTTGTCGGCCTTCTCCTGCGAGGCGACCTGGCCCTGCGAGGCCTCCGGCTTGGGGGTCGGGGCGTTGTTGACGTTCTTCGGCTTGGGCACCCCGGGCAGGATGAATTGCATGGGAAAGCTGGCGCCCGGATTGGGACCGAGCTTCTCTTTGTAGCGTTCCGCCATGCCGGCGCCGGTGCGCTGATTCTCGCGCTGCTGGGCCATGACCTCCAACTGGATGTCCATGAATACCTTCGCCCGGTCCTTGCCCAGTATCGGGTCGAGAATATCGCTTTGGATCTTGTTCTCGATCTCGCGCTTGAGGGCGGTCTCTCTCTCGAGCAGCGACAGGTCGGGAGCGTCGACGACCGCCCGGGCGCCGACGGGCATCGCCGCGTGAACGGCCAATAAGGCCGCCACGATCCTTAAGCGGAGCATACTCGATAAGTGTAGGGGCCCCATATTAAATTTTCAAGTCGCCCGGCGACGAGCCAGGCATTGCCGTAGGAGGTCTCCGCAGGCGGCAATGCCTGGCTCGTCGCCGTTTACTGAATCTGCTGGAGGAATTCGCGCACCACCCGGTTCTTCGGGTCGATCTGGAGCACCTTCTTCCAGACCGCCTTCGCCTTGGCCCGCTCCTCCATCAGGAAGAAGGCGCTGCCCATGATCTCGAGCGCCGTGACGTTGTTGGGCTCCAGGTCGAGCACGTCCTGCGTGCGGCGGATGGCCAGGTCGTACTTGCCGTCGTAGACGGCCTGGCGCGCGTCGAAGATCTTCTGATCGACGAAGGTGAACTGCTCGGGCCCCTCCGGCTTGCGGGTCATCTCCGAGGCCCCCGTCTCGCGCTCGACTAAGTTGAGCAAGGAGAGCAGCTTCTCGTCGCGCGGGTTCTTGTTGAAGGCGTAGCGCAGGGAATTGACCGCGCCCCGCAGGTCGCGGCCGTCGACGTAGGCGATCACGCCCTTGCGGATGTAGGTCTGTATCTCCTCGCCGCCCTGGGCCTCGGGCACGTAGGTCACCGCCGTCTGCAGGCGGGTGAGCATCGCGCGCACGTCGCGGTTCTCCGGGTCGGCGTCGGCCGCCTGCGTGAAGCGCACCGTGGCGAGGCGGAAATTGCCCTCCTTGAAGGCCTCGAAGCCCGCCTGGATGAGCGCGCTGATCTTCTCTCCCGAAACCTCGTTCTTGGACTTGCCGAACTTGGCCGTCAGCGAGATGCGGGTGCTGGCGCCGAGATCGTGGATGCCGTTGGCGATGTCGAGGTTGAAGTAGCGGAAGGCGAGGCCGAAGCCGAAATCGGTCTCCTGGATGCCCGGCGAACCCATCAGGCCGAAGCGGAGCGGAAACCAGCGGGTGGCCCAGAACTCGCCGCCGAAGCGCCAGCCCAAGCCGCTGGTCTGTGGCTTGGCGAGGTCGAGGCCGAAGAGAAGGCGACCCTTAAAGAGGGTCAGGCTGTTGCCTAGCTTCGCCGTGACGGGCAGTTTATCGTCGGTGTCCCCGGAGCTGCGGCTAAAGACGTTCTGCACGCCGATGCCGAGCCTGTGGAGACTCGACATCTGCCGCATCATGCCGATGTCCATGGCCATATGGCTGTCGACGGAATTGTCGAGCTGGCGCTTGACCTGCTTGAGCGTCGTTCCGAAGGACATGGTGTCGGTGACCTGCTTTCCCCAGGACAGGCCGTAGGCCGTCTGTTGGTCGGAGAAGCTGCCCGCGGTCTGCACCCCGGTGGGCTCGCTGGTGGCGGGGTCGAAGGTGGCGCTGACCTTCTCGAAACCGGAGGAGACCAACTGCGTCAGGCTGAAGGCCCAGGTGCCGCCGGCGGCGCGGGGATAGGCGAAGCCCATATAGGTGAGCTTGGTCTGGGCGAAGAGCGTGGCCTGCATCGTAGTGAGCTCCTTGCGTTGAACCTGGGCCAAGCCGGCCGGGTTCCAGTACCCCGCGGTAGCGTCGTCTGAGATGGCGTAGAAGGCACCGCCCATCGCCAGGGCGCGGGCGCCGACCCCATAGGAAAGGAAGGTGCCCGCCTGCCCGCCTCCTTCCCCGGCGAACGCCGGGATGGCCCCTAAAACGACGACGCCCCAAAAGCCGGCCAAGGCCGCGCTCTTGAGGCAGTTCTGAAGCAGGGGACAAGCCCCTAATCGTTCTCTTCGGGCCATCGCATTCGGCAGCCTGGCATCCCGGAAACCGGGACCACGGCTTTGCGCCCCCGTCTTGCGGCGGGTTTGCTATTATCGCCCGCAGCCGGAAAGCGAATGACAGCGCCTATGAGCCCCGTAACACGCTGTCTTGACCGGCTGCAGGAGTGCTTACCCCCCTAGTATAACAGGTCCACTTGCTTTGTCAAGGGCTTTGTCAATACCCTATTAAGGAAGAATATTTAGGTGCCAGACATTCACTTTCTACACTTTCTCTACTTTCTCGAGAATTTCAACAAAGTGTAGAAAGTGGATGCCTGGCACCTGAATTAATGGATAACGCCGATCTTTCGGATGACGGTGCCGGTGCCGGCCGAGGAGCCGGCCTTGATACGGGCTACGTAGCCGCCCTTGGCGACCAGCCGGCCCTCCCCGTTGCGGCCATCCCAAGTAACGAAGTTGGGGCCGGCACGTCCACCCTGCTGTCCGGGGGAAAAGGTGAAGGTCTTGACGGTGTAGCCGAGCATGTCGTAGATCGTGATCGTGACGTCCGAGTCGGCCCCCAAGGTGTAGGTAATGACGGTCTTACCCTCCGGGCCGCCCTTGCGGCTGTCGAAGGGGTTCGGGAAGTTCGACACATTCGAGATCGGCGAGGAGATGAGCGAGGTCGCCACGGGCCTCGATTCGCTCGAGTATTCCGACGGGATACCGGCGTAGTTGAAGGCCCGCACCCGGTAGGAATAGAATTGGCCGGAGGCCCTCGGTTTCTCGGCCGCGTTGATCGCGGGGTTGCCGACGTTATAGGAACGGTTGATCGCGCCGTTGGATTTGACGGCCGGGATCATCGCGATGCTGCGCCAGACGGGATCGGTGCCGACGCGCTCCTGGATCTGGTAGGCCATCACGCTCGACTCAGCGTCGACCGAGGCGTCCCAGCTGATTTCAAAGGAGCCGCCGGCCGGGGTTCCGGGCGCCACGTTCGGCGCGGCGTTGGCCGGAGCATTGGGGGGCGTGGTGTCGATGCGGTAGACCAGCAGCGGCCTTCCCGTGGGACCGGGCACGTAGCCACTCGGGGCCGAGGCCGGCCCGTTGAAACCACGCACGGAGACAAACACGGCCTGGTCACTGACGAGCTCGTTCTTGAGATGGGGTTGCGGCAAGGAGCCGTCGCAGCCGCGCCCGCTGTTGTTCGGGCAGCCCTCCAAGGCGGTGACCTGGAACTGGGTCGCGCTGATCCTTGTGACGCCGATGATCTCCGAGCCCACGACGATCTTGCCTACCGAGACGAGGTTGCCCGCCGCCTCGACCGAGATGATCGTATCGGTCTGCGAGATATTGGCCGTCAGGCGCGTGACCTTTGGCACGGGCAGGCCGAGCCCGTCGATCATGCCGGTGGTACTCGAGCCGATCGTGCGCCAGCCGTTGGAGAAAGATGTGGGGCTCGAGTAATTGACCCCGGCCGCCAGCTGGAAACCGGTGACGGTAGAGGTGGGGATTGACCAGGCGGCTTCCAGCTTCGTCGTATTGTTGCTCCAGGCCGTCACCGCCAGGGCCTGGTCCGAAACGGGGTAAGTATTGCCCAATATGTCGCGCAGGAAGTAGATGGGCTTGCCGGCGCCGTCGTTGACGACCGCGTCGGGTATGCCGTCGCGATTGATGTCGATGTCGAGGAGCTTGTCGCCGTCCAGGTCGAAGGCGGGGTTGCGCGTGCCGTCGAAGCTGATGAATTTCAGGGGTCCGGGCTTGACGCCTGGCGGCAGGGGGGTCGTGTCCGGCGGGTAGGCGAAGTTGTCGGGCTGGCCGTCTCCGTTGATATCGACGAGCGGCTCCGTAGAACCCTGCAGGTATATCCATTTGCTCGCATCGGCGATGGGCATGCCGTTGGAATCCAGGATCACATTGCCCGAGGAATCCTGCAGCACGTAGGCCGGGTATCCGTTGGAGGCCATCGCGATCTTGGGCAGGATATTCGACAGCGGAATGATGGCCGGCGAGATCTGGACCAGCGAGGAGGCCGCGTTGAGCGGGTTTTGATTGCTCGGGTCGGGCGCCGCGTTGAGCGTCGTCGCGTTGGGCCCGAAGATATCGTTGAAGCTGGGCAGGGCGAAGCCGATGTTATGGCCGATGGTGATATTGCCCGCCAAATCCACGCTCGAGATGTCGACGGCGACGAAAAGGTTGACCGGAGCCGTCGAGACCGTCAAGTACGGAAGCCCATTGACCGTCAGGCTGGTGAAGGCCACCCCGTTGTCGAAGGCAGGCGATCCGCCCGGCAACCCGTTGTGGGTTAGGGCGCCGATCAGGGTGTCCGTGTTCGGGGTGAAGGCCCCGTCGCCGTTGTCGAGCCAGACCGTCACCCGCTTGGCGTCGCCCCTTCCGGCGCCGGGCGTCGGAGGCGACTGCACCGTGCCCAATTGCTTGAGCCGCAATTGGCCGATGCGCACGTAATCCGAGGAGGTCTTGATCGTGAACTGCTCCAAGGGCACATTGTTCTGGTTGACCGTCGCGGCGGTCGGCGCGATGTTGCGGCCGACGATCGACAGATTGAGCGGCGAGATGAACACCGTGGTGCCCGTGTACGGATAGGCATGGTTGGTGGTGCCTTGGGTAAGGATCTTATTGATATTGACGTTGACGCGGGCCGAGGTGACGTTCGGGTTACTGACGATCACCCAATTGCGGTCGGCGATGTCTACGCCCACCGAGTCGTTCTTGACGGCCGTCGCCCCGATGTCGTAGGTGAGGAAGAATACAGGCGGCGTCGGGAGTATGGTCTGCGGCACCGCCAGCTCCAGCACCGTCTGAAGATTGGCGTCGTTGGTCTGATCGAACAGGTCGACCTTGCGCGCGCTAGATCCCACCGCGTGATTGAGGCGCGGCGTCGAGGTCGTGCCCAAATTGTCTCCGCGGGTCAAGACATTGACCGCCGGGCGGCTCGAGCCGGAGACGAATACCGTCGTGTAGCCGGAGAAGGTCATCAATTCCGCGTTGTTGACGTAAATTTTTCCGTTGCCCGAGGCCGGGAAACCGGCCGTGGAGGCTAGAACCATGAGGAAGGGAGTCGCCTGGACCGAGGAGACGGCGACCTGCAGCACCGTGTTCGCCTCGGAGACGTTGACATCGGTGTCCGTTTCAAGCGTGTCGTTCTGGTTGATATCCTTCCAGATGCGGATGAAGCCGACGTTGGTGTTGCGCCCGAAAGGCTTGCTCGAATCCTGGCTGCCTCCCGAACGGGCGATGCGCAAGGCCTGCCATTGGGCCAGCGAGATGTCCGTGGCGAGGTTTAGCCTCAGGAAGGGAACATCGGCCTGGGCCTGCGAGAGCTTGGTCACGTTGTTGTTGAGGATAAGGTCGTTGACGCCCAAGGTGACGTTGGAGGGAACCTTTTGGACCGTGACCAGCGTCGATTGGAAATTCGCCGTCGAGAAGGTTACCAGGTGCGGCGTCTGCACCGTCGCGTACGTCGTATTGGCTATGCGCAGGCCCTCGCCGGAGTCGATGATGGCGAACTGGGAGAAGTCGTAGGTCACGAAGTACTTCGACGGCGCCGTCGAAACGACGGGCGGGTTCTTGAAGGTCAAGGTCACCGTGGCGCTCGAGAAGGTCTCGTTGCCGAAGGTTATGAGATTGGGGTAGCTACCGTCGGGATTACGCGCCGTGTCCGTCGAGTCGAGTATGCTGTTGCCGTTGGCGTCCCTCCAGACCTTGATCAACGAGATATCGGAGTCCAGGCCTCCGCCCGTGCCGATGCGGTCGAGCCTGAGCTTCTGCCAGACCACGGTGTTGCGGTCGGCCGTCGCCGTGATCTGGGCGATGGGCACGTTGGAGGAACTCTGAAGCGCGAAGAGCGGCGCGATCGACAGGATCGAGGCGTTCATCGTGTTGAGCGTCGGCACGATGGGCTGCACCGTCGTCACCGGAGTATTGAGCAGCACGATCTGGTGGTCGGCGCCGGGCGGGCTCAGCCCCCAGTCGGATCCATTCAGGGATTGCAGGCCCACGACCTCGTTGGGTGGATTGAGCGAGACGAAGCAGTAGCGCGCCGCCGGGTCGATGTCGAGCGAGACGTAGAAGGTCTGCGTGGAGGTGCCCACCAAGGTATAGGGCGCGAAATTGAGGGTGGGGTCGACGATGCTCAAGTCGACGACTCCTTGCACCAAGTTGCCCTGCGCCAAGAGTATGTCCCCGGATCCCTGTATATTCTGGTCGCGATGGAAGATAGGGGCCGAGGAGGGCTGCACCGATTTCCACAATTTGACCTTGGCCACGTCGGCGTCGACATGCGAAAGCCCTCCGGGGGCATTGATGAGTAGGCGCAAGGCGTTCCACTGCACCTGGAAGCCGCTGCTCCAGGCCTCCACCTTCATGACGGCGTTCGCCGGACTACCCTGCTCGAGCAGCGGGCCCAATACCGCCCCGACGCCGTGGGCGGAAGCGGAAGTCCCCAGGAGGCCGCGGTGCACCCGAATGAGCGATGTCGGCCCCAGGTCCTCATAGCTGATCACCTCCCCGTCGACAACCATGTAGGTGGTGGGACCGCCGGAGGGCAGGCCGGCCGATGAGGTGATCACCCAAGCGGCGTCCACCGCTGCGGGCGTGGAGGCCGGCACGGCGAAGGACACCGTGGGGGCCACGAAGGTGCCGCTGGAGCTTGAGAACATCGGCGTCGTCTTGACGTACATCGTCTGCGACGCCGGGATGATGGCCCGCGACTTGCCCTCGAAGGGAAGCGGGGAAGCGGGATTGTAGATATTGGGCAGGGTGAAGGCGTTGGCGAAATAATCGTCGACGGTGGGATTGTTCTGCGGGAAGGAGCCCGCCGTGAGCACCGCCCCTAAGGTACGAGGCGCCTGGGTGATGGGGTCATTGGACTGCGCGTTGGCGCTTAGATAATAAGCGACGAAGAAGCGCTGCGGGGTCGGCGCCTTGGCCTGCGTCATCAGCCTAAACGGCGTGCTCAGCTGCACACGAGAGGTGAGCGGCTGGCCGGTGTTGCCGAAAGTCCCCGTGCCCACCAGCACGTCGTTAACGTCCAAGCTGCCGTTATTGTTGGCGTCACGCCATAAGGAGACCAGCTGCACGTCGTTGGAGACATTGCCGGCCGCAGCCGAGGTGCCCGTGGCCGTCACGATCACCCAGCGCCATAAGGCGTCGGCGACGTCGGTGTAAAGCGAGAAATTGAGCACCGCCCCGGTCGATTTCTGCTGCAGGAAGGGGCCCAGATTCACGTCGTCGACCGTATTGGAGGCGACGACGACGATCTTGTCCGCGTATTCGGCTACGTTGGACACCAAGGACATCGTCTTGCCGTTCGGCGGGATGCCGACCGATACGGTGCCATTAGAATCCTTGTCGTGCATCCGCTTCGGGGATTGGATAAGGAAGTAATGGGTGGTCGGGATGATAGCGCCAAGGTTGGCCGAAGGGTTGACCGTGGCCAACGGATCCAAGTCATAAGCCACGAAGAAGTCCTTGTTTAAGACGGTGAGCGTCTGTCCGCCTCCGGTGCCTTGCACGGGTACGCGCGCGGGGCCCGAAATCACGGTGCCGACGGCGTGGTTTTTGCGCGTGGTCTGGTCCTGGCCGGGCATGCAGTTGGTGAAGGCTCCCGAGGAGAAGGAGATGCCAGTGCAGACGAAGACCTCCTTATTCGCCTGGTCGGTCTGGTCGTCGGCGAACACCAGGCGCTGGGGAACGGACGGGAACACGTCGTCGGCCGGGAAGAAGGCCGAGAGATTAGTGACGACGACGTCGAGCGGCCCGGCCTGCGTCGAACTGATGGCCACGCCCAGGGTGCTTTGCGGGAAATTATGCACGATGCCGCTCAAGGGACTTACGATTTGGTCGGTGGTGGGATCCAGGAGTCCGTTCCCGTTGACATCCGCCCATATCTGGATATTCTTGACGTCGGCCGCCTTGTTCAAGATGACGCTGCCGCTCAAGCTCGAGGGCACCCAACGGTCCAGTTTCAGGCCCGACCAGCTCGCCGCGCCGCTCAATGTCCGCAGGGTCAGCTTCATGACCGGTTGATTGGCATCGGCCTGGGTGATGGAGGCGGGCACCGCCGCGGCGTTGCCGGTGCCGGGGTTGTTGACCTTCTCGACGGCGGCTAGGTCGGCCGTCGGGCGCACGTATACGTTGGTCGTCAGGATGGTCGAGAAGGGCACGACGTCGCCATCCCCACCCAGCGGGACGATGTCGGCGGTTCCGACCTGCGTTCCATGGTCCAGGTACGCCACGGCCGCGGGTTCATAGTCATAGACCACGAAATACGTGATCGTCGACTGGGTGATGGTGCGGAACGAGTAATTGTTGCTGTCGTTCGGGTCGACCTTGAGCACGAGGTCGGCGGCGCGTGGGGTGTTGGTGGTGAACTTCACGAGGATGGCCGGGTCGGTGATCTCCTTGTCGATGGAGGCCTGGAACTTGCCGTCGCCGTTGGCGATATTCCCGTTGGTATCGCAGTCGACGAACAGATGCAGGCGTTTGATATCGATGTCCAAGCCCGTACCGGTGTGGATGACGTGGACCCGGCCCAGCGTGCCCGTGAAGCTCGGTGTCCACATCTGAAGCTTGAGCACGCCCACGAACGAAGCGCCCTGGTCGACGTAATTATAGCTCGACAGGCTCAAGGAGGGAGGCGACCACCAGGCGTTGATATCGGTGCCCTTGACATAGATCTGCGCCGGGGCGCGCTGCACCACCGACGTCGCGGTCAATATGGAGAAGTTGTTTTCCGCCACTCCCGTGAGGCTGTCGCCCGTCAGCGTGACGTAGGAAGGCGAGGGGATGCTCATGCCCAAGGAGCTCGGCAGCTCCGTCGCCCCGTAACCGGCGGACGAAATGCGCACGGTCAGGAAGAAATTCATCGCCTCGGTATTGACCCCGGCGACGAAGGTGCGTCCCGGATCGGCCACGTTGAGCGGGGTCAGATTGTAGCTGGGATCGCCGAAGCGCCAGCCCGAACCGTCGAAGGCGGCCGTGGCGATGCGCACGTCGGAGCCCGACTGGAAGAGGCCGTCATGGTTCTCGTCATAATAGAGCGCCACCTCCGGGACCTTATCGGTGGCCAAGAACCCCGTCTTGAGCACCCGGATGGCGGAAAGCTTGGCGTTTAGTGTCGGCGTCGACGGCAGGATATTGAAGGACAGCCGTAGCATCTGGACCGGATCGGGCGAGTTCGAGGTCGTGCCGTCACCCTGGCGCAACACCGCGCGGCTCTGGAACGACTGCTTATGCGCCACCACCAGGCCCGTGGCCGGGTCCTGTTCTGGGGCCATGTCCGTCGGCGTGACCACGAGGCCGGCGGTGAAGACATTGCCGTCCGAGAAGGCGGAGGAGGGCGGCGGGGGCGAGTTGTTGAAGGAGCGGCTGGCGTCATTGGTGCGGCCCCAGATCGCCGCGTTGGCGTAGGCGGTCGCGAAAACCTGAAGTTCCGAGACCATGCTGTCTTGGATCTGCAGTCCATTGTAGATGCCGGGCGTCGCGTCGGACTCGCCGTTGAACACGTACATCCGCGGCGTGGTGGTGCTGTTCGTCGTGTCGACGAGGCTCACCGTCTTGGTGGAGCGGTTCGTGCTGAAGACCACGGCACCGCTGAAATGCTGCTTGTTGATCGGATGCCCCGAGGCGATATTGCCGTAGCGGTCGCGCATCACGACGCCCAGGTTCTTGCCGCCCACGTTGCGGGTCAGGATCCCGGGGGTATTGACCTTCAAGGGCGCCGTCACCGGGAAGGGATGGTAGATGGTGATGTAGTCGGCCTTCGCCGGCGTGATGAACACGCTCTGGCTTGAGAGGGGCAGGGCGTAGCCGTCCTGACGGATCACCGAGGCCATCAGCGGCAGGGTCGAGACCACGGTGTCCCAGACATACACCGTGGCCGAATTGCTGTTGGCCGGAATCGTCACCGGCAAGGAGCTCGCCGCGATCAAGGGCCAGTTGGCCCCGTCGACCACCGTCTGCGTCGGGTCGATGCCGCCGCGAGTCGAGCCCGTGAAGTTCGAGTAGAAGTTCGCCGTATGGGCGGCCCAGCTCGAGGAGGTGACATTGCCGAAGGCGTCGACGAGACGCAGCGTGATCGGGGTCGGGATCGGCTGCTGCGTCGCCGTGCTCAACTGGACCGTGGTGCCCGCGATGAGGTAGCGCTGCGGGGTCGTAAACAGCGCCAGGACCGGAGGACCGGGCTTGACGGTATAGGTGGAGATGCCCTTCGTCCAGCCGTGGCTGCGCACCGTCTCTACGGTGAGGGTCCAGGTGGTCGGCGAGACCATGTCGTCGATGAGGTAGAAGGTCGTCGCGGCCTGCCCGATGGCCATGTAGGCCGTACCGGTGGAGTTCTTGAAGGCGCCGACGTTCGGGCTCGAGAACTGCTTCTTGCCGTTGGAATCCGAGGTCAGCTGGAACTCCACGCACGGGAACGGGCACGGCGAGGGACCGAGATCTTCCTGGCCCGATTGCAACGCGGATGGGTTGCCGAACTGGTCCTGCAATTCGAAGACCATCATCTCCGAGGTGGTCCCGGCCAGCAACGCCGTGCTTGTCGAGGGACGCACGCGGATCGCCTGGATTACCTCGGGGGTGATGTTGACGGCCTGGGAGGTGGAAAATAGCACCGTGGCCTTGTCCCAGAGCCCGATTACGGGGGCCGTCTGTCCCGGAGGGTAGGAGGAGCTGGCCATCGTGTCGAGGTAATAGAACGTGGTCTCGTAGCGGTCCAACGGGAAGCTCAAGGTGTCGGTGGAGGCCGCGAAGGCCGGGGGAGAGCCGGCCGCCAGCGTGCTCGAGAGGGAGAAGGAGAAGGAGTCGGCGAACTTCGAGGGCGTGCGCGTCACGGTGGACACGAACACGTTGATCGGGGTGACCGGCACGCGCGGGTTCCTGAAACGGTCATGGATCTGCGCCTGGAAGGAGTGCAGCTTGTTGCCGGCGTCTCTCGGTTTGCCAGCCTGCAGCGTGCGCTTGGGATTGCCGAAGCCCAGTTGGAAGGGATCCTTTGGCTCCATCTGCAGATTGAAGCTGATCGATGATACGCCGATGGAGGTCGGCACGATCTCGAGCGTCCAGGCGCCGGGACGTCCGCCGAAGCCGGTGTTCGAGGAGACGCTCGGCCCCGCGTACGAGGACATCTTGTCGCGGTAGCGGAAACTCACCTGCTTGATGCCCTCCAGGAAGGAAAGGCTCGGGATATAGTTGTTGCCGGTATCCATGAAGCCGTAATCGCCCTGGATCGTGAAGGAGACGCCCGCGGTAAATCCCGCCGCTGTGTGTGCCTGTACCTGGGCCGCGGGCAGGTTCAAGGTAACATCGGTCTGCCCGCTGTCGGTGGCGTTGCCGAAATCGTCTCGGCGCTCGATGATGAAGTCGGCGCCGGAGGCGGGCACCTCGTCGACGAGCACCGGTGAGGTCGGGCTCGAAACGAACACGAGGGTCCTGGGGTCGCCGCCGATGGTCGCGAAGGTCCCCGAGATATTGATACGGGTATTGATGTAGGGGGTCAGGTCGCCGCCCGGGAATGTCATGGTTCCGATCCAGATCCTCGTCGAGTCGGGCACCGTCGGCGAAACGAACAGGGCCAAGGGCATATTCGTATTGTCGGAGTCGGTGTTCTTACCGATGCGCCCCTTGTTGTCGGAGACGACGGTGGTCGATACTCCCATGTTGATCCAGGTATTGCTGGAATACCTGATCGTTCCCGGCGTTCCCACGACGCTGACAAGCTGCAGGTACGCCGTGGTGGCCGCCTGAACGGCATTGCCGAAACTGTCGGAGATCTGCGCCGTGAAGGTCTTAAATCCCGGCGAGCTAAACGAGCCCGCGCGCACGTTGACCACCTGGTTGGCCGGGGGATCGACGGTAATCGCCGAGGCGGGGCCGGCGTTGACCGTGATCGCCGGGATCGGGTCCGAGAAACTCGCGACCGCGGTGTGGATGAGGTTGTTGGTGTTCTGCGTGCCGACCAGGGATTGGTTCGTACCCGCCTTCTTGAGTGTCAGATTATTGATCGTGCGCAGGCCCTGGTCCCCCGTACCGAAGAGGACGGTGATCGGGTTAATGTTCTGCGGCGCTGGGTTGTTCGGCCCCGTCACCGTAACCGTGTCCTTATAGACGTTGGGGCCGGTGGAGAGCCGGTTATGGAACTGGTCATGCGCGATGATGTCTCCGGAGAACAACGAGCCCGCTGTCACGACCGATGGCATATTGGCCCAGTGCAAGTGATGCGCGACGCCCGGCAACGTCCAGACCTCCGCGGAGCTCGCCGAGGAGATGGACATGGCCGAGGAGGCCGTCGTCGAGGCGACGATGGTATAGGTCGAAAGGGCGGCGAAGGGGGTGACGCTAAAGTCCCAAGTGCCGAACTCCAGCTGCTGCCCGCCGGAGGGGACCGAGACCATCGCCGAGTCGGAGGGCGAGCGCACCTGGACGATCGGCATAGTCGCCACTGGGGGATTGGTGTCCTGTCCGTTGCCCGTCAGGTTCGTGCACAAGTTGAAGTAATCGTCAACCAGGTTGACCGTCACGTTGAATCCAGTCGGAACGACCTGGGAGTTGGGCAGGCCGTTCTTTCCGGGCCGCTGCGAGCCCGTGAGTGTTCGACAGACCACGCTGGGCTGCACGTTGCATTGTCCCGGCACCGGGGTCTCACCGGGCAATAGGACCTGGAACTGGGTAGCCGTCGCGGCGTAAACCTTAAAGGCCGGCGTTACGGCCGCGGGCGAATCATTTCGACAAATGTAAGGGCTGGCGTTGCCCGTGCAGACCTTGTCGGCCGCCTGGTCGCGCGGGTAGGCCCGTATCGTCGTGTTGTTGCGTTTGGTCACCAGCGTCATCGGCACGTTCACGCTGCCGTTGGACAAGGACATCGTCGAGGAGTTGACCGCGTTGACGTCGTCGGAATTAAGATAAACGTTGGGGAATGTACCCGCGCCCTTGTAGACGTTCATGTAGGGGTCGACGAGGTTCACCGTCACGTTGAAGGAAACGCCGGCCGTCGGCGTCGAGACGCTGCCCGTCCGGCCCCCGTTGGGATAATTGCCGCTGCCGGGCACGGCGGTCTGTCCCGGCATGAGCACCTGCAGGCCGACGGGCAGCGCCGCGTTGACGGTGAACGTAGAGGACTGCGGGTCGGAACTCAGTCCCGAACCTGAGGGCGGCGTCACGTCCGTGGCGGTGAAGTATTGGCCCGTCGTCGCGTATTTGAGCGTCACCGGCATCGAGGGAGTGTAGCCCACGCTGGTATTGATGGCCTTGGTGGCCACTGCCGCAGCGTACGGGTCGAGCCCTGGAACGATCTGCACGTCCGCGGCGCGCCCAGTCACCAGGTTCTTATATTCGTCGATTACGCCCACCACGACGTTGAACTGCGTGCCGGCGGTCTGCGCCGACGGGGTGTTGACCTTACCGGTGGGTGAGCCTTGGTCGAAGCTTTCTCCGGGCAAGAGCACCAGCAGCCTCGAGGGCGTTCCCGGGGAGACGTTGATGTCGGTCGAGGTGTCGCTGGCCAAATTCGGTCCCCAGGCCGGCGGCGGGCCGACGAGCAGCTGCGCCGTCACGTGGGTGGTCCCCGCACGCTTGACATTGACCTGGAAGGTCTTGGAGCTGACCACTACCGCCGTCGAGGGCGTGATCGAGGCGAAGGGATCGTCGCAGGTGAGCCGTATTTCTTGAGAGGTACCGGGAGTCAGATTCCAGAGCGAATCGGTCAAGTCGACGGTAACGGTCAATGTCGAACCGGCCGTCAGGCTGTAGCTCGAGCCCGTGCGCCCGTTCGTCGTCGAACCGGGGTCGCGGCTCTCGCTGGGCAAGATCACGCGTAGGCGGGTCGCCGGGCGCGGCGTCAAGGTGAAGGAGCTCGAGACGACGGTGCTGAGAGCCGGGCCGCCGCCACCCCCGTCGGTGGCCGTCAAGGTCCTGGCGCCGGCGGTGCGCAAGGTGATACCGGTGATGGCCGCGCTGCCGTTGGACATGGAATAGCTCCCGATGGTCGCGGCATGCGAGTCGTTGGAGGTGATGTTGATCGAGGGCTTGGCCACGCCGGTGACCCGGTTGTAGCGATCATCCGTAGCGTAGACGCTGGCGGTAAAGGCCTCTCCGGCCAGTTGATCGGCCGGGCTGCCGGTGACGCCCACCGGCGGCGTGGTCTTTCCTCCCTGAAGCGTCTCGCCCGGCATCACGATGAGCAGGCGCTTGGGGCTGCCCGGATTGACCGTGATATTGGAGCTGGTCTGGGTCGAGAGCTTGGGATTGAAGGCCGAGGCGTCGATGGCGGAGACGGTCAGGTTCCCCGTCGAGGCGCTGGGCACGAAATCGGTGAAGGTCACCTGGCCAAGCGCGAGGTTCAAGGGCCCTGTCCAGTTCGCCCACGGGTCATTGGACAGCAGGTTCACGAGCCGGTCCGCGCTGCCGTCATTAACGCGGTTGTTGAGCGCGTCGACGGCGTTGACGACGATATAGTAGGTGTCTCCCGCGATCAGGGGGCCGGGCGAGCCGGTCTTGCCCGCGACGCTGCCCTCCTGGGCCACCTCGCCGGGCGTGTTGGGCGCGGGACTGCTCGAGACCAATACCTGCAAGCCCACCGCCACGCCGGGGTTGACGGTAATATTGCTCACCGTATCGGTGCTGTAGCTGGTGCCGGTCGCCTGAGTGTCGCGGATGCGTAAGCCGAGGGATCCGCTACGCTTGGCCGGGATGAAGGAGAAGGTGGTCGTGCCCTTGACCAGGCTCTTTTGCGTGAGCGGAGCGAAACGCGGCACGATATAGGGGTCGTTGATGAATTCGAGCTGTGCCAGGGGCATGGTCACGCTAGAAGTCTGCGGGATGAAGGGATGCGTTCCCTTGACTACGTTGAAATAGGTATCGACCAGATTGACTGTAATCTGCGTAGTCACGCCGGCCGTCAGGACCGCGGGGGTCGGGTCCGAACGACCGCCGGTCGTAGGATCGGCGTCATAAGGCGCCAGGCCGGGGCCTGCGGCCTGGCCCTCGGCGATGAGTTGCAGCTTCACCGGAAGGTTCCACCAGACCGTCGCCTGATTCGGCGTGAAGTAATAGGTCGCGTTGGCGAGCGCCGCCAAGGTGTTGACCTTGGCCGTGTCGGAGCCGGCCATGATGGGCTTGAGCGCGAAGGTGGTCGTGCCGGAGACGAAGGCCTGCGTGAGAGCGGCCGCGTTGGGATCGGTGGGTAGGCTCGCGGTGATCGAGTCGCCGGCTCCTAGGTCGGTGTTGTAATACTCGTCGACGGCGTATACGCGCAGGGCGAAAGTGGTGCCGGCCAACAGATCCTCAACCGTCCCTGATTTGCCGTAAGGCGCGGCCGTGTACTTGCCCTGCTCGCGGGTCTCGCCGGGCCAGAGGGCCAGCAGGCGGTCGCGCACCTTGCCTTGGACGGGCACCGCGGTGGCCGGGTTGGAGTTGTTGGGGTAGGCCCCCTGCCCGGTCGCCTGCACTACATGCCCCGAGGGCGAGGCGGTCACGAAGGTGCGGTTGAAGGTCGTAGAGCCTACGAAGTTCAGCGTCGCGTCTGGGCTGAGCGCGTCGTTGTAAGGGTCGCTGTCGGAGATCGTGACCGAGGCCGCCGAGGAGACGATCAGGTTCCAGTAACGGTCGACTACCTGCACGAGATAGGACACGCTATTTCCGGCGGTCTTGGTCGCTGGGCTACCCGTGCGGCCCTGCGGCGAGGAGGTCTTTCCGGGGCTGTGCTGCTGGCCGGTGGGATTGTCGGCGATGAGCTGGACCCGTTCGGCGGCGATCGGATTGACGGTGACCGGCTCGTCGCCGAAGATGCCGGAGTTGACCGAGTCCTGGACGCGGATGATCCTGGCGCCCGCCTTGCGCAGGCGGATCGTGAAATTATGGGTGCCGTTGTCGGCTCCCGCCCCGATCGTGAAGGCGTAGGACTTGGGCAGGCCGAAATTGTCGTCAGGGGTGTCGTCGTTGTCCATCGTCTCCGGCCCAGCGCCGGAGTCGATCGAGAAATTGACCGTGCCCTGATAGCCGCGGGCGATCCCGCCGCCGCCGTTGATGTCGTCCTTGGCCGTAACGGTCAGCGTCACGTCCGCCCCGGCGTTCATCGGATTGACCGAAACGCTCATGTCAAAGCTCTTGGCGTCGGCCGAGATGAAGAACAGGGGTCCGGCCGAGATGGCCGACTGCAGATTGCCGGCGTTGTCGCTCGCCCGCACCCAGGCTACGTATTGCTGTCCGTTGACCCAGCAGGGGATGCTCGTCGAGACGCAGACGAGGCCGTTGTACTCCCAGGCCCCGGTGTCGCCGTTGAAAGCGGCCTGCACCCAGGTCTGCCCCGCCGAGGCCGCCACCCAGGTGGAGCCGTTCCAGAAGAAGCCGTCGGAATCCCAGCCGCCAAAATTGACCGGCCCGGGACCCGAAAGCGCCGTGCCGGTGTCTCGAAACACCAACAGCTCGACCTTTCCCGCCGCCCAAGGGAAGCGCGGCACCACGCCCGAGCCCGTGCCCTCGATGTCGGTGGCCTGGCCCGAGGAGAAGCCGGGATCCGACGAGTTACCCGAGAGAATTAGCGTGTTGGGCCTGGTGACCGCGTTGCCGGGGTTGAGCACGGAGGAGACGGCCGGCGTCGTGTCGATGAGCACGCGCGCGGAGGCCACCGCCGACTGTATATTGCCGATCTTGTCGGTGGCAGTGGAGCTGACGACGTAATGGCGCCCGTCGATCCAATTGAGGCTGGCGTTGCTGTAGCTGAAGGACGAGGGGTAGAGGTTGGCCGGAGTGATCGCCAGCCAGAGCTGCCCCGCCGAGTTGAAGCCCGTGCCGTCGAAGTATTTGGCCCCGCCCGGCTCATCCTGCCCCAAGATCGACACCGCGGCCGACTGCACTCCCGCGACATCGTCGAAAGTGGTGCCCTTGATGACGTTTAGGGCATTGATCGTGAAGGCCGAGTTGGTGCTCGGCTGTATCGGCATCGTCGTGGGCGGCACGTTGTCGAAGCGGAAGCTCGTCGTCGTCACGCCGACCTGCGAGAGCCCCGAGACGTCGGTGGCACGCACCGAGATCGTGAAGAGATGCCCGTTGGAGCCGTTGTGCGTGCCCTGCCTCCAGGCGTAATTGCCGCTGGTGGGATTATTGAAGTCCACCGCCTGGGGGTTCGTGTAACTCCAGGGATTGTTGGTGGCCGGAGGCCCGCCCGAGCCGGTGATGGCCAAATACCCCGGATCGGTCGTGTTCCAGTGCGGCACGCCGGCCGTGTAGTAATAGGTCGTTCCGCCGCTGAAATAGGATATCTTGATGCCGACGCTCTGGATGTCGGCTACGGTGCCCGTGGAGATGCCCGAGAGGGCCGTCATCGACGAGAAGGTCAGCCCCGGCTGCGGATAGCTGATGCTGGCGTACGGCGGAAGGACATTGTAGCTGAAGGTCGACTGCGCCAGGGTGAAATTGCCCGCCGCGTCGAAGGACTTCACGTCGACGCGGAAGCGGTTGGCTCCGTTGAACCAGCCGATGGCCGAAGCGTCGTAGCGCCAATTGAGCACGCCGTTGGTGCTCGTCGAATCGATGGAGAGGTTCCATATCTCCGGATAGCCGAAACCCGAATCGACCCAGCCGGTCCCGTCTTTCCAGTATTTGCCCAGCGCGATGTCGT
Organism: Elusimicrobiota bacterium; assembly: GCA_041694815.1. Lineage (GTDB taxonomy): Bacteria > Elusimicrobiota > Elusimicrobia > UBA1565 > JACRDR01 > JBGFSC01. The sequence continues at coordinate 84,938 of JBGFSC010000033.1, read as the reverse complement.
AAATGCGCACCTCGGGGAAACGGATATTGAAGTTATCCTGGGACTGGCCCGAGATCTGGGCGAGCCCGTTATACCATTGCCCATTGGCGGGGACTTGGATGCTCAAGGTGGGCGAGGAAACATCGAAGCGGAAGGAGTTGCTCGTCGTGGCCGTCTGGGTGTTGCCCGCCACGTCGAAGGCCCGCGCGCTCACGGTGTACTGACGCCCGTCCTCGAGGCCGCTGTTCTGGTTGTTGGAAGGCGGCAATTGGGTCGTCAATCGCCAGGCGGCGGGCGTTCCGGCGTTGGCCGTCAGCCAGGTTGTCCCACAGGCCCCCCAGACCGCGCCGCTCCAGCAGCTGCCGTCGTCGCGCTGGATCTGCACCTGATTGCCGGCCACGCCGGAGTTGAGCGCGCCGGGGTCGGAGGAAGAGCCGGTGACGGAGCTCAAGAAATTGATATAGCCGCCGTTGGGCGGGGTCGCAGCCGTGGCCGCCGGCTTGGTGGTGTCGTACTTGATCGAGACGATGGCGCCGGTGCCCTCGGTGCCCGCCGTGTTGATCGCCTTGGACTGGATATTGTAGTTGCGCCCGGAAGTAGCGGCGATCGCCGGGGCCGCGACGCTGAAGCTCCGATTGGGGTTCGTGCCGCCCAAGGCGCCGACCGCCAGCCATTTCTGGGCGACGGAGGAGAAAGTCGAGGTGGCTGCGTCATAATACATCGAGGTGTCGACCTCCTGGATACTGAAGGAGGCGGCCACCACGCCGAAGGGATCGGAGGCCGTGCCCGTGATCGTGAAGGCGGCGCTCAGGTTCCCGCCGGCCGCCGGCAATGTGGGCGGGAAGGAGACGCCGGTCTGCGGCAGGCTGGTGTTGTAGGTGAAGGTGATCGAGGAGATAGCCGCTCCGGATGGTGTGTTTCCCGTGGGCGTGGCGTTGTCGGTGGCCCGCACCGAGATGCGGTAGGTCATCTGGTTGGCCAATGGCGGCGCGCTCATGCTCCAGAACTTCGAGACCGGCGAGTAGGTCCCGCCGATGTCGCCGCTTGTAATCGCGTAGAAGGCCGCGGGACAGCTGGCCGCGGTAAAGGTCCCGCCGACAATGGCGCCGTTCCAGCAGCCGTTGTTGGGAGAGATTTCCTCCATTTTGACCGCGATCTGGCTCGCGCCCGAGATGCCGGCCAGCAGGTCCTCGGCCGTCCCGGAGATCGAAGACAGCGAGCTCAACACCTGGCCGTTGGTGATCGAGGTGACGCTGGAGCCGGGAACATCCAAGTCTACCGTAAAGGTCGAGGATTTCGGCGGCTGGAAGAAGTTCTCGGTGTTGCCTCCGGGCAGGGCGTTGTCGATGCCCGAGGTCGTAATGTAGTACGAAGCACCCGAGACGAGCTGCGAATTGTTCGGCAGGTTCGCGCCCATCGTCCAACTCGAGCGCCAAATCTTGACCTGATGCGCCGCGGAAAGGATGGACGGATTGCCGTTCCAGGCCCCTCCGTCCCAATAGGCTCCATCGGAGGCGCGGCGCAGGTACACACGCATGGTCGAGATCGTGCCCGAGCTCAGCGGATTGACCGGCTGGTCGTAGGCCGTGCCCCAGATGAAGCCCAGCGAGGAGACGGTGCTCAGATGCACCGGGGTCTGCACGTTGGTGAATGGCGGATCGGTGTCATAAACCACCGTGACGCTCGAGTAGTTGTTCGAGTAATTGCCGGCGGAAGTCTGCGCCCGGGTTTCGAAGCGGTAGGTCTGCCCGCTGGCGAAGGAGCTGCCGCTCGACAGGAACCATTCGGTCCACTTCACCGACGAGGTCGATTGCGCGTTGAACCAGGCAATTTCCGATTGGGTGCCGGGGTCCAAGTTGAAGCCGTAGCTCGGAGGGTTGCCCGGGTCCATGTATTGCTGCACCCCGCTGAGCCTGAGGACCCGGAATTGGGCCGCCGCAAGCACGGCCGGAGAGGCGACCGAGGCCGTTCCCCGGAATATGCTGAAATCCTTCTCCCGGCCGGAGGTTCCAGGAACGGTGAAGCCGACCACGGGAATCGCCAGATCATAGGTGAAGGTGTTGGAGCTAGTCCCTACCGCGAAGGCGGTCTGCGGGTTGCCGGCATTGTCGGTCGCCCGCGCGTTCACGATATAGCGGACCCCGTCGGAAAAGGGCGTCGGGTTCGGCGTGAAGGTCCAGCTCCCGGGGCTTCCGGAGGCGGCGATCCAGTTCGGGCAGCCGGCCGTAAATCCGCCGCCCATGACGTAGCAGTTCCCACCCATCTGCTGTATCGAGACGGAAATCGTCGAGACATTGGAGGCCGAGCCTCCGGGGCCGACCGGATCGGCGGAGCCGCCGGCGATCGTCGTAAATCCCAGCTTCTGGTAGGAATCGTGCGGGGGACTGGTGATCGTGGCCGTGGGCGGCGTGACGTCGTAGACGAAGGTAAAGGTGGTGATGCTTTGGTTGTACGGGGTGGCTCCGTCGCGCAGCCGGACGTTGACGAGATAGCTTCCGCCGTCGGTCATTCCGGAGAGCGTGCGCTGCCAATTGTCGGGTGAGCCCGGGGTGTAGAGGCTGGCGGATTGGTACGTCGATGCCGCCGAGTCCCCGTTGAAGCTCACCCCATTGTACCAGGAGCCCAGAGCGCCGTTGGCGGAGGACAGCGCGATCCTGAACTCGGCGACTCCGGCCGGCGAGTCGGTGGCCGTGCCTTGCAGCATCGACGACTGCGCGAGGTTGAGGTACTGCCCGGAGGGCTGGGTGATCGCGGCGGTTGCGGCCCTGAGGTCGAAGGTAAACGGCGCGGAGCTCAGGGCCAATTGCGTGTTGCCGGCGCGATCGGTGGCCGAGGAGGACAGTACATAGCTGTGCGCGTGGCTCCACGGCGGCGAGTTCAAGAGATAGGTCCACGCGGATGTCGAGCCCTGGGCCGAGAAGACGCTGGGGCAGACCGCCGTAAAGGTGCTCGTGATCTCCGAGTAGCATTTGCCGTTGGTGTTATCCTTGAGCATCAAGGTGACGGTGGAAAGCCCCACGTCGCTGAAGCCAGCACCCGAGAAGCTCGTCAATGCGCCATAGATTCTGCCGGAGACCGGCACCGAGATCGTCGTCGTCGCGGGGGAGTTGCCGTAGGTAAAGATGGAAGACTGCGGGTTGCCCCAGGCCTCGATATTACCGTCGCCGGAGTCGTCGGTGCCGGCGGAGCTGATGTAGTAGGAGGTTCCCGAGTTCAGCTTCGCGGCGGTCGGGATCCAAGATGTCACCACCGACCAGCTGGAGGGCCAGATCGAGACCTGCGCCGAGGCTGAGCTCAGGGTGGAGATGGCGACGATGAAGTCGCTGCCGTTCCAATAGGTGCCGTCGGAAAGGCGCCGGAGCCGTACCTTCATCACCTGAATAAGCCCCGGATTGACGGCGGGATAATCCGAGACGGTGCCTTCGATCTTCGGCAGGGTATTGACGAAGGAGTTGTTGGCCGGGGTCAGTATGCCGGAAATCGGAGGCAGGCTGTCGTAGACCACGGTGTTGCTGTCGTAGACGGCGGCGTAATTGCCTGCGCGATCCTGCGAGCGCGCGATGATCGTGTAGGTGGACCCGTCGACGAAGGTCAGAATGCTGCTCGAAGAAACATGCCAATCCGCCCAGCTGTTGCTGGAGGTGGCGGTAAACCACGCCAATTCCCCGTTCGGCTCGGTGAAGGTATGGTCCGTCGGGTGCCAGTAGGCCGAGCCGTTCTGCTGCTGCACCCGCACCTGCACCCGCTGCAAGAGCCCCGGCGCGGCGTCGGAGGCCGTGCCGGTCAGCACCGCCAGGTCGCGCTCCTTGACAGCGCCCGGACGCGCGACGCCGACCTGCGGCGGCACGACGTCGTAGGTAAACGAGATGGCCGGTGCCGGGACCTCGGTATTGCCCTGCGCGCCCCCGATCGCCTTGTCGACGCCGAAGACGTCGAGCGTATAGCTCAACCCGTTCATCCAGGTCAACGTCGGGCTGCTCGAGGCGAAGGTCCATGAGGCCCCCGCGATCCAGTAGGCGGCCGTCGAGGCGGTGACGGGAGCCACCCAGGTGCTGACCGCGGCGTCCCAGTAGTAGTTGTTGTCGGTGCGCTTGAGGCGGAGCTTGACGCCGTTGGGGTTGAGGATGCCTGCCGCGACCCCGTTGAGGACGGGGTCGGAGACAGAGCCGCCCAATACCGGGTTGCCGTTGACGAAGGAATTGTTGGCCGGTAAAGCCACCGAGGACACGGGCGAGGACATATCGATGAAGAATTCCACCTGCTGCCATGCCTCGGGAATCCCGGCGCTGTTGAGCCCCCGCTCCCGGAAGGTGAAGCTCGAGTTATTGAGCGCGGCCCAGTTGGGCATGCTCTCGACGCCGGGCGGATAACTCCAATTGCCGCCCGACGGGAATACGACCCGGGTGGCCGTAGCCACGTCGACCGCGCAGTCGACCCAGCCCAGGCTGTCTCCCCAGCAGCGGCCGGTGTCCTTGCGGATAAGCTGCAGCTCATTTTTGACCGTATTCCCGTTGGCCGTGCCTTGAAACAGGCTCAATTTGTTGTAATAGCCTAGGCTCTGCGGGACGGAAACGGTGGTCGCGGCGGGCGGGGGCTGGTAGCGCACGCGGCTATATCCCGGCGACCCGGAGACCGGCAAGGAATTCTGCTGGTTGCCGGCGTTATCGACGACGCTGGAGATGAGGATATAGAAATCGTCAACCTTGAGATTGGAGGTCAGGGCGGCGGAAGTATAAGTCCAATTCGTACCGCTCAACGTCGTCGCGTTCCATACCCGAGCGCTGACCCAATTATTGCCCGCGGAGTTCCAGAACAGGCCCGGATTCTGCGTGTTGGCCGGATCGCTCTGGATGCTGAGGTGTGCCGCCTTGACCCCGGAAGAACTGCCGTTGACCAGCGGATCGGAGCTCGTACCGCTGATCGAATCGAGACTATTGGCGATCGAGCCGTCGGCCGGGCTCGTAATGCCGGAGGCCGGCCGCGTGGGATCGAATACCACCTTGACCACGGAAGTCAGCGTGTTGGGGAAGGCCCCCTGGTTGCCCGCGCGGTCGCGCGCGCGGGTGCGCAGCGCGTATTGCCGCCCATCGGCGTTGCTGAAACCGCGGGTCCAGTCCGGCATGGAGGCGAAGGTCCAGGAGCTCTGGTATAGCGCCGCCGAAGAGCTGAACTCGGTAGATTGCCAGCCCGGCGTATTCGGGTTCCACCATTTGCAGGCCCCGGTGCAGTCGGGGATCGACGCCGAGACATCCTCGATCTGGAAGTCGACAGCCGAGATGCCCGAGGGCACGCTCGGGGCGTTGAAGGGGGCGCCGAGCGTGAAGTTCGGGTCGGCCAGCGTACCCGAGGACAGGCTGAAATTGCTGGTGCTGATGTAGACCGGCTGCCCGATGTTGGTCGAAATCGGCACGAGGAAGGCCGCCGTCGGCGTTGAGCGGTCGATGAGGAATGTGATCGTGGTGATGCTCGTCCCCTCATAGTTGGGCGGCAGGCTCAGGTCGCGGGCCCTCGAGGAGATCCTATAGCTCAGGCCTTCCCGGAACTGGGATACGGGCAGATACGTCGCGTTGTGGCTCCACGACATCTGGGTGCCCCCGGGGGTGCCGCCGCTGTAGCCCGCGTCGATCGGGACATTGAAGCCTTGATCCGTCAGCGACCAGTCTATGCCGTCCCAATAGCGGATGGTTCCGTTGCCGTCCGTAGCCGAAACGCGCAGGCCCACCGCCGTCGTGCCCGATAATCCCGCCTCGTTGCTGAGGTTGAGTTCGTTGGCTGTCCCGGCGATGGAGGCGACCAGATTCTGGCTGTAGCCCGCGGCCGGTGCCGTGGTCCTGGACTCGGGCGGGAAATGGTCGATGAAGAAGCTGACGTTGGCGGAGCCGTTCGTCAGCGTCGTCGTCGTCGAGCGGTTGAGATTGCCGGCCACGTCCTGGCCCGCGGCGTAGACGTAGAACTGGACGGGAACGCTCAGGGCGGCGAAATAAGCGGCGAAATTGGGGCTGTAGTACGACCAGGTCGAGGTATGCACCGCCGCGTTGAACCAGGCCGAGGCCGGCGGCGCCACCGAGCAGTCCAGGGCGAAGCCGCTGCCGTCCCAACAATTGTTCGCCTGGTTCTTGATCGCGATCTTGATGCTGGCCACTCCCGACTCGTTTTCGGTGTAGGAGCCGCTGAAGGTCGAGATGCTCTGCACGTAGGAGGCGTTGGCCGGCTCGGTCACCGTCGTCGTCGGCTTGAACGCGTCGTAGCGAAAGGTTCGCGTCTGATACGGCGTGTTCTCCGGATTGCCCGTGTTATCGTAGGCGCGCACCTGCACCGTGTATTGCTGATTGTTCTGCCATGGCGGGATGCAATCTCCGGCCGGAACCGACGGCGGATAGCTCCAACTCGCCGGATCGGCCGTCGTCGTCGACACCCATCTCCAGCTCGCTCCGGCGGCGAAGCTTCCCGGGCAGCCTCCCTGCCAGTAATCGCCGGCCTGGTTCGTGATGGCGATCTCGACATGCTGCAGCCCCGATTTGGCCTGCGTGGAAGGATAATGCACCCAGTCCTGCGCCGTGCCGCTCAACGAGCTCGGCTGGCCTTGGGGATACCAGGCCAGCGAAGGCACCTGGATCGCGCTCGAGGGGGCGTTGACATCGTAGGTAAATAGCACTCCGGCCGCGGGATTGGATGAGACCCCGGCGAAATTGTCGGCCTGCACATCGACGCGGTAGGACTTATTATTGACCCAAGACGGAGCCGCGTATGTCCAGGGATTCGTGCCGGTGGCGATATTGAAGGAAGAGGCCAGCACCTGCCATGAGGAATTGTTCCACTTGGTGCCGTCCGAGAGATTGCTGATCTGCACGCGCACCTCTTTGACTCCGGAAATCGAGTCCGCGGAGGTGCCTCGCAGCGGATCGAGCGGCCGGGCGGCGCCGTAATACGGCATGCTCGCCATCGGCGTCGAGATCGAGACCGCCGGCGGGTTCGTCTGCAAGGTGACCTGGATCGTGGTCGGAGTCTCCAGATTGCCGGCCTTGTCCTTGGCCTGCATCGCGACGAAGAAGATGGTCCCATCCGGCCGGCCGGTCATATCCGGACTTGTATGCCAGCTCACCGGATAGCTCCAATGGAGCGTGCCCGTGGAGTTCGGGATCTGGATCGGCAATTGGGTCTGCACGTTGGCCGCTCCCCAGCCCGTGCCGTTCCAATAATACGTGTCGCCCGCGGCAAGGTATACAATGCGCAAATAATAGGTGCTCGCGCCCGACAGATCCGCATTCGAGGTGCCCGAGATGAAGTTGAGGTTCTGGACGTAGCTGTTGGGAGCCGGGAAGGTGGAGCGCGAGACGGGCGCGATGTCGTCGACGACGAAGCTGACGAGATTCTTGCCCTGGGTGAAGACGCTCGTCTGATTGCCGTTGAGCGTCCCGTTGGGATTGCGCGACTTGTCCGTAGCGCGGGCCTTGATGTAGTAGCGGCGATCCAAGACCCAGTCGGCGGCGAAGAACTGCAAGGACCAGTTCGCGGTGCTCGCGGCCACCTTCCAGTTGGAGGACTCGACCGTGTTGGACGAGAACTTGGTGCCGTTGGAGCCGATGGACCCGGTGAAGTAATAGCTGGTGCCCGGCGTCGGCGAGTCATGGAGATACCAAAGCACGAGCTCGACGCTCTGCAGGGCGTCTCCGGACGGATGCAGCCCGGCCTGGGCGTCGGCGGCGGTGCCGCTTAAGGCCGTGCCGCCGTTCAACGCCCCGCTGACATAGGCCTGCCCGTCCGCGGGGACGATGAGGCCGATCGTGGGAGCCACCGTATCGATCGCCACGGTATGGCTCGAATCGGGCACGGCGAAGACGCCCTGGGTATTGCCGACCTTGTCCACGCCGCGGGCGGTGATGATGTACTGATTTCCGCTGACGAGGTTCGGCGCGATCAGGTTGGCGTTCGAGTAGCTCCACGGCGCGGTTCCGGCCGCCGTCACCCAGCTCGGACAACCGCCCCAGGAATTATCCGATCTCCAGCAGAAATTATTCTTGGGATCGAAGATCTGGAGTTCGACGCGGTCCATGTCCGAGCGGCGGTTATTCGGATTGGCGCCCGCGGCGTCGGCCGAGGTGCCGCTGATCGTCGTCAGGTTCCCGTAGGCGAAGCCCGAGGAGGGCAGGACCAAATAGCCGGTCGGAGGGCTGGTGTCATAGACGAAGCTGAAGGAGGTCATCTGCCCTTCGGACACCGTGTCGTTGCCGGCGGTGTCCTGCGCGTGGGCGTAGATCGTGTAGTCTACCCCGTCGCGCAATCCGCCGATATAAGGACCCGTGCTCCAGGAGAAGGTCGGAGGTCCGCCGCTCAAGGGCCCCACGCCGATCTCGCTGACGCTGCCCACGAAATTGGCGCCGTTCCAATAGTCTCCAGTGACGTTATTCTTGACGCGGAGCTTCACCCCGCTCTGAACGATGGTGGGCAATGGATTGATATTGCCCGGGTCGCTGGAATTGCCGGCGATGGAGACCGCGAAGGTATTGAGGCAGCCGTTGGCCCCGCCGCAGCTCGGTCCCGAGGGGCTGGTGACGGCGCTGACAGGGGCGCTATTATCGATGTAGAAGAGGGCCGTCTTGGGTCCGCTGCCCGCTTGATTGGCGTTGTTGACGGGGGTCACCGTCAGGATGTAGGAAGAGTTGTTCACCGAATAGGGGAAGTTAAGCGAGTAATTCCAGGTCTGCGGGCTGCCGTCGATCACGTTGACCGGGGTGTAGGTGGAGGCGTCGTTGACCCATCGCTGGCTAAGGTCGTACCAGTAGCTGGTCGGTTCGCTCAGGCGTTTGAGGTGCAGCTGGACGCCTCCGCTGAGCTTCATATTCGTCCCGGTGCCGTTGATCTGGATGACGGTGGCGGCGTTCGATTGGTAGGAGGCGCCGCCCGGGCTCGGGGGCTGGTTCAAGGCGATGGTCGCCTCCGGGGTCTCGATATAGAAGGTGATGTCGGGGCTGCTATGCGTGGCCTCCACCACCCCCGCCTTGTCCCGGGCGGCCGCGATCACGGTAAACGTGGATTTGTTGTCCCACAAGATGCTCGAGGCGTTCATCGTCCAGGCATATGTCGTGCCGGAGATCAGGCTGCCGATGGTGCCCGAGGCCAGCCAGACCTGGCCCACGGTCCAGGTGCTGCCGTTCCAGTATTGGTTGACGTGGCAGTTGCCGCTGGGATTGCTGCAGGCGGTCTCTTGGATGGACAGGAGAACCACATCCAGTTCTCCGGGCGAGGCGTCGCGCGCGGTCCCATGTATCGAGGAGACCCCGCTGAACTGGCCCGCGGGAGCCGTGGCGATGGACACGGGGGGCGTCAGGTCGCGCACCCAGGTGTTGGTGGTGATGACCGCCGAGGTCTGGATATTGCCGGCCTTGTCCTCGACCCGCACGCTGGCCTTGTAGCGCATCGGGGTGGAGAGTTGCGCGGCGGGCAGGGCGTAGCTCCAAGTCCCGCTCGACATCCCGACGAATGGCGCCGTCGACCACACCGGCGCCGCCGAGGCGAAGGAGCCGCCGTCCCAGAAGTAGTTATTGATTCCGTCCATCTGCTGCACCAGCACGCTGACCGTGGCGACTCCCGCCTCGAAACTCCGGACCCCGTTGATGCAGAGCCCGGGATTGATCTCGCAGAAGCGGTCGTTGGCCGTCCCGGTCAGCGTGACCGCCGAGGCGTTGGTGAATCCGTTGTCGGCGGGAAAATCCGGTTTCGACAGCGGCGTGCTGCGGTCGACGACGAAGGCCCCGGCGGCTTCCGGCGATTCGAGGTTCTGCGCCGCGTCCCTGGCGCGCGAATAGATCGTGTAACGGTAGCCGTCGAGCCAGATGCCGGACGGGAAGGCCGAGTAGGACCAGTTCGGCAAGGCCAGGGCCGCGCCGAATAGAGGCGGGTTGGGCTCTGCGCCGCTATCCCAGGAGGCGCCGTTCCACCAGCCGGGAACATTGCCGGTCGCGCAGCCCGAGCAATGCAGATTGATGAGCACCTGGTCCACCACGGAACCGGTGATCGTGTTCGGCGCGTCGGTATACGCCGTGCCGGAGATCGTCGCGACGGCCCCGGTATTGGCCACCGCCGAGCCCGGCTTGGGGCTGGTGAGCTTGGACACCGGCAGCGAATTGTCGTAGGTGAAGGTCAGAGCGGCCGAGCCGTCCATGCTTTGGTTCGAGTCGAGACGCGCTTGATCAGCGGGATAGGCCGGATAGGTGGACACGTTCGTCGCGAAATCATGGGCCCGCATCCAGAGAACGTACTGCTGGTTGTCGCTCAACGTCGGCAAGGCCCGGCTCCAGGTGCCAGTCCCGGTCATCGTGACCCAATTAGAGTAGCCGCCCGGCGGGGAATCGAAGGTGCTGCCGGAGCCGCTCCAATAGCTGTTCAAGTTCTTATTCTTGAGCAGTATGCGCACCGTCTGCACTCCCGAGTTGCCCGTGCTCGCGTCGCTGGCGGTGCCCGCCAGGGGCTCGAGCCGCGCGGCATTGTAGGCCTGCGCGTTGGCGGGGAAGGTGGAATTGATTAGGGGCGCCCCGTTATCGTAGAGGAAGGTCGTACCCTCGCTCGTGGGCGGCGCGCCGATCGTGATATTGGTGGCCTTATCCTTGCCGCGCGCGACGATCTGATAACTCGTGCCGCTGGTGTAATTGGCCGTCGAGAAGGGAAGCTGCCATTTCCACTGCCCGCCGCCCAAGCTCGTCACCGTTGTCGTGCTCCAGGCGGCTCCATTGATGTCGGAAGGGTCGGCTACGTTGAAGCCCGCGTTAGTCTGGAAATTCCACCAGGCCGCGCCCTGGCGCACGGCCAACTTGACGTCCAACACGTCGGAGTTCACCAGCCCGACATCCGCGGCCGTACCCCACAGCGTGGTGGTGCTGCTGTTCATGAAGGCGCCCCAGGGGGCTTGGATGGTGGTGGCCGGGACTACGTCGTCATAGAGGAACTGCTGCGATATCTGCCCGGCGTCCCCTGGATTGACGATATTGCCGGTCCAATTGCCGACCTTGTCCTGGGCGCGGAGAAACACCGTGTAGTAATTTCCGTTCTGGAAGGCGGAAGCGAAGGAAGCGGGCCCGTAGCTCCAGGAGCTCCCTCCCTGGTAGACCTGCGTCGACCAGGAGACGGCGAGCTGCGGCCCCACGCTGAAGCTCTGCGTCCCGTCGCTCCACCATTTCGCCGAGGCTCCCGAGCCCGAGGAGATGGCCAGCCAAACCACGGAAACGCCGGAGGCCCCGGCTCCGTTGTCGCTCACCGCGCCCGAGCTCAACAGTATTTTTCGCGTGGAAACGGAGACGTTGGAATACGGGGAGCCTGCGGGAGCCGCCGGCCGATGGATGGCCGCCGTCGGGGCGGAGGCGTCGATGGTGACGGTGGAAACGAACATCCCGGCCTCGGGGTTGCCAGCGGCGTCGGTGGCCTTCGAATAGACGTAGTAGATGTTGTTGTCCTGGAAGGTCCCCGTCAAATTGTCTCCCGTAGATCCCGGATACGACCAGCTGTTGCCCGTGACCGTCACGGAACGGAATATCGGCACCCCCGTGAACGAATACGCGCTTCCGTTCCAGTCCGGGCCGGTGCTCGGGTTGGTCGTGATGCGGACCACCACCCCGCCGGGGGAACCGAGACCCGAAAGCCCCCCGTCGGCCGTGCCCGAGATCGAGGGCAGGGCGCTGGCGAAGCTGCCGTTGGAAGGCGTCGTCACCGAGGAGACAGGCAGGATCGGGTCGACGATGAATCCCAGCGGCGAGCTCCAGCTGCTTACATTACCCGTAGAAGGACTCACCGAACCGTCTCCGAGGGTGGATTTGTCATGCGCCCGCACTCGAACGTAATAGCGCCGCTCGGTATCCACCGCGTCGGCGCCGCGGGCCCAACTGTTGGCTCCGGTCTGAGGCGGCTGCTGGGCCAGAAGGCTCCAGGAGGCGCCGGAGGCCTGCAGCGTGCTGATCGTCGTGCTCCAGGAGCCGCTCCAGTAATAGCTGCTGACCCCGACGACATACCACAATTGCAATTCGACGAAATCCGCCCCGGCCGCCGTGCTGTTGACCACGGAATCGGTGTTCGTGCCCGTGACATTGGCGGAAAATATCGCCGCGGGGGTATAGGCCTGGGACACGGGAGTCGTGATGGCCCTACTCGGCGCCGTCTTGTCGATGGCGAAGGTCCTCGAGGAGTTGTTGGCGGTGAAATTCACCTGGACATTGCCCGCGTTATCGGCGGCCTCGACGTAGAGGCTGTAGAGCCCGTCGGTCAGCGAGGACTCCAGCGATCCCGAGGTATAGGTCCAGGTGCCGCTCGGCGCGTAGAAGGAGGCCGCCAAGGGCACCGGCGTCGCGCTCAAAAAGCCCGAGCCGTTGAAATAGCTGCCGTTGGCCAGGTTCTGCAGGTAGACATTCACGCCGGACACCCCGGAGCCCTGATAATTGCCCGAACCGGACATGAAATCGGCCGCCGTGCCGCTGAGCTGCGGCAGGCTATTGATGACATACCCTGCCTTGGGGACGCTGATCGTCGCCGTGGGCTTGGACACGTCGAAGCGGAACCCGTTGGGAGAGGGCTGCTCGACCACCGTCTGGTTCGTCGCCAGGTCCTGGGCGGTGATGCGCACCTTGTAGAGAAGGCCGTCCTCGAACACCGCGTCGCCGGTGGAGTTGGCGAAGCTGTAATTGCCCCCGCCCTGATCGGTCGGGACGAGGTCGATGCCGGAGGCCGCGAAGGTCGAACCGTTCCACTCGTAGCTATCCTTCATGCGCAAGAGCCTAAAGCGCACGCTGGCCGAATTGGCCGCTCCGGGGACCGTATCCGTGATCGTGCCGGTGAAATTCGGCAATTGCCCGGCTCGGTAATAGAGCGCGCTGGGCAGGGTGACGGCCGCCGAAGGCGCGGAATCGTCGATGATGAACTCGCGGGTCTCCGCTCCCGTGAACACGCTCTGGTCCACGGCGGGCGATAGGGTGCGGCCTATGGACTCGGCCTTGTACTTGCGATTGTTCTGCCAGTTGGCGGCCAAGAAGGAATAGCTCCAGGTGTCCGGGTCGGGGGCGCCGTTGTAGCTGGTCACGCCGATGTAGCCGTTGAAGGTGTTGGTCGACACCCAGCCCAAGCCGCTATGCCAGGCCAGATCGTCGTTGCCCACCGCGAAGGCATGGTCCGGGCCGGCCTGGGTCAGGCGCACGGCGGCGGTCGAGGAATTGATCGCCGTGCCCAGTATCGAGGTCAGGGCCGCCGACTTGAAATGCGGGGCGCCGTTGCTCGGAGTGGTGATGCCCGAAAGCGGGCCGGAGATGGAGAAGCTCAGGTCCGCGCTGCCGGGAACGGGACGGTAATTTCCGGCCTTGTCCCGGGCGCGGGTCTTGATCTGATAGGTGGAGTTCGACAGCCAGGTAATCGTGCTGCCGGAGAAGCTCCAGGCGTAGGTGGTTCCGGTGATGAGCGCGCCGATCGTGCCGGTGCCCACCCAGATGCTCGAGTTCCCGGCGACCCAGCCCGTGTCCGTCCAGGTCTGAGGCGAGCCGTTGCCCACCGTTTGCACGATGTTGAGCAGCACGCCATCGAGCACTCCGATGGCGGGGTCGCTGGCCGTGCCGTAGATGGGAGTCATCACATCGACCGTCGTAGCCGGCGCCGTAGCCATCGAAGTCGGGGCTTGCGAGTCGATGGTGAAGACATTCGTGCTATAGGAAAGCTGCAGATTGCCCGCCTGGTCCTTGGCCCGCGCCGTCACCGCGAAGCTCGATCCGTCGACCAGGAAGCTCGGGTTGATCGAGTAGCTCCAGGTTCCGCTGGACATCCCGACGAAATTGGCCGAGGACCAGACGGGCACGGTGGAGTCGAAGGCGGTACCGCTCCAGTATTTGTAGTCGCTCAGGCGCTGGATCACCACGGTGACGCTGGAGCCGGCGATGCCGGCCTGCTTGTCGCGGTTGTTGACGACGCACAAAGCCGGGTTGAAGGTGCAGAAGCGGTCGTCGGCCGACCCCGTGACCGAGCTGACGCTCACGTAGAAGACATTATTGGCGGGAGAGACGAGGCTCGCCGAAGGAGTGCTCAGGTCCACGATGAAGCCGCCCTGGGCCTGGGGCGACTCCAGGTTCGTGGCGAAATCCCGGGCGCGGGAGTAGACGATGTACTGGTAGCCCTCAGCCCAACTGTTCGAGAAGCTAAAGCTCCAGTTGACCGAGGGGCTGCCAGGCGGTCCGGAGGCGGCGAATTGCGGCGGATCGGGCTGCGTCGTGCTCCAACCGCCTCCCGTCCACCAGCCCGGCACATCGCCCGCCGCGCAGCCCGAGCAATACAGATTGAGCCGCACCTGGTCGACATAGGAGGCTCCCGAAACGTTGGCGACGTCTGAATAGGCCGTGCCGGAGACGGTCGCCAAAACGGCCGGGTTCTGGATATAGGCCCCCGGCTGGGGCGAGGTCATCTTGGACACCGGCGGGTCGGTGTCGTAGATGAAGTTGATCGCCACGCTGCCGTCGATGTTCTGGTTGGCGTCGAGCCGGCCCTGATCGGCCGGGTAGGCCGGGTAGGTCGAGATGTTGACAGCGTTATCGCTGCCCCGCACCCACAGGATGTATTTGACGTTGCTGTCGAGCGACGGCCAGGAGCGGCTCCAGGTTTCCTTGCCGCTCATCGTTACCCAATTGGAATAGCCGGAAGGCGGGGCATCGAAGATATTGCCGCTGCCGCTCCAATAGGAGTTGGTCACGCTGTTCTTAAGCAAGATCTGGACGCTCTGCACTCCGGAATTGCCCGTCGTGTTGTCCGCCGCCGTGCCGGCGAGAGGAGTCAGGCTCGCCGCGTTATAGGCCAGCCCGCTGACCGGAAAGGTGGCCGCCACCACCGGGGCCTGGGTGTCGTAGCGGAAATTCGCGCCGGCTCCCGAGAGCGTCGGCTCAGCGTCCGGCGGGCGATTCGTCGCCCAGTCCACGGCCGCCACCACCACCTGGTAGGTGTTGGAGCTCACCAGCATATTCACCGGCACCGGCGTCGACCAGCCGACGGAATTGAAGCCTTGGGCGCTGGTGGTCGCCACCTGGGTCCAGGCCGCGCTTAAAGGGGAGAGGGCCGGAGGATCGCTGAGCCCGGAATCGAATTGCTTCGTGCCCCAGTTCCACCATTCGTTCGGGATCACCGAGGTCTTCTTCACGCCGGCATAGACGATCTGGATGCCCGAGCCCGCGCTGCCGCCGGGGTCGGCCGCGCTGCCCGAGAAGGCGGCCAAGGATTTGACGTTGCTCCCGTTGGCCGGACCGCTCACCGTGCCCGTGGGGCGGAGTATGTCGTACTTGAACTGCTGCGAGAGCTCTCCGGCATCGCCGGGATTGACGATGTTGCCCGTCCAGTTGCCTGCCCCATCGCTGGCCCGGACGAAGACCTTGTAGCTGATCTGGTCCGAAAGCGTCCAGGGCGGATAATATTCCCAGCGCGCGGCGCCGGGCACGTATACCTGCGTCGACCAGTGGACGGCGGTTTGATTGACGCTGAAGCTGTTGGTCGTCGTGCTCCACCAAACATTGAGCGAGGAGCCGGAGGCAATCGCCACCCAGACCTGCGTGACGCCGGAAGGCACGGGAGCGGGGTCCGAAATTGCGCCCCAGGTATAGGTGCTCTTGCGCGTCGATTCGGTGTTGTTCGAATAGAAGGGCGGGTTCGGCGGAGTGCTCGGATGGCTGATCGACAAGCTCGGCGCCGAGGCGTCGATGGTGACGGTGGAAACGAACATGCCTGACTCGGGATTTCCGGCGCCGTCGGTGGCCTTCGAATAGACGTAGTAGACGTTATGGTCCTGGAAGGCCCCCGTCAAATTGTCTCCCGTAGATCCCGGATACGACCAGCTGTTGCCCGTGACCGTCACGGAACGGAATATCGGCACCCCCGTGAACGAATACGCGCTTCCGTTCCAGTCCGGGCCGGTGCTCGGGTTGGTCGTGATGCGGACCACCACCCCGCCGGGGGAACCGAGACCCGAAAGCCCCCCGTCGGCCGTGCCCGAGATCGAGGGCAGGGCGCTGGCGAAGCTGCCGTTGGAAGGCGTCGTCACCGAGGAGACAGGCAGGATCGGGTCGACGATGAATCCCAGCGGCGAGCTCCAGCTGCTTACATTACCCGTAGAAGGACTCACCGAACCGTCTCCGAGGGTGGATTTGTCATGCGCCCGCACTCGAACGTAATAGCGCCGCTCGGTATCCACCGCGTCGGCGCCGCGGGCCCAACTGTTGGCTCCGGTCTGAGGCGGCTGCTGGGCCAGAAGGCTCCAGGAGGCGCCGGAGGCCTGCAGCGTGCTGATCGTCGTGCTCCAGGAGCCGCTCCAGTAATAGCTGCTGACCCCGACGACATACCACAATTGCAATTCGACGAAATCCGCCCCGGCCGCCGTGCTGTTGACCACGGAATCGGTGTTCGTGCCCGTGACATTGGCGGAAAATATCGCCGCGGGGGTATAGGCCTGGGACACGGGAGTCGTGATGGCCCTACTCGGCGCCGTCTTGTCGATGGCGAAGGTCCTCGAGGAGTTGTTGGCGGTGAAATTCACCTGGACATTGCCCGCGTTATCGGCGGCCTCGACGTAGAGGCTGTAGAGCCCGTCGGTCAGCGAGGACTCCAGCGATCCCGAGGTATAGGTCCAGGTGCCGCTCGGCGCGTAGAAGGAGGCCGCCAAGGGCACCGGCGTCGCGCTCAAAAAGCCCGAGCCGTTGAAATAGCTGCCGTTGGCCAGGTTCTGCAGGTAGACATTCACGCCGGACACCCCGGAGCCCTGATAATTGCCCGAACCGGACATGAAATCGGCCGCCGTGCCGCTGAGCTGCGGCAGGCTATTGATGACATACCCTGCCTTGGGGACGCTGATCGTCGCCGTGGGCTTGGACACGTCGAAGCGGAACCCGTTGGGAGAGGGCTGCTCGACCACCGTCTGGTTCGTCGCCAGGTCCTGGGCGGTGATGCGCACCTTGTAGAGAAGGCCGTCCTCGAACACCGCGTCGCCGGTGGAGTTGGCGAAGCTGTAATTGCCCCCGCCCTGATCGGTCGGGACGAGGTCGATGCCGGAGGCCGCGAAGGTCGAACCGTTCCACTCGTAGCTATCCTTCATGCGCAAGAGCCTAAAGCGCACGCTGGCCGAATTGGCCGCTCCGGGGACCGTATCCGTGATCGTGCCGGTGAAATTCGGCAATTGCCCGGCTCGGTAATAGAGCGCGCTGGGCAGGGTGACGGCCGCCGAAGGCGCGGAATCGTCGATGATGAACTCGCGGGTCTCCGCTCCCGTGAACACGCTCTGGTCCACGGCGGGCGATAGGGTGCGGCCTATGGACTCGGCCTTGTACTTGCGATTGTTCTGCCAGTTGGCGGCCAAGAAGGAATAGCTCCAGGTGTCCGGGTCGGGGGCGCCGTTGTAGCTGGTCACGCCGATGTAGCCGTTGAAGGTGTTGGTCGACACCCAGCCCAAGCCGCTATGCCAGGCCAGATCGTCGTTGCCCACCGCGAAGGCATGGTCCGGGCCGGCCTGGGTCAGGCGCACGGCGGCGGTCGAGGAATTGATCGCCGTGCCCAGTATCGAGGTCAGGGCCGCCGACTTGAAATGCGGGGCGCCGTTGCTCGGAGTGGTGATGCCGGATAAGGGCCCGGCGAGCGAGAAGGTGATATCCGGACTGCCGGGAATCGGGCGGTAATTGCCGGCCTTGTCCCGGGCGCGGGTGCTTACCTTATAGCTGGAATCGGCGAGCCAGGCGATCGTGCTGCCGGAGAAGCTCCAGGCGTAGGTGGTTCCGGTGATGAGCGCGCCGATCGTGCCGGTGCCCACCCAGATGCTCGAGTCCCCCGCCGTCCAGCCCGTGTCCGTCCAGGTCTGAGGCGAGCCAGTCCCGGCCGTCTGGACGATGTTAAGGAGAATCCCGTCGAGCTGGCCCGGCAGCAGGTCGCTCGCCGTGCCGTAGATGGCCGTCATTTGGTTGAGCGTCCCGGTCGGAGAGGTCGACCGGGAGGTGGGGTTCTGGAGGTCGACGGTGAAGGTGTTGGTGCTTAGATCCGTTTCGAGATTGCCCGCCAGGTCCAATGCCCTGGCGACCACGTAATAGCTGGTATCGGCCGTGAGGGTGATCGCGTAGCTGAAGGTCCCCGAGGAAGCGCCGACAAAGGTAGCGGAACTCCAGAAAGGGGAGCTTTGATTGAAAGCGGTACCGCTCCACCATTGATTGTCGCTCAATCGCTGCACGGCCACGGAGGCCCCGTTGACGGCCAAACCGGCCTCGAAATCCTGCCCCTGGCCGTAATTGATGCGATCATCGGCCGTGCCGGAGATCGTGAAGGCGGTGGCATTGATAAAGGAATCGTGCGCGGGGGAGGTAATCTTGCTGTCCGGTACGGAGCTGTCGAAGATGAAGCGGTATTCCTTCTCCGATTCCGTATTGTTGGCCTGGTCCCGGGCGCGGATCCGGGTTTTATATTCGCGCCCGTCATCCAGGAAGGCCCCGGCGGGAAGTGCCTGGATCCACGAAAATTTCTTGTTCGCGGCGTCAATCTCAACGGGGGTGATGAAGAAATCGGCCACGCTGCCCCAAGAAGCCCCTCCCTGCCAATATTGGTAATTTCCCGGGGGGCCGGAGCTGCGCAGCAGGCGGAAGCGGAACTGGTCTCCGGCGGAGGTCGACAGTCCCGAGGAGCCCAGGCCGTCGATGCTCGTTCCGGCGATTGCCGAGAGCTGCGAGCGGATTAAGGCGTTGTTGGCGGGAGAGGTCGTGACCGATAGCGGGACATCGTTATCGTAGAGGAAGGGCACCCCCCCGACATTATTGCCGATGTCCGTGTCGGCCGCGGCCTGCGAGGCGTTCGCGTTGGCCCAGTAGATGTTCCCCGCGCCGTCGGTGGCCTCCACCCACATACGGTAGCTGACGTTGCTAAATAGCGCAGGCATCGCGACGGTCCACGAGCTAGTGAAAATATTGACCGTCGATCGCTGGATGCCGGGCGGAAAGGTATTATCCGATTGTTTCCAATATCCGACCGGCGGGTCGACGCGTTTTAAAACGATCCGAACATCGGTGATTCCCGTATTCCCGGCGGCGCTGTCCGAGACGCTGCCAGAGCTCGTCACGATCCCGGCGGCGTTGTAGAAGCCTCCCGAGATGGGAAATCCGACGGCCGCATAGGGAGCGACGTCGTCATGGACCAGGGTCTTGGTCGAGTACAGCGAGGAATAGTTGCCCGCGTAATCGAGAGTACGCGCGATGAACGTGTATTCGGTCAGCGGAAGATCGCCGTCGAATAGGTTGGCCGGCACGGTGTAGGTCCAGGAGCTCTGGCCAAGCCTCGCGGTCGTGATCCAATGCTCGTTGGCGGTCCACGTAGAACCGGTCCAGTAGCGGGTGCTAGCCCCGGTGCCCGTCGAAATCTTGAGTTCCGTCCTTCGATGGCCCGAAAGGGCGGCGGCGGCCGTGCCTGAGATCTCGCTCAAGGAGCCCAGCGCCGCGGCCGAAGGCGTGGTGATAAGCACGGCCGGGGTCGAATCGTCGACGATGAAATGGAGGGTGTCGGCCGGCGGATTGGATGGCGTTTCGACATTGCCGGCCCCGCTTCCGTCGGCCAGTCGGGAGGCGTCCTCGGAGCGCATCTCGAGCCGGTACTCGCGGTCGACGGCGGGCTGCGCGGCCCCGTCGACCTCGTTGAAGTCGATATTGACGAGGTAATCCCAATTCCAAGTGGGGGCGCTGCCGGTCACCAGGGCGCTGTTCCAGGCGGAATTCTGCGTCACCGTCCAGGAGCTGAACGTGGTCCCGGTCCAATAGTACGAGGTCCCTCCGCTCAAATACGAGAGACGGAGCTGTGTCGCGAATACGCCGGCGGACGGGGTGCTCCCCTCGGCCGGGTCCTGGGCCGTACCTCGAATATGGGTCGAATTCCCCGTCTGCCCGACCAGCGATGAACGATAACGCCCGCTGGCGCCGTCGCCATCGTCGACCGGAAACGATCCGTAGGACTCCGGCGCCCTCTTGTCGATGCGGATCACGCGCGAGGAAACGTCCGCGGCGAAGGTATCCTGGATATTGCCGGCCACATCCGTCGAGCGCGTCAGCACCAGATATTCGAAACCCCCGGTGAAATCCCCGTCGACACCCGCCGGGGCGTAGGTCCAGCTCGTCGCGTCCGCGGACAAAAAGCCGTTGATACCGTTTTGGATGAAGATCCAGTTGGGATTGGAACCGGGCACCAGGAAGTCCGCGCCGTCGTACCAGAGCGGGGTCGCCGAAAGCTTCTGGATCGCGATCTGCACGCTCTGGTTCTGGCCGTTATCGGCCGCGGTGCCCCATAATTGCGGCAGGCTGCGGATGCCCGAGTTGACGACCGGGGCGAGGATGCGCGCGGTCGGGGAGGCCGTATCGATCGTGAAATTGAAGGTCGGCCCTGGTTGCGGGAACAGGAATGTCCGTCCTGATTTCTCCGTCAGGCGGACCTGGATCTCGTAGGTCTTGTTGTTCTCGAACGCCGGCAGGCCCGAGGAACGCGACCAGGCTTCGTTATTGGAATCGAAGGGCGGAGAATTTGCCGTCGCGCCCAGCCATATCGCCGGCCCTACCACCCAGGAGCCGGAGCCGTTCCAATAACTGGACTGGCTGGCGGTCGAGAGGGCGATTTCCACGTTCGAGATGACGCCCAAGCCGATGTCCGTAGCGATGCCGGTGATCGTCGAGAGCCATCTCTCATAGGCCGCGTTAGGTTCGGTCAGGGTATTGTTGGGATTATCGCCGTCGATAACGAAGAGCCGCGAGGGGAAGGGCTCGTTCTGCACGACCAGCGGGCTTTCCGTGGCCGCCCGCGCCTCGCATTGGATGCGGTTGGTTCCCGCGGGCCAAGGCAGTGCGCTGACGCTTTCCGACCATGTCGTATTGTCGGCGCCGATGAAACCGCAGGTGGACTGCCCGACGACATAGGTCGTGTTCGTGCAGCCGGCCAGATACGTGACGGTGGACACCCAGGAGGCCCCAGTCCATACCTGATCCGGTTCGGCGCTCACGTTCGTCAGGCGGATCTGCAGGGTGGTGGCGTCGGCGAGCGAGCCGGAGATCGAGGTCAGCGACTGTCCGCCGCTGGGCTTGTAATGGGGCTCTCCGGCTCCGGGAACATTGATGGCCGAGGTCGGGGCGGCGGCGACGCGCTTGATCCTTATAAAGGAAGATTGGGTCGGCGGATTCGTGTAGCTCCCATGTCCGGGGAAGGTGGTCGTATTCGAGACCTGGTCCTGGCCCGCGGCGAAGATGCGGTAGAATTGGCCGTTGACCATGGCGGGAATGGAAGCTCCGCTGACCTCCCAAGGAACAGGGTTTAACGTCTGCGTGGAGGCGGCGATGAAAGCGGAATCCGGCGGATTGGAGGAGGCGCCCCCCAGGTCGAAGGCCCGGGTGACGGGGTTCCACCAATTGGCTTCCGTCTCGCCGTAATACGCCACCCGGACATGGAATATCCCGCTATTGCCGTCGCTGGCGGTCCCGCTGATCGTCGTCAGGATCGAGACCTCCGCCTGGTTCGGGGATTGGATCAGCGAGCTCGGGCCGGACTTGTCGACGCGCAGGCTTTTCTCGTTGACGTTGCTCGTGAAGTTCGTTTCTTTGTTCCGGCTGCTGAAATTCGATGCGCCCGTGCTGTCGGCGGCGTTGTCGAGCGAGCAGACCCGGACCTGATAGGTCTTGCCGTCCGTCATGGCGGTCCATAAAGCCCCTCCTCCGGCTTGGACCGGAAAGGTCCAGGAGCTGCCCGAGATCGTCATTTCTTGCCAGCTGGAGGCGGCCGAGCCGCAGGTGGCGCCTCCGTCCTGATAGCATTGCTTGTCGAAAGCCGTGCCGCCCCAACATTTGTTGGCATCGCCGTCGTCAGGATAGCGGATCTCCGCGTAGGCCCGGAAGATGGTGTTTCCCGAGCCCGGCCCCGAGGCCGGACGATCCGTGGCGGTGCCCAATATATAAGAGAGGTCGTAGCCGGAGACGGCGCTGTACCATTGATTGTTGATCGGGGCGATGACCGAGGAAGTCGGGGACATGACGTCATAATAGAAGGTCTGATCCAAGGTCTGGGACGACTCCACATTGCGGTAGGCGGAGCTCGGCTGATCCACCTTGTCCTGCGCCCAGGCATAGACGCGGAAGGTCTCGCTGCTCCAGGTGATATTGCTCCAGAACCCTCCGAAGTTCGCGTGGCTCCAAGCCGTGTTTTCCCCGGGGCTGCCCTGAACCACTGCTTGGGCCGGGTCATTGCGGGTCGCCTGCCAGCCGGAGGCCCCATTCCACCAGAAGCCGTCGCCCAAGCGCTGGATGCCGATTTTCATGAGATCGATTCCGCTTTGCCGCGTGGTCAACGGATAATCCTGGACGAACCCATTGACGCCTCCGATTTGGGCGCTAAAGAAGGTGGAGGCGCCCGGAAAGCTCACCGAGGCGACGGGCGAGGAGGAGTCGAGCTTGAAGGTGACGGTGGCGTAAGTCACCGAGAAATTGCCGGCCTTGTCGACGACGCGCGCGATCAGTGCGTATTGCTCGCCGTTGACCCATTTGCCGGCGTTGGTGGCCTCGGAGGCGTGCCAGACGGCATAAGGGACTGTCGTGGTCGTGCCGGCGATGTTCCAGATCGCGGCGGTCTGGTCGCACCAGTCGTTGGGGCCCTTGGCTCCGCCCGAACAGGATCCGGTCACGCCCTTGGTCCATTTGGTGAGGCCGCCCGAGCCCGGATACTCCAGTCGGTATTCGACATAGTCGACGCCGCTGGTGGAATCGCCCGAGCTTCCGCGCGGGTCGTTGGTCCCGTTGAGCCCGTAGAGACCGCCCTCGATCGGATAGTCGATCGTGATCGTGGGATTGTCCGCGTCGAATTTGAAATAGCGTGTAAACAGCGGGCTGGCCGCCGTGCCGGTCGAGTTGCCGGCCCCGTCTAACCCGTAGACCTCGATGCGGTATTCTCGGCCATTCTGCCAGCCGCAGCCGGGCCCTCCCTGCGCCCCGCAGGAGCCGCCGACAGGCACCGCGCTGAAGCTGCAATTCCAGGTTCCGGCGCTGCCGTTGACGCTGCAATTGGCATGGCCTCCGCTTTTCTTGGCGTCGAACCAGGCGTTGCCCGCCGCGATGTTGGTGAAGCTCAAGGTGCCGGTGTCCAGGTAAAGGTTGGTGGCGGTGATGTCGAAAATCCTTAATTTGACGTTGGGGTTGTGGATCGCCTCCAGGATCGAAACATTGTCGGAAATGCCGCCGCCGATCGACGGGACGGACCTTTTCCAGCTGGTAGCGCAACCGGAGGCCACGGTGCATGTGGAGACGTTCAGCCATTGAGACTCCAAGGTCACCGTAGGAGCCGAAACGTCGTAGAAGAACACCGTTTCGGTGGGGGCAGACGCCCCGCCGGGAGCATAACCCAATTGCTCCAACCGGTCGGTGGCCCTGGCCTTGATCCGATATTTCCATCCATCCACCCAGGCCGGGCGCTTGAGATCGTCCGTTATCGTCCTGATGGTGACATTGTTGCTGGCGGTGGGAGGGTTGAACTGCATCTGGGGACTGGCCGGGGTGGAAAGCCACATCTCGTTCGCCGTCCAGGAGGATCCGGTCCAGTAACGGGCCGTTTCGGTATCCGCCTGGAGCGTGAATTCCACTTTCTTGACTCCGGAGACATCGCTGAAAACCATGAAAATATTATCGGCCGTATTGATGATCTGGCCGCCCGGTGGAGAGGTGACATCGATCACCGGCCTTTTGCGGTCCATGGTCAGGGTGACGATTCCGGCTCCGGAAGCCATGCTTCGCCCCCCATCGGAGCTCCTTCCCCGGGATTCCAGCCGGAAGGGACACCCTTCGGTATCGACCGCTTGGAATAGATTCATATTGAGGGTGGAGTACGCCCACGGGCTCGGGGCGCTGGCCGCCTGCCACTCCTGCTCCTGATCCGCGAAGCTCCCGGGCGCGGCGAATCCGCTTCCGTTCCAGAGATAGCCGTTTGCAGGACAACCGGCGCCTCCAAGGGAGACGATGCGTATATCCGATGTATTTTGAGTGATCCCGGCGACCGAATCCCCCAGGCCGTCCCCCGTGGTATCATAGTCTGCCACCCCGTTGAGGGTGGCAAAGCCCGTGGTAAATCCGCCCAGCAGGCCGTTGCCTTCGATGGGATAGTTGATAGTGGCCGAGGGCCGGGTCACCGTAAAGGTGGAGGACTGGGTCACGGATTGATTGTCCGGATTCTGAACCGTGAGGGCATAGGTGCCGGCAACCGTCGTCGTTGAAATCTTGAGTCTTGCGACAAACGAGTTGCTGCTAAGGCCCGTAATGGCATATAAGGAAATCCCTGAAACGACGGAGACCTTGGGAACGCTGGAGCCCCAGTTCTGAAAGTTAGAACCGTTGACCGTCACATCCCGCGTCATGGCGGTCGTACCGTTATTGTTGGGGAAAATACCTCCGGAAAGAATGTTCCCGTCTGCATCCGTCAGAGAGCTCAGGGTGGGAGACGAAATGGTCACCGTGTCCTGAAACACGGTAAACTTCGCGTCGGGATTGATAACCCTCACGTCATAGGAGGTCGTCGGCGCGATCAGGACGATGGAAGCCCGAAGAGTGCTGGCATTGACGAAGGTGGTGGAAGTGACCGTGATAGCGGATTGATCCGCTCCATTCTCCAACAGCTTGACCTTTGGCTTCTTCGTGCCTCCCAGATCCAGGAAGTTGGACCCCGTTATCAACAGATCGAATTTGTTGGAGCTTAACCAGGCCTTGCCGGGGCTTTCGGCCACCGAGCTGACAGTCGGGGACGCGTATCCGGAGGTGATGATAAAGTCGATCTTGGCTTGTGGGGAGGCGTCGTTCCAAACGACCGCCAGCGGCGCCGGGGCCGTGCTTTTAACCGGAACGATCGGATTCGATCCGCTCGACTGCCAGCCTTGGATGACGGTGAATTCTCCGGCTGCCGTGGCGGTGGCCGGGCCTACGGCATAATTGACGGCGCCGTAGCTGGAAAGATATACGATATACACCCTATTAAAGGTCGCGGGGTCTGGCACATAAGCCACGGACGGATTTTTGCACGGAGAGCTATTGACCGCCGCGCAAGCATCCACCACGATCGCCGCGGCCCAGGTCCCCGCGCCTGTGCGCCTTTGATACGCGATACGGCCGCTGCTGTCGACATAGGCCGCATGGACAATGGAGGAGGCCCCCTCGGGAGCCAAGGAGACGGAGTAGGCGTTGTTGTTGATCCCGGGACCGGTAGGGTCGAGTTCTCCGCCAAGCTCCCGGGCCGCGGCGCTGACTACAAAACGGTCTACGATCGGATCCGATTGATCGGAACGATCATTATTGCCTACCAAGAATTTCCAGGTCCCGGCATCGTTGATAGGCACCACGCTCTCAAAGCCATTGGCGTTGCTGGCTTCTTGAAGGGCGTGGCCGTCTTGCAAATCCACTCCGCCGCCCAGAGTCGCCGCCGTGATTTGGTTCTGTCCGGCTGGGGCCTGGCGGAAAACGGTGGTCCTGCGCCTAAAATGAGCCACCCACATGAGGTTGTTGCCGCCGTTTGCGGTTTCATCCTCGGGAACCGCGATGGACACGGACATCCCCGCCAGATAATCCCCCAATCCGCCGTCAAAGGTGATGTCTCGGGCCCGGCAAGCCACGCTGCCCCAGGTGATCGTCCCATCCGAATTTAAGTCTCCGCGGCGCAAATAGACCTTGTTGGGATAGTTGGCGTTGGTATTGTCGTTGGTTTCGTTCGCGGAATCCTCCCCAGCAATGGCATAAACGCGGGTGGAGGAAGCGACATACCAGATGCTACCCACGGGGCCCGGGGTTCCGGTGCAGCCGGCCGCGGAAACATCCGCCGCCGGAAAAACCTGGGTGTCTGCCGTCCAGTTGACCCCGTCGTAGGACTGGTAGGCGAACTTGCTTAAGCTGTTCTGGTAGAACACCCATGTCCGATCATAGGATTCGTGATAGAATACCTTCCTCGAGCCCGGTTCGGCGGTGGAGATGCCGCCGGAGATATCCTGAGGGACCGCCCAACAAAAGCTTGGCGCCAGAAGAAGGCCGGCCAGCAGGGCGATAGGGCGTGCCATATTATTCCCGCGCCTTCTCCCTTGCTTCCATCCGGCTCAAGGCCTCGGCCGCATCCTTGAGGACCAACGGGTCCGGATGAGACAGAAGGGCCGCGCAGCGCAGGCGCTCGGAGCCGTCGCCCATCCGAGCCAGTGCCAAGCAGGAAACCGCGCGGATGCGATCGTCCGGAGAGCTCAGTCCCTCTTTCGCCAAGGGGATTCCCTCGGGTCGGCCCAGCCTGCCTAAGGCCCGGATCGCCTCTTCCTCCTGCATCAGGGGCTGATCGATAGGCGCTCCACGGCGACGGTTCCCGCGCAAGGCGCTCAAGGCATCGCGGACGGCGCCGAAAGCCTCGGGGCCGCCTATATGGCCCAGGCTTTCCAAGACCGCCGCCTTCTCATGCGCGTCCCCGCGCTTAAGCTCCGAAGACAGCGGTGCGACCCCCTGGGGTGCCCGGATCAGTCCCAGCGCCCGGATGCAGCCCTGGCGGACCTGCGCGTCCCGGTCCTTGAGGCAGGAGATCAGGACTTGGGCGGACCCCAGAGACCCGCGCAGGCCCAGGGCCAGCGCGGCCTCGCGGCGGACGGAAGCGTCGGAATCCTTCAGGGCGGACTCGAGCGCCGCCGCAGCCGAGCGCCCTTCGGCATGAGCCAGCCGAGCGGCCGCCTGCCGTCGAACGGCGGGGTTTCGGTCGGACATGCGGCCGAGTTCTTTCTGGAGCACATCACCCCCAAGCGCCGGCCCGGCGATCCACATCAGGACGCTATAGAAGCGCGCGCGCGCGTAAAACGGCATGGCTTAAAATTCCTCCTCGTTTTCCACGTCAAACCGAATGCTCGAGCGGCAAAACTTCAACAACTGTACAGGGAACTTGTTACGGGGCTTTTACGGGAATTAACAGCGCAGGACCGGCGCGGGGGAGGCGATTTTGCGGGGTTGCATGACGACCAGCGAAATCGACGCAGCGGCAGCCGAGGCGACACTCAGGAAGGCCCAGAACACCGAGATCTTGGGCGACGGGCGGCACAGCCAGGAAGTGACGGCGATACGTAAACCGGACCATGGCGAGGGCGCCGCCAGGCCGCAGCTGGCTATCAGCATCCGTTCCAAGGAGACCAGCACCGAGCGCGCCTTGGGAAGCCTGGAGAAAAATGAGACCGAATCCCGGGCCCCGGAGGATGCCGCCTTGATTTGGCCCTCGATGAGGCGCCTGGATACCGGGCGATTGAAGGCGTCACGCACGTCCAGGTCGCGACTATGCAAAGCGGCCCAAGGATCGACTCCTTGGGCCTCTAACCCCACCGGAGCCGGCTCGGCGTACGCGGGGGCGGGGAGGCAATACCCCCAGACCGCGAGCCACGCGGTCCATCCGCAGTACGCCCAAGCCGCCTCGATATTCCCTTTCAAGCGCCTCCCGTTGCCCATAAAAGGCCCGGCCTCGCTGACTATCTCACCCCTCTATCCCGAAGATAGCCAGTCAAGGCCGGGCGGAAACGGGAACTCCAGCTGCGCGACCCCGGAACCTACTGTTGTCTTCGGTAGCCAGGCGACCTGGACCTCCAGGCCCTACGCTTTGCGCCCCCTCCTCGCGGAGGGTTTGCCGGTTTATCGGTACAACAGTCGAAGTATAGCAGATGCCCTTGGCCTGTCAAGACCTAGGCCCTTGACACGGATTTAAGGCTTTATTTCCAAGCGGAATTCGGCCGGCGGACGATCGTCTCTTCCCGCCTCTGGCCCACCGACACGATATCGATCGGTGTCTCCAGGCGCTTCTCCACCCAGGCCACATAATCCCGCGCGGCCTTGGGCAGCGCGTCGAAGCGGCGGATCCCCGTAAAATCCCCGCTGAAGCCGGGCAGGGTCTCGTAAACGGGCTCGCATTCGAGCTGCTCCCGGCGTCCCATGGGGAACGCCGCCAGCCTCTTGCGGCCCAGCCGGTAGGCGACGCAGACCTTGACGGGATGCACGTTGGCGAGCGTGTCGAGCTTGGTCATCACAAGCGAACGGATCCCGCTGACGAGGATGGCGCGCTTGAGCTGGACCAGGTCGAGCCAGCCGATGCGCCGGGGCCTGCCCGTCGTAGCGCCGTACTCCTTGCCCTTCTCGCGGAGGTAGCGCCCGATATGCCCGTCGAGCTCCGTAGGGAACGGGCCCAGGCCTACGCGGGTGGTGTAGGCCTTGGTGACCCCCAAGATATGGCCGACCTGGCTTGGGCCGACGCCCGCGCCGATGCAGGCGCCTCCGGCGACCGGATTGGAGGAAGTCACGAACGGGTAGGTCCCGAAATCCAGATCGAGCATGGCGCCCTGCGCGCTCTCGAAAAGCACCCGCCGCCCTCGGCTCAATGCCTCGTTGATGATCGGGGGCGTGTCGACCGCAAAGGGCTTAAGGAAGGCCCGCAAGGCGCCGTAGTCGCCGAATACCTCACGGCGGATCTGAGCCAAGGGCTTGGGGCCCGCGCCCAATTCCACCGCCCGGACGCGCAGGTTCTGCTCCACCAGGGACTTGAACAGTTCCGGGTCGAGGAAATCACAGACGCGGATGCCGATGCGCGCGACCTTGTCCTCGTAGCAAGGACCGATGCCCTTCTTGGTCGTGCCGATACCCCTGCCGCCCTCCTCCCGCAGCCCGTCGAGCACGATGTGGTAGGGAAGGATCACGTGCGCGCCCAGGCTCACAAAGAGCCGGCCGCGCACGCGCACGCCACGGGCCTGCAGCAGGCGCACCTCGTCGCGGAACGCGCCCGGGCTGACGACGACGCCGTTTCCGATGACGTTGCGCTTGCCGGCGAACAAGATGCCGGATGGGATCAGGTGCAGGGCGAGCGGGCGTCCTTTGAAAATGATGGTATGCCCGGCGTTATTGCCTCCCTGGTAGCGGACCACCATGTCGGCCCCGCGGCTGAGGAAGTCGACGATCTTGCCCTTTCCCTCATCGCCCCACTGGGCGCCTACGACGACCAAGGCCGGCATGATGCCTCCGTAACTACTAAACGGCGACTTTTACGCGCCTCGGGCGCGTGACTTCGTCGCGCTTCGCGCGACGAAGTTCGAGGTTTCTCGCGAGAATTACCCAAAGAACTTCTTCCACCAAGACTCCTTCGATCTCGACGAACGGCGAATCACCTTGAGCCTCGTCTCCGGAGCCACGTTCACGTCTCCGCAAACGCCCAGCGAGAAACGGACGCGGATGCCGATCTCCTGGCTAGGGCCGCTTTCGACCGCCTCTACCGGCACGAGCAGTGAGCTCGTGTCCTCCGAGGCGCCGGGCCCGAATAGCTTAGAAAGGTACTGGGCGATATCCCGCGTGTCGGTGATCTGGGCGTAGACCATGTCCCCCGCCCGCAGGTCGGCCGCCTCCACTCCATCGGGCGAACCCTCGAGCGTGATGCGCAAAATCAGCGGCCCCCCACGGGACGGGCCTCTGCGCCGCGTCCCCGGGCGGCGCCCGTTTCCGGCGTAAGGGCGTATCTCCTGGAACTGGCCCATGTCCAGCACGTCGCGTTGGAGCAACAAGCGGAAGCCTTCGGCGGCGAAGCGCCTGCCCAACAAGGATCTCAATGCCAGCGTCTCCTGCTGCACCGGCAGGCCCCGGCTATCAGAGTAAAAGGGCGCCGATTCCTCAGAGCTGAAATACCCGGTCATGAGCTGCTCGATCTCCTGGCTCAAGGGCTGCAGGGTCCCCTCCCAAAGCCGCGAGGCATAGAGATGTTTCTCGAACTCGAACCAGTTCTGCTCCAGGGAGGCGGCGTAGATGGCCGGGTTGTACGAAACAACCGATTTGGCGCGCAGTAGGGAGTGTTCGCGCAGATTCAAGATTATGAGGAGAAGGCCGTATAGTCCCTCCACCTCTTCCTTAAATTTCCCCTTCAAAACTATAATATTTTGAAAAAGGCGCGGCACGGCGGCCACGGCCTTTTCCAGCTCATAGCCGCAAAGCTCCAGCGCCAGCTCGGCTTCCCCCTGCTCGCAGCCGGTTTCCTCCATAAGCAGCGTGATCTTGTCTTTCATGCGCGGGGGTGGCTCTGCCGATAGACTTCCTTAATGTGCTCGAGCGAGAGATGCGTGTAAATCTGGGTATTGGAGATATTCTTATGCCCGAGCATTTCCTGGACGCTTCTCAAGTCGCAGCCGCGCGAGACCAGATGCGTGGCGAAGCTGTGGCGGAATAGATGCGGCGATACGGGTTTAAGGAAACCCGCGGCCTTCGCCCAGCGGCGGAGAATGAAGGCGATGCCCTCCTCCGAAAGCCTTCCAGCACGCGCGTTGAGGAAAAGCGCCTCTCCACCCGCCTCCCCGCCCGCGCTCTTGCGCGAGGCCAGGTAGCGGCGCAGCGTCTTGAGCGCGCGCTCGCCGATGGGAACGACCCGTTCCTTGGAACCCTTACCCGTCACGCGCAGGGCCCCGCCCAGGAAATCCACGTCGGCCACGTTGAGCCCGTGCAGCTCCGAGCGGCGCAGCCCGCAGGAGTAGAGCAGCTCCAGTATCGCCAGGTCGCGCTCGGGCCAGTCGAAGCCTCCGCGACGGTCGGGCAGGGCCGAGAGCAGCGAGCTCATTTCCGATTCGGTCAAGAACTTGGGCAGCCGCGACTCCTTCTTGGGAAGACGGACGGCCAAAAACGGGTCGCGCGCGAGGACCCCCTGCTCGATGAGGAATGCGCGCAAGGAACGCAGGCTGGCCATCCTTCGCAGCAGGGAACTGCGCTTGCCCCCGGCCGCCTGCAGCGAGGCCAGATAGGCGCGGACATGCCGGCGCTCCAGGCCGGACGCCCCGGCGCCCTGCTTCGCCATGAAAGCCTCAAACCGCTTGAGGTCGCCAGAATAGGAGCGCAGGGTGTGCGCGGAATAATTGCGCTGGGAACGCAGATGCAGCAGGAAGCGTTGGATCCAATAAGCTAAATCGTCTGCCACGACCGTTGGGTCTCTCTATTTCCTGTTCGCCCGAGCCGCCGCCTCCGCTTGCAGGGCCTGGGTCTTGAGTTCCTCGGCCTCCGCCTTTCCCACGGGTTTTAGATTGCGGCATTTGGGAAAGCCGGAACAGGCGAGGAAATGGCCGCGCTTGCCCAGCCGCAGCCAAAGCGCCTTGCCGCATTTCTCGCACATCCGGGAGCTGATCAGGGGCCTGGATCCCTCTATCTTCTTGCCTTCCGCGTCCAAGGAATACGTGTTCTTGCACGCCGGGTACCCCGAGCAGGCCAGGAAACGGCCCCGACGGCCCGTGCGTATCACCATGACCTTCCCGCACAACTCGCATTTCTCGTCTGTGAGCTCCGGCACGGCCTTCTGCCCTTCCTCGTTGAGGCGTATCTTGCCCTTGCAGCGCGGAAACTGAGAGCAGGAGAGGTATTTCCCGAAACGGCTTTCCCGGATGAGCATCTTAGCCCCGCAGACCGGACAGAGCTCGTCGGATTCCTGCGGTTTGAAATCCTCCATGGAGGCGGCGGCGGCCTTGAGGGATTTCTCGAACGGGGCGTAAAAGGACTCGACCACCTTCTGCCAGGCGTCGGCCCCCTCGGCCACCTTGTCCAAGCGCTCCTCGACCTCCGCCGTGTAACTCAGGCTGACCACGTCCGGGAAATGCTCCTTGAGCTTCTCGGTAACCAACACCCCCAGCTCGCTCGGGATCAACTTGCGGTCCTTAATCCCCTTCTTCACGTAGCCGCGCTCGGTCACCGTCTTGATCGTCGGGGCGTACGTCGAGGGGCGGCCGATGCCGTGTTTTTCCAGGGCGCGGATGAGGCTGGCCTCGTTGTAGTGGGGAGGCGGGCTGGTTTTGTGCTCCTGGGGAAGCCACTCCTCGAGCGTCAAGACGTCGCCGACGGCCAGATCGGGAAGCTTCTCGGAATGGGCCTCGGAGGACTCGTCCTCCTCGCTGTTTTCCTCATGGACGCGCTGGAAGCCCGCGAACTTGAGCGTGCGCCCGTTGGCGCGCAGCAGGGCATCAGGGCCGGCGGAGATATCGGCGGAGACGGTATCGTAGACGGCCTCGGCCATCTGGCTGGCGACGAAGCGCTTCCAGATCAGGTCATAGAGCTTGGCCTGATCGGGCTCCAGGAACTTGCGCACGGAATCGGGAGTCCTGGAGACCCCGGTAGGGCGGATGGCCTCGTGCGCCTCCTGCGCCCCCTTGGACTTGGTCTGGTAGACCGGATACTCGACGGGAGCGAAGGCTTCGCCGTACTGGGAGCGGATCAACTTGCGGGCCTCCTCCTGGGCCAGGCGCGCGACCGAAACGGAGTCGGTGCGCATGTAGGTGATGAGTCCCACCGGCTCCTCTCCGCCGAGGCTCACGCCCTCGTAGAGATTCTGCGCCACCCGCATCGTCTTTTCCGCGGGAAAGGAGAATTTTTGCGAGGCCGCCTGCTGCAGGGTGCTGGTCGTAAACGGTGGCGAGGGCTTGCGCCGCAATTCCTTGCGCTGCAGGTCCGCGACCTTCAAGGGGGAGCTCCCGATCGACTGAGCCACCGCGTCGATCTGCTCCCGCGTCGAGAAGGAGGTGGAATGCACGCGGTACTGCTCCGCGAACAGATCGTAGACCTTGGTGGATTCCACCTTCTGCCCCTTCCACGAGACGAGCCTCGCCTCGAACGGGGGCGGCGTCTCGGGCTTCGAGAGTCGGGCCGAAAGGCTAAAATAAGGAGTCGAGACGAAGGCCTGTATCTCCTTCTCCCTCTCAACGAGCAGCCGCACCGCCACCGACTGCACTCGGCCGGCGGAAAGCCCGCGGCGCACCTTTTTCCAGAGCAGCGGGGAGAGCTTGTAGCCAACGAGTCGGTCGAGCACGCGGCGCGCCTGCTGGGCATGGACCAGGTTCAGGTCGATCCCCCGGGGCGAACGTAGCGCCTCCTGAATGGCGCTGGAGGTGATCTCATGGAAGGTAATCCGGCGTACCTTATCATGCTTGAGGCTCAGCAGGGCGACCAGATGCCAGGCGATGGATTCCCCCTCGCGGTCATGGTCGGTGGCCAGATAGACGCAGGGGGCCTTCCGGGCCAGGGATTCCAGCTCCGGCAATATCTTCTTGGTTCGCGGCAGCAGGACATAGGTCGGCTCGAAATCCTTCTTCTCGTCGACCCCCAGTTTCTTCTCCGGAAGGTCGCGCACATGGCCGAAGGAGGAGCGCACCAAATACCCCTTGTTAAGTATCCGCGAGATCGTCCTCTCCTTGGCCGGCGACTCGACGATGACGAGATGCGGCGCCTTCGAGGGAGCCTCTTTCGTTTTCTTATTTCCTGGCATAACGCTGCCCGGGATACGCGCCGATCAAATCCTTCATCCGCAGACCCACCAGGATCCGGGACAAGGCCGAGGCGTCCATCCCCGTCTCCCAGACGATCTCGTCTAAGTGACGGCAATTCGGGCCGAGTAATTCTAAGATTTTTTGCTCCTCAGGTGTAGTATCGCCTTGCCCGGCGCCTTCGCCGCGGCCGGGCGTGACACCGGAGGCGTCCAACTGGGACCTAACGGAAGGCGGGAGGGCGCCCAGGATGTCCTCGACGCCGCAGGCCGGGGCCGCCCCGTTTTGCAGAAGCCAGTTCGGCCCCTCGCTCATCGGCGAATCGACGGGACCAGGGACGGCCAGGACCTGCCGCCCCTGCTTGAGCGCCTCGCGCGCCGTGATCAGGGAGCCGGACTTCATGTCGCCCTCGACGACGACCGTCGCCCACGAGAGCCCAGCTAGGATACGGTTGCGCATCGGGAAGTGATACGCCTCGGGGCCGCGGTCGAACGGGTATTCGCTCAGCAACGCGCCGCCCGCCGAGACGATGCGCTCGGCCAGCCCGCGATGCTCGGGAGGGTAGACGCGGCCCAGTCCCGAGCCGAGCACGGCCCAGGTCTTCCCTCCGGCCTCCAGCGCCGCCTCATGCGCCCGGGCGTCGATGCCTCGGGCCAGTCCGCTGACCACGCGCAAGCCGGCCGCGGCGGCGCCCGAGGCCAGTGCCCGCGCGACCCGGCAACCGTAGGGGGTCGGCCTGCGCGAGCCTACGATGGCCACCGCGGGGCCCTCGTCGAGATCGCCGCGGACGTGCAGCGCCTGGGGCGCATCCTCGATGGAGGCTAATAGAGCCGGGAATTGCTCCCGCGAAAGCCGGCGCTCCTCGGCCGCCGTCACAGCAATTCGTCGCCGAACGCCTTGGCCTTGGCCACCTTGCGCTCGGGCCCGGTCGACCACGAGGAAGCGGCCTGCCGGACGGGAGCCTGGACGCCCCGGAGAGCCAGTCGATGCATGGACTCGAAAAGGCCGGGGTCCTTCCATACGCCGCTCCATTCCATCGGGATGCGGCCGGCGGATACGACGAGGGCGGAGGCGTCCATGGCCAGGGCCTCGGCGATGCGGCGAAGCACGGCCTCCTCGGAGGGAGGGCTGCGCTTGCCAGCGAGCACCTTGGAGAAGAAGGAGGGGTCGAGGCGCACGGCGCGGCAGAGCTCACGAAGGCCGATGCCCCGCTCGCGCATCCGCTCGCGGACGAGCCCGGCGAAAGGCGGCTGCGGCGCGGGGCTCATCGGAACTTGATGAATTCGTATTTGGAATCGACCAAGGCCCTGTCCTTGCCATTAGGGAATTCCTCCATGTATTTCTCGAACGCCTCGCGGGCCTGCTGGTATTGCCGCATCTCCATATGACTGCTGCCCAGCCTCAAGAGGCCGCGCGGCGCGTAGTAGGAGGTGGGGTAGTCCGTCAGCAGCTGCGTGAAGGCGTCCACCGCGCGCGGGTAATCCTCGCGCAGGTAATAGGCCATGCCCGAATAATAATCCACGGCCGGCGACAGTTTCGGGTGCGGGTGCCGCCTGGAGAAGCGCAGCGCGTCCTGAAAGTCGTAATGGGAGCGGACGTAGAGGCCCAGCCCGATGAGTATCGCCAAGAACCAGAGAAGCTTCTTTAAGCCGTCGAATTCCATACCATTACCCCCCTCGCTGGACGAGGTCTGCGATCTGCAGGGAATCGTTCGATTTGAGTATCACGGCGCGATAGCCGCCGTCGGCCAGGACCTTCTTGATCCGTATCCTGCCGATCTCAACTAGATACGTCGCCTTCTTGTCGGCGTCCGCCTCGCCGGGCGCGGCCTTGCGGAAGACGAAGAAGCGCTCTCCCGGCGAGGCCGACAGCCCTGGCTTGAGACGGATGTCGATGAGATCGCCCTCGGCGGCCATGGATTCCTGCCCTTCGAAGCCGCTGACGGCCCCATCCGCCGACCAGCCAGGCTTGGCGAGTAGGCGGACATTGGAGGGCGGCTGGGCGACGAGGCCCTCCGGGAATCTCGTCGAAATGGATTCGCTCGCCACCTGAGCGGGTGGAGCGGGAGCCGGCTCTACGGCCGGCTCCGGCGGCGGAGCGGCGGCGATAGGCGCGGGCTCGGCTTCTGGCTTTTCTTCGGCTTGATCTTGCGGCTGCCCCGCCGCCTCGAGGTCCGGGATGATCAGGCGTTGGCCGGGATATATCCAATGCGGGTCGCGCACCTCGGGGGGAGGATTCGCCTCCGAGATCTTCCTCCACTGGAACGGGTCGCCGTAGTAACGGGAGGCCAGGTCCCACAGCGTGTCCTTCTCGACCACCGTATGGCTGCGTTCAGCCGACGCCGCCCTACAAAGTAAAACGGATAACAACCACGCGTTGATCATCTCAAACCTCCGTGCCTGTGTTTTCGGCGCATAACGCGATCGCCTCGGTCAAATGCGGGGTCTCCAACTTCGGCGAGTCCGCCAAGTCCGCCAGGGTGCGGGCGACCTTCAATATCCGGTCGAGGCTCCGGGCCGACAGACCCCAGCGGGAGGCGGCGGCCTCGAGCAGGGCCCGCCCCCGGTCCGCGAACGCGCAGTGGCGGCGCAGCTCGGCGGGCCCAAGCGAAGCATTGTCTCGGCCCTCACCCAGGCGGGCCGCCTGCCTGCGGCGCGCCCGCGACACCCGCTCGCGCACCGCCGCCGAAGTCTCCGCTCCGGCGCAGGGACCGTCGGCGTTCCAATCGGAGAAGGGAAGCGGCGAGACCTCGATGCGCAGGTCAATGCGCTCAAGCAGGGGCCCCGAAATTCTCCGCCGGTAGGCGTCCACCGCGCGCGGGCCGCAGCGGCAGGGGCGCGTCGGGTGCCCCAGAAAGCCGCAGGGGCAGGGATTCTGCGCCGCCACGAGGATGAAATCGGCCGGGTATTCGACGGTCTCCTTGATTCGGGAGACCAGCACGCGCCGCGTTTCCAAGGGAACGCGGAGCGCCTCCAGCGCCTCGCGCTTGAATTCCGGCAGCTCGTCCAAGAATAAAACGCCGCGATGCGCCATCGATATCTCGCCCGGCCGGCAGTAGGGCCCGCCCCCGATGAGCGCCGCCATGGTGGCACCGTGGTGAGGCGCGCGGAAGGGGCGTTCCGAGGGCCAACAGCGACTGGCGGCCTCGCCGCGTACCGAAAGTATCCTCGCGAGCTCCAGCGATTCGCCGCGACTCAACGGGGGAAGCAGCCCGGGCAGGCGCCGGGCGAGCATGGTCTTGCCGGAGCCCGGAGGCCCGCTTAAAAGAAGGTGATGCCCTCCGGCCGCCGCGACCTCGAGGGCCCGTTTGGCCAGGCTCTGCCCCCGGACATCCGCGATGTCCTCGCCGCGAAGGATGGGCTTGGGCCGGGGAGCGCGGGCAGGCGGCAGGGCGGAGGCGCCGGCGACGAATTGCACTGCCTCCTGCAGGGTGCAGACGCCGTAGCTCTTGATCCCCACGGCCGCCGCCTCGCCCGAATTCTCGCGCGCGAGCAGCACCCCCTGGGCCCCGGCCGAAAGGGCCGCCGCGGCCATGGGCAGCACCCCGGAGACGGGCCTCACGCTCCCGTCCAAGGCCAGCTCCCCCAGGAAGCAGTAGCGCCGCATCCAGTCGCCGGCGGGAAGCTGGCCCGAGGCGGCCAAGAGTCCCAGCCCGACCGGAAGGTCGAACTGGGTGCCGCGCTTGCGCAGCTGCGCCGGCGCCAGGTTGACCGTGACCCGGCGCGGAGGGAATTGGAATCCCGAGTTGCGCAAGGCGCTGAGGACGCGTTCCCGGGACTCGCGCACGGCGCTGTCCGGCAAGCCGACGGTGGTGTAGCCCGGCAGGCCGTTGGCGATGTCGAGTTCCACGGATACGGGATAGCCGTCGACGCCGCGGACCCCCGCGGACCAGACCTTGGCGAGCATACCGTATATACGATTCTCATGCCAATAAGTTCCATCTGTTAAATCCCGAACTCGGCGCCGAGTCACGCGCCCAAAGCGCGTAAAAGCTGTCGTTAAAGAGCTTCGTCGCGCGGAATACTCGCGAGAAACCTCGAACTTCGTCGCGCGAAGCGCGACGAAGTCCGGCGCCGACACTCCGGTCGGCGCCGCGTCCGTTGTTATGGAGCGCGTAAAAGCTGTCGTTCATTCCGCCAACCGGCAAATATCCTTCGCCGCCGGGGCCGGCCCGCTGGGGCGCACCAGGCGCGCCACGGAACCCTCCCCGTTGTCGCCGAAAGGCCCGTCTACCACCGCCCGACCCAAGGCTACCTCCTCATGGCCCAGCACCAGCCCCGTCGTCGGATCGATGACCTCCGAGCCCAGGTGGAAGCAGTCCAAGGAGGCCCCCTTCTCGAGCCCCATCGTCGGCCCCGCGTTGAGGTAGAGACGGCCGCCGCTGACGGCGGCGATCCGGCAGGACCAGGGCTTCTTGTGCACCTGGCTGACCACGTTGGCGGTAAACTGCACGATCGCCGCCCGCAGCGCCTCGCCCTCTATCGTCTCGTCGTAGCCCCCTCGTCCCCCCAGGCCGAGCACGTTGCGCTTGGTGCTCTTGCCCACCCCCTTGCCGGAGTCCGCGTAGAGCACTTGCCCGTTCTCCGCGTCGACGACGCGTATGTCCACCGTCACCTCGGCGACCTGACGCTTGGAGGCCACCAGGAGGTAGTCGCTGCCCTCCTCCTTGACGCCGAATTGCGAGACGGCGCCGGTGACGATGGCGTTTAGCCCCAGGATCTTGCCGACCCGCACGACGGTCCTGGCGTCGACGGCCCCGGAAGCCTGCAATTTCTGCTCGTCGAATATTTTCTGCAGCTTATCGCGCTCCACCACGACGAATTTGCCGGTCTTGGCCAGCTCGGTGACGAGTATGTCGGAGGCTGCGCTCCCCAGCCGGTTCTGTCCGTAGGCGCTCTTGTTCTCGAAATCGACGATGCCGATGCGGCGCTTGGGGCCGGTATATTTCGAGTCGAGCGCGCGAGTCTCCGTGGCCGTAACGGGCTGGCGCCTATGCACCGACGCGCTGGGGCCGCAGGCCGAAAGCCCAAGGATCACGGCTAAAAACAAACGCTTGTTCATGAACTCCTCCTCGGCAGGCGCGAAATGAGGTCTTGCACGGCCGCCTTCGATTCGGGTAAAAGGGGATTCCTGAATATATTTTCGATCTCGCGGTAGGTCCAACCCTCCAAGAAGATACGCTGCGCCTCCTTCTTGTCGAAAGTTACCCGGGCCCAATTCCCCTCCCCCGTGTCCTCCCAGAGCCGCTCGCCGCCGGCGGCATGCACCAATCTGGCGTGCAGGCGCACGCAGCGCCGCGCGATGAAGCCGATGTTCTGCATCACGAACTCCTCGACCGTCCCGTAGATGAGCCCCTCCACCCCCAGGGCCGAACCGAGCGCCTGGGGCGAAAAGGCCTTCAGCTGGCCCCCGTGGGTGACGCCCAGCTCCCGCAATCGGGCATCGACCGCCTCCATAGAGACCACCTCGTAGCCGCGCTCCCGCAGGCGCGCCTCGAATAGGCTCCGGAGCATCGCCGGACCGACCAAGTCGACGCTCCAGTTGTCGAACGGCAGCACGGCCACGCGAGGCGGAGCCAGCGCGTGGAAATTGGCGGAGGTGAAACGCACCGGCGCCGGAGCGCAGCCGGCCGCCACGAGCAGGGCGGCAAGGCTATTGCCCCTCCAGTTCGACCTCATAGGGAGACACCGACCTGGCGGCGAAGCGGTGCGATCGCATCCGGAGCATGAGCGCCGCCAGCTCGTCGCCCGGGATCCGCTCCGTCGTCACCTGTAATTCCGCGATCCCGTCCCGATAGGCCGACAGCGTCACCGCGGCCACCCCGGGATTGCCCCGCACATCCTCGGCCACGGCCCGTATCTTCTCGAGCCCCTTGATCCCATGGATGCGCAGACGCACCTCGATGCGCGAGGCCAGCGCCTTCGAGAGTTCCGCCGCCAAGGCTTCGCCGGCCATGGCGCCGGCGACGTCGAGGGCCTTGGCCCGGGCCACCTCTGGTGAGGGGTCGAGTGCGGAGGCCTCCTGGGTCTTGCGGCTCAAGAGCTGCGATGAGCCCATCTTGCTGGCCTGCAGTGAGACGCGCGCGCGGAAGGAGCGGAATCCCGCCAGGCGGGAGTCCTCGATGGGATGCGCGTCGGCATCCCCCGTCACCGCGAGGTCGTAGGCGCCCTCGCCGTCGATCACCGCGAACCCACGCTCCACGAGTGCCGTGCGCACCCCACGCGCGGCCAGGCTCCCAGATCCCGCAGCGCCGTCGGGCTTAAGCAGCACGCTCACCCTCGGATTGCCCGGGGGAGGAGGCGGGCGAAGCAGGCCGAGCTCCCTTAAATCGTCGCCGATCTTGCGGTAGAGCACCAGGGCGCGGATGCGCATCTTAAAGAAACCCGCCTCGTTTCGTTCCTCCAACACGTCGTATTTCCGGATATACCCCTCGACATTGGCCATTATCCGGGAATCCACGTGCACCGCGGCGTCGACGCGGGTCTTGGCGGAAATAAATACCCCCACCACGCGTTCGACCGCCTTCCTCTGCGCCTCCGCCAGCGCTCGTTGGCGCGACTTGAGCAGGTCGCCGTCTGAAGGCGACCATCCCTCGGATTCGATGACCTCGCCCTGCTCGCCCGGCCCCGGCTTTAGGCGCCCGTGCGAGCAACCGGCCGCGATCAAGAGCGCGGCCAGCCATAGGCGACTCATTTGAACTTCACTCCCATCATCTCCTCCAACCGCTTCTTCGGGAGTCGGATCGTCACGACGCAGCCGTTGTCGGCGGTAAACTCGCTCTTGAGTATCTCGGCGCCTTTGATGACGTCATTGACCTTCGCCTCGAGCGTGGAATCGGTCTCCATCGCCCGCTGGACGGTCACCCCTCCCTGGAGCATGACGCCCTTGACCATGGAGAGCATCTCATACTGCGCCTTGACGATGGCGGCGTCGCGCGCGAGGGCCTTGCGCTGCGTGTCGCTGGCGAGCGCCGGATCGGATGCGCCGATGCCGATCGCCTCTAAGTATTGGTTGCGGTTCGGGTCCTGGTTGATTGTGTTCTGCACCTGGCCCTTCTTGACGCGGCTCTGCGGGCCGTAGCATCCGGCGGCCAGGGCGGCGCACGCCAAGGCCCAGCCCATTGCCTTCCAGTTTTTTCGCATAGAGTCCCCCCTCCTATTTGTCGGTGCCAGGCACCGTTAGACACGCTGCATCCGCGCCGCCGCCTCGGCGGTCGGCAAGACAAAGTAAAATCTCGAGCCGCGGTTGGGCTGCGAATCGAACCAGAGCCGCCCGCCGTGCTTCTCCACTACCGTCTTGGCGATCGCCAGGCCCAGCCCCGTCCCCGGCGCGTTCAAAGGGGCCTGGCTGCGGGCGCGATAGAATTTCTGGAAGATGTGCGGCTGGTCCTCCGGCGCGATCCCCACGCCAGTGTCCTCGACGGTCACCTCGACGGCGTCGCCCTGGAGGCACGCCCGCATACAGACGCTGCCGCCCTTGGGCGTGAACTTGATCGCGTTCGAAAGCAGGTTGTCGACCACCTGGCGCAGCCAGCGGGGATCCCCTTGGATGGGTGGCAGGGAGTCCCGGAGCTCGAGCGACAGACGGATGCCTCGGCTCTCGGCCTGCCATTGGAGGTTCTCCTGCGAGACGCGGAGCATCTCCTCCAAGGACACTTCCTGCATTTCCATGCGCACGCCCGCCTCCAGGCGTGAGATGTCGAGGAGCTCCGAGACCAGCATCGTCAGGCGGTCGCAGGCGTTCTGGATGATGGTCAGGAATTTCCTCTGGTCGGCGTTGATCGGGCCCGGCGACCCCTCGAGCATGACGGTCGCAAATCCCTTGATGGAGGTCAACGGCGTCTTGAACTCGTGGCTTACCGTGGAGACGAACTCATCCTTGAGCCGGTTAAGCTCCTCGAGCCGCTGGTTGGTCTCGCGCAGCTTCTGCGTCAGCAGGGCCCCTCCTAGAATGACGACCGCCTCCTCCGCGAGCAGCTCGACGAAACGGAGATGCTCGGCGGAAAAAAAGTCCTTTTGGAAGCTCCCCACGCGGAGAACGCCGACGCGCTTGCCTTCGAGGGTCAAGGGAACCACCATCAGGGAATGGCATTTCCACAATTTGACGTAATGACTGATGACCCTTGGGTCGCTTTGAGCGTCCCCAGTCAAGAACGACAACCCGGTCTTAAACACCCGCACCGAGGAAGAGGTATCGTTGTTGAGCGGGAGGCGATAGAGCGAGCCTTCCTGTCCCGAGGACAGGCCGTAGGCCCCGGGCTGCGTGACCAACTCCCCGCTGGCCTCCTCGAAGAGCAAAAAAGCGCACAGGTCGGCGCTGACCGCCTTCGCGATGATCGAGACGATCGCCCCCAGGCTGTCGGAAGGCCGGCTGGGGCGGGCCGCGATGGTGGCGGCAACCTCGCGCAGCGTCGACTCCAGCGCGATCCCGGGAGCCTTCGGCCTCTTCTCGCCTTCCCCGTTCGCGCCAACGCGGCGAGCCGCGAGCGCCGCGGCGGCCGCCGAGGCGGCGCAGAGCAGTAGGGCCACCCACACGGGCAGGGTCATCTCAGATCGAGCCCCGCGCGAAAATACGGGGCCAGCTCGTTGACTCGGCTAAATGGGATCCAACCGAACCGTATGCCCAAGCTTTCGAGTATATGCCCCACCGCGTGCGCGAGCTCGGTCTCCCGGCCCGCCAGGCCCGAACCGGGAGCGGGGCCCAACACCAGGGCAGCTCCGGCGCGCGCGTTTTCACAGGCCTCGGCTATTTCGAAAGGCACGCCGAAGAGCTGGTCCGGGTCGTAGGCCTCCAGCGCCGCCCGGCGGATCGGGAATGGCCAGCCGTTGGGCTTGGACACGGCGGCCAAACGGCGCAGCATAAGTTCGGCATGGGCGCTACGTCCTTTCGGGAAAAAGACGGCGCCTTGGGCGGCGCCGGCGGGCGCCGGGGGCATCTGCCCGAGAAGGCCCTGGACCTCCTCGTCGGAAAGGGGCTCCGGCACCGGCAGCTCGGGCACGAAAAGGACGGGCAGCAGCTCGTGCAGCGAGGCGGCCTGGCCCGCGGCGGCGCGCAACGCGGCGAGGGATTTGAGGCGCCGCAGCCACCGGCCGAGATCGAAAAAGGCCTCGCCGATATGGCCCAGGACCTGCGTTACGGCAACCTCGTCGTTGGCAAACCCGGCGCGCTGCAGGGCCATGGCGAGGATCTCGCGCTGGACCTCCGGGCCAAAGGCCTTCATTTCGACCGCCCAGCCCGAAGCGATTTTGAAATCCAGGGCCTGCTCCATGGCCGTCAACGCGCGCGGGGGGTAGGCGGAGCTCATGACGACCTGTTTGGAGGCCGAAAAGAAACGGCGCAGCAGCTTCACCAGTCCGTCCTGGTTGTGCTCGTTGACCGAGAGTAAATGGATGTCGTCGATGAGCAGGGCCCGCGAGCGTTCGGCCAACTCCTCTAGCTCTCCGATCCTTCCCGCTGGCGCGGCCCGCGCGACGGCCCGCGCCAGCCGTGGCCCGCTGCTGAGCCAAACCGGCTGCTGCAAGGCCTGGGCGATGGCGCTCAGTAGGTGGGTCTTGCCCGTGCCGGGATTGCCGAAGAGGAACAGGGGGTTGTACATCGTCCCGGGATTGGAGACCACCGAGTTGGCAGCCGCGTGCGAGAAGCGGTTGAAGGAACCCACCACCATGGCCTCGAAATTGTAGTCGCTATTAGGCTCCAGCGCGGCGCCGAAGAGCGGCTGCGGAGCGGGCGCTGGAGCGGCTGCGGCCGGAGTCGCGCTCGGCGTTTCCTGAACGATCGGCTTGGGCGCGGGGAGTTCCGGAGCTTCGGCGGGCGCGGCCGGAGCCGGCTTGACCGGCGGCGTCGCGGCGGTGGAGCCCGGTGAGGTGATGTCCCGTAGGGCCGACTGGATATTCCCGATGGCCTGCGGGCCGTCGGGATGCAGGTAGAGACTGAAATTGAACTTGCCGCGCGACCCCTTGCGGGGGCGGCCGCAAACCGAGCCCAAACGGCGGATGACGGCGTTGACGTCCGCCAATTGGCCCTTGAGCCACAACGTTTGCCGATGGGGCTGGGCGGCGGTCGGCGAAGGGATGAGCTCCCACATCTCCAGCATCGTCAAGCAGGGCTGCTCAACATCAGGTCTACGAGCAGATCGACCACGGTCGAGCGTTTGAGCATGTCGTCTGGATGCACGGTCCGATAAAACATGCCGTTTTC
Source organism: Elusimicrobiota bacterium (assembly GCA_041694815.1). Classification (GTDB taxonomy): domain Bacteria; phylum Elusimicrobiota; class Elusimicrobia; order UBA1565; family JACRDR01; genus JBGFSC01. Next base: position 41,473 of record JBGFSC010000033.1, on the reverse strand, counting down.
AGAGAATACCTCCTCGATTTCGCGTATCCTGCTTTCGGGCAGCGAGGCCAACACCCCGACCACGCCTACGGCCTTCCCTGCCTTAGCCTGCTCGAAGGCCAACTTGGGATCTCCTTGCTCGGGAAACTCGCTCACCATCACACGTTCGATGTACAACGGTTTCTTGGACACCTTCAATGCCACCGAATCGATGAATTTCAGAAACTCCTCCACGTTCCCTTTCTGCTCCGGGGCGTAGAGAAAGCCGACGCGCCGGATCTGGTCCTTAGGAGTATTCTCGGGAACCCCGGAAGCCTGCGGCGCGGCAGCGGGCGGTGTTGCTGCGGTCGCCGGCGTCGGAACGGACACGGGAGGCGGCTCTTGGACCGGTGGCGGCGCTTGGACCAGGGGAGGAGCCTGGACCGCTGGCTTGGCTTGAACCGGCGGCGGAGCGGCCGCGGGCAGCGAGATGGTCGGAGGAGGCGGTGCCGATGCCGGAATCGGAGGAGTTGCTTCGGCCGGTGCGGTCGTGCTCGCGGAAAGCTTGATTTCCGGCACATCGGCCGGCTTGGCGGCAATCGCCTTGGCGGGCGCCTCCTTGGCCGGCGGGGTGGCGGGAGGAGTCCCGGACAAGATCGACTCCAGATCCGTCAGGATCGACTCGACCTCCTTCTCTCCCTCCGGTTCTCCCACTTAGACCCCCGCCGAAACGCCGCGCATCTTGAGCGCGATATCCTCGGGATTGCTGGCGTTCTCCAACGCTGTCTTCTGGTCGATCTTCTGCTCTTGGACGAGGCGGATAAGGTCCTGGTCGAAGGTGTGCATGCCGTAGTAGGCGCCGCCCTCCATCAGCTTATAGAGCTCGGCGTTCTTGCCCTCCAGGATATGCCGCCGGGACAGGCTGTTGGCCACCATGATCTCGGTGGCGGGGACGCGGCCCTTGCCGTCCTGGGTCGGCACCAGGCGCTGCCCGACGACCCCCTTGAGCGTGTTGGCCAATTGCTGCCGCACCTGGGGGTGCTGGTGCGCGGGATGGGCGTCGATGATTCGGTCGATGGTCTGCACCGCGTCCATCGTATGCAGGGTCGAGAGCACCAGATGACCTGTCTCGGCCGCCAGTATCGCCGCCTGGATCGTCTCGAAGTCCCGCATCTCCCCGATGACGACGAGGTCCGGGTCCTGCCGGAGCACGTGCCGCAGGGCGTGGGCGAAGGAGCGGGTGTCGTGGCCCACCTCCCGCTGCACGACGGAGGATTTGAGGTCCTGATGATAGAACTCGATGGGGTCTTCGACGGTGATGATCCGGTACTGGTAGTTGGCGTTGATATAGTTGAGGAAACTGTTCATCGAGGTTGTTTTTCCCGCCCCGGTGATGCCCGTAAACAGGATCAGGCCGCGGCTTTCCTGGGCCAACCGGGTCAAGGCTTGGGCGGGAAGATTGAGCGACTGGAAATCACCCACCTTCAAGGGAACTACCCGCATGGTCAGGCCCACCGAGCCCCTCTGCCGGTAGACGTTGATGCGAAAACGCGCCACCCCGGGAAGGCTGTAGGCAAAATCCATCTCGTCTTCTCCCTCGAAATGCTTGACCTGCTGGGGGGTCATCAATTGATAGGCGATTCCCTTGACGTCCTCGGCGCTAAGCTTCTGGATGTTCGAGGCCGGGATCATCTGGCCATGGATCCTTAAGGCGGGGGAAGAATCCGCCTTGAAATGGATGTCGGAAATCTCCCTTTGGACCATCAATTTGAGCAAGCTGCTTACGTCCATTCGGCTCTCCTTAATAATGCTACTCGCGGATGATTTCTACGCCCTTGAGCGTCAGCCAATCGAGGGCCAAAGGGCTGACGATGGAGTCCCTTGGTATTGTAAGGTGTCGGGCTCCGGGAGTCAACGCCTTTTTGATGGCCGCCTCCGTCAGGAAAGGCCGACCGCGGGGGGAGGGGGCGGGTGGCCGCGGCGCCCGGGCGTCGCGGGGCAGGCATTCGAAAATAGCGTCGATAAGGTCGTCGGCGGTGTACATCGTCCGGCGTCGCGCCCGGAGGGCTTACGCCTTGAGCTTCACGGCGATGGCATCCAGGTACCGTTCCAGGTCGTCGTGGGGCCTGGGAATCACGTGGACGGACACCAGTTCGCCGACCTTCTGGGCGGCTGCGGCAGCCGCCTCGACGGCCGCGCGCACGGCGCCCACCTCGCCCCGGCAAAGAGTCGTGACCAGCCCGTTGCCCACCTTCTCGTAGCCGACTAGCCGCACCTTGGCCGCCTTGGCCATGGCGTCGGAGGCCTCGATCATGCCGACGAACCCCTTGGTTTCCACGAGCCCCAGCGCTTCCCGGATTTCTGACATTAGTCCCCCTCTTCGATTTCGCGTTCTTCGACTTCCAAGCCGCTATTGCAGCTAGGACAGCGTTTGGCGGGAGAATAGGTCCTCAGGCACTCGTCTTCCTCGGGCCACCACTCCTCGAAGTACATGTCCACCTTCTTGCCGCATTTGAGGCAAAAGCGCTCGAAGCCGGCCCCGCAGCACGGGCAAAAACGCTGCGGCGGGTCGGCTTGATGGATCAGGGCGGAGCAGGACCCGCATTGAAGGTCGATTCGCATCTTGATCCGTGTCGCCATCAGTATTTCCCTCCTTCCTTGGCGCCGGGGGCGGCGGCCTCAGCGGCGCCCGGCGTGGTGACGATCGCGATGCTCGCCGAGGTGCCCAGCCGGGTCGCTCCGGCCTCCAGCATGGCCTGCGCGGTGGCGGCGTCGCGGATGCCCCCGGAGGCCTTGACACCCATGAGCGGCCCAACCGCCCCGCGCATGAGGCGGATATCCTCGACCGTCGCCCCTCCCCCGCCGAAGCCGGTCGAGGTCTTGACGAAGTCGGCGCCCGCCGATTTGGCGAGCTTACAGGCGCGCAGCTTCTCGTCCTGGGTCAGGAGAGCAGTTTCCAAAATCACTTTCAAGACTTTGCCTCGGGTGGCCTCGCGCACCGCGCGGATATCTCCCTCGGCCAGCGCGTCATTGCCCGACTTGAGGGCCCCGATGTTTAGCACCATGTCGATCTCGTCAGCCCCGTTGGCGATGGCATCCCTCGCCTCGATGGCCTTGACCGTCGGCGTGGTGGAGCCCAGGGGGAATCCGATGACGGTGCAGATCTTGACCCCCGAGCCCTTAAGCAGCCTCGAACAGAGCGCCACATAGCTCGGGTTGACGCAGACGGAGGCGAAGCAGTAGGCGCGCGCCTCCTCGCAAAGCTTGGCGACCTCCTCCTGGGTGGCGTTGGGCTTAAGCAGGGTATGGTCGACGGTGCGAGCGATCTTAGAGCAGTTCTTGGTGGGGTGACAGACCGCGATGCGGTCGACCCCCAGGGCCGAGAGTTGCCCGGGGCTACATTCGGCCACGGGCGCGCAATGCGGGCAGCCGGGAGCGGAGGTATGCTCGATCTCCTCTTCCGGCTGGGACTGCGCCTGGGGCCGGACCGGAGCGCTTTTAGCCGGGCTTGGCGAGCGCCACGCGTCCGAAAAAATCTTGCCGGCCGTGCCGGTCGTTACCGTCACCGGCTGGTGCGCCTTGGAAGACGCCCCGCAGCCGCAATCCTTATTGAGCATCCCCTTCTCGGCCAGTACCCGCACGACGGCATCGACGACCTGCTTGATCTCGGCCTCACGCATAGCGCTTCGCCTCCCGCCCCGCGGCGACCTGGTCGACCACCGCGCAGACCACTGCCCGAACGGGCGCCTTCTCGTCCTTTAAAATCTGCCGGGCGGAACCCCCTTCGTCCATCACCAACACGACGGAGCCCGGCCCCGAGCCTACCCCACCGTCTAGGGCCATGAGCGTCTCGCCAAGGGGCTTTTCCGTCATCGGGTCGATCGGCCGCACCAGCAGCAGGCGCTTGCCCTCCAGGGAGGGGTGTTTGCGCGTCCCCCAGACATTGCCGACCACTTCCGCTAAGAACATCATTGCCTCCTGAAGTCTCGGACCTGATGCCCCTCGACGATGCCGACGACGGCGGCGTCGGTGGGAGGCAGGTCCTCGAAGGCGACGGCCGCCTCGCGCGCCGCGACCCAGTAGACTTTTTCGGAGGCCCCGGCGCCGACGGCATCCAAAGCGACCAGCGGGTCTCCCTTCGGCGTCTCGTCTTCCCACGCGAGGGGCTGGATCAAGAGCAACTTTTTGCCGTCGATCGCCTCCGACTGGCGGGCACAGAACACGCGGCCGATCACCCGAGCCAGCTTCACCTGGTTCCCCCGTACTTCGACTCGATGGACAACACCTTGGCCAATCGCCGCTCGTGCCGCCCGCCCTCGAAGGGGGTCGACAAGAAGGCCTTGAGTATCTCCTGCAGGGCCAATTCGCCATGCGTCTTGCCGCCGACGCAGAGCACGTTGGCGTTCTCGTGGGCCGCCGAAAAACGGGCGCTGACGATGTCGTAGGCGCAGACGGCCCGAACGCCGGGCACCTTGTTAGCGGCGAAGGCCACGGCCCCTCCGAAGCCGTCCAAAAGCACCCCGCGCTCGAACTCGCCCCGCGCGACGCTCTCGCCGACGAGTTGGGCGATATCGGGATAATCGACAGCCTCCGTCGAATAGCAGCCGAAATCGGTCACGGCATGCCCCTGGGCCTGGAGGAATTTCTTGAGCCTCTCCTTGGCCTCGAAGCCGGCGTGGTCGGAGCCGATAACGAGATTCATTTGCCGACCGCGCCCAATAACTGCCGATCCGCCTGCGGGATAATGACATGGCTGACGAGCATCCCCTGCGGAACGGAGGCGATGCCCGCGGCCACCGCCGAGCGCACGGCGCCGACTTCGCCCGTCATGGTCACGAGCCCCTTGCCTCCGGGCACGACGGCCCTCACCTCGAGCAGATGCACGCGGGCCGCCTTCGCCGCGGAGTCCGCGGCGTGCACGGCCGCGATGGCCTCCTTCGTCTCGATGATGCCGACAGCCTCCAAGGCCTCCACCGGCAGGCGCTTCTCCAAGGCGTCGAGCACTTGCTGGTGCACGTTGCGGATGATGAATTGATGGATGACGGAGTCCTTGGCGATCTCAATGCCGGCGCGCAGCGAGGATTCAACCTCCCCGACGGGCCCCGAGATCAAGATCGTGTATTTTCCGCGGGCGATGATATTGGTCTTATTCAAGGTCACCGACGCCGTCTTGCACATCGCGTCGGCCGCCTCGATGCCGCGGGCGATCGAGGAGGTCTCCAGAAGTCCCACCGCGAGATTGGCTTGCATGCTTCCTCCTAAGCGATCCTAAAATACCCGACCAGGCTGCAATGCAGCGGCCGGGCGAAATGGCTCGCCTTGGTCAACCCGTCTCCCGTCGGCGTGCCGATCGACATCGAGGCGTAGCCCTCCCCCAGGCCCAATCCGTATAGCGTCGGGGCGTTCTTGACGAAGATGGAGCATTGCATGCGCCGCGCCATGCGCGTGAGATGGTCGACGTTCATCGAGTGCATCGAGGCGGTGTGGTGATTGCCGCCCTCGGCCTCGTAGGCCAATTCTATGGCGGCGTCCACGTCGCGGGCGACGGTCACCGGCAGGACAGGCATGAGCTGCTCGGTCCAGATCAGGGGGTGATCGTTGGGGACCTCGGCCCATAAAAGCCGCGCGCCCTCCGGGAGGCTGAGCCCGATGCCCTTGGCGATGACGGCGGCGTCGCGGCCGACATAGTCGCGGTTAAGCCGAGGATCCTTGCAGCCGCGCCCGCCCTCCTGGATGACCAGGGCGGTCAATTGCTCGAGCTGCTTGGGGGAAAGCTCGAAGGCCCTCGAGTCGGAGCGCATCGAGTTGAGGAAGCGCTCGCGGGCCGCCTGCGTGACGATCGCCTCCTTCTCCGCCGTGCAGAGCACGCAGTTGTCGAAGCTCGCCCCGAAGATGATGTCGGAGGCGCATTTAGGAAAAAGGGCTGTCTCATCAACGACAGCAGGCGGATTTCCCGGCCCGGCGGCGATGGTCTTGCAGGTCTTGCCGGTGGTCATGGCGACCTTAACGATGGCCGGGCCGCCGGTGACCATGTTGACGCGGACCTCGGGATGCGCGAGCAAGGCCTTGGTGTTCTCCTGCGTCGCCTCGGCGAAGGTAGTAATCACTCCGGCGGGCGCCCCGGCGGAAACGGCGGCCTCGCTTAAGGCCCTCATCGCGTCCTGGCAGACCCTCTTAGCCGCGGGGTGGGGCGCGAACACCACGCTGTTACCCGCCGAGAGTATCGAGATCGAGTTGTTGATGATGGTGGCGGCCGGATTGGTGGAGGGCGTGACCGCCGCGACGACTCCGTAGGGCGCGTATTCGACCAAGGTCAGGCCCGTGTCCCCCGTGTAAGAACGCGACTGCAGGTCCTCGACTCCGGGAGTCTTCTTGGCGCAGACGAGGTTTTTTTGGACCTTGTCCTGCCAGCGCCCCATGCCGGTCTCCTCGACAGCCATCTTGGCCCAGCGTTCGGCGCTCGAGACGGCCGCCTCGCGCATCGCCGCGATGACGGCGCGCCTCTTCTCGAGGCCGAGCTCCTGGAAGGCGGCCTGCGCCTTGGCCGCCGCCCGCACCGCCTCGTCCACGGAGGCGAACACCACGCCTGTCCCCGTCGCCTGCGGGGCGGGCGGCCGATCCGCTGGAAGCGCGCTCAGCCGCTTGAGCACCTCGCCCACGATCTCGGCGATGTCCTTCTGTTCGAGCGCCATCAGGCGGCGGCCTCCTGGCCTTTGTGGAAGAGGGTCTTGCCCTCCTTCTCGACGGTGTCGACGATGGCGAAGATCGCGCAGTCGACGGGGCGGCTCTCGGTGCGCACGGTCTGCCGGGCGCTCGATCCTTGCACCAGCAGCACCAGCTCCCCCTCGCCGGCGCCGACGGCATCGACGGCGACGATGGGATTTCCCTTCGGCTGGCGACCCAAGTCCACCGGCTGGACCAGGAGCAATTTGGTGCCGACGAGCTTCTCGTCCTTAAGCGTGCAAACGACGGTGCCGACGACCTTGGCAAATATCATGTCACTCGCCTCCCCCACGGGGAGGCGAGTAGCCGAGGGGGCCTATTCGTTTTAATCCCACGACGGTTACTTCCTCCCGCGATTGACCGTCTCGGGCAGCGAGATGGGCATCTTGCCCTCGAGGTCGGGGTGAGGCTGCGGGATCACGTGCACCGCCACGAGCTCGCCCACCTTCTGCGCGCCGGCGGCTCCCGCGTCGCAGGCGGCCCGGCAGGCCGCGACCTCTCCGCGGAAGAGCACCGTCACCAGTCCCGTGCCCACCTTCTCATAACCCACCAGCCGCACGTTGGCGGCCTTGACCGCCGCGTCGGCGGCTTCCACGCAGGCCACCAGGCCCCTCGTCTCGATCATTCCCAGAGCATCCATGTTCTCCTCCTTAACAGATATTCACCAAGTCGCCCGACTTCACCCATGCGGCGTTGGCCTCGTCCGTGTCCAGGTGGATCTCCAAGCTGAACTGGTCGGAGACCCTCACCAAGACCTGCTCGAAAATCAGTTCGCGGATGCCGCCCGATCCCGCGCGTACCCGGACGATCTCGCCGTCCTGCACGCCCATGGCCTTGGCTTCGAGCGGGTGGAAATGGATGTGCCGCCGGGCGATGATGAGCCCCTCCTTGATCTCGATGGAGCCCTTGGGGCCGATGATGCGCACGGGGGCCGACCCTTCCAGCTTGCCCGAGTCCCGCACCGGGGGGCGCAGGCCCAGCGTGCTGGCGTCGGTTTTAGAAATTTCGATCTGGGTCTTGGGGCGGTGCGGGGCGATGAGACGCACGTTGGAGATTTTACCCTTGGGGCCCTCGATGTCGACGGTCTCGTAGCAGGCGAAGAAACCAGGCTGCTTGACCGAGCGGAACTTGCGGGGGGAGAGCTCCTTGCCGAAAAGGATGTCCCAATGCGCCTGGTCCAGATGGGCATGCCGGTTGGACACGCCGACGGGAATCGGAGTCTTGGAGCGCTCCATCCTCTCGACCACCTTTTCGGTGATCCGCTTGGCCAATTCAGGATTTTGATCCATGCAAAATCTCCTTTTTATAATGAACGATCCTGAGGAATGAAACGGGTTTTAGGCTGGCCCCCCCGACTAAGGCGCCGTCGACATCCGGCTGCGCCATCAGGGAGTCGATGTTCTCCGGGGCCACCGATCCCCCGTATAGGATTCGCGCGGCCTGGGCGAAGCCCTCGCCGTGCAGCCTCGCTAATTGCTTGCGGATGAACAGATGCGCGTCCTGGGCCTGGGCCGGCGTGGCCGTTTTGCCCGTGCCGATGGCCCAGACCGGCTCGTAGGCGATCACCAGGGTCGCCAGCTCGGACGGTGCCAGTCCCTGCAGGGCCCCCTGGATCTGGGTCTCAAGCACCCGGTAGGTTTTCTGGCCTTCGCGTTCCTCCAAGGTCTCGCCGATGCAGACGATTGGGAGGAGCCCCTCGCCCAGCGCCGCCTTGAGCTTCTTGGCCACGGAGGCGTCGCTGTCGCCGAAAAGCCTGCGGCGTTCCGAGTGGCCTATGATCACCGCGGAACAGCCGGCGTCCTTGAGCTGGGCGGGAGATATCTCGCCGGTGAAAGCCCCGGATTTCTCCCAAAAGAGATTTTGAGCCGCCAGGCGCACGGGCCGGCCCCTAAGAAGCTCGGCGGCCACGGTCAAGGCGGTGAAGGGAGGGGCAACAATGATCTCGGGACCCGAGCCTGGGGCGGGGATGCCGTCGAGCAGGGCGCGAATCAAATCGGCCGATTCCCGCAGGCTCAAATTCATCTTCCAATTGCCCGCGATGATCGGCCGTCTAAGCGTGGATGTCATTCGATTGTGGTCAATTTGGCCACAAACGGCACCGTCAACGACAGGGCACAATTATAGCATAAGAAAATCGCCTTTAACCAGGAAAAAGCTGTGTCCTTAGAAGATTGGTACTTTTTGAGGAAATGAGACCCGCTAGGCTGCCGCCGCTTCTGCGGTATTTGGTACCGGGACCGATGCTCCGGCCTTCCTCGGCACGGCGTTCCATATTCTCGCCGACAGAACGAGGCCGATAAATGAGAACGGCACAAGAAACATAGGCCACCAAAACCAATTGCCGGGATCCTTGGCGGCCTCTCCGACCGGGGTGATGTTACCGATGATTACCGATTGCAGGCCCGTGCCAAGATAAACCATGCCATCGACAACGCCGACCGCGGCGCCCGCGTTTTTGGCGCCTCCGAAATCTGCAGTCGACGTTCCCGACAGGATGCCGTGGACGCCGATAACGGAGAGCGAAATGAGCAGCGTCGCCGCTCCTCCCCACCACAGCGACTTGCCGAGCGTCAATGCCATCACGAGCGAACTGACCGCCATCAGCCCGTAGAGGATGGCCGCCATCGGCGCGCGGCGGGACTGGAATAGTCGGTCGGAAGCCCAGCCCGTAAGGAAAGCGCCGGCCACCCCGGCGATGAGCAGCGTCAAGCCCCAGTTTTGGGTGATCCAGAACGATTTCTTGAATCCAACCTCGGCGGCGAAGAGAGGATACCAATGCATGATGCCGTTGCGCAGCACGCCGCTGCAGAATTCGATACCGCAAACGACGATCAGGACTGGGTGCGTGACAATCTTATAGAAAACCTCGCGCACCGGCAGGCGCTTGCCGTCATGCGAGACGGATTCCTCTCCCGTGTCGAAGTCCTTAAAGCCGGCTTCGCTGGGATTGTCGCGAAGCCAAAGAAACATCGCCGCCCAGCACGCGCCCAGGAGCCACGCCGGCATGAAGAAGAGCCACCAGTTCCTGTCAACCCCCGCGCCGGCCGGAATCATGGATTTAAAAACCGCTCCCCAGAAGCCGAGCGATTCAGGCGGCAGGCTCCGCGTCGCGCCGACGATCGCGAAGCCCCAATCGAAGGCGAAGAAGATGCCGAGCGTGATCATGACGGCGAAGATCGTCGAGAACGTCCCGCGCTCGCGCACATGGAACCACGGCGCCTTGACCGTGACGATGGCGACGGCGCCGTAACTCTGAAAATGCATGTTAACCGCGTAGAGAATCATGAAGGACCAGAAGATCGGGACTGTCCATCCCCAATTCGCGATTCCATAGAGCGTCAATCCCATGAGGAGGTTGGCCGCAATCGCGCCGGCGGTGCCCGCGAGCATGGCTTTGCGCCCGCCGAGCTTGTCGGTAAGAGGTCCCGTCACCAAGAAGGACAGGCCATAGACCCAAGCGCCGACGGCGAATATCGTTCCGAAGTCCGCCTTGGTCATCAGGGCGTCGCCTAGCGCGCTTTTGGCGACCGTCAGATTGTAACGGCCCATGTAGAAGAAAGCGTAGGCTAGGCCGAGCGGAAACCAATTGAGCATCCGGCGGAAGCGGTACGCGGCGGAATGGTCGGGAATATCCATTTAGTATTCGCTCAAGGGAATGACCCACTCGGCCAGGGCACCGGGATGATAATCCTCCTTATACGAGGACTTGGGACTACGGCGAATTCTGGCGGTGAACACGTTCGCGTTACGGCCGGCCTGGATGTCGGAATCGGAATCGCCGAAGAAGAGCACGTAATTGGCCTGCTTGAGCAGCAGATGCCGCGCCGCGCGATTCTCCGAGAACACGAATTGCGCGGCCAGATGCCGCCACTCCTTGCGCAGGGCCTCCGCCTCCACCGGCGGGCGGGTCGCGATGATCGTGATCTTGAAGCCGAAAATCCTCAGCGTCCAGGCCAGGGCGTTGCTCAAGAGCTTGCGCCGCTCGAGGTCGTAGTTGCGGTTGACGACGGACCAGAACTGGGTCGAGAAGGGCTGCGAGCCGCTCTTAAAGGCCTTGTTGAAGGCGGGTGTTGAGTCCACCAAGGTGTCGTCGTAGTCGAAGGCGGCGCGCAGGCGCCCGATGGTGACGAGGCTAAACACCAGGCCCCAGAAGCTTAGGGCCGCCAGCGTCTTCTTGCCGAAGGTCCAGAACTTCTCTACCTTCACCTTGGCCTTTTCGAGCATGTCAGTCCTTGAGCTCCATCATACGATTTTTCGGGGGCGCGTGGATCGGAGAATGGTTTTCGGCGCACCACAAGAGCATGTCCCGAACCAAGAGGGGGGTCACTGTTTTATCCGCGACTTCCTGGAACACCGCGGACCCGTCGCCGCTTTCAAGCATGAAGTCGGCCGCCGAGGCGCTGTAGCGGCGCTCCTCCTCCAATGGCGCGCCGTTGACCCATATCTCGCGCACCCGGCGGCCTACCGCGGCCCTCGGATCGTAGGTGAAACGCAGCCCCCCGACTTGGAGCACCCCCCGCCTGCCGGAAACCCCATGCTCGAGCGCCTCGCGGACCTGCGCCCCGGTGATGGTGAAGGTGGCGACCGCATTCTCGAAAGGCATGATCTCGAATATCCGCCGCACGGTCACCGGCCCCGCCGGCAGGCTGCGGCGTAGCCCGCCCGAGTTCTGGAAAGCGAGCTCCGTGCCGGCCCACGATCGGGAGCAATCGGTGACCCAATTGCCCAAGGCCGATTCCTCGTGATAGCCTCGGTCGAGCGCTTCGGCCGCGGTGCCGATGACCTGGTTGAGCTGCCCGTCAACCGAACGGTGGTGCCTATCGACGATTTTCTTGAGCCGCGCGTCCTCGCCCAGCTCGTCGACCCATAGGTTGATCAGGCGCCCTTCCGAATGAATGACCTTCTTCGTCGCCGGGTCGATATCCAAGGTCACCTTGCCGACCTGGGTCAGGTAGCATCCCGCCTGCACGATCAGCGTGCCGTTTCTCGGATCGCGGACGGGATGGCGCAGGCGGGTGTGCGTATGCCCGCCGACGATCAAATCGATGCCGGGCACCTCGGAGGCCAGGAACTTGTCCCCCTCGAAGGCGGAGCCGTCGGGATTCTCGAAGCCGACGTGGTTGACGGCGATGATCACGTCGGCGCCCTCGCGGCGCAATTGCCGCACCATCTCGCGCGCCTCGTCGACCTCGCGCCTAAAGCGCAAGCCCGCGATGTTCTTGGGAAAGCTCAGGCGGCGCATCTCCGAGGTCAGCAGGCCGAAGATGCCGATCCGAACCCCCCCTACCCGGCGCAGGACGTAGGGCTTGACGAAATCGGCGCGGCGGCCCTCGGCATCGTAGACGTTGGCGCCCAGCACGGGCATCTTGAGGGCCGACACCAGCTCCCGCAGCCTTCCCTGACCCAGGTCGAAGTCATGGTTGCCCACCACCACCGCGTCGTAGCCCACGGCGTTCATGCACTCGGCGACGGCGCGGCCGTTGGTGAGCGTGCCCTCCGGCGTGCCCTGGAACCAGTCGCCGCCGTCGAGCAGCAGGCGGGGCAATTTCTCGCGCGAGAGCAGGCGGGCCAGCGCCGGGTAGCCGCCGATCATCCGCGAGGAGACGTCGGCCGAGAATGTCGCCGGCTGCGCCATGATCCAGCCGTGCACGTCGTTGGTGTGGTAGACGACGAGGCGGATTTTGCCGGCGTGCGCCGGCGCCGCGAGAACGAGCAGCAGGCCCCACAAGGCGCGCCTCATGAGCGGCGATATGCTATCAATTTTTCGGCTTTTTCTTGAATCCCGTCGAGCCACAAGGCGAACACCGCCACCCTAAATAGCAGCCCCGCGTCGCCGGCGCGTCCCGCGATCAAGGCGCCGCGCAGGCGCCCGACGGCCGCCAGGTCGAAAATACCGCAGTCCCTTAACGTCTGGCCGCTGAGCAAGGCGGAGGTCGCCTCGGAGGGACGGCTCAGCCATTCTTCCCAAGGCACGATGAAGCCGTGCTTGCGCCGCCAGGCGATGGACCGCGGGAGTAGCTTCTCCGCCAGGCGCCGCAGCAGGTATTTGCCCTTGAAGCGGCGCATCTTGAGGCTCGGGTGGAGCCGGGCCGCGAAGGAGACCAGCCCCGGGTCCAGGAAAGGGACGCGAGCCTCCAAGGAAGCGCGCATGCTCGATTTGTCGACCTTCATGAGCAGCGCGTCGCAGAGCACGTTGCGTAGGTCGTAGGCCAATGCGGCGTCGAGGCCGGGCCGCTCCCAGCCATCCGGCGCCGGCTCGCGGCTCGCGCTTTCGAAAAATTCCGGCGCGCAAACCGAACGCAGCCCGGCCGCGTCCCCGTGCCTTAAGGCCGAGGCCCAGTCGACCAGCGAGGAATAGGGGATGCCCTCGAATACGCGGCCCCGGCCGAGGCGCCGGGCGAGCGCGGCGGCCGGCGGCCGTAGCCAGCCCGGAAGGCCTTGGATGCGCTCGGAAAGGAGAGCCGCCTTGTACCGGTTATACCCGGCGAAAAGCTCGTCAGCACCCTCTCCGGTGAGAACGACCTTCACGCGTTCGCGGGCGAAGCGCGACAAGAGCAGGGTCGGCAGCATCGCCGAATCGGCCACCGGCTCGTCTAAGCACTCCGAGAGCCGCTCGAGGTCGTCGAGCACCCGAGCCCCGAGGACCAGCTCGTGATGGTCGGTTCCCAAATGCCGGGCGACCGTCCTGGCGTAAGCGGACTCGTCGAGCCCGGGACGCGCTCCGGAAAAGCCGATCGAGAATGTGGAGACCGGGCGGGGCGAGGCCCGCGTCATGAGGGCGGCCACCAGGCTCGAATCGACCCCCCCGCTCAAGAACGCTCCGACCGGCACGTCGCTAAGCATTTGCGAGCGGACCGAATCGAGGAGCAGGGACTCCAGCCGCTCCAAAGCCTCCCGTTCGTCGTCGATGCGGGTCTGCGCCGGCGGAGGGCTCCAGAATCGCTCGACGCGCACGCCCGCGGCGCCGGCCCTCAGCAGATGCCCCGGCGGCAGCTTGCGGACGCTCGCGAGGGCCGTGCGCGGGGCGCGCACGAAGCCGTCGAGCAGGTATTCCCAAACGCCGCGCTCATCGAGCCGCGTCGAGACGCCCCCGGCCACCAAGGCGCGCAATTCGGAGGCGAAAAGCAGCTCGCGCGGGCCGGCGCTGTAATAAAGGGGCTTGATACCGATCGGGTCGCGGGCGAGCAGTAGCTCCGCGCTGGAGGAGTCCCATAACGCGACGGCGAACATGCCGCGTAGGCGACCCAAGGCGCCGGCGCCGTATCGCTCGTAGAGATGGAGTATGGTCTCGGTGTCCGAACGCGTGCGGTAGCGTGCGCCCGCCGCCTCCAGCTCGGAGCGGAGCTGCGGATGGTTATAGATTTCGCCGTTGAAGACGACGGTGAGCCTCCCGTCGGCCGAGGACATCGGTTGGCGCCCGCCGCTTAAATCCAGGATCGACAGGCGGCGGAAGCCGAAGCAGGCGGGCCCCTGGGACCATTGCCCTTCGTCGTCCGGCCCGCGATGGGCCAGGGCGGCACGCATCGCCGCGACGGCCTCGGCGCGGGGAGGGGCCCCGTCGAGGCGAAGGGCTCCGGCGATACCGCACATAGGCTACTGGCCCCCCCCGCGGGGGGGCCAGTAGCGGGAGGGCCTAAGCGGTGTGATAGGGTTCGTCATCGCCTGAAATCGCCGCGCGTCCTTCCACATGTCGGCGTTGAGAAAAAAGACGAAGGACGCCTTCTCCTCGCACAACCCCCGCAGCTCCCGCAGCTCCCCGTCGCTATAGCCGTGCCCGCGCCAGCTCGGCCGGCCGGGACCGGCGCCGCTCATCCGGAAGTAGCGCACGGACCCCGCCTCCGGCTTGACGGCCAGCGGGTCGACCGCGTGGATGAGGCGCAGGTCCCCGCAGATCTTGCGCACCAGCGCCGCCTCCCATTTGCCGTGCGGCTGCCATGCGAACAAAAACCGGCCGCGGCCCACGCCCTTGAAGAAGGCGTACATGTCCCGCAGATGGTCCGCGTTCGGGTAGAAGCTCGCCGGAGTCTCGAAGAGCACGAAATTAGCCTTGAGGGCGTCTGCCACCTCGGCCGTCCTGCTCCAGCATTCCGAGACGGCGGCGCTGCGGCGGAAGAAGCCGGACCCCGGAACGCCGGGCGAGGGGTGCGTGATGCCGCTCGTAGCTTGCAGGGAGAAGATGAATCCTCGCGGCGCCTCCTGCCGCCAGCGCCGCGCCGTATCCAGGCGCGGCAGTCGGATGAACGAGGAGCGGATCTCCACCGATGCCAGGGTGCCGAAATAACCGGCGCGATTGATGGGAAATCCGGAGCAACCGATATGGATGGGGTTCATCGCAGGGACGTCAGTGCTCGACGAGCAACACGCTCTTGCCGCCGGGCCCGGTCTTCTTGGCGCGCTGCGGGCCGTCCTGGAGGAAGCGGGCGATGCGGCGGACCGCCTCCTGGATGCGCCCTTGCTCCTCTACGAGGGCGAAGCGGACGAAACCCTCCCCATGGGGGCCGAAGCCGACTCCCGGAGCCAAAACGACGCCTTGCTTGAGCAGCAGGGACTGGCAGAAGGCGAAGGAGCCCATGCGCGCGAATCCGGGGGGCAGGCCGGCCCACAAGTACATGCTGGCCTTGGGGGCTTGCGCCGGCCAGCCCGCCTCGCGAAGGCTGCGGGCCAAGACATCCCGCCGGTCGCGGTAGAGCTCGGTAACCGCCGCCACGTAATCCTGAGGGCCGCGCAAGGCCTCCACGGCGGCCGCCTGGACGAACCCGGCGATCCCGTAGTCCAAAAAGGACTTGAACTTGGCCAGGTTGGCGATGATCTCGGAGTTGCCGACCACGAAGGCCACCCGCCAGCCGGCCATCGAATAGGATTTCGAGAAGGAGTGGAATTCCACGCCGAAACGCTTGGCCTCCTTGGCCTGGAGGAAGGACGGCGCGCGGTAGCCGTCGAAGGCGATCTCCGAGTAGGCGTTGTCATGCACCACGAAGCAGCGGTGCTTCTTGGCGAAGGCGACGCAGCGTTCGAACAGGGAAAGATCCTCGACGACGGCCCCCGTCGGGTTGTTCGGATAATTGATGAGGAGGATCTTCGCCTTCGCGGCGACCGCCTTGGGGATCTTGGAGAGCTCCGGCAGGAAGGCGTTGCGCTCGAGGAGCGGCATCAAATGCAGCTTGGTGCCGGTGAGCAAAGTGCCGTTGTAGTGGACCGGATAACACGGGCTGGGGATGAGCGCGTAATCGGAAGGCCCCAGATAAGCGAAGAAAAGATGGGCCAGCCCCTCCTTGGAGCCGATCAAGGGCAGCACCTCGGTCTCGGGATCTAGAGCCACGCCGAAACGGCGGCCGTACCAGTCGGCGATGGCCTTGCGCAGCGCCGCAGTCCCTCGGGTCTGCGGGTAGCGGTGCGTGGAGGGGTCGTCCTTGGCCGCGCGGCACAGGGCCCCCACGACATGCTCCGGCGTGGGCCGGTCGGGGTTGCCCATGCCGAGATCGATCAGGCTTAACCCGCGCCGCTGGGCCTCCTCCTTGACGGAGTTGAGCTTGACGAACAAGTAGGGAGGCAGCGACGAGAGTGCCTTAGTAGTTGCCGGCAGCGGGGGCATGCTAACGGAATATGTCGAAGGCCGGCTCGGCCTTCGGGCGCTCCAGGGTCTCGGGCAAAAAGCGCGCAAATCGCATCATAAGGCAGGCCAGGGCAAGGCAGGCCAGCCCATAGCAGAGCTCGAAGAAGGCGTAGCGGGCCCATTCGGCCTGGCTCACGAATTCCCAGGGGCGCGGGGCGTAGCGGTTGGCCTCGGGCTCGCCGAAGCCCAGCAGGTCCCAGGCGCCCTTCGCCGAGACGGCCAATCCCCAGACGCCGAATATCCAGGCCGGGATCCGGAGGAGGCCTCGTATCTTGATCGTTTCCGTCAAGAGGGTGGGAGGGCGGGCCGCCCTAACGCTTGGAGTACTGGAAGCGCTTGCGCGCTTTCGGCTGGCCCGACTTCTTGCGCTCGACCATGCGGTCGTCGCGGGTCAGAAATCCCTGAAGGCGCATCGCCTTCTTGAGCTTCTCGTCGATTTTGGCCAAGGCCCGGGCGATGCCGTGCCGGATGGCCCCGGCCTGCCCGTTGACGCCGCCGCCGAAGACCTTCACCGACACGTTGTAGCCGCCGGCGCCCTCGGCCTTCAAGGGCGAGAGCACGTCCTGCACCTGGCGGTCCCGGCCGTGGAAATACTGGTCCAAGGGCTTGGAATTGACCGTCACCTTGCCGTCTCCCTGCCGTAGCAGCTTGACCTGGGCGATGGAGGTCTTCCGGCGGCCCGTGGCCAGTACCCAGTCCCCGTTCTTAGCCACGCGCGGCCTCGGGGAGCGGGTGGGGATGCTTATCGCCCTTATAGACGCGCAGCCGCCTCAATTGCGGCGAGCGGAGGCGGTTGGAGTCGAGCATGCGCTTGACCGCCAGGTAGACGACCTTGCGGGGATCGCGCTCCATCTGCAGCTTAAGGGGGGTCGTCTTGGCGCCGGAGGCATAGCCCGAATGCGAGAAGTAAAATTTCTGGTTGAGCTTGTTGCCGGTGAGACGGATCTTGGCGGCGTTGGTCACCACCACGAAATCCCCACAGTCCACCGCCGGGCTGAAAAAGCGCTTGTGCTTTCCCTTAAGCAGCACCGCGGCGCGGCTGGCGAGCCGGCCCAGCACCTGCCCATCGGCGTCAATGACATGCCAGCGGCGGTTCTGCTGGGCGAGCTTGGAATCGGCGACGAAAGTCCCCTGCGGCATGACTGAAGAATGGTACTAAATTATGTACGGGATGTAAACGCGAACCGGGTCACGGCTCTCGCTTAAGGGCGCTGTGTATCCATGAGGCGACCGGGCCGAGCAATTGGTTCATGGAGACGGCAGATAGCAAAAAAGCGGCGCCGCCCGGCAAAAAACTCCCGAGCCCCGCCATCAAGGCGCCGAAAACCCATTTATTCATCCTTTGCTTCGGATTGGCCCAACCGCAGGCGAGCGCCCAAATGCCGCATGCCAAGCCGCCCAACACGCGCCAGCCGATCAAAGGAAGCCCTGCGCTCGCCTGTATGCTCGCCTGAATGCCCAGCTGAGCCGCCCCGGCGGCCGCCAAAGGCAGGGCGACCGTCACCAAGAAGCTTGCTAAAATTTCCCAGGTAGGAACGTCATACCTGTTAAATCGCGGCGGAGGGATGATATTGGGCGGCATGGCCTTGGGCGCCGCGGCGTTCGCCGCCGCGGGTCCGGCCTTGCGTCCCGGCAGCCTAAAGAACGACACGGCACCGGTGTTTTGCCGACTCTCTCCAAATAGAATACCGGACTCCTGCTTGAGCTTTTCCGTCTCCCCGGCCCGCGACATGACGGGCAAATATAGAATGAAGGCGAGGCATAGGCGCGCTACCATAATTTGAACCTCTCCTCGGCGTCGATGGCTTCTCCGTTGGCGGCTTGGATGGCCGCGGATTGCCTGAGGCGCTCGTCGAACTCCTTGAGCTTCTCCCGTATCCTTTCGGGCGACATAGCGATGGACCATACCCTGGTGATCCCATCGAGCCCGGAGATCAATATTTCATAACCCCCGGGAGAAAACGCGACGGAAAAGAAGTCCCCTTCGACCGGGAGGCCGTCAGCTCGAAAAAGGAGAACCGTTCGCTCACCTCATCAAACAGCCTGGGTATCGTGCCGGCCGCCACGATTTTTTTCCCATTAGGGCTGACGGCGATTGAATACGGTTTGCCGACGTTCTTAAAGAGAGGTTTCCATCCTCGACCGCCGTTGACGGGCGTGGCTTCCACCATCCCTTTATCGGAACCGCTGATGATCTTATCGCCGTTTGGAGTAAACGCCAAGGAGATGATCGCGCCAAGGCTACCCTCGGCCCAATGCGTCCGTTTTCCAGTCTTGGCGTCCCAGATATGGATTTTTTCATCCGCCCCCGCCGTGGCGATCTTTTCTCCGCTGGGGCTGTACGCCACGGCGTAGACCGTATTCTCATTCCCTATGAGTTCGAGCACCCTCTTGCCGGTGGCGACATCCCAGATGATCGCGCTTTTATTATGATGTCCCGTGACGAGCCGCGAACCGTCGGGGCTCAAGGCGAGCGAGAGTATGGCCGAAGGCCCCTTGATCGCGCGAGCCTGGCGGCCGGAGGGAAGCTCCCATAGGATCGCCGTCTTGTCCCGGCTGTGCCAGCTCGCCGTCGCCGCGATCCTGCCGTCCTGGGAAACGGCCGCGGCGGTCACCGCCTGCTTATGGCCGTCCAAATATCCGGCCACCTTCCAGCTCCTGGCGTCGAACAAGGTCGAGCCGATAAGCGCCAGGGAACCGTCTCCGTTAAACGCGATGGGTCCCGAAGCCTGCAGGGTGTGGGTCAGCGTCGGCTCGGTGGGCCGCTGCGCTTCGATCTCCTCGAGAAAGGCCTTGCGCTCCGCGAGTATGCCTCGAGCCTGGGCGAAGGCGCGGCCGGGCAACGAGGCCGCGAGCACGGCTGCGGCCATAAAGAGGATATTCATCGATGCCTCAGCCGATGAATCCAGGACACGGCGCCATCCCATAAGCCGGCGCCCCAGAAAAGCACCGGAATAGCCGGCAAGAAGAAACCCAAGGCGGCGGCGACGGCGATCGCCTTCCAGCTGGGCCTAAACATGTCAGCCCTAATTAGGCCGATGATGGTCAGTCCCGCGCCGATGGCGCCCGGCACTGCGAAGGAAATGGGCGACAGCCCCAAGGCCGAGGTGGCGGCCAGCACCGTAATGGCCGTCGCGGGCAGGATGACGGCGATCCAGGTCGCGATTTTAGCGTCCTTATTATCTGGAAAGCAGAGCCGATGATTGGGCGGTTCCTTGACGATGATCGGCTCCCTACGGGGCCGGTAAAGTCTGGCTACGAGCGGTCGGACCTTATCGGTAATCCCTAGCCGCGCGGGCGGGGCGGAGGCCGAAGAGCCAGCGGACTCCCCGAACACGCTTCCCGACCCATCCTTGGCCTCCTCGAGGGACCCGGCGTGCAGTACGCCCGCCGCGAAGGCGAGGCCAAGGAATACGTATCTGAAAGCTGAGTTCTTCATAAGAGATGAAGACGGCGGTGGAACCAGGAGGCCAAGACCTGGCTCGTAAAGACCATCCCTAACACGAATATGCCGGCGGACGGGGATATAAAGCCCGTGGCGGCCGCCATGGTCGAAAACATCGCATTCTCGGAAAGACTGGTTTTACGAGACCGGCCCCAGGCCAAGGCCAAAACTCCGGCCAGCGCCATGCCGATGGCCCGCGGCGCCAGGAAAGTCATGGGTGAGGAAACACCACTAAAGGCCCAAGCGAGTTCCATTCCCAAGACCGCAAGGGTCGGGACGATAATTCCAGCCACCGCTCCGGCCAATTGCTCGCGCCGATTTGGAGAACAAACCTTGTGATTGATCGGTTCCTTCACTACGATGGGCCCTCTCGGCCCGGCTTTCTTTTTTTGGAAGGCGAACAGCAGGGCGGAGGGGCCGATCCGCCTGTCCTCCGCCGCGACCGAGGAGGGCACGGACATGCCTTCCCCGAAAAAAATTCCCGACTCATGCCTTATCGCCTCGGCTTGGCCGGCGAAAAGCCTCTCTCGCTGACCCGAAGCCACCAGAACGATTAAGGTCAAGAAAATAGAGGTCTTCATTCTCGGCGCAGGAAATGATGGAACCACCTAATTAGATCCCCAACCAATAAGTAGCTCAGGAAAGCTCCGCCAATAGGCGGAAAAACCGCCGTCGTCACAGCGATGAGCCCGAGAGTGGTGCCCGTTAACCAATCGAATTTTATAGGACTCCGCAAGCGACAAAACCAGGCGGTGACAAGCGCGGATGCGGCAAGTCGCGCCAGAATCATTTGGGGAATCGCGGCGCGTGCCACGCCGCCAAAAAATGGGTCTCCAAAAACGATCATTACGAGAATCCCGGCGGCTAGGGGCAAGAGAGCGACTATATAACCTAGAAATTCTTCGTCCGCGCTGTTTTTGCACAAACAATTCTTATGATTGATGGGTTCGGAAACGACGATGGGCGCCGGCGGGCCTCCGCGCCTGGCCTTCTGAACCAAATGCATCAGGCCCGCGATCGGGCCCGGGGCGCGCGCGGGGATCGGACTTAGGACCGAAGCGGCGGCCCCCGCCTCGCCGAACTCGATCCCGGACTCCTGCTTGGCCTCCTCCAGCTCGCCGGCGCCGGCTGGCACGCAAAAATAAGACAATACCAAAGCTGCCGCTAGGACCCTAATCAAGCCTAAAGCGCTCCTCGGCCGTCTGGATCTCGTCCTTCGCCTTTTCAGGATCGGCGGCGTTCGCCTTATTCTTTAGACGATGCTCCACGGCCTTGAGCTCCTGCGACGAGAAGGCTATCTTCCAAACTCGAACCACGCGATCGATCCCTCCGGTCGCCAGATAAGTACCCTCCGGGCTAAATCCCACGCAAAGGGCGGGCGGCAGCACCTTGACGATCTCACCCGTCCTGGCGTTGAATACCACCGTTTCCTTATCGTTAGCGGCCGCAATTCGCGAGCCGTCCCGGCTGAACGCCGCCGTCGAAAACACCCCCTGTTCTGGCTTGAAAATCCCCAAATCTTGCCAGTTCGACGCATCCCGCAGCCTGAAATCTCCGCCGAGGGTCAGGAACTTGGAACCATCGGGGCTAAAAAGCGCGGCTCCCCGCCGATTGCCTTTGGGAAGGTCCAGAAGCCTTTTCCCACCAATCACATCAAACAGGAGAAGCTTCTTTTTCAGGACTCCGACTTCCCACACGCTGGCCGACCCGTCCCGATGCACCGTGACCAATCTCGAGCCTTCCGGGTTGATCGAAACCGAATGGATGTCGCCCGGCGCCTCGATGAGGGCCAACTTGTTACCATCGGCGTCCCATACGATAGCGCTCTTGCCGTGAGCCGTGACGATGCGAGAGCCATCGGTGCTGTAGATCGCGATCTCGGCGCCGTCTCCCCCAACGTCGAGTTTCTTGACCCGCTCGAGCGCGCCTTCCTCCTGGTTCCACCGCCACAGGATGACCCAGTTCGTGCTAGCGGTAAGGATTCGCGTTTCATCTTTCGGACTGAGCTGGGCCCCGTGGAAGCCACCGTATTCGTTCGGCGGCTCAAATTTAGTGATAAACTCCAGGTCGTCGACCCCCCAGAGGAACACGTTGCCGTGGCTGGCAGAGAGGATCATGGAGCCGTCGGAGGAAAAGGCCACCGAACGCATATCGCCGCTATGGCGCTCGAATTCCCGGCGGGGCTTGTTCATGTCCAGCAGGCCCCGGGTCTCCTCGAGAGCCGCCTTGAGCTCCTCGCTTTCGCCGGCCGAGGCCGGCGCGTCGGCGGCGAGGGCCAGGGCAAGAGCCAATAAAATCGGTTTCATAGGCGATACCATATTCGATAGAGAAGTTTCTCAACCGCGCAGCCCAGTCTCTGGGATAGGAACGCCGCCCAATGCCGGCCCATACTCCAGCCGATGATCAATCCGGCCAGCGGAGGAGAAAAGAATCCTAGGGCGAACGCCATTACGATCGCCATGGGATCCACCGGTTTCGCGCGGCCTTTCGGCCATTGAATCCATGTCTGACGGAGCATCCAATTCACTATATGAGCCCATGCCATCACCGTAGTGACCCCGTAGAGGACTCCCGCGAGTCGGGGCAATAGGAAGCCGGCCATGCTGGTAGCACTCTCTAAGCCGGTCCCCAAGCCGATGCCCGAGGCAAAACTCAAGGCGGTTAGAAGCACCGTCGGAAAAACAACTCCGATCACGAAACCCGCCGCGCGGTCCAAGGCGCTTGGCCAGCAATAATCGTGATTTTTCGGAAACGGCGGAGGCGCCGGCTCCTTGACGATGATCGGCCCCCTGCGCCTAACTCCAGGCGTCTGCCTCCTGGCTTGGCCGAGCTTAAATAGGGCGGCGAATTGAGACCCGAAAGAGGAATTCGAGGGATTTCCCGTCAGGCCAACCGCCGTCGCTCCTTCTCCGAAGTCAACGCCGGAGCCGGCCTTGATCGACTCGACGGTTTCGGCCGCCAGAGACGGTGCGACGGCGAGCAAACAGCAGAGAATCCACGGCAAACGCATTGGTAAAGTGTACGCGCCAAACGGCTAAGCCGCCTGAGCCTTTAGGGCCTTAATACGTGGTTTTTTAGGACTCCTGGAAATAGGCCTAAGGTCCTATGATGTCACTGCGCAAGCGTTTATCGTATTTGGAAGCGGGCCCATGCACCAGAGCTATGAAGAATCCACCTCAGAGCCTGCCATCGCCCGGCGCCTTTCTTTCCTCGCCAATCGGCGCCAAGGATCTTTTTTGTCCAACAGCGCTTCCAACGCGTCATCGAATATCTTCTCTGGACTTCCATCGGGATATTTATGAAGCAATATTTCCTTCGCCCGCTTGTATTTAGCCCGAAAGGCCTCGCTGCCGACGAAGCTAAATAAAACCCGGCCGGCAGGCGGGCGAACGGAACACGCGCCGGCGTTATCAGGCACGGCCGTCGGCAGCCAGGGCTCGATCTTCATCTCGATTTTATTTTCCCTTCCCGATGCCGACTGCGAGAAAGAAGAGTGAAGCTGCGGCGAAGGCGGTTCGAAGAGCGATTCCGCTGTGACAATCGGAGCGCGAGCATTATTCCCCACGGATAGAGAGCGAATGACCGGTCGCCTCTCTATCTGCGGCTCTAATTCCGCAATCAGCCGATCGAGTTCCTCGCGGCTTCGCCGACTGGCCTTGCCCAGCAGGCTCCTATAATTTTCGGAATCCAGATAAGGCGCTATCCGGGCGACCGCGCTGACATGGATCTGCCCGCGACCGATCATCGTTAGAATCCGCGGAAAGTCGTTGGCGGCTCGCGCCACCCGGATTCTCATATAGGCTTCTGCCTCGGAATAACCGAGTTTCCGAGTGCAATAGAGAAACAGAGAACCGTCCGCAAGCTCATCAGCCGCCTTGCGTCTATCCAACGTCGCCAAACATGCCAATGTCTGCGCGAGCGACTCGGACTCTTCTCCTCGAAAGCGCTCCAGCCTGGCAAACAGTTCGGCATCTTTCTTCGTGTCGCATTCGGCGAGCAATCGCTCGCCGTCTAACTCGATCATCGCCATACTATATATACGATCGAGCCACGAATAAGTTCCGTCCCGACTCGAAAAATATCCACATTGGGTAAAAAAGCGCATGTTCTATAAAGTCTTTTCGCTCCAACTCTTTTCAGACGGAGTTGGCGCAAAAAACGCAATTGTTATAAATGGTTTTTGCAATAAGGTGGATATTTTTCTAGAAGCCGTTCAAAAACACGGTTCGAACGCAAAAATACGGATTTCGAGACGAATCAAAGAGCGACGAACGCGGCTACTAAAAGGTACGCCTCAAGTAGCGGCGCTGGGGAACAGGCCGAAGCCGCGTTTGCAGGCGAAAGTTACCGCTTTTTACGACGCCGAAGCGCTCAGGATGCGCGGCAGGGTGATGCCTTGCTGGGCCTGGTACTTGCCCTTGCGGTCTTTATACGAGGTCTCGCAGACCTCGTCGGACTCCAGGAAGATGAGTTGCGCGATCCCTTCATTCGAATAGATCTTGGCCGGCAGGGGCGTCGTGTTGGATATCTCGATCGTCAGGTGCCCCTCCCACTCGGCCTCCAACGGGGTAATGTTGACGACGATGCCGCACCGGGCGTAGGTGCTCTTGCCAATGCATATCCCTAGCACGTTGCGCGGGATGCGGAAATATTCGAAGGAGTGGGCGAGTGCGAAGGAGTTGGGCGGGACCATGCAGAAAGGGCCTCTGAAATCAACGAAGGACTTCTCGTCGAAATTCTTGGGGTCGACGACGGCCCCCAGCACGTTGGTGAAGATCTTGAATTGGTCGGTGACGCGGATATCGTAGCCATACGAGGAGAGCCCGTAGGAAATCTGGCCGTTGGCCTGCAGCTTTTCAACGAAGGGGTCGATCATCTTATGCTGCAGCGACATTTTCCGTATCCACTTATCGGACTTGATCATGGACTCCCCTCCCTATCAGCCGCGCGCAGGCGTGGCCGCTTTGCACCGCGCTCTCGATGGTCGCCGGAAGCCCGGTCTGCGTCCAATCCCCGCCGTAAAAAAAGTTCGGCAGCGGCGACTCGTGGCGCGGCCGCAGCCGGTCGGAGCCGCAAACCGGAGACAGCGTCGCGAAGGGCTCCTTGACCACGTACCATCGGCTTATGTTAGCTTTTTTAAAATCGGGCAAGCAGCGCTCCAGATCCCGCTTGGCCAATTCCAGCAAGGAGGCGGGCGGGGCGCCGAGGAAATCATGGGCTCCGCTGATGACCAGCGACAGATATTGCTCTTGCGTGCGGAGCCCCCAGAGCGCGTTCTTGTTGAAAATCCAATGGATCGAGGTTCCCAGGAGCCCGATCAAGGGCTCCTCCAGCACGGCCCGATCAAGCCACAGATTAATGCCGATGATCGGCGAGGGCTTAAGTCCCGACCACTCCCCGTGAAGCTCAAGGGGCCGCTCGAGCTTGTCCAATGCCCACGGCGGCAGGGTCGAGACGAACGCATCGGCCGCGATGCGCTCTCCGGATAAGGTTCTCACCGCGGAAATCCTGCCGCCCTCGCTTTCCAAGGCGGCGGCCTTCTTGCCGAGCACGACGCGGCCGCCGCGGGACTCGATGAATCGCCGCGCCTGCTCGGTATAGAGCTCGCTTAGGCCAACGGACGCGAGGCCGAGCCGGGAATCCTCGGCGTCGCGGAAGAAGAGGCGCTCGAGCACCTGGGCCAGGCCCAGCGCCGAGGCGCGCTCCGGCGACTCGTTCAAGGCTCCGATGGCGATGGGGTCAAAGAGCCTCTCTTGGGCCCGCGGCGACTGGCCGACGGAACTCAACCATTGCCGCGCCGTCATGGCATCGAGCTCGGCGGAGCGGTCCCTGCCGCCCTCATCGAAGAAGGTCTTGAGCTTCCGGAGATTCCATTTGTCGAGCAAGGACAGCCCCGCGAGCCCGAGCACGCCGAAGGCCAGATGCCAGGGCGCCGGCAGCGCCGCGGGGCACGACAGCGCGTCGCGCCGGCCCATGCCGTCGCGGTAGTCGACGCGAGTCCCCCGGGAGAAACGCAACAAGGAAGCCGAGCCGACGCGGCCCAGGAAGGCCTTCGTCTCGCCGTAGCAGCCCATGAACAGATGCTGTCCGTTGTCGATGACGGCGCCTGTCCCGGGCTCCCTGAAGGAATAGGCGCGCCCGCCCAGATGGGGCTTCTTCTCGAGCAAGGTCACGCGCGCGCCGCGCTCGGCCAGCGCGCTCGCGCAGGCGAGGCCGGCGAAGCCGCCGCCCAGGACGACGACGTCAGAGAAGGCCATAGGGCTTGTGACACCATAATATGGACGATCTGGCCGAGGCGATTTTGGAGCGAGCCAAGGAGCGAGGAGCGAGCATACCCGCAGCGGTATGTGAGCGACGAGCGACGCTGGCGCAGCCCAAAATCGCCCGGCCCCTGCGGGGAGGCCCGAGCTTGGCCGATTTCATCGTTGCTCCTCGGTCACATAGCCTACGGCTATGCTCCCTCGTCGCGCCTCGAAATCGTCTCAAGCTCGGGCCTCCAGATCGTCCATATTATGGTGTCACAAGCCCATAGCTGTAGGCGCAGCCGGCCGCGGCCAAACGCAGCTTCTGCCAGGGGCTCAAGCCGATCCGCTCGAAGAAGACCCTGTACTGCCGCCGGCGTATCTCGTCGAGCACCCCTTCATAATGACGGGCCATGAGCTCGGCGGCGAGCATCCCCGCGCGATCGCGCGGGTCCAGCAGGGTCCGCGCGCGGGCGTAATAGCCCTTGGCGCGCGCATACTGCGCCTCCATGAGCGCCACGAAGGCCTTGTTATGCTGGCGGCTATGGAGCTCCTCGACGCAGTAGCCTGCCGCGCGCATTTCCGAGAGGGGCAGGTAGATCCGCCCCATCTCGAGATCGGCGCCCACGTCGCGCAGGATATTGGTGAGCTGGAAGGCGTAGCCCAGGTGCGTCGCGTATTCCCGAACGCGCGCCGCGTCGCTGTGACGGTAGCCGAAAATCTCGACGCAGAGAAGCCCCACCGTGACGGCGACGCCGTAGAGATAGGCCTCCAGCTCCTTGAAATCCTCGTAGCGGCGGCGCTCCAAGTCCATCGCGCAGCCGCCGATGAGGTCCAGGAAGGCCTGCCGCGGCAGGGCGAAGCGCTCGACGGGGTAGGCGAGCGCCTGGGACACGGGATGGCCCGGCCTGCCCTCGTAGAGCCGCGCGATCTCCTCGCGCCAGAACTCAAGCCTCTTCTCGGCTTCAACACGGGTGAGCTCTCCCGAATCGACGATGTCGTCGATCATCCGGCAGAAGCCGTAGACCTCGGTGAGCGCGCGGCGCTTCTCGGAGGGCAAAAACAGGAACCCCACGTAGAAGCTCGAGCGCCGGGCCGCCGCCTCCCCGCCCGTCACGCCGCCCACCCGAACAACAGCAGCTTCATCCAATCCCATTTCGTCAGGGCTGGGCGCTGGTGCAGCGTGTCGAAACCGGCGCGGCGTATCTTATGAAGCACCTGGTTTCCCCCCAGCCAGGTCAGCTTGATCTCCCAGGAGAGCGGGAACCGGAGCCTCGGCCACAGGTGCCGGCCGGTCTCGAAGAGGGCCCGGGTGCGCTTCCACTGGTGCTTCATGAGGTTGCGGAAGCGCTCGTTGACGACTCCCATGCGAAGGTCCGCCTCGCCGTAGCCGAAGTGGCGGAAATCCTCCTCCGGGATGTAGATGCGGTCCTTTTTCAGATCGACGGACACGTCCTGCCAGAAATTGGCGAGCTGCAGCCCGGTGCAGATGGCGTCGGAGAGCTTGAAGAGCTCCGGATCGCGGTAGCCGTGTATCATGAGCACGATCCGGCCCACGGGATTAGCGGAGCGCCGGCAATAATCGGCCACCTCATCGAAGCTGGCGTAGCGGCGCTTGTCGACATCCTGCAGGAACGCGCTCAGCAGGTCGTCGAAGGGCTCGCGGGGCAGGTCGAGCTGCCGGAGGCTCTCCTCCATGGCCAGGAACACCGGATGCCGGGGCGGCTCCTTGCCGATAGCCCACAGCTGCCTGCGCCAGTCCTCCAGGCGCTGGCGGCGCACGCCCTCGTACTCGGCCTCGTCGGAGAAATCGTCGGCGATGCGCGCGAAGGCGTAGAGCACGGCCACGTGGCGCCGGGTGTGCCGCGGCAGCAGCCTGGAGGCGACGGGGAAATTCTCGTAGTGGCGGGAGGCCAGGCGCTCGCAGAACAAGACGGCGCCGTCGATGCCTCCCACGTCCTGTATCCGCGCCTCGTACTCCCGCAGCGTGTTCATTGGATGCGGGTGCGCCGGGTACGGGGGATGCGGGGCGGTGGGGCGAAGGGGGCGTCCGACCACTCGAATTCGTGCCCCGCCACGCGAACGACGTCGCCGTTCTGGATGCCGGCCTTACGAAGCGCACGGTCGACCCCGACCTTCCGCAGGGCCAGCTGCAGCCGCGCGACCGATTCGGGCAGCGACAGGTCGGCCATGCGCACGATCCGCTCGACGTAGGCTCCCGAGACCTCGAAGCCCCCCTGCCTCCGCCGGATCTCGAAGCCGGGGCTAACCAGGAGCTTCTCGGGCCCGGCCGGCCGGGCCGCCCCCTCGCCCTCCCGAGGCAGGCGGGCGAGCTCCTCGGCGAGCCGGTCGGCGAGCTCGGAGACCCCCTGCCCCGAGGCGCAGGAGATGCCGAAGACGGGACGGGTTCTGTAGCGGCCGCGCAATCGGCGCAGCACGACGGGGCCCTCGGGCAGATCCATCTTGTTGACCACCAGAACGCGCGGCTTCTTCGCCAGCCTCGCGGAAAAAGACTTAAGCTCCGCCTCGATGACGCGCACCCCATCCTCGGCGCTTTTGCCGCCGTAGCCCAACGGATCGACCAAGTGAACCAGCAGGCGCGTGCGCTCGATATGGCGCAGGAAGGCGTCACCCAAGCCCTTGCCGCGATGCGCCCCCTCGATGAGCCCCGGGATGTCGGCCATGATGAAGCTCGAGCGCTTATGCTCGACGACGCCTAAATGCGGCGCCAGGGTGGTGAACGGGTAATCCGCGATCTTGGGGCGCGCGCGGCTGAGCCTGGCCAGCAGCGTCGACTTGCCCGCGTTGGGCAGCCCGGTCAGGCCCACGTCGGCGATGAGCTTGAGCTCCAGGTCGACGACGGCCTGCTCGCCGGGCTCGCCCTTCTCGGCGATGCGGGGAGCGGTGTTGCGCTGGCTCTTGAATGACAGGTTACCTCGGCCGCCGCGGCCGCCCTTGGCGACGAGCACCCTCTGGCCCTCTTCGACTAGATCCGCGAGCAATTGGTCCCTTTTGTAGACCATCGTCCCGATCGGGACCGAGACGATAAGATCGTCTGCCCCCCGCCCCGTCTTATTGGCGCCCTTGCCGTTTTCTCCGGATAAAGCCTCGAGATGGGGCCGACGGGTAAAATCCAGCAGGGTGCCAAGATTACGGTCGGCGACGAGGTAGACGTCGCCGCCCCGCCCGCCGTCTCCGCCGTCGGGTCCACCGAATTCTACGTATTTCTCCCGACGGAAGGAAAGGCAGCCGTCTCCCCCCTGCCCGCCCTTGGCAAAAATGCGGACTTTATCGACGAAGTTTGTCACTCGCCGGTCCTCGAGGAAAACGGAGTCTTACTGGCCGTTCGCGGCGCCGTTGCCGGAAGGGATGACGCTCAGGCGCTTCTTGTCCTTCTTGGCCCACTGGAATGTCACCACACCCGAGGCTTTGGCGAAGAGGGTGTCGTCCTTGCCGCGGCCCACGTTGAGCCCCGGAAGGAACTTGGTGCCACGCTGGCGGACCAGCACCGAGCCGGCCAGGACGAATTGGCCGCCGTAGCGCTTGACGCCCAGGCGCTGCCCATGGCTGTCGCGTCCGTTTGAGGAAGAGCCCTGCGCTTTTGTATGTGCCATAAATAAATCCGGTTAATTCAGGGAAATTTCTTTGATGCGTATCTCGGTCAGGTCCTGGCGATGGCCCTGGGTCTTCTGGTAGGCCTTCTTGGTTCGCTTCTTGAAGACGATGACCTTGGGCGCGCGCAGCTGCTTGACGACCTGCACCGTTACCTCGGCGGAGGGCAGCTTCTTGGAGTCGCCGCCCTGCCCGGGCTCGCCCGCGGCCCAGAGGGCCTTGAGCTTAAGCTCCGAGCCTTCCTTGGCCTCGAGTTTCTCGACCCGGATGACCTCGCCGGGGGTGACCCAGAACTGCTTGCCGCCCGTCTCGATGATCGCGTACATGGAAACGTTATATTATCAAAATAAGCCCGGGGAAGCAACTACCAAGGCAGCTTGAAGCGCCGCTCCGCAGTCTCGGCATCCGCCCAAGCAGAGACCGGCGAAGCCTGATCGGCCAGGAGTTCTTGCAGCCTCTTAATCTGCTTATCACGAAGAAGTTCGTCCGCTCGCCAGTTGATCACGTACGCGAAGCGGCGACGCAAAGCAGGGTCTAGGCGCTCCGGCCAATTGGTCTGCGCAAATATCAATACCGGAAATCCCTTTAGTTTGCTCAGCGCGACCGCCGTATCTATGCCCATTATCGTTTGCGACCTTAATACCGGGTCCTTATTAAATTCATCAAAATCATCAAGATACAAAGCTCCTCCGTCGTGCTTAGCCGTCACCTGGCTGAACACCTCATTAAGACGCTGGGAGGCTCCTCCGACATAGTTCGCACGGAGCCCATCGGGATGAACTACAACTATCGGCATCGGATCCAACAAAGAAAGTATGTCGTCTCGATCTCTATCCTCTACACCCGTGAGTAATATTGTTGCTGCACAAATTTTGTTTCCTGTTCCTCGCAGCTTGGCTAGCAAATCCGCTAACCGGGTTTTTGCGGGATCCGAAGACGTTGGCGGCGGCGTCCCCGGACCACGAGGCCCGATGGCGGAGGCCGGCGTCAACGCGCTCGACAAAAAGATCAAAAGACGAACGGATCGCCCCAGGCGATTCATTGGGTGCCAGGCATCCACTTTCCACGCATTCTCAACTTTAGGAACAGTTACCACTGCAACCTAAATCGCTCTACAGCGGTTTCGATTCCTTCGCCAGGCAAGGCGGTCGCCTGATGGCGGAAACGCTCTGCCAGCTCATTCATTGCTTCTTCCCTTCTTCTTCTCCTCGCTTCCTCAGCTTGGACCGGCCCCATTTGCAACACCTCCAATGCTTCACGGAAATCATCCGCATTCACTGAAGACGCCCACCGACACGCCATCTGTGAGCCTGCCTCATCGACTAGCTGTTTTAGTTGAGCAGAGGATAAACCCTGAGCCTCGGAGGCCACCGCCCGCAAATCAACATCGATGTCCAGTGATATACGTTTCTTGCGTACATAATACCGCAAAAGACGTTCCGCTTCGGCCGGCCCAGGCAAACGGAATTGAATCGACCTTGCCAAGCGCCCGCCTAACGCCGGGTCAATTAGATCACGAGGATCCATAACGCCTAACGGCGACGGACTCGTCGAAGTTCGCAACTTATCCAACTCTCCTAACAGCTCCTCTGTGACTGCATCCAGGTCAACGACGTCGCCAAGCAAAGGAAATTTTGGTTCCGGGTTCGATGGCTTTCCCACGCTGGATTCAGGCCGGCGAAATCCGGAAAGTCCCAGGCCCTGGCATAGGAAAAGAGCCGCTAGGCCATATCGACGAAATCGCCTTTTCATGACCTGGCTTATAGTAACCCCGGATCTCATACCCCCGCATGAGACTAAAGACCTAATACCCCAATAGGCCTTTGTTGCAGAATTTCTGCAGAAGAAGGGAACAAAAGGTGGGGTTCACTCGTATATATATGTAGCAGGAGCCCGAATGAAATCAATAATTCCCATGGAACAAATCGAGCGCCGCATTTATTTGATTCGCAGCCACAAAGTCATGCTCGACGTTGATCTCGTAGCTCTTTACGGCGTCACGACAAAACGGCTTAATCAACAAGTCAGCCGCAATTGAAAGCGCTTTCCCGAAGACTTCATGTTCCAATTGACTCCCGAGGAGGCCGATTCTTTGAGGTTGCATTTTGCAACCTCAAACATGGGCCGCGGAGGACGCCGTTATCTCCCGCACGTCTTTACGGAGTATGGCGCAGTCATGCTTTCCAGCGTTCTCCACACCCCGGTCGCCATCGAGGCCAGCGTAAAAATAGCGCGGGCCTTCATTCGACTGCGCGAAATAATCTCTACCCACAAAGAGTCCGCCCAAAAATTACAGAAACTCGAGCGTAAAATGCAGGGCCATGACATCTACATCCAGAACATTTTCGGTGCCATTCGGCGGCTTATGGCGGGCCAGAAAAGGCCCTCTCCGAAAATTGGATTCAAACCTTAAAACGCATAGCTTTAGTACAATAAGGCGTGGCTATCGTCGAGGCTTCCAACCTCAGCAAGACTTTTCGAGTGCCGGAGAAGGGGCCCGGACTCTGGAACGCCTTTAAATCCCTGTTGCACCGCCAATGGCGCGACATTCCCGCCGTCGTCGGCGCCAGCTTCCGGATCGAGGAAGGCGAGCTCGTCGGATTTTTAGGCGCCAACGGCGCGGGGAAGACGACGACCCTCAAGATGCTCTCGGGCCTGCTCAACCCCAGCTCCGGCACGGCCTCCGTGCTCGGCTTCGTGCCCTGGAAGCGGGAATCGGAATTCCAGAAGCAGTTCTCGCTGGTCATGGGGCATCGCTCCCAATTGTGGTGGGAATTGCCCGCGCAGGAGACCTTCCGCCTGAATCAGAAGATCTACGAGGTCCCCGAGGCCGAGTACCGGCGCAGCGTCGAGGAGCTCGTCGACCTGCTCGAGCTGCAAGGCTGCCTGTCGATCCCGGTCAAGAAGCTCTCGCTCGGCCAGCGCATGAAGGCGGAGCTGGCGGTGGCCATACTCCATCGGCCTAGATTGCTGCTGCTAGACGAGCCGACCCTGGGGCTCGACGTGGTGATGCAGAAGCGCGTGCGCCAATTCGTCCTGGAATACAACCGGCGCAACAAGGCCACCGTATTGCTCACCAGCCACAACATGGACGATATCGTCGAGCTCTGCCCCCGCGTGTTGATCATCGATTCGGGGCGGCTGCTATACGACGGCTCGCTGCGCCGGGTCGTGGAGCGCTACGCCCCGGTCAAGGTGATCCGCGCGGACTTCAACGAGGCGGTCCCCGCCTCCGCGCTCGAGGAGATCGGCCGGGTGGCCGAAAACGGAGGGCTGCACGCGGTCATCGAGGTGCCGCGCTCGGAGGTTTCCAAGCGCGCCGCCGCTCTGCTCTCCCGCTTTCCCGTCGCGGACCTCACCATCGAGGAGACCCCCGTGCAGGAAGTAGTCCGCAGCCTTTTCGCCGACAGCTCCCATCTGGCATGAGCAAGTACCTCTACGTTTATTCGCTGAGCCTGCAGAACGTGCTGCAGCGGCGCGCCTCCCTACTGATGGACCGCGTCGGGGGCCTGGCGGCCATCCTCGCGCTGTATTTCTTCTGGTCCGCCCTGCTGGGCCAAGACGAACGCTTTTTGGGCTACTCCAGGGCCCAGATGCTCAGCTACGTGCTCGCCGTCTCCCTGCTACGCTCCTTCGCGTTCACGGGGCGCGGCTGGGAGGTGGTCGGCGAAATCGCCTCGGGACGCATCTCCAGCTACCTGCTGCGCCCCCTGAGCTACCAAGGATACTGCCTCGCCCAGGATTTCGCTCAGAAAACGGTTCACGCCCTAGCCGCGCTGCTCGAGATAGGGGCGCTGATCTACCTGCTCAAGGCTCCCCTCTACGTCCCCACCGGCGCCTGGACGCTTCCCCTCTTCGCGCTCGCGGCCCTGCTCTCCTCGCTGATTTTCTTCTACATGGAGTTCTTCATCTCCAACCTGGCCTTCTGGACCTCCCAGTCGGGAGGCCCCCTGTTCTGTTTCGAATTATTCCTGCAATTCGCCGCTGGCGCCTTCTTTCCGCTGGACGTGCTGCCGCATCCGCTCCAAGCAGCGCTCCGCATGACCCCTTTTCCCTACCTGGTGTTCTTTCCGGTCAACATCTACCTCGAGAGGGTCCCGCCGGGCGAGGCCCTTCGCCTGCTGGGCCTTCAGGCTGCCTGGCTGCTGCTGGTGGCCTCCGCCGTGCAGGCCTTCTGGAAGCGCGGAGTGCGCAGCTACGCCGCGGAGGGAGGGTGAGCAAGCATTTCAGGATCTGGCTGCGCATGGGCGCCATGAGCCTCTCCGCACAGCTCTCCTACGGGCTGGGCTCGGTGGGGTTTCTGCTGGGCAAGCTCATACGCCTTCTGTTCTTCTTCGCCTTCATGGTGGCCATATTCCGCCACGCGCCCAGCGTCGCGGGATACGGGCTTGAGGAGACGCTGCTCTTCTTTCTCACCTACAACCTCGTCGACATCGTCACCCAGATATTCTTCCGCGGGATCTACGGCGCCCGCCGCGCGGTGCAGGAGGGCGATCTCGACTATTATTTGATCCAGCCCTGCTCCCCGCTGCTCCGCATGGCGGCCTCGACCGTGGATTTTCTCGACGTCACCACGGTGATGCCCGTGATCGTCCTCCTGGCCATGAATTGGCAGCGCCTGCCCGTGCCGATCGGCCCGGGCCAGGCGGCCGCCTACGCCTTTCTCGTCTTAAACGGAATCGCCATCGCCCTGGCCATACACATCGTCGTGGCGGCCCTGGCCGTGCGCACGCAGGAGCTCGAGAACACCATATGGCTTTACCGTGAGCTGATGTTCCTCGGGCGCTTCCCGATCGATGTCTACTCGGCGGCGATGCGCTGGGCCCTGGTGCTGTTTATTCCCATCGGCGTCATGACCTCCTTCCCCACCAAGGCCCTGCTGGGCACGCTTGAAACCGGCCCGATGCTATACGCCTTCGGGCTCTCCGCGTTCGCGATGGCCCTCAGCTTGAAGTTTTGGCGCGGCGCCCTAGCCCAGTATACGTCGGTTTCCTCGTGATTTTTCCCTTGAATATTTCTTTCCTGGACCCCGCGGCCCCAGGTAGGCTACACTGAAGCCATGAACGAGGATCGGCTAAACGGCCCTTGCCTTGTGCTCGACTCCCGACTAAACTATCGTTCTATGGCGGCTCCCCCGAAGCGCGTCTACGCGCGCTACCCCTGCAGGCTGGCGGCGCGCGTCTCCACGGGCAAGGGCGTGGTGGCCGGCATGGTGCTCAATTTCGGGATGGGAGGGGCCTTCGTGCAGGTGCAGGGACAATTGCCGCATACCCCTCTCCGCATCGAGATCAGCTCCGACCTGGACGTGTTCGCTTTCGAGGCGCGGATCGTGCGCATCGCGGGACGCGACCCGTACGATCCGAACCTGTACCTGTACGGGCTCTACTTCCTCTCCCCAGGCCGCGCCGAGCCCAAGGCTCGCCTGCTCCTAGACCGCATCCGGCACGGCGTGCAATAAGATACGATAGAAACAACGGCGGCTTTTACGCGCTTGAGCGCGTTGCATGGCACGCTACGCGTGCCAAGCTCGGAATACTCGCGAGAAACCTCGAACTCGTCGC
The DNA here is from genome assembly GCA_041694815.1 of Elusimicrobiota bacterium. Classification (GTDB taxonomy): domain Bacteria; phylum Elusimicrobiota; class Elusimicrobia; order UBA1565; family JACRDR01; genus JBGFSC01. The sequence continues at coordinate 6,319 of JBGFSC010000033.1, read as the reverse complement.
GCGAAGCGCGACGAGTCACGCGCCCGAGGCGCGTAAAAGCTGTCGTTCATCCAGAGAGCTTTAATCGTCCAAATCGAGCCGGTAGCCGTAGGACTGGACGGCGACGATCTTGCGGCCCAGCCCCCCCAAGGCAGCCCGCAGGCGCCCGACGGCCACGTCGACCGTCTTCGTGTTCATCTCCAGGTCGTTGCCGGCCCCCCACACGCGCTCGAGCAGGTACCGCCTCGACAAGACCCGGTTGCGCCCCTCCATGAGCGCCGCCAGCAGCTCGAACTCCTTGGGCGGCAGGTGCACGGGCCGGCCGTCGACGGAAGCCTCGTGCCGTTCCAGGTCCACCATCAGCCCCTTGGCGCGCAGAACCCGGCTCGGGGCCGGCGGCGGCAGGCAGCGCCGGAGCAGCGCCTCGACGCGGGCCAAAAGCTCCTCGGAGTTAAACGGCTTGGCCAGGTAATCGTCCCCGCCGGCGCGCAGGCCCTCGGCCTTGTCTGCCGGCCTCCCCTTGGCCGTCAGAAATAGCACGGGGATCAGCGCCGACGCGGCTTGAGAACGCATTTCGCCGAGCAGCTCGAGCCCCTCGGCGTCCGGCAGGGCGCGGTCAAGCAGCACCAGATGCGGCGTCCATTTGGCGATGGCCCCACGCGCCTGGAAGGCCGAGGCGACCGCCTTGACCTCGTAGCCCGCCTCGCCGAGCAGGTCCTCGAGCAGGGAGCGGATATCCGGGTCGTCGTCGACGGCCAGTATTCGGATGGCGGGCATGGGTCGAAAGCTTTTGTCGGTAAGGGGCGCGAGTCCTGTCGGGCATGGAACCCATGCCCGCCACCCGCGCCCGCCCATTCTATCAAAAACAATGTGGTACAATTCCGGCCTCATGGGCCGCCTCGTTCTGGTGCGTCACGGGCAGTCGCAGTGGAACCTCGAGAACCGCTTTACGGGCTGGGTCGACGTGCCGATCACGCCCTTAGGCGAGCAGGAGGCCCGGCAGGCGGCCGCCCTGCTCCGGGGCACGCGCTTCGACATCGCCTTCACCTCCGAGCTCAAGCGCGCCCAACAGACCTTGGCCATCATCCTCGAGGAACTGGGCCAGGACGGCCTGCACGTCATCCGCAGCCGTGCCCTCAACGAGCGCCATTATGGCGAACTGCAGGGCCTCAACAAGGCCGAGACGGCCAAGAAGTTCGGCGACGCCCAAGTCCATATCTGGCGCAGGTCCTACGACGTGGCCCCGCCTGGCGGCGAGAGCCTCAAGGACACGGCCGAGCGCTGCCTGCCTTTCTTCCGCGAGTCGATCCTGGCCGAGGTGCTCCAAGACAAGCAGGTCCTCGTCGTCGCCCACGGCAACAGCCTGCGGGCCATCGTCATGGAGTTAGACGGCTTGAGCAAGGAACAGGTGATGGAGCTCAATATCGGCACCTGCAAGCCCATTGTTTATTCGATCGACCCGGCGGGAAAGGTGCTGGAAAAGACGGCCGCTTAAATGCGGCAGGTGTAAAGAAAGGCCGGCGGCAGGTTGAGCCAAATCAGTCTTCGTTCCACTCTGGAGAAGCGGCTGCCGAAGAAGGAGTGCGCCGGGAAGCGTTGGAATTCGCCGTCGAAACGCCGGAAGGGAAGCACGGCGCCGTGCATATAGACGTACTGGGTCAGCGTCCCTCCGGGCTTGAGTGAGCGTGCCGCCGCGTCGAAAATCCGATGCCGGAGGGGATCGGGCATGAATGTCAGGCCAAGGGAGGAGGCGATCGCGTCGACCCTCTCGATGCCGCGCCGGCGCAGCTCCTCGCCCAGGCATTCGGCTCCCCGGGGGATCACGTGGAGCCGCGGGTCGTCCAGCCGCTCGCGGGTAAAGGCGGCCAGCTCGGGGTTGATCTCGAAGCTGAGCAGCGTCGCCCGAGACGGCATCGACTCGAGCAGGGCTTCGGTCACGGAGCCCGTGCCCGCGCCGAACTCGACGACGCATTCGGCCCTGGCCAGGGGCAGGGCGGAGACCATCGCCTGGATCAGGGCATCGGAGCTGGGAGCCACGCAGGCCGTGGTCTTGAAATCGGACAGGGTGGCGGAAATGAGGGCCCTGAGCTCGGCGCCTCCGCTATGGGGGTTCGTCATCGGCGCTTCATTATACCAACAAATAAAAAAACACGGAACTTTCGCCACGGATAATCGTATCTTATGGTAGGAGGGAACATGCGCCTTGCATTGCCGCTTTCCGCCGCGATACTGGCTCTCTGGCTGCCGCCGAGCGGCCACGCGGGCCCGCGTGAGGAGCGTCGCGCCTTCGAGAACGAGCTAAAGGCCGAGAAGGCCGCCTTTAAGGAGGCTCAGCGCGCAGAGCGAGAGGCCTTCCGGGCCTCATTGGCGCAACAGGAGCCCAAGAAACGCCGGCAGGCTTGGACGCAGTTCCGGGCCGGGCAGCAGGAGAAGCTCAAGGCATTCCGCGTCTCTCAACGCGAAAAGCGCCGCGAATTTGACATGCGCCGCCGCCAAAAATTATAATCGCGGCATGACCCGAAACGCCCGTCTTTCCGCCTTCGTCTCGGCGGCGCTTTGCGCCGCGATCGCCGCCGGCTGCGCCCCGCGCAAGACCGTCAAGCAGGCCAAGCCCGACGCCGAGACGGTCGACGCCGCCGCACCGGGAGTGGAGGTCGGAGAAGTCGATATCCGAGGCTCGGAGTTCGTCGACGTGCCGAACGTCGAACCCGTCTATTTCGATTACGACGCCTACAGCCTCTCCGAGGAGGCCCGGGGCATTCTCCGCAAGAACGCGGAATATCTTAAGGCCAACGCCAAGCTGCAGGCGCTCGTCGCGGGCTATTGCGACGAGCGGGGAACGACGGAGTACAACTTGGCGCTCGGGCAGCGCCGCGCCAAGGAAGTCCGGGAATACTACATCCGCCTCGGCGTGCCCGGGAAAAATATCGGCACCATCTCCTACGGGGAGGAGCAGCCGGTCTGCACCGATTCGACCGAGGATTGCTGGCATCAAAACCGCCGTGCCGCCACTCGTTTAAGGGAGCGCCCGGCCGCGGCCCAGACGAAAGGGAAACCCAAATCGCCTCGATGAGGCGCGCCGTCCCCATCTCCCTTTCCCTTCTCCTCTTCTCCGGCTGCATCGCGACCCAACGCGATGTGCTCGATCTCAATCAACAGGCCGACGAGATCAAGGACCAGGTCAGCGAGCTCAAGAAAACGCTTTCGAGCATGCAGGCCAACCAGGCCGATCTCTCGGTCAAGCTCGACGAGGTGCGGGGAGACCTCACCTCGTTCACCGAAACACTCAAGGACTCGGGCGAGCGCATGAGCCAGCTTTCCGGCAAGATCGACGATCTCAAGGCGGTGATGGGCCAGAAGGTGACGGCTCTGGGCGAGAGCTTAAATAAGCAGCAGGAAGCCATCCTCCAGGCCCAGAAGGCGGCCGAGGAAGCCGCCCAGAAGGCGGCGGAAGCCAAGGAGGCCGCCGGCGGGAGGCCTGACCGGGCCCTCTACCGGACGGCGGAATCCCTCTACGCCAAGGAGCAATGGGAGAAGGCCGCCAGGCAATACGCGACGCTGCTCGACCGCTACCCCAAAAGCCCGCTGACCCCTTCCGCCCGGCTCAAGTACGCCCTCTGCCTCATCAAGCTCAATACCCGGCTTCCGGAGGCCAAGAGATATTTGCAGTCGATCGGCGAGGACTTTCCCAAAAGCCCCGAGGCGGCCGAGGCCGCCAAGCAGCTCCGGCGTTTGTGAGCGCTTTGTTTTGGCTGGCCGCGCTGGCCTTTCCAGCCGCCGCGGCGGACGTCTACATCGGAGTGGAGGGGCCGGCCGCGGTCACGCAGGCCATCGGGCTTCCTCCCTTCGTGGCCGAGCATCCGGACCGGCGGGAAGAGGCGGAGCTGGGCCACCGCATCCGCTCCGTGCTGCGCGACGATCTTTTGGCCTCACGTTACTTCAAGATCGTCGAGCCGCCCTCGGCCGCCGCCGCGGCGGACCCGGGGGGCGAGGCCGAGGACTGGCGCAAGGCCGGGGCGGGCTTCGCCCTGGCGGTCAAGCTCTCCAAACAGATCGATAAGCTCACCCTTACGGCCTCGCTCCTGGATTTTCACAGCGGAGAGCCCGTGCTCGAGCGCTACTACCGGCAGGACGCCAAGTTCTGGCGCTCACTGGCCCATCGCATGGCCGACGACATCGTACGCCAACTGACCGGGAAGACGGGCATCGCCCATACCCAGATCGCCTTCGTCAACAACCAGACCGGGCACAAGGAAGTCTACCTCATCGACTACGACGGGGAAGGCCTCAAGCGCTTGACCGCCGACCGCTCGACCAATCTGCTGCCGCGCTGGAGCCCCGATGGGCGCCGCCTGCTTTACACGTCCTATAAGCACGGCAATCCGGACCTCTTCGAAATCGATTTGGGCAGCGGCCTGACGCGCGCGCTCTCCGAGCGGCAAGGGCTCAATATCGCCGGCGGATTCTCGCCCGACGGCTCGAAGCTGGTGCTGACCCTCTCCAAGCAGAAAAATCCCAATCTCTACCAGATGAACATGGCCGATCTCTCGGTCAAGCCGCTGACCTCTCATTTCGGGGTCGACACCTCGCCCACCTATTCGCCCGACGGGGCGCAGATCGCCTTCGCCTCGGACCGAAGCGGCAACCCCCAGATACACATCCTCGAGCCCAAGACGGGCAAGACCCGGCGGCTGACCCGGCTCAACTGGTGCGACTCGCCTTCGTGGTCTCCGACAGGGGAGTGGATCGTTTTCTCAGGCCGCGCCAACCCCAAGGACCCGATGGACATCTTCCTCGTCGACATCACGGGCTCCAATCTCAGGCAGCTGACGCATGGCGAGGGCACGAACGAGGACCCCTCCTGGTCTCCGGACGGGCGCTTCATCGCCTTCACGAGCACGCGCGAGGGGCGGCGCAAGCTCTACTGGATGGACGCCGACGGCAGCGCGCCGCACGCCGTGGCCGATATCCCCGGAAGCTCCTTTACCCCCAGCTGGTCGCCGTAACTCGATAGCTCGCCGTACTAACGACATGACCTCACAAGGCGGACGCCCAGAGTGCTCCAGCGGAGGTCCGGGAAGCCGCTGAGGCGCAGAGTCGACCGCAAGTTCCCGGCGCTGCTGTCCCAGGAGCCGCCACGAAAAACCCGGTACGAGCCTGTACTCGGGCCTTGAGGGTCCGTTACGCTCTGTTTCGGATAGTCCCCACCATACCAATCCGCTACCCACTCCCAGACATTGCCGTGCATGTCATAAAGGCCGAATGGGTTCGGCTTTTTTGAAGCAACGGGATGATGACGGCCATTTGAGTTATCGTAATACCAGGCATGGGCGTCGAGACCGAAGGCGTCCGAACCGAACGAATAGATCGTCGACCTCCCTCCTCTTGCCGCGTATTCCCATTCCGCCTCGGTGGGGAGACGATAGACACATTTATCCTGCAATTCGTTCAACCGTTGGATAAACGCCTGCGCATCGTCCCAGGAAACCTGATCCACGGGATGATTGGGGCAGATCGGCTCCTGTTTGGGGCCGTATTTTTCGCAGTACTTAAACCGCGAGGGATTGCTGCCGGTGATCAGGTAATACTGAAGCTGGGTCACCTCCGTGGTCTGCATTTCGAAGCCTTGGTTCAAACGAACATGATGCTGGGTTTCGTTCCAAAATCTATCGTTCTCGTTATTAGGACTGCCCATATTGAACTCGCCGGGCGGAATATAGACGAATTTAGGGATGAAGTCCTGCGTGGAGGCCTGAGGGGCAAGGGCCAAAAGAAAAACGGTCGCCCAGTTCATTCCCATCGGATTTTGAAGCGCTTCTCAGCCTTCTCACGGAACGTATCCAAGACGACTCCCGCCGCGGGCCGGCTTAGGCGCTCTTTAAAGCCGCGGTACTCTTTTACGCTGATGCCCGCCGCTCGGGCGGCGCGTTGATCGATCGCGTTGATGAAGTCTTCCGTGGAAAGTACGGACTTATTCCCGTAGGACGCCAGAACCACCGCCGTATCGACCAGGCTGTCAATTTCCGCTGCCGAGGCGCCCGGCAGGTGCTCACTCACGGCATCGACATCGACCCGCGCGGAGGAGAGTTTCTTGGACGCCAGGCACTGGCGCAGCAGGTCCGCGGCTCCGCCGTAAGCCGCAGCGCTTAGTCCAGCCAAAAATACCGCGAGGATAATTTTTCGCACTACCTTAATTGTTAAGGGCGGCGCCCCAATTTGCCTGAGCCTTAAGGCCCAGACGAATCGGACCCTATAGACCTATTCGGAGAGAACTCGTCGGGCACATCGTTACCACCTACCGAAAGAACGAGAAATCTGTTGGATGTCGTTTAAAGAATTA
>JBGFSC010000022.1:0-36971 GCA_041694815.1 Elusimicrobiota bacterium | reverse complement strand
AGAAACCTTGCTTGAGCGAGCCTCGCTTTTCGATCTGCTCCACCTCAACCCCAAAAGGCTCGACCGCCTCAGGCGTCAAGACCTCCAGCTATGCCTCCAACTTTAACCGGACAGGAGTGTTCCAGGACCGCTTATTGACCTTGGCGTGCTTTTCCAAGTACTGGCTGCACGCCCAGAAGAAGGTCGTGTGCTTTCCCCGTTGACCGGGAAGATGATGCTCCTCGGTGAGCTGATGATGCTTTTCCGTGTAGATGCGCAACGCCAGACGCTTGTCCGGGGTATTCGTGCTGCCGGTGAGCATCCGGCCTCCGATTTGAATACGGTACCACCAGTACGGCGAGTCCTCGCGCTTGAATATTCCCATGGAATCCTCCGATTTTACTAGTTTGAGTCGGCGGCGGCAACAAAACTGCTCTCGCGCGTCCTCGAACCGCACCAGCCGCGCACCATTTTCTTTTCCGCCCACTTCTCGACTACGACGCGATCGAACCGGACCAGCCGGCCGAAGGGGATGAAGGGAATCTCCCGGTTCTTGACGTATTTGTAGATCAGCCATTTCGAGATTCCCAGATAGTCCGACAATTCCCCGACGTCCATGTACCGCTTTTCGTTCAAGTTCGCCTCCTTGGCGTGAATTTTTTGGGTCGCTTGTTTTCTCTCACCTCCTATTGGAAGTCAATCGGAATCAAGACGCTGCGGCAGACTTCGCCAGGACCGCCTATTTTGAGCCGCAGCTTCATCCGATCGACCGTCACCGGCTTGAAAAATACTACGTTGCCGGTCCATGGAAACGCCGCCGTCAGTTCTTCGGATACCTCTTGGTCCCTAAACATCGCATCGGTGCTACTACCCACGATCTGCAGGGATTCGACAATGCAGTGGGAATCCGATTCGTTTCGGATTCGCAGTCTCAGGCGATGCCATTGCCGCGTACGTTCCAGCGAGAGCAAGTCGAATTTTAAAGGACCCATGCTGAAGTTCCGGCGATCCACGGGCCGCCGTACCCAGTCGTCCATCCAATACGTGGAAGTGAACAACCAGCCCCATCGGTCATGGAATGCCATGATTGGAATTCTCAACAAGAAAAAAGCCATGATCGTCAGTATGGCGACCCAAAAGCCTTTCCAGGCCAACTCCTGGAGGTAAATAACATGGACTTCTTCTTTCGCCACTTCTGGCGGCCTTACGGCGATCGCGTTAGGCGGGATTTCAGGCGCTGAATAAATCTCCCTTCTCTCCGGCTCCGCGGCCTGCGGCTGGGGAGGGGGAGCCTCCAGCCGCGGAGCCGTCGGCAGGTCCGCTCTCGCAGGATCGATCGTAAAGGCCGTTCCATCGATATCGGACAGCGTAAGGCTTAGGCGCCTCTCCAAAAGCTCATCCATCATCCCAAAGAAATGCCGTGGCGTGAGCTCCCAGGACCGCCTTTGAGCCGCCTTGATCAGCGCTTCCCGGATGTTTTCGTTCCCGCAAAGCCACCAAACCTGGTCCAAGTCCCGCTGGCCGAGATCACGGAAGGACTCGGCCAGGCGTTCGGTGTTTTTGAGCGTCAGCTCCACCTCCAGCCCCACGCGGATTCCCTCCTCGCCATATAAAAACTCGGCGTCACAGACCTTTTCATCGTTTCTTTCCCGCTTGCCCCAAAGGACGCTTTCGGGAGCGTAAGCCTGAATTAAAGGATGGGTTTCCAGGATCAGTCCGGCCTTAGCGCAGGCCAGCCGATGCCCGCAAATGAACTGCTTATAATCGGCCGGCTGGAACCTTTTGCCGGCCCGAAGCCGGCCGAATTGCTCGAGCAGCCGGTAGCCACGCGCCGTCAGGCAGTAGGCGCGACGGGGCTTTAGGCCGGTCGTGAAGGTCGCGACCAACTCCTGCCGCGCCAGGCTCTTTAGGACCCGGTAGCCATGGCTCTCGTTTCCATAAATGAACCGTATCTCCTCGATCGTCAGGTAGCCGTACTCCGAGAGCTTAACTAGCAGCCCGAGCATCTTATCGGTCAGCCCCTCGGTTCCGGGTTCCATTGTTTCTGCCCTCTTCTCCATCACCCCAATACCACCGCCATTACCGTCATCCACTGATTTGATCTCTTCCTTCCCTTCTTCCTTGTTCAATTTCTCCTCCCTTTGCCCCGTTTCGAACCAACCCCCGCAATCTGCTCTTCCAAAAATTACGTAGAGGGGGAGGGGTCAGCACGCGCGCCACTGGCGTGCTGACCCCTCCCCCTCGGTGAGAAACGGGGCAATCCGCGATAAAATGCCCTATTCGCCCGCATTCGGCCCTCTCCAATGCCTCCGGGTGGCGGAATGCAGCGGCGGACTGATCCACCAACGTTTCCGCCAGTTTCTGCGCCAGTGGCGTACGCGCCCCTGACCCTGTTTTGCTTTATATAGACAGCTAACTGCATGGTTCATGTCAAAAAAATTCAAGCCTCCTCCTCGGCCTCGGCTTTCTCCGCTTCCGTGTCCTTCGCCCGCTCCTTGGCCGTCATGTATTCGAGGCGCTCGCGTACGTCAGTGAACTCCCGGCGGCCCTCGGCCAGCGCATTGAGGAACTCGCCGGCGCGGCCAGATTGGATCCATTCCTTGATGGCCGCATACTGCTTGTCCAATTCCTTGAGCATGGCGCGTTTGGCGTCGGCCTCGGAATGGTCGCGCTTTAGGGTAAAGAGGTAGCCGTCATCCAAAAGGTCCTTGGAGGCGCGGTACAGGTGGAACTCCTCGGGCTCGATTTCCTCGTGCTTGTCCATCATGACGGCGTCGATCAGCGCGTCCGGTGACTCGTCCCAATCCATGATCATAGGATAGAGATCGCGGCTGGCGATCTTGAGGATGGCGCGGATCATGTCAATGGGCATGAAGAGCTTGCTGCGCATCGTCCAGATCGCGCCGAGCAGCTCGTAATGGTCCGGAAAGAGGTAATGCGCGGTGTGGCGGTTGAGGTATTTCGGCAAGGGGAAGAGCCGCCATTGGGGGGAACTGTAGAACTGTAGGGTGCGGCGGCTGACAGCCTTGTCGCCTTTAAGCTTGAAGTCCTCGTTGAAGAGACGCAGGAAGTGATCGCTGCGGACCCAGAACTTCTCGGGCTCCTTGTCGTAGCCGCGCTGCTCGAAATAATGATTGCGCATGTCCCGGATCTTCCGATAATCAAAGAAGTCCTTGCGCTTGGGATCCGGGCGAGGCTGGGTGATATGCTCCATCAGGATTAATTATACATAAGACTGCGTATTTAAGTCAAGCGATATTTTTGCTTCAACTTGCCATCAAGCTCCCCGCTCTGTAATTCAAGATTCCATGGAAACGTAAGAGATTTTTCTTGAAACCGTCTTTCGCGGCGCTCTGCGGCTTTTCCCGCTAAGCTACAAATAGGACTTTGGGCCCAGGTTCGGGTAGGCCCTAAAACCGAGGATAGATAGGTACAAAGCCTCAGGCAACGCGCCGTGCCGCACGGTATCATGGGCGCAAGGTTGTCGGACAGGAGGAATAAAGGGATGAAAAGATTATGGGTCGTACTCGGGCTTCTTTGCTTGGCTGTTCCGAAAGGACAAGCGAACGGCGATGGTAGCTTCGAGGGAGCGGCTGCGGGGCTTTCTAAGGACGTCCGTGACGCCCTGGCCGCCGCCAAGGCCAATCGCCCGCAGGGCGCGCCTCAGGGAATCAGCAAGGCCGATGCCTTGGCCGCGCTGAACCCGGCCAAGATCGGGATCGCGGCTAAATTCATTGCCGTGGGACCCGGCTCTTTCCTCATGGGCAGTCCTAATAATGAGGCAGGCCGCTTCGACGATGAAACCCAGCATGCCGTCACGCTGAGCAAGGGCTTCGAGATGCAGGCGACCGCGGTGACCCAGCTTCAATACGCCCTGGTGATGGGTGCCAATCCTTCTAGCTTTAAGACCAAGGAGGCCTGCGGCGATAAGGAGCATAAGCTGGTTCTCGGTGTGGAGCTCTGCGTCAATAATCCCGTTGAGATGGTTTCCTGGGATGACGCGCAGCAGTTCATCAAGCGCTTGAACCAAATCCAGGACAAATATACCTACCGGCTTCCAAGCGAGGCCGAGCGGGAATACGCGGCGCGTGGCGGAACGCTGTCGAGCTATTCGTTTGGCGCGGACGCCTCCGGCCTGGACGCTCATGCCTGGTTCTATGACAACTCGAACGGCCGCACCCATGCGGTCGCTTCGAAGCAGCCGAATCCGTTGGGTCTCTACGACATGCACGGCAACGTCTGGGAGTGGGTGCAAGATAAGTACGCTTCCTACAAGGACACTCCGACCGATGGCAGCGCTCATGAGAAGACAGGCTCGTCCCGGGTTTTTCGTGGCGGCTCCTGGGGCAACGTCGCCAGGGGCCTGCGGTCGGCGCAGCGCCGCTACGGCGGCCCCGGCCGCCGCTCCGACGATCTCGGCTTCCGCCTTGTGAGGTCAAGCCGTTAGCCCTTGGACTTTGGACTCTTGGCACTTGGTCCGCGTTGTTTGAGGTAGCATAGAGGGAGCGAGCCGGGCGCGTGCGTAAGCCGCGCCCGGCGAGCGACCGAAGCAGGTTGAGGGGAAATGAAACTCAAGGTCTTCACCCTGCGTATGAATTCGGCGACCGGGAGCTTTAGCGACGCGGAGCTTTCCGATTTTCAAATCGGCAAGGACGTGCTCGAAGTCTCGGAACATTTCCTCGTCCACGAAAAGACGCCGACCCTGGTGTTGGTCCTTCGATATCGAGAGCTGGCGGGCGACGCGCGCTCCTCCTCCGATGCCCCGCGCAAGGACTGGCGCGCGGAGCTGGACCCGGCCGCCAAAAGCATTTACGACGAGCTGCGCCTGTGGCGCGGCCGCAAGGCCAAGCAGGAAGGCATTCCGCCTTATCTCATCTTGAATAACCGGGAATTGGCCGAGCTGGCGATGAAACGGCCGGCGAGCCTGGCGCAATTGCAGGAAATCGATGGCATCGGCGAGGCCAAATCCAAGCGCTGGGGCGAAGAACTCTTGGCCGCTTTAACGAAGCTGGCCGAGGCGCAGGCTTCGGAAAACTCCGCTTTGTCGCCGAAAATGGGGGGGGGGTAATTCGTGGCAGCCGTCGAGCTCCCCTCTTCGTCCATTGGGAAAAAACGCTTCGCGACCTTTTATCCCGCACTGAGAAATTTCCCAAGCGGGTGCGCTTCACCCTTTCCTCTCGCATCGATAATCTAGCGCTCGACGTTCTCGAGAAAATAGTCGAAGCCCGCTACGCCAAGGAGAAGACGACCGCCCTGTCGCAGGCGAGCCTGTCCCTGGAAAAGCTGCGGGTTCTTCTAAGGATTAGCCACGAGGAGCGTCATCTGGACCATCGGGGTTTTGAGTATATCATCCGCAACGTCGACGAGGCCGGACGCATGATCGGCGGCTGGATGCGCAGCCGAAGCGCCCGATGAAGCGAACCGGGCATCTGTTCGAACAGGTCGCGGATTTCGGAGCCTTGCTCGCCGCCGCCAAGCGCGCCGGACGTGGCAAAGGCGCGACGCAATCCGCGGCTTCCTTCCGGTTTCACCTGGAGGGGGAAATTCTGAACCTTCAACGTGAGCTCTTGGACGGGAGCTATCGACCGAGACCCTATCGGACGTTTTACATCTCCGACCCTAAGGCAAGGACGATCTCGGCCGCTGATTTTAGGGACCGGGTAGCCCATCATGCCTTGTGCGCGGCCTTGGAGCCGTTGTTCGAGCGCGCCGCGATCTTCGACAGCTACGCCTGCCGGCCCGGCAAGGGTTCCCATGCGGCAGTCAAGCGGGCGCAAAGCTTTGCTCGGCGCTTCGGCCGTTTCCTAAAGCTCGATATCCACAAATTCTTCGAGACCTTGGATCACGATGTGCTCAAGGCCGTCTTGCGGCGCATCGTCAAAGACGCGCGCCTATTGGAGCTGACGGACCGGATCATCGATCACGGCGCGCCGGGATCGTTTCCGGGAAAGGGACTACCCATCGGCAATCTGACGAGCCAGCATTTTGCCAATCACTATCTTTCACCCCTGGACCATTTTATAAAGGAGCGTCTGCGTGCGCCGGCCTATCTCCGTTATATGGACGATTTGCTGGGCTTCGCGGACTCGAAGCGATTCTTGCGCGAGGCGCATGATCAGATTCGGCAGTTCTTGGCGCATGAGCTGAAATTGGAGCTGAAATCTCGGGCGACCGTCCTTGCGCCTGTGTCGGAAGGCGTTCCGTTCCTCGGTCTGCGCCTATGGTCGAAGCTCATCCGTTTGGATAATGCGGGCAAGCGGCGACTGGTCCGAGAGCTGAGGCGGAGCGCGGAAGGCCTGGCCTGCGGCCTATTGTCCGAAAATGACGCCGTCGATTCTTTAAGAAGCCGATTGGGCCACGCGGTCCACGCCGATACCATGAGCCTGCGGCGTTCGCTTGGTGATATAATGGGTTTGGGGGCGTTACAGGCTCGAACCGGGTTATTCGTGGCGGCTCCTGGAACAACAACGCCAGGAACCTGCGGTCGGCGCAGCGCAACAACGACGACCCCGGCAACCGCAACGACAATCTCGGCTTCCGCCTTGTGAGCTCACGGCGACGGCCGGATGCCCCGCGTCCACGGATGCGGGGCCAGCGCCCAGGCAATGACCAAAGCCTCCGGACCCGCGTCGTCCGCATAGGATCGCAGACGGACAAAGAGGAAAATGCGTCGCGCCTGCTGGTAGGGCTCCGCAAGGGGTCTCGAACGCCGGCGCGGCGCAATACTTAGCGTAGTGTTAACGTAGTGTTTTGGGGTCCAAAAGGCAGGATGAGACCCAACGGCAACCAACGTCTTCCGACGAGAACTGGAGGGCTCGCCGAAGCCCGAAGGGGCGTTTTCAGATTTCCAGTCGTGCCGTTTCAACCGCTCACGCACCCTTCCGTGACGAGAATTATATCGCATTTTAAACTACAATGCTGTTCGATGGCCTTCCGGGTTGGCCGCTGCTGTCTTTTGGCCGCCGCCGTGGCCCTGGCCGCCTGCCAGATGCAGGCCGACAGGCGTTTGTTATTGGCTGCCAAAAACGGAGACGCCAAAGCCGTGAAAAAGCTGCTGGCCCGTGGCGCCTCGCCCGCCTACCGCGACGAGGGCGGATGGACCCCGCTTCTCTGGGCCGCTACGCGGGGGCACGGCGAGGCCGTGGAAGCGCTGCTTAAGGCCGGAGCCGATCCGGAAGCGCAGAACCGGGAGCTGCAAACCGCCTTGTCGAGCGCGGCGCGCTGGGGCCGCGTCGAGGCGGTGCGAATTCTGCTCAAGCATGGGGCCAGGACCGAGACGCGCGACCGCCTGGGCTGGACCCCGCTGATGTGGGCGTGCTTGAAGGGACAGGAGTCGATCATCGCGCTCCTGATCGACAATGGAGCCGATATCGAGGCCAAGGACTCCGACGGTAACCGGCCCTTGATGCTGGCCGCTCGCCAAGGGCGCCGCGAGGCGGTGGATATCCTCCTATCCCGCGGCGCGAGGGTCGGCGCGATGGATAAGGGCGGCCGAAACGCCGTACTTATGGCGGAAAAATTTGGTTATCCGGAAATCGCTCGGAGGCTTCGGTTCGTCGAATCGAGACGTTATGGTAACTAATTTTTACCAGGTACCTCCGGGCCAGTAGTCCACCTTTTCCTGGATGGATCGTTCAAACACTTCGCCCGTGGCCGTATCAAACGTCGCGCGGATTAGTTGCTTATGTTTGTCAGCGTTAATGCTGAGCTCGACGATGATGCGATCGGGACTTAGCGCATTCCGCACCATTTTTTCGTAACCGTTGGTCATTGCCCGCGGGTCGCCCTGACTGAAGCCGCTCGCTCGCAATAGCCTCACGGTCTGGTACGGCGCCCAGGGCCCGGCATGTTCCTTATCCTGAATGACGACTTCGTCCCGCGCCATGGTGCCGACATGTACCAGTGCGCCGAAATTTACTTGTTCGGCCTTCCGATTGACCGTGATCGCTAAATGCTTGCCCCAGGGCAGATTGACTCGATCCATGCCGTTGCCGATGGCAAATAGCGTGTTGACGACGTCTGCGCTTCTGACAAGCTGCGCTAAACGTGGATCTTGGATGTCGGCAATAAACTTCTCAGGCTCGAAATTAGGAAGCAGGGCCAGGGCCTGAACGATGTAGGGTTCTACTCGACCGTCACCTACCAGATGAGCGATTTGCCGCTCTTCTGTCAGGCGCATGTCCGCCTTCTGGCCGAACTGGAGAACTTTCTCTTGGTGGCAGGAACTCGAGCAACCTCGGTACCGATCTACGAGTTGACTTATGGACATTCGTATCCCGCTTAGGCCGGTCGCCGCTGAGACCGACGGATCCCCTATGCTGAGGCTCATCTCTTCCATGTCTGCGGCGTGGTTGTAGGCGGTTCCAAAACAGTTTAAAGCGAATCCTAATGCCACAATAAGATTCTTTTTCATATTATGTAGCCTCCTGGAGAGGTTGCCTCCTCTCCTGCCAAAGTAGGATGGCCTGTGAGGCGGATTATCGAAAGGAGCATCAGACCCAACTATGTCCAGTCTTTGGGCCTAGTATTTTTTACCCGAAAGACCCAATCGTACTGCTGCATTTGACCCGATGAATTTTGTGCCTAGGCCTTCCGTGCTAATCTACGACGGCAATTGCGGTTTTTGCCTACGCTGGGTGAAGCGCTGGCGGCACAAATTGGGTCCGTGGGTCGAATTTCGCCCCTACCAGGAGACCGGGGATTACCGCGGCGTTTCCACCGAACGCTTCGCCGAAGCCGTCCATTTTTTCGACTCCGAGGGGAAGGCGTATTCGGGGGCCGAGGCCGTGTTCGCCGCCTTGAGCATGGCTCCGCGCGGCGGCTGGGCGCTTTGGGCCTACCGCAGGATTCCCGGCTTCGCCCCGGTATCGGAGAGGGCGTACCGGTTCGTCGCGCGGCATCGAACGGCGTTTTCCCGGCTTACGCGATGGCTTTGGGGTACGCTAGAGGAGCCGGAAACGTTCTTTCTCTCGCGCCGGATTTTCTTGTTCGCCATGGGGGCGGTCTATTTGATCGCTTTCGCATCGCTCTGGCCGCAGATCGCCGGGCTTTGGGGACAGTCCGGCGTGCTGCCGGCCAAGGAGTTGTTGCAGCGAGTATCGGTCCCGCTCGGGCCTCGGCCCTTCTGGAAGCTGCCGACGCTTTTTTGGTTCCTGCCTCTGGACGCGTCGCTCCATTGGGCCTGCGGCGCCGGGATGATCCTTTCGCTTCTGGGCATGGCCGGGATATGGCCAGGGCCGGTGTTTTTAGCCTTGTGGGCGCTCTATTTGTCCTTCGTCAATATCGGCCAGGAGTTCTTGGCCTTCCAATGGGATAATCTGCTCCTGGAGGCCGGATTTCTGGCGATGCTTCTGGCCCCTTGGGGAATATGGCCGCGGCCGGCGAAGGAAAGGCCTCCCTCGGCGTTCATCCTATTGCTGCTCCGATGGCTGCTGTTCCGGCTGATGTTCCAATCGGGCTGCGTGAAGCTGCTCAGCGGAGATCTGGTATGGCGGGATTGGACGGCCCTGCAATTCCATTACGAGACACAGCCTCTGCCGAACTGGATCGCCTGGTATGTCCACCATCTTCCCGCCCGGTTCCACATTCTATCGACCGGCCTGGTCTTTTTCGTCGAATTGGCGTTGCCGTTCTTGCTTTTCATGCCGCGGCGCCCACGAATCGCCGCGGGCGCCACGTTCATCCTGTTTCAGGCTATGCTGGAAATAACCGGAAACTACGCTTATTTCAACCTGCTCTCCATCGCCCTCTGCCTGCCGCTCTTCGACGACTCGCTTTGGCGGCGTTTTTTGCCCGCGCCGCCCTCGCCCGGCCAGGGCGGCGCTCTGTCGCCGCTGCCCGACCGGCTCCGCATGGTTGCCGGTCTTCCCTTGCTGGCCTTAAGCCTGATCCTGACGCAGGCGATGTGGACCCGAAGCATTCCGCGGCGGCTGGCCGTCTTCTATCACGCCTTCGAGCCGTGGCGATCGGTCAACAATTACGGGCTATTCGCGGTGATGACGGTCAAGCGCCCCGAGATCGTGATCGAGGGCAGCCGGGAGGGGAAGGTATGGCTGCCTTACGAGTTTCGTTACAAGCCTGGAGACCCGCAGAGGGCTCCGCGATTCGTCGCCCCGCATCAGCCTCGCCTCGACTGGCAGATGTGGTTCGCCGCGCTTGGAAATTATCAAGGAAATATATGGCTTTTGAATCTGATGGGGCGAATATTGCAAGGAGAAAAATCCGTGTTGTCCTTACTCGGCGAGGATCCGTTTAAGGGCGAGCCGCCCAAATTGATCCGGGCCGTGCTATATGAATACCGCTTCAATTCCCCGGCCGGACGCCGGGAATCGGGGAACTGGTGGAAACGGGAACTCAAGGGCCTATACGCGCCTGTTTTGGCCCTCCGGCCCCCGCCGACACCCGCCCGCTAAAATGCTAGTATAGAGCCGTTGGCCGAACAGCATACTACTTCGCGTTCCCGCCTGGCGCTGCTCTGCCTGACCGCCTTGGGCGTAGTGTACGGGGACATAGGCACCAGTCCCCTTTACGCCATTCGAGAGTGCTTTTACGGCCCCCATTCGGTTCCCGTCACGCACGATAATATCCTGGGCGTTTTATCGCTCATCGTATGGACCCTGTTGATTTTGGTCACGCTCAAGTACCTCGTCTACGTGCTCCGAGCGGACAACAAGGGAGAGGGAGGGATCCTGGCCATGATGGCGTTGGCGCGCTCTCCCACCATCGGCCCGTGGACCCAGAAATTCGTCTTGGCGCTGGGTCTTTTCGGGGCGGCCCTGCTCTATGGCGACGGCATGCTCACCCCGGCGATCTCGGTGCTCAGCGCCGTCGAAGGGCTGGAGGTCGCCACTCCTTTCCTGTCGCCCTACGTGATCCCTATCACCGTCGCGATACTGGCGGTCCTGTTCCTGTTTCAGCGCAAGGGTACCACCGGCGTGGGGATAGTTTTCGGCCCGATCATCATCCTTTGGTTTTTTTGCCTGGCGGGACTGGGGGCGTGGAGCATCTCCCGCGAGCCGGCGGTTTTGGCGGCGTTTAATCCGCTCTACGCGGCGGATTTCTTGTGGAGGAACGGCTTTTCGGGGTATTTGGTCCTAGGGGCCGTGTTCCTGGTGGCGACCGGCGCGGAGGCCCTTTACGCCGACCTCGGCCATTTTTCCGAGAGGCCCATTCAGATCGATTGGTTCACGGTCGCCGCGCCGGCGCTGCTGCTCAACTATTTCGGCCAGGGGGCTCTCCTGTTGCGGGATCCGGGCACGGCGCATAACCCGTTCTACCGCTTGGTGCCGGAATTCGCCCTCTATCCGACGGTGTTGCTGGCGACCCTGGCGACCGTCATCGCCTCTCAGGCCGTCATCTCAGGGGTCTTCTCCCTGACCCGGCAGGCCGTGCAATTGCGCTTTCTGCCGCGCGCGCATATCATCCATACCTCCTCCCATGAGATCGGGCAGATTTATATCCCTTCGGTGAACTGGGCCCTGCTCGTCGCCACGGCGGCCCTCGTGATCGGTTTCAAGCGCTCCACGAATCTCGCCTCCGCCTACGGCATCGCCATCTCGGTGACGATGATCATCACGACGCTTTTGGCCTATATCGTCTCGAGGTATGTATGGGGATGGAAGCGATCGACGGCCTTGGCGGTGACCGGAGGCTTTTTGGTGATCGACCTCGTCTTTTTCGGCGCCAATAGCGTCAAGATCGCACAAGGAGGATGGTTCCCGTTGGTGATCGCGGCATTGGTGGCGACCGTGTTCACGACCTGGCAGAAGGGCCAGGACATCTTGAACGCCCTGCAGCGGGAAGGTTCCCTGCCCCTGGGCGATTTCGTCCGGCAGATTTCCCGGGATCAGATCACGCGCGTGCCCGGCATCGCCGTGTTCCTTAACAGCACGGCGGGGGCGACGCCCAGCGCCCTTCTCCACAACCTCAAGCATAATAAGGTTCTCCATGAGCGCAATTTCTTCATCACCGTGCTGACGGAGGAGGTCCCTCGCGTCGTCGACGGTGACCGGGTCTCGGTGGAGTCGCTCGCGCCCGATTTCCACCAGGTCGTGGTGCGTTACGGCTTCATGGAGGACCCCAATATCCCGGATATACTCCAGCGGCTCGAGCAGCACAAGGACCTCCAGATGAATCCCGCGCTCGTTACCTATATCTTGAGCAACAACACCCTGGTGACCACCGAGCGCGGCCGGATGCTGCCCTGGCGTCTGCGGCTGTTCTCCTTCCTGTACCGGAACGCGCTGCGGCCGACCGAGTATTTCCGGCTGCCCTACAACCGGGTCATCGAGATAGGGCGGCAGATACAGATCTAACCCGCGGGGCCTTTCGGTTTGCTGTCGGCGTCTAAAACCCGCACCGGGGCGATCAGGCTTAAATCCCCTTGGATTTTCGAGGCGTCGCCCGCGATCACGACGCGAAGGCTTTCGGCGCTCAAATAGGCCTTCGCCGCGCGCTGCACGTCGGCGGCGGTGACCGCCATGATCCGCTCGCGGGCCGTCGCCAGGGTGTCGGCGGGCAGGCCGTGCAGTTCGATGTCACCCACTTCCTCGGCGGTCTGCTGAACCGTTTGCTGGTTGATCAGGAAGGCCCCGCACATCGAGCGCTTCATGGCCTCCAGCTCCTCGGCGCCGATCGCCTCCTCCCGCAGCAGGGAGAGCTCCCGCAGTATCTCGCGAAGCGCGGCCGCCGTCGCGTCCGTCTGCACGTCGGCGCTGACGATCAGACGCCCGCCGTTCTTGAACGATCGCAGTTCGGAGAGGGCGCCGTAGGTCCAGCCGCGCCTCTCGCGCAGGTTTTGATTGAGGCGGCTGAGGAAATTATTCTCGTCTCCGAGTATGAAGTTCATCAATTCGGCCGCGGCGTAATCCGGATGGCTCCTGTGGAGCGCCGGCCGACCGACGCGGACGGAGGATTGGAGGGCGCCGGGAAAATCAAATATTTCGATCGTCATGCCGCGGGCCTGTGCGCCCGGCGAGGGCGCGGCCGGGTCCTTCCGCGGAACGGAGGCCTTGGCCGACCAATGGCCGAAATGCTCGAAAACCAACGCCTGGAGCTTCTCGAGGTCGATATCCCCGCTGGCGGCGACGATCGCTCCATCCGGCCGGACTTGAGACTCGTGGAAGGCGCGGATATCCTTAAGCGAGACGGCCGAAAGGGAGGCTTCCGTGCGCCGATGCCCGTAGAGGGATCCCTCGTGCACACGGCGGAGGAGCCGGTCTTCGGCGAGGGCTCCGGGATCCCCCTTCGTTTCTTTCAGGCCCGAAATCAGGCTCCGCCGGTTCCGTTTGAGGGAGTCCGCCTTCAGGGACGGCCCGCGCAGCGCGGAGGCCAACAGGCGCATCGCGGGATCGATGTTGCTTCTCATCGCGAATACGGTCGCGACGAGCGCGTCCGCCTCCGCCGAAATCTCCAAGCGCGCGCCGAGATTCTCCACGGCCTCGGCGAAGCGCCGCCCGTCCGCGCGGAGCGTGCCATCCGTGAGCATGAGGGCGAGCAGGTCGGCCAGGCCGGCCTTTCCCTGGGGGTCGAAGCTGGAGCCGGCGAAGGGAAAAATGACCCGGACGCAAACGAGGGGTAGCCGCCTCATTTCGAGCAGCGCGATCTTGAGCCCATTTTCCAGAGAGGCTTCCTCCACGTGGGGCAGGCGCAGCGGGGAGGCGGGAGGAACGGGCTTGGAACGGTCCAACGGCGTCTGCGGAGGCCTGGGGATGGGTTCGGCGAACGCCGCGCCCGTCAGGGCGATCCATACGAGGGCCGCGTTCACGGCTCTTTCCTCCCGGTTTCAGGGGCGATGACCACGACGGCGCCGTTTTCGGGACGAAGGTGTTGTTGCGCCGCCTGTTGCGGGGCTGACGGCTTCATGCGGAGGATCCTCTCCTTTTGCCTTTCGACCGCCGCCGGGTCGCCTTCATAGTGTTGGCCTCGGGCCAGGGCCTCGGCGACGTTTTCCGCGTTCTGCAAGGCGTCGAGCTGTCCCGTTAGCCATTGGGCTTTCATCCGCCGCATCTCGGGCGGGCGCACCCCCTCCTTGGCGAGGCGCTCGATCTCGGCGTTGACGGCGTTCTCGACCTCCGCGGGAGCCGCGCCCTCGGCGAGCACGGCGGTGATGACGAAGAGGTCGGTCTCCTTAAGACCCCAGAGCCCGGCCTCGATCTTTTGCACGAGTCCGCGCTCGTCGCGAAGGGAGCGGACGAGGCGAGAGCTCCGTCCCTCGGCCAATATCGAGGCGAGGGCGGAGAGCTCCAGCCAGCCCGGAGAGCCTTTGCCGGGTATTCGAAAGCCCATGAGCAGCTCGGTCGACTGCGCCTTGTCATCGGCGAAGAGGCGTCTGGCCGCGGAGGGCGGCGAGGCGCCGGGAAACGGCGGCGCGGGCGGCGGCGGCCCGGCAGGTATGGATTCGAACCATTTTCGGACCATCGCGAGGGTCGAGCGGCGGTCGTGATCGCCGGAGACGGTCAGGATGGCGTTGTTGGGCCGGTAGAAGTCGGCGTGGAAGCGGCGGATGTCCTCGAGGGACGCCTTGTCCAGGTCGGCGCTCGAGCCGATCCAATCGGAACGATAGGGATGGCCGTTCTCGAATATCGTCTCGGCGAGCCGCGCGCCGTTGTCCCCGAAGGCGACGTTGCGTTCCTCATGCATCTCCTGTTTGACGATGCGCCGCTGTTTTTCGAAGAGCGCGGGATCGCCGATGTTCAAGAATCCCATGCGGTCGGACTCCAGGCGGAGCAGCTCTTCGAGATTCTCGGAGGGGACCACGTCGACGTAGGAGGTCCAATCCCGCTCCGTATAGGCCTGGCTGTAGCCGCCCGCGGCGTAGACGATCTTGTCGAACTGCCCCCGTGGGACATGCGAGCTGCCCTCAAACATGTAGTAGTGCTCGAAGAGATGGGCGAATCCGCTCTTACCCTTCTCCTCGTTCTTGGAGCCCACGTTGTACCAGACGTTGACCGCCACGATCGGAAGCGAATGATCCTCGTGGAGGATAACCGTAAGGCCGTTGGCGAGCTGGTGCCGTTCGGCGCGCAGCAGGCGGCCGGAGAAGGCGGCGCTCGGAGACAGTGAAACGATCCCGGCGGCGCAGGCCGCGAGCAGGGCCCTTTTCATACAGTTGGAGTGTAGCGCCGCCGGCTGGAGCGCGGGAGGGCCTTAAGGCCTACGGCCGGGTGCCGATGGGCCTAGTGGAGCCGGCGCAGGTCCGTCACGCTGGTGCGCAGGAACAAGACGACCTTGCGGACGTACAGCCGGGTTTCGGTATGCAGGGGCAACTTATTGAGGAAACGCGGGCCCGCGTTGTAGGCGGCGATCACCCGCTCGGTCAACCAAAGTGGGGCTTGCGCGAATTGTCGGTTGTTGTCAACCTTAAATTTCTTGGAGCCGTGCACGAAGAGAAAATGCAGGTAGGCGGCGCCGGCTCGTATATTGGCTTCCGGGTCGTGCAGTTTTTCGCCCGGTACCCCCATCTCCTCGGCGGTGGCGGGGATGAGCTGCATGAGGCCCCGCGCCCCGCGCGGCGAGACGGCGTCCGTGTTGAATTCGGATTCCGCCGCGATGATGGCCTTAAGCAGGCGCGGGTTCAATCGGTATTCGGCCGCGTATTTCGCGATGAGCTTATCGTAGCGGTCCGTCTTCTCCAGGTTCGATAAAAGGATGCGGAAAGTCCTTTTGTAAGCCTGCGTCTCCTTGGGGAGGGGAACGACCAGCTTCGCGATATCCTTGGCCGAGAGAGGGGTGCGGGAGATCGGATGGGCCACCTTCTTGACGGAGCTTCCCGGCTTCCAACCGGGGCGCAGGGGGGATACGGGCACGGAGGCCCGTAGAGCCGGTCCCAGTGCGTCGCGCAGCCGTTCGGCGGGGGCTAGATGAAGCGCCGCCACCGGCCTCGCCATCTCGGCAGCAGGGATCGGCGTGTCGCTGGAGAGGCTGGCCGTCCACAAGAGAATGGCAAGGCCAAGCGCCTGAGGTTTCCCATCCTTGATCATATAGGTTCTCACTATACCACCGCCGGAGGGGTTCTGAGAAGGGTCCAAGGGCCCATTCTCATGGGACTTTTGGCCTGTCGCATTTTATAGGTAAATTTGACGATTATTGTAGAAATATATATATAATTCTTTATTAATTTGACCTGGGTCTCTCGCTTTTTAAGCCAGCCACAATTCTTTGCCATGCTTAAAGTATGCCGGAAATCGCCGCCGCTGCCCAGGAAAGAAAGATTCAGAGAAAAACCCTTATTTATGCAACCTTTTTCATCGCACCACAACCGGCCTTGAAGCGGACTTGAAAAACGGGTTGACGGATTATCCCGCGATGGCTATAATTCCACCACTCTTTAATTGAGGAGATACAATGTCCGAAAATACCTGGTGGCAGGAAGTCGAGGAAATCATCGAGGATAAATCGCTGCTCAAGCATCCTTTCTATCAGGCGTGGACCCGGGGAAGCCTGAGCCTCGAGGATCTGGCCGAATACGCGCGCCAGTATTACCAGCAGGAATCGCGCTTCGCGCGTTACTTGAGCGCAGTCCACTCCAATTGCCCGGACCTTCGCACCCGGCAGATGCTGCTCGAGAATCTGGCTCATGAGGAGCAGGGGCCGGATAATCACCCGGAGCTCTGGCTGCGCTTTGCCGAGTCGGTGGGTGCCAGCCGGGAATCCGTCCGGGATTGCGCCCCGCACCCCGCGACGGCGGCCTGCGTGGAAAAATTCACCACGCTCAGCAGGGACGGCGACTTCAAACGCGGGCTTGCCGCCCTGTACGCCTACGAGGCCCAGCAGCCGGCGGTCGCGGCGGCCAAAATCGACGGGCTCAAGAACCGCTACGGGCTAAGGAGCGCCGACGCCTTGGGCTTTTTCGAGACCCACCGAGAAGTCGACGAATGGCATAGCCGATGCGAACGCGAAATTTTGGAGGCGGCCTCCACGGATGAGCAGCGGCGCGGGATTGTTTCGGCGGTGTCCGAGGCCTGCGACGCGCTCAATGGACTGCTCGACGGCGTCTGCGAGGCCCGCAAGATCGCCTGTTGAATCCGACGGGCGGGCCCGCTATAATAAATGGTACGCGAGGTAAAACATGATCACGCTCACCGACAGCGCCGTTTCGAAGATACAGGAGTTTTTTAAGGCCGAGCCCTCGGCCCAGGGCAAAGCCTTGCGCATCGCCGTTCAGCCCGGCGGCTGCTCGGGTTACGAGTACGCCTTCGGCTTCGACGTCAAGAAGGACGGCGATAACGAGATCCCCAGCAACGGCTTCTCGATACTCATCGACTCCCAGTCGGCCGGCTTCCTGAAGGATTCGAAGATCGATTTCGTCGAGGACGCCACGGGATCGGGGTTCAAGATACAGAACCCTAACGTGAAGAAAACCTGCGGCTGCGGGAATTCGAACCAGTTTTAGGTGCTTGGCTCCGCGAGGCGGTGCCTGGCACCGTAAATGATCGCGCTGACTCCTAAAGCCGCCCATCAGGTGCGGGCCTTGCTGGAGAAAAAGGGCAAGGCCGAGGGCTTTTTGCGCCTGAAGGTCAGCTCCGGCGGCTGCTCGGGGCTGAATCTCGAGTTCGATTTGACCGACCAAAGGACGGCCGACGACAAGGTCTACGAGTCCAACGGCGCGAAACTGGTGGTCGACCCTAAGTCCGAGTTCTTCCTATTCGGTTCCACGGTGGATTACCAGTCGAGCTTGATGAAATCCGGCTTCGTGATCGAGAACCCGAACGCCAAAACCAGCTGTTCCTGCGGCAGCTCTTTTTCCACTTAATCCAGCCGCCGCAGCTCAAGGGATTCCGTATCCCGCCGCTCGCCTAATCGCTCGATCTCCTCGCGCGCCGCCTCCGGCAGCTCCGGGCTTTCCAGCAGCCGGTAGACCTCCGGCGCCGAGGGCTTGAGCACCTTCTCGTAGAGCCCGTGCCGGCGCAAGGCTTCGAGCACCTTGCCGCGGTCCCTGAAATCCCAGCGCTTCTCGGCCTGGGCCGACACCTCGAAGCGGTTGCCGAAGGCCCGGACATAGCCGTTCTTGCGCAGCAGGGAGACGATCTCCGCCTTGAGCTCCTCGATCTCCGATTGGATCTGCTGCTCCTGGCCCCTAAGATCCCCGTAGCGGTCCACCAGGGCGGCGAGCCTTTCCTGGTCGGAGTCGGCGGCCGGCGCCAGGATCGCCTTCTTGCGGATCACCGGAGCCGCCGGGGGCGGCGCCGCGTACATCGAGCGGAATACGGGGCAATGCGGGCGATAGTCGCACCACTGGCATTTCTTTTCCTCCGGGTCCGGATCGAAGCGCTCGGCCTGGATGCGGGAGTGCACGTCGACGATGCGCTCGCGCAAGGCCTCGATCTTGTCCGCCGCGCGGGGGCGCGTGGTCAGGGCGCGCTGCGAGGGCAGGTGGTAAAAAGTAAGGGTTTCCACCTTGGCGCCGAGCAGCTGCTCGACCGCCATCTGATACAGGGTCAACTGGGGATCTCCTTCGACCCTGTCGAGCTTGATGTCCTTGCCGGTCTTGTAATCGATGACGGCCAGGTTGCCGTTGCCCAGCTTGTCGATCCGGTCGACGAAGCCGGTGACCGGGACGCCGTCGACTTCGAGGTCGAATTTATATTCGGCGAAGTAGGGGATGCGGTAGGAATCGATATGGAGGCGATAGAACTCCTCGAGTATCCTACGCCCGTCGGCGAAATATTCGAGCTCCTGCTGGGGACTCTTGTAGCCCTCCTTGCGCCAGTTGTCCTTATAAAAGGCGAGCAGCTGCTCGAGCGTCGGCGCCGGCAGCGCCTTGACCGAATAGAAGAACTCGAGCGCCGCGTGCAGGCTCTGGCCGAAGGAAAAGAACCATTTCGGGGCCTCGGGGAGCTTGTCGATATAGCGGAACTTGAACTTTTGGGGGCACTCCAGATACAGGGAGATGGAGGAATGGGATAGGGGACGGTTGTACGGCATCGACCGCCATTCTAGCTTTTTTCCGGCCCGCAAGCATTGACGCCCGACGAGAAAACGGGCATACTGAGCGGAGGTCACATCGGCGTCACAGCCGGGAGGACGCATGGCTCAGGCCGCTTCAGCTCTTTCGAAGCAAGACCAGCAGATCGATGCCGTCAACGCCGTTTTTCTCACCCTTTCCCCCGTAATCGGCATCGCCGGCACCGCCCTTTACGCCTGGCATTACGGGATCCACTGGATCGACGTGGGCCTGCTAGCGGCGATGTATTGGTTGACCGGCCTGTCGATCACCGGCGGCTACCATCGCTTCTACGCCCATCGGACCTACGAATGCTCCAAGCCCCTGCAGCTGCTTTATCTATTCTTCGGCGCCGCGGCGGCGCAGAACTCGGTTCTCAATTGGGCTTCCGACCACCGCTACCATCACCGCTATGTCGACACCGATGAGGATCCCTACAACATCCTCAAGGGCGCCTTCTACGCCCATATCGGCTGGATCTTCTACAAGGACACCCGTCCGAATGAAGAACGGTTTCGAAACGTTCCGGATCTTCTCAAGGACCCGCTCGTCATGTTCCAGCACCGCTATTACCTCCCGTTGTTTTTGCTCTTCGGGCTGGGCTTGCCTGCGGCGATCGGGGCCCTGGAGGGGCGCGCCTTGGGCGGGCTGCTGTGGGGAGGCATCCTGCGCACGGTGATCGTCCATCACATGACCTGGTTCATCAACTCTCTCGCCCATCTATGGGGGAGCCGCCCTTATTCGCTCCAGGACACCGCCCGCGACAATTGGTGGCTGGGGCCGCTGACCTTCGGCGAGGGCTATCACAATTTCCACCATAGATTCCAGGCGGACTACCGCAACGGGCTCCGTTGGTATCAATTCGACGCCACCAAGTGGTGGATCAACCTGATGCATTGGACGGGGTTCGTGACCAAGCTCCGCCGCGTGCCCGACAACGAGATACTCAAGGCCCGGTTGCAGGTGGAGCTGCTCGCCGTCGAGCGGCGCTTGGCCGCCGCGGCGGTCACGGAGCGCATGTGGGCCAGGCTGCGGCCGCGCATGCAGGCCGGGCGCGAGCGCCTGGAGCAGGCGATGCTGCGCTACCAGCAGGCGCGGGCGGAATACCGCCGCCAGAAGGACGCCTGGTCCGCGGAGGTGCGGCTGCAGTGGAGGGAGAGGTTGGCCCAGTCGAAGGCGGAATTCCAGGCGGCCAGCGCCCGCTGGCAGTCGATGCTGCGCGCGATGCAGCGCATCCCGCAGCCCAGCGCTCAGGGCCTGTTCACCCTGGCGGCGCTCGTCGACATCCTCAAGAAACCGCTGTTTTAAAGTGGTGGTTGGGAGAGGATTCGAACCTCTGTAGGGCGAAGCCCGCTGGTTTTACAGACCAGTGCATTTGACCGCTCTGCCACCCAACCGTAAGGGAGTCCTACCATGTTTATTTTAGCAAATCATGGGACATGCTTAAGCATTGACATTTAAAATATAATATTATACGATAATAATCAAGTACGATTATTATCGTTATGAATAATAACTACAGTCTTGGTGCTACTGGCGGGCTCTTCCTTAGGCAGTTGGCAGGCACGGGAAAGGCTTTTTTCACCCATAAGGACGCCGCCCGCTACTGGAGCGGCGGCCGCGGGGGACTAAATAACTTCCTCTCCCGCCTGGCCAAGCGCCGCTGGATCGCCCGGCTCGAGCGCGGCAAGTACATGATCCTGCCCTTCGAGGCCGGGCCCACCGGAGAGTTTACCGAGCATGAGTTCGTGATCGCTTCCAGGCTGGTTTCGCCCTACATGATCGGGCTGTGGTCGGCCTTAAGCCACCACGGCCTGACCGAGCAAATCCCGGACCGGGTTTATGTCATCAGCCCCCGAATGAAGCATCGCTACCAGGGCTCCATGGCGGGGGTTTCCTACCGCATCCTGACCGTGCCGAAGGAGCTATTTTTCGGCGCTACCTTCACCTGGGTCGGCCAGGAAAAGATATGGATCACGGACTTAGAAAGGACCCTTTTGGATGCGGTTTTATGGCCACAACATTGCGGCGGGTTCACGGAAGTCAGCAAGGCTTTCATGGAAGCCAAGAACAAGGTGGACTTGGAAAAGCTGGAAAGCTACGCCCGAAAGATGGACCGTGGGGTGCTATTTAAGCGCCTTGGAGTTCTGGGGGAATGGCTTGGCTGGCCCCGGGAGCGGCTGAACCATTGGCGGCATAAGATCAGCAAGGGGATCAGCCGTTTGGACGTGGGAGGCGGCGATTCCGGCCCGCAAATCTCGGAGTGGAACCTGCAGCTCAACTACAACCTGGAAGGCTATCTTGATCAGCGCCGCTGAGCTTAAAAGGGCGGCGGGGCATTCCGGCATCCATTATGGGGTCCTGGAGCGGGACTATTGTCTCGGCTGGATGCTTTACGGCATCTCCAGGGAGCGCAAGCTCTACCACGGGATCGTTTTCAAAGGGGGAACCGCGCTCAAGAAGTGCTACTTCGACGAGTTCCGGTTCTCGCAGGACTTAGATTACACCTGTCGCAAGAGACTGCCGGCCGAAGAGCTTAAGCCGCTTATCGAGAATGCCTGCCGGAACGCTTCCCACATGTCCGGCGTGGACTATAGACTGGCCGAGTTCCATAAATCCAGGTCGGTGGAGGGGGAAGAGGCCTTCGTCGCCAAGATCGAATACCGCGGCCCCAGCAATCCCAAGACCATGCTGCCCCGCATCCAACTGGATCTAACTTATTACGAGGACGTCGTGCTCGAGCCGCAGGACCGGTTCATTCTCCATCGCTATAGCGATCATCTTCGTGGCGCCAAGGCCTGGTGCTACAGCCTGGAGGAAATCCTGGCCGAAAAGCTGCGGGCCATTCTTCAGCAGCGCAAAAGAGTTCCGCGGCCAAGAGACTTCTACGATCTTTGGTGGGTGCTCAAGAAGCGCAAATGCGATAAGAATCAGGTCCGGGAGGCCTTCGAGGCCAAGTGTCGGCTCAAGAAGGAGCCGTTCAAGTCGACACAGGACTTTTTCAATAAGTTTCTGCTTGCCAAGAATCGAGCGGCTTGGCAGGCTTCGATCGACAAACAGATTAAGGACGTGCCCGCATTTGACGCAGTAGTAAGTGAACTTGCGCCGATGATTCAAAAAATCTTCTAGGTTGTGTTCAGGGGTGCGAACCGGGTTCCCCAGTATGCGGGCTGATGCGCTCTCGTTCCGGATTTTGGCCCCGGGGCCACTCGGTCAGGCGGCGTCAGCCCGATCGGAGACGGAGGACGGCTCCTCCTAGAATTCCTTCTCGAGTCCCAAGGCGGTCCCGGATACCAAGCTAAAGGCAATAATCCGCCGGTTCATTCCTTACCGCTCAGGAACCGCCATGGGCCGGGAAGGCTCTTAGGAAGCCCCTCAGTGGGTTTGAAGTAAGCTGCGATAACCTTTCCCTGATCACCATCCGAAACTACTCCCCCTTGGATCTCACCTACGATGGAGCCGAACTTGTAATAGGTCGACGGCCACATGGAAACGTTTTCCGCGCGTAAGCCGATATAGGCATACTTCTTGGAGCCAATACGTACGACGTTCGCGGAATAAACCTTCAGTCGTATCCATTCCGGCGCCTTCGCCCTTGCCGCATTAAGGGCGTCGACGTATTGCGTGCTCGAAAGCAGCGTGGCGATTTCATAAGGAAACACCATGGACTGCGGTTCCGCGGCCGGTTGGTCCGATTCGGCAAACAATATTGCCGGCACGAGGGCCAGCATCGCTACGAGCATCAGCTTTCGCATTGCCCTTCCTCCGTTAGAATGAGAGTGTTGAAAATTTCTCTCATCTCCTACGACCGGAGTGTACCACAGCCAAGGAAAAGACACTTGAGCCGAAAGGGAAAGATCTCTTTAGGCTTTAGACCCAGGAAAATTGCCCGAAGGTCCTATTTTCGCCCGCGTAAGTGGGTGTAGACATCGTCTACGCTGTGATAGGAAGAGATCACGAAGCGCCGTCTTCTGAAAGACAGGGGAACGGGGCGTCGGCAGCATATTCCAGTGTCCATCTGGGTGTCCAAATAGCAAACAAAACGGGCCCAACGGTCGCAAAGCGCCGCAAACGGTATTTCGGCTATTTATCGTCGGAGGAGTGGGATTTTTCGGGGTCTTCGACGAGGACGATGGAAGGGTCTCCGGCGATATTTACAGACCAGTGCATTTGACCGCTCTGCCACCCAACCGGATATAAAAAACTGCTTATATTCTTTTTACTTTTTTTCTGGCCCAATTCGACGCTAATGAATTATCCTAGATTTTTTGTCGAGATAACCCAAAAGCCGCTCTACTCGAGAGCTGTCGATAGCTAATTAGCGCAAAAATCGTGGGCTCGGACGGTTTTGCGTCCATTAGCCTTTGCGCGCCTGGCGGCCTGATCAATCAGCCAATGAATCCAAGTATTGAGGCCATCCGTCGCATCCGAGGCGCTGTTGCAGCCTGACTTCTTGAGCGCTGCCTTCACCTTGCTGACGACGACCAAAAGTTCGCCCTTTTCTTTCTTAGCCACGGACCCTCCTTCTATGCTTGCTTAACTAGCGTTCACTTTATTATATGACATAATGCTTGTCATCAAAAGTAACTTTGCGTTTTTGAGGGCATTGGTGTCCAGGACATCCCATTCCCGAGGTAAGCCATCCGGATTTGGAAGCTCGCAGGTAGGCGATCGCTGGAAAGGCGAGCGTGATTCTTTTATCTTTCTAAATTAACGATCGTCAGGTTTGGATATTTGGCGTTTTATTCTTAATCAGCTTCTACATCACGGCCTGAGCGTTCTTTAATACCACTTTCCTTTCGTGGCCTGCTTTTCCTTGGTCAATAGATCGTAAATGACATCCGCCAATACTCGACAATCCTCGTTAGTCAACTTGGGAAATTGGGCCTTCAGCGGCTCGAGATAGGCGTCGATCTGCCCTTGGGAGGCGCCTGATTGGTGAAGACCTTTGAGAAGGCAGCCTGTAATAAGGCCGAGCGGTCCCTTATATTTTTTAATTTCCTCGAGAACTTCGGCATACACTAACGGCTTGTTTTTGACGCTTGTCGGCATAATGGCTCCTTAACTCATTTTGGCCATTCGATTGGCCCTTTGGCGAATCGCTGTTCGAGTCGAATCCATCACGACAGCCCAGACACGATAGGGGAATATAGTTTAGAATATTCGCAAAGGGCAATGCTCAAGAAGGAGCCGTTCAAGTCGGTCCAGAATTTTTTCAACAAGTTTTTGCTCGCCAAGAATCGAGCGGCCTGGCAGGTTTCAATCGGCAAACGGGTCAAGGATGTGCCGGTCTTCTCGATCAGTTCCTAGAAGAGTCGCAGCCTTTGATCGCGCGCATGCTGTAAGCTTAGAGAATCTTACTGGCAGTATTGAAATTTGACGGTGCGAGGGTTATGCTCACTTCTAAGATGAGGATGAATGAAAGCGGTGATGATGGTGGTCACGTGCTCGATAACCGGATGGGAATGGAAAATATAAATCTGCGGATGTCCTGCGGGGGCGAAGTGCGCCTCGAGGCGTTGCAGATCGATGGTAGCGGGCGGGTCCTGTGCTCCAAGGGTTGCCCCCATGATGTTAAGGACCTTAAGATCGCCGTAACGCGGCAAATCATTCGACGGCGCCCCGGCCTGTTGGAGATAATCTCGCGTTTGGCGAGGCCTGTAGGGGTTGCCCCTCGCGATCGTCAAATAGCGTGGAGGCTGGCCGCCTTTGGCGGTCTGCTGCTGTGCATTTTATTCTTGGAGCTTGCTCAATTGAATTTTGAGCGCGACGCGGCGCGCTTTTTGGGCCGCGACTGGCCTCTGATGCCTTTTGTGGGCGCGTGCTGCGCCGGGGTGCTTGTGATGCTGGGCGTCCTCGCTCTCGGCGAACGGAAGGGACGCCGCGCTCGTATCGCGAGCCTTTTGGAGCCGGACAGCGGTTGGCGCCTTGCGGGTTCATCGAGGCTCGAGCGGGAGACGGACGGGCTTCCCGTATCGATCACGATGCAGGACGAAATTACCGGCGAGCACGGCAAGACTACGCCTCCTCAGACGACTTTTCGCTTTAGATTGCCGGTCCCGGCGACGGCGAAGCTTGCCCTGCGCGAAACGGATGACTCCTGGCTCAGGCGCGACCTTGGAGACTGGTGGTCCGGGCTTGTGCTCACGGATGCGATAGCGCTGGGTGCGTTTAAGCTCTACGGGTCGCCGACAGAGGAGGCGCGCGAGACGCTCAATCGGTGGATTCGATTAGGCTTCGAGGAATGGGTCCGCTCATTGGAAAGAGGATTGCACCTGACCTTCGCGTGGCTGCGATTAGAAGATTCTTCTTTGGAGATCCACTTTAAAGGAGAAATCTCTGAGTCGGAGTTCGAGCCACGCCTGAAAGACCGCCTCGAGAAAATTCTTCGGGACTGCCGGCACTGGATGCTCGGTTAATTGTGAGGACCCAGAATTTAGCGTGTCGTTGTACAGCCCTTCCGATGAGAAATCGGAAAGACGATTCCGCCCAGAGGGGGTTTTGGAAAAACCCCGTTATTGCTGCGCGGTGTGCGATGAGGATTCCCAAAACTGCACCTCCGCAGGCCGACTGTAAAAAAGCCAAATAGCTAGGTCTTACTCCTACATCACTTCCTCGTCGACGGCCTTGAGCCCAAAGGCCGGGTCTGCCTTCGACGTTTCCATAATTCCAGCAAGTCCCTTTCTCGCTCCGTGTACGGCGCGACTTTTTCCTTCGTCAGAAAAGCATCATCGACCCAGGTAAACTCGGCAGCGTCCCAGCGATGGCCGTGGAGCGCTTCGAGCCCGCTTTCTCTATCCCCAACAATATGCTTTAGGTCCGGAAATAATCCTGGGCCGCTCTTGTTTCGATTGAAGAGCGTGATCTGATGACCGGCCTCGCGGCGGCCTCTACGATATGCCGGCCCAAGAAAACGGTACCGCCCAGCATTAGCAATCTCATATCAAAGCCCGGTTAGTCTTTAATCGCCCGGAGGGGCAAGAAGGCGTTTTATTTTTCTCGCTATCTGCCCCTAGCTGCCCATTCGAGAACTTGCTCGGCGTTTTTGTCAGGCGGGAAAACCGGGTAGAAGACTTTTTGGATTGTAGAATTCTCCAAGAATAGCGCCAGCCGTCTGATAAGGCGCAAGCCGTTGTAGTCGAAAGTTGGCAGTTTAAGCGCCTTCGTTAAGGCGAATCCGGAATCGCTTAAGAGTTCATAGGGAATCTTATTCCGCTCAACGAACTCCCGTTGGTACTCCGTTGTCTGGCTGCTGATCCCATAAACGGAGATACCGAGCCGTCGGAACTCGGAATGGTGATCTCGAAAACCGCAGTTTTGCGGCGTGCAGCCTCGGGCGCCGGGAATCCTGTCCCAGTCCGCCGAGGTCGGAGATTGGGGATCGCCGGTGCGAGGATAAAAAAAGAGTACGCACGGCGGCCTGGTCGCTTTTTCCAGATCGACCAGGCGGCCGCTGGTCGAAGATAGAGTTATGGATGGCATCGCCGCGCCGGAGAGATGATCGCAGGCTCCATCGTCCGTCGGGACCGGCAGGTTTTTTGGCAACTCGTAGAGATTTTTCATGGAAACCAGTTTCTATCATATTTCCGATTGTAATAGGTATAATCGCGCCGTGAAGGCAGTCGCATCATCGATGCGTCTCAAAACGCATGTATGGTGGCGCCCCGGCTATGAAATCTCCACCGATGCGAGCCGCCTTGACCTGGACTTCGTTCACCGCGAACTCAGCCAAAGCTATTGGTCGTCCGGGATTCCGCGCTCTGTCGTTGAGAAGGCTATCGCCAACTCCATCGTCTTCGGACTATATCGGGATGATGGCGATCAAATCGGCTTCGCGCGTCTTGTCACCGACACCGCCACGTTCGCCTATCTATGCGATGTCATCGTAAAAAGAGAGGAGCGTGGACAAGGCTTGGGTAAATGGCTGAGCGAATGCGTGACTAGCCATCCCGGATTGCAGGGACTCCGACGATGGGTATTGGCGACTCGCGATGCCCACGGACTCTATGGTAAGACCGGCTGGTCTCACCTCAAAGACCCCGGAAAATTTATGGAGAGACACTTTCCCGATGCCTATAAGTCAGCATAGGCTCCGGACGTTCGCGCGCTGGCTTTTCGTGAGCCTGCTCTTTGCGGTCGCCGATTTCATTTTCTCATGGAATCCCGTCGCCGCCGGCCCCTACTTTGCTGTTCGTCACTTGCCGGCTTTTCGTTTGGCGCCTCTGTTCGAGCTTGGGTTTGCCGCCGAACTCGTCAATGGCGCGATAGCCCTTTGGGCATTCCGTCGAATCCGGCCGGCGTTGACCGGAACGGTGCTTGCGAACGGATCGATCTTCGGCCTGCTGGTCTGGGGATTCTGGGTCGTGTCGGGCACGTTGTCGGCGTTTATTTGGCTCGACATTCCGGCTTCGCTAGCCGCCGTGAATCTACTCTTCGGCCTTCCCAAATGCCTTTTCATTGGTGTTGGAATCGCCTCGTTGGAGGCCGAATTGGCGCCCGTACGACTCCCCAGAATTTCTTTGACGCGGCTGGAGCGATACGCCTGCGCCGCGTTGATCGCGGCCTTCTCCGCTTATCTGGCAATCAGAGCTCCCGAGGGCTATCGATACTGGCTCGCACAGCGGCCGGCAAGATTGTTGCGAATTCAAGCCAAGCGCCTGGCGTTGAGCTATGAGGACGTGCTCAGCCGCCCCGAGCAGGCGATCGGCAAGCCCGTCTACTGGCCGATCACCCATCCGGCGCCTAAGACGTATCGGTATCGCGGCGCTTTACCCGTTTTTTGGGAAGAGAGGATTCCTCCGATGCCGGAAAACGGCAAGGGAGGCCATCCCGAATGGCTCGTCTGCGTGGTTCGAGCGGTCAAGCCGGATGGAGTCGTCATCGATTACGTCGGAAAATGAAGACTGACCGGTCCTCTCGGACGGAAATGACTCGTGACTCATTCCGCGCCTTGCCGGAGCGCTTCGCACATGTCTGGTGTAGACTCTAGACTGGCTGAATTCCTGGCCAAGTGTCGGCTCAAGAAAGAGCCTTTCAAGTCGGTCCAGGATTTTTTTAACAAGTTTCTGCTCGCCAAGAATCGAGCGGCTTAGCAAGCTTCGATCGGCAAGCAGAGTCATCGAGCGTCCGCAGGCCCCAATATCGTTCGCTAATTCCCTCCCGTGCTTTTAGATCACTATCCCTTCGACTTTAGCCTGCTTCAGCGTTCGTTAGCTGGTAACGATGTGCCCGACGTCCTCAAGCGTAATCTTTAAAAAACAATCCAACCTTGGGAGGCGGAATGATCGCCGCGCGCTCGACGCTCCGTTCGAACGTTCCTAGGCCTGCCTTCTGCAAGTAGCCGGGGCCCGGAGTCACTGGCCTAAAAGCGCCGACAAGGCCGCCTTCGTCAGCTGGTAATTCCGGCGCCGTTCGGCGTACTGCCGCCGGTACGCCAAGTATCTCTGCGCGGCGGCCAGCGCGTCCGGCGAATTCTTCACCCCGCGCTCGTACTCCTCAAGGGTGCGGGCAAGGTACCTCCTGGCCTGCTCGATGCGCTCCTCGGAGTAATGGATCAGCTCGTGGTCATGCCTCAAGTCTTCTTTGGCGACGCGGACCTCGGCCTCCACCGCGTTTTCCCGCTGCGCCCTTTGCCGGGCAAGCCCTTCCGCTTGGAGGGCCAGCGCCCCCGCCTCGGTCCGGGACTGGAGGCCGTCGAATAGCCCTACGCTCAGCCGCAGTCCGGCCACCTGGTCGTCGCGCCGGCTCTGGCTCCGGAAGTCACGGTCGCGCAGCGTGTAGAGATAATAGCCGCCGTAGAGATCCAAGGAGGGGCCCCACCATCTCAGCGCCCTGCCGCGCTCGACGCTCAGGCTTCGCGATCTGGCTTTTAAGCCCTCGACGTCCGGGTGCGCGGCTGGATCGAAGGCGGCGGCCAGCAGGGCGTCGTCGTGCAGGTGCTCTATCCTCTGGGGCGTTTTAATGCGAGTCCCAGGCGCCATGCCGAGAACGGCCGCCAGGCGGATTCGAAGCAGGATGGCGGCGTGATTGAGGCTCTCGAGATCCTCCTTGAGCTGCGAGCGGTTGATCTCGAACTCCAGCCGATCGGCCTCGGTCGCCAGGCCGCGGCGGATGCGTCGGTCGGCCGTCTCCATCAGCTTCTCGTTTTGAGAGAGAGCCTCCTCCATGATCTTCGCGGTTTCCTCATTCGACACGAGCTCCCAGTACGTCCTGCGCGCCAAGAGCAGCTCGGCCGCATGGGTGCGACGCGCCTCGGCGTTAAACCATGCGATCTGCCGCTCTCGCAGCTCGTCCTCGAGCCGGTCTCGACCGCCCTGGTAGAGATTGAGCCTGGCCTCGAGCTGGCCGTAGGGCTGGGTCTCGAAGCCGTAGGGGCCGGTCTGGAACCTTTCTCCGCCGGCCCCGGCGCCGATCGTCGGCAGATACGAGCGCCGCAGATATCCCGTCCGGGCGCGGGCGGATTCGACGAGCAAGCCCGTCCCCGCGGCTGCTTGGTTTTTCTCCGAGATCAGCCTAGGCAGGTCCTCGAAGCGCAGCTCCAGCTCCTGAGCAAGGCCAGTGCTCGGGTTACACAGGAGCCAAAGAATCGCCAGACACTGCATTTTTAATCTAGATTGTCGAAGGCCGCCAGGAGTTCCCTGTCCCCTTCCTCGAAGGCGACGTCGATGTTGAAGGGCTTGGATCTGGCCTTCGGAGCCCTGCCGACGAAAGCGTCGCCCTCCGCCTTTAAGGCAAAGGGAATTCTGGTCACTTTCTTCTTTTTGACCGTCTCCAGAACGGCCCTGGCGTTCTTGCCGAACCTGGCCAGGTCCAACGGCCGCATGTCCTTGTCGTAGAGGTAGACGCGCGCGGTGCCATCCTCGGAGCGCACAAGCTCCGCCTTATAGACCAGCGCGGCCTTCGGTCCGAGCCTCGCCTGCTTGGCCAGCACCACCGCGGTGACGACGCCGCCCATTTTTCCGACATCTCCCAGCCTCGGCCCATGCCCCTCCTCGTGGGCAAGGGCGGTCGCGGGCAACGCCGCGGCAAGCAATATCCCCAGGTATCTCATAGCAGCTCTCCTTTCGCGGCTTTTTCGGCTTCTGATTTTTCCAGCTCGATCAATTTTTCGGCCGATTTCCTTCCAAACCGGTAGAACACGGCGGGCGTGACGACGATGTCCAAGAGCGTCGAGGAGAATAGCCCGCCCACGATCACGACGGCCACGGGATAGAGGATCTCCTTGCCCGGCTCGCCTCGAGAAAGCAGCAAGGGCACGAGGGCCAGGGCGGCGGTCAGGGCCGTCATGAGCACCGGGACCAATCGCTCCAAGGAGCCCCGGACCACCATCTTCTCGCTGAACTCCTCGCCCTCCTCCTTCATGAGATGGATGTAATGGCTGATCATCATGATCCCGTTTCGCGTGGCGATGCCGCAAAGCGTGATGAAGGCGATCAAGGTGGCCACCGAGAGTACCCGCTCGGTGAGGTAGATGGCGAGGATGCTGCCGATCAAGGCCAGCGGAACGTTGAGCATGACCTGCAGCGTCAGGACCGTCGAGCGGAAGTGGGCGTAGAGCACCAGGAATATCCCGATCATGGAGGCGACGGCGAGCCATAACAGCAGGCGCGAGGCCTTCTGCTGGCTTTCGAACTGGCCGCCGTAGCTGACGAAGTAGCCCTCCGGCAGCTTGACGCCCTCGGCCACCTTGGCCTGGATCTCCTCGATGAGGCTTCCCAGGTCCCGGCCATGCGAGTTGGCGGAGACAACGATGCGCCTCTGCAGCTGCTCGCGGTTGATCATGTTGGGGCCGGTCCCCTTGTAGACCTCGGCCAGATCGCCGACGCGGATGAGCTGCCCCGTGGGTAGGGTCTTGACCAATGTGGACTTGATGGACTCGGGATCGGCCCGCGAGCGCTCATCTAAGCGCATGAATATGTCGAAGATCCGCTGCTTCTCGAGCACCGAGCCCACGGCTTCGCCGTTTAAGGCGATCTCCAGGTCCTGGGCCAATGTTCCAGGACGGACGCCGTAGCGGCTTGCCTCCTCGCGGTCGATGGCGATCTTGAGCTGCGGGATTAAGACCAGGGGTTCCAGGGACAGATCCACGATCCCGGGGACGCCCTTAAGGAGCTTTTCGACCTGGGCACCCAGCCGCCGCAGCTCGCTCATCTCGGGACCCGATACCTTGACCGCGATCTGGGCCCGCACCCCGGAGAGCAGATGGTCGAGCCGATGACTGATGGGCTGGCCAATATTGACGTAGACGTCTCCCACCCTCTCAACCTTCTCGCGGAGCTGCTCAAGCACGACGGCGCGCGGTCGTCCGCCCTCCTTGAAGTCCACGTCGATCTCGCTCCAGTGCACCCCCTCCGCATGCTCGTCCATCTCGGCGCGGCCCGTGCGGCGAATCGTGGACTTGACCTCGGGGATGGAGAGCATCGCCTCCTCTATCTTCGTCCCCAGCGCGTCGGAGGCCTCCAGGGATATGCCGGGAGCGGCAGCCACCCCGATGGTGGCCGTGCCCTCGTTGAAGGCGGGAAGGAAGTTGCGCCCCATCAAGGGCAGAAGGGCCAGGGCCCCGGCCAGCAGGAGAGCGCAGCCGCCAAGGACCTCGCCGGGCCGGCGGATCGTATGCGCGAGCACCTTGCGGTCGAGGCCTTTGAGCCAGCGGACGAAAGCCCCATCCTCATGGCGGGTTATGGCCGTTGCGTTGGGGAGGAGATAGGAGCAGAGAGTCGGTGTTACCGTGAGGGAAACCGCCAGGGAGGCGGTCAGCGAGACGATGTAGGCCACTCCCAACGGCGCGAACAGGCGCCCCTCGATTCCGCCCAGGGCGAATAGCGGGATGAAGACCAGAACGACGACAATGGTCGAGAACACGATGGAGTTGCGCACCTCGGAGGAGGCGTCATAGACGACGCGCAAGGGGTTCTTCGGGTTCCCTGCGGCCCGGTTCTCGCGGAGCCTCCGGAAGACATTCTCGACGTCCACGATGGCGTCATCGACCAGCTCGCCGATGGCAACCGCCAGGCCCCCCAGGGTCATGGTGTTGATCCCCAGGCCCATTAGCTTAAAGACGATAGCCGTGATCAAAAGCGAAAGCGGGATGGTGACGAGGGTGATGGCGGTGGTGCGCAGGTTGACGAGGAAAAGGAAGAGAATGACGGCCACCATGATCGCACCGTCGCGCAGGGCCTCCTCGACGTTCGAGATGGCCGCCTCGATGAAGCGCGACTGTTTGAACAGATCCGCTTCCAGGCGCACCCCTCGAGGCAGGCCCTTCTGGAGTTCGGCCAGCATGGCGTCGATCTTCCGCGTGAGTTCGATCGTGCTCGCCCCTGGCTGCTTCTGGATCGTCATCACGACGGCGTGCTTGCCGTTGACGCTGGCGTCGCCGCGTTTGGGCCTGGCACCGACGCGGACCTCGGCGATATCCTTGACGAGCACCGGTCGTCCCAGGTGCAGGCCCACGGGGGAGTTCTCGATCTCCTCAATAGACTCCACGCGGCCCAGGGGGCGGATCAGGAATTCCTTGCCGTCCAAGTCGATGAAGCCGCCGGTGGTGTTCTCGCTGATCTCGGAGAGGGCGTGTTTGAGGTCTTCCAGGGAGATGCCCTTGCGCTGGAGCTTATCGCTCGAGACGAGAATCTGATACTGCTTGACCTGCCCGCCCATGACGATTACTTGGCTGATCCCCGAGAGGGTCATGAGCCTGGGCCGCACGACCCAGTCCGCCAAGGTGCGCAGCTCCATGGGCCCCACGCCTACGTCGGTACTGGTCAGCCCGGCGAACTGGATCTCGCCCATGATGGAGCTCACTGGCCCCATGACCGGCGCTATGCCCGTCGGTAGGCGGTCTCTGAGGAGCCCGAGTCGCTCGGAGACGAGCTGCCGGTTGCGGAATATCTCGGTGCCCCAGTCGAACTCCACGTAGACGATGGATATCCCG
Organism: Elusimicrobiota bacterium; assembly: GCA_041694815.1. Taxonomy (GTDB): domain Bacteria; phylum Elusimicrobiota; class Elusimicrobia; order UBA1565; family JACRDR01; genus JBGFSC01. The sequence continues at coordinate 4,119 of JBGFSC010000022.1, read as the reverse complement.
ATGCCGCTGGAGGAGCGCACCCGGATGACGCCGGGAGTCCCGTTGAGCGCGGATTCGATGGGGAGGGTCACCAGGGTTTCTACTTCTTCGGGAGCCAAGCCGTGGGCTTCCGTCAAGATGGTGACCGTGGGCCGGTTCAAATCTGGGAACACATCTATCGGCAGCCTAACGGCGATCCAGGCCCCGTAGACGCTGAGCGCCGCCGCCGCAGCCAGCACGGCAAGGCGGTTGCGCAAAGAGAGGCGAATGATGGCGTTGAGCATATAGCTCCGAGAATCCAATATACGAAACGAGGTTGAAAATACTACGGATGTCTAACGGGCCGGGATTAGGCGGGGGGAGCTCGTTGGCCGAGATGCGAGGCGACGAGGGACTGTGGCATGCCCCGTGAGGGGGGGGCTAGGGACGGAGCGCGCGTCCGCGGTGGGGCCGCGACCCCGGAGATCGATGCGGCCGATGGGGCGGGCCATTCCAGGATATGCGGGCGAAGGAAGCGGGTCCCGGCGACAAAAATCCTCGCGTTGTCGGCCGAAACCTCTATTTCATGGTGATGGCCGTCGGAGTCATGTTCGTGCTCATGGGCCTGGCCGTCGTCATGCTGGTGAACGTGTTGGAAATTAAAGGCGTGGACGAGAGCGTGCGGGCCCAGGGGGCATAGAGCCGCAAAGAGCAGGGAGAATGCCGTCAGTAGCGAAGAGACTCGCACGATTACTTTTTAACAGATGTGCCTGAAAATTGCAATGGTATTCACTTGACGGCTCGAAACAGTCCGTGGACCCAGCCGGTCTCATAAGCCACGTATAGCCCGACGAGCAGGCTCAGCACTCCGGTGCCGATGGACAACGCGCGATCCGCGGGGCGCCACCATTTGGCCAAACGGGTCATCGAAAATTCCATGAACACGCTAAGGACGAGCATCCCGGCCAGGGTTCCGGTGCAAAAAGTGAGGATGAAGAACGCCGCCTCTCGCGGGCTATCGATCGAGGCCAAGACCAGCAGCGAGAGCGCGGCGCTTCCGGCGAGCCCATGGACCAGGCCGACGAAGAGGGATCGGAGGATTTGAGGACGGCCGACATCCAGCAGCAAGGCCCTCCATCGCTCATGGAGCGGCCCATGAACGTGCGGGTGCGAGTGGGAGGTGCCGACGGGATGGTCCGCGTCGTGGCGATGCTCGAGATCGTCGTGATCATGCGCATGGGAATGAATCTCCGCGTCCGCGGCGGCCAGGCGGTAGCCCGCGATATTCATGAGCCCGAGGAGGATAAGGATTAAGCCGACGGCAAACTCCATCGATAGGCCCAGGCGCGCCGGGATCTCCAATTTCAGCAAGATAATGGCGATGCCCCCCAGGGCTATCGTCACGGCGTGGCCGATTCCCCAGAACGCGCCGAGCAGCCACGCCCGGCCGAATTTTCTCCGCTGCGAGACGAGGGTCGACACGGCCACGACATGATCGGCGTCAGTGGCATGGCGCATCCCCAGCCAAAACCCGAAGGCCAAAATGGAAACTAGATGGGTCATAACAGGGCGATGTAGTTTAGCCTATTGCGTTCGCGTTGCGCAGCATGATTACGCCCCTTGACGACATGTATATTATAGATATATACTCGTGGTTGTGCGCCTAGAGCCTCTCAAGTGCGCCGGATTCGACTGGGACAAGGGAAATGTTGAAAGGATATGGCAAAAGCACAAGGTATCGCCTTTCGAATGTGAACAGATATTCTTCAATGAGCCGCTCATCGTTGACTTGGACGATGCGCATTCACGAAATGAAGCTCGTTTCTACGTTTTGGGCCAGACGGATGCTAGGCGAAAACTGTTTGCAGTCTTTACGATGCGCAGAAGGTTGATCCGGATAGTTTCAGCGCGGGACATGAGTCGCAAGGAAAGGGAGGTTTATGCCAGCCATGAAGAACCGAGTGCCTAGGTTTAGGAGCGAGGATGAGGAAAGGGCATTTTGGGCGACCCATGATTCTGCCGATTACCTCAACTGGAAGAGGGGCAAGAGGGTTATCTTTCCGAATCTGCGTCCGTCCGTCCGTTCGATTTCCCTGCGCCTTCCGGAATCGATGCTAGAAGAGCTTCGATCGCTCGCCAATAAGAGAGATATCCCCTACCAGTCTCTAATGAAAATATACCTATCAGAACGAATCGAGCAAGAGTTTAAGCATCGACAGCCGAGGGCTTAACAAGCGTCCTCCATGACATGACTACCCAGGTTCCATTTTTTTCTCCCGGCGATTTTGGGAAGACGGCGCGCGATTACGCCCAGTACCGGAAGGGCTTTCCTCAATCGTTCTTCGATCGCCTGCTCCATGAGGGGATCGGCAAGCCGGGTCAACGCATTCTCGACGTCGGCACCGGGACGGGGACATTGGCCCGCGGCTTCGCCAAGCAAGGCGCTCAGGTTACCGGCCTCGACATTTCCCGGGAACTCATGGAGCAGGCGGCTGAAATCGGCGAAAGAGAGGGCCTTCGCGTCGACTATGTTCATGGCCGAGCCGAATCCTTGCCGTTTCCTGTGGAGCAATTCGATGTCGTCAGCGCGGGCCAGTGCTGGCATTGGTTCGACGGCATCGCCGCGGCCATGGAATGCCGCCGGGTGCTCGCGCCAGGGGGGGATTTGCTCATCGCCCATTTTTCTTACCTGCCGGAGAAGGGGAATGTCGCCGCGGCGACCGAAGAACTTATTTTGCGTCACAACCCGGCATGGAATTTGGCCGGCCTTGATGGGCGGTATGAACAATGGAAAGGGCCTATGGAAGTGGCTGCCTTTCGCTCTATTCATTCTTACTTTTACGATGAGGACGTGCCATACACACACGAGCAATGGCGGGGCAGATTCCGCGCCTGTAACGGGGTGATTGCGCTCAAGGATCCGAGCAAGATCGAGGCCTTCGATTCGGATCTTAGGGTGCTGCTAAAGGAGGGATTTAGTTCAGAGCCCCTTCATGTCCCGCATCGGATTTTCGTGATCCGAGGACAAAAATGATGAAGTTGCTGGCCAGGCGGAGCCCGCTTGAAATCCAGCCAGTTCCGCGCCAAGCTTGCCTTCCTGCGGCGGCTTTTTGACGAGTCATATCCTCCACGTCCAGAAGAACGGTAAACTTTGACGGTCGTTAGCCGTCCTTGGAGGCAAACTTTAGTGGAGCTTGAAGCGCAGCTCGGCGGTTTCTGCGGCGGCTTCTAGCGTTGGCGCTGAGATTTTGCGTTCTAAGCGTTGGCCGAGCTCCCGGAGCTCTTCGGGGGAATAAGCAAGCCGCCATAAATGCATCGTACCGTCGTCGCATCCGGCCACAAGCTCCCTTTCATCGGGGCTCAGAAGAGCGGAATAAGGGATGCAGTCATGGAGAACGGTTTTTAGCGGTCTGCCATTGGATAGATCCCAGACGATCACCTTCTTATCGCTGCCGGCCGTGATCGCCTTGGTCTGATCGTGGTTAAAGATGACGGAATTTACGACGCCGGCATGGCCGTCTAGCACGGCAATGCGATTCCCAATTTCATAGACCTCAACGCCGCGGTTCGGATCGTCCATCGAGAGGTACGGGAAAGAAGTGAAATTGGTGAACGTTCTTTTTTGAGTCCAATGCCATTTTTTGACGGAGGCGTTGTCGAGCCAGATGATGGAGCCATCCGGTTTCACATCGGGACAGTGTCCTTCAGGGAGCCGCTCTGATCCTAGGCGTTGCCACCTCTCGACATCCCATGCGGTGGCGACCAAAAAGCCATCTGGGCCCATCCCGGTTGTGACGAGTTTGCGGCCGTCAGGACTAAAACGATGGACCACCGTCCATCTAACGGAGGCCTGGATCACTCGATGGTCATCGAGGGTCCCGAAAAGCGTCAAGTCGGACGCGATGGCTTGATTGAGGGCAGGCCCGCAGGTCAATATGGAGGCCAATGCCGTTGCCATGGAAATCTTGAATAGCAAGACCGCTTTCATCTTCTGGCCTCGGCTCAAGGTTAATTGAAGCACCGTGAAGGCGGAAGGGCCTAAAGCAGTAGTGTCCCAAGAAAAATAGAGAATCCCCCGTCTGATTGGTAGAATGGTTTTGTTCAGGAACCATCTTACCGACGGAGGATTCTTATGTCCCATTATAACACGTTGTTCGGCCA
>JBGFSC010000003.1:0-37728 GCA_041694815.1 Elusimicrobiota bacterium | reverse complement strand
GCTCCGACGCGAGCGGCCTCGCCCGCCTCGGGGGCGGCGGCCGCCCTTCCCTCGGTGCGCCGGCTGGCCGCGGAACTGCGCGTGGACTTGGCCGGCCTTCCGGGCACCGGGCCGGGAGGGCGCATCACCGAGGACGACGTGCGCAAGGCGGCGGGCGCCGCGAGGCCTTCCGCCGCCGCGGCGACCGAGGAACGACTCCCCTTCATCGGCGTTCGCCGGCGCACCGCGGAGAAGATGGCTCAAAGCCATCGTTTGGTGGCGCAGGTCACGCATATGGACGAGGCTGATTTCACCGCCTTGGTCCAACTCCGCGAGGAGTTGCGGCCGGACGCGGAAAAACGCGGCCTCAAGCTCACCTTCATGCCGTTCATCCTCAAGGCGACGAGCGAGGCCTTGTCCGAATTCCCTAATTTCAATTCCTCCTTGGACGAGGAGGGCGGCGCGCTGATCGTCAAGCGCCGCCACAACCTGGGAGTGGCCACCGCCGCACCCCAGGGCCTGGTGGTTCCCGTGATCAAGGAGGCCGAGAAGAAGGACCTCTGGGCGCTGGCCGCCGAATTGAGTGCCCTCGCGGAAAAGGCCCGGTCCAACAAGGTGGAGCCTTCCGATATCCAAGGTGGAACCTTCACCGTGACGAACATCGGTCCCATCGGAGGCCTGTTCGCCACCCCCATCGTCAATTTCCCGGAGGTGGCCATCTTGGGGGTCATGAAGGTGCAGCCGCGCGCCGTCGTGCGCGACGGGACCATGGTGGCGCGGCAGATGGGTAACCTCGTTCTCTCCTTCGACCATCGCGTCATCGACGGGGCCGAAGCCGCGCAATTCCTCAACACCATCATCAAGCATCTCGAGAATCCCCGCACCCTGCTCCGATGAGGCGGGCGCCGTGCGCGCTGGAGGTCCGCCGCCTGGGCGCCGTCGACTACGCCGAGGCCTTGGAGCTCCAACGCCGCCTCGCGGAGGCGCGCGCCCGCGGGGAGATCGAGGACACGCTGCTGCTCGCCGAGCATCCGCCAGTCGTCACCTGCGGGCGGGGGTTTAGCCCCCACAGCCTGCGGCAGACGCCCTACCCCGTTTTCCACGTCGAGCGCGGAGGCGACGTCACCTACCACGGGCCGGGGCAGCTCGTGGGCTATCCCATCGTCGACTTAAAAAACAGGGGCCTGACCGTAGGGGCCTATCTACGGCTCTTGGAAGACGGACTCATCGACGCCGTCGGCCGATTCGGTCTCGAGGCGGAACGCGTCAAGGGCTTCACCGGCGTATGGTCAAGGGGAAGGAAAATCGCGTCGATAGGCGTCTCGGTAAGGCGTTGGGTCGCCTACCACGGATTCGCCCTCAACGTTCGCACGGACCTCTCGGCGCTGCGTGGCCTCTTCCCATGCGGGCTAGAGCCATCTCAAATGGCCTCGATGGCCGAGCTCCTGGGGCAGGAGCCCGACCTTTCCGACGTCTCGAAGGCCGTGGAGCAGTCCTTTTTCCGTCGCTGGATTAGCGATTAAACGCTCCGCCTTTCGCCTGCTATAATAAAGGTAGGAGGCCTTATGCCCCTTCTCAGCATTCTCCTTTTCTGTTATTCCTTTTTATTGGCGGCCAACCCGCGTCCGGCCTCCCAGCTCGTAGGACTCAGCGGTCAGATCGAGATCAAGGATTCTTTCGGCGTGAAGGGCTTGGTCTCGGGAGCCTTCTTGCCGCATCCGATTTTTCCCGGCTCGAGAGTATCGATGCTCTCCGGTTCGGCGGTGCTCCGCAATGGCCTTTCCACCATCACCCTCTCTGAAGGCGATTCGGTTTCTGTCGCCCTCACCCGCGATGGCCAGCCACAAATCCAGGTATTCTCGGGCTTCGTGACCGTCTCTACTTCCAAGGGGGACCGCATCCTGGCGCCGGGCGGAGCAATCGCTTTCGCTTCCCCGCGGGATATTTCCCCGCCGCGGGTCGCGACCAGCCGGGCCCCGTCCATCGTGGAGCCGGACGAGACCCTCCGATCGGCGGTCGGTAGCCGCACGGCGACGCAGGAAAACGCCCTGCAAAACATGTGGGTCCCCTTCGTGGCCGTTTCCTTCCTGCTCGTCGTCATGGCCTTTCGGCTATTTTCGCGCCGTCATTTTTTCCACCGTTAAACCGCCGACGCTCCCACGTTACATGTTTTTTATTGACAGGAAAGGGCCACTATAGTACAACCACGACCAAGAGCCCGCATGACTAAAATATCCGTCGGACCCGCGCCCGAGGCCTCCCTAGCCCTGCCCGAGGGCTTCGCGGATTTCTTCGCCCCGCTGGATCGCCATTTCGAGCCACCACGACAGATCATGCTCAAAAAGCGGGCCCAGGTATTGGCCGCCGCCCACCGCGGACGATCGCCGCAGCCGCTTCGGGACTCCGAGGCGCGCAAGGGCGACTGGCGCATCGCGCTGCCGGACTGGGCCTTGGACCAGCGCAACCAGATCACCGGTCCGGCGGACAACGCGAAGCTGCTCGTCGGCATGCTCAATAGCGGCGCGCCGGGCTGCATGCCCGACGGTGAGGATTCCATCACCACGGATTGGGAGAACGTCCGCGCCGCGCAGCAAAACACCGTCCTCGCCATCTTGGGGACCTTGCGCGCCGTCCATCCGGAAACCGGCGCCCAGCTTAAGCCCAAGCCCAGCCGCCAGGTTATCTATTACCGGCCGCGCGGCCTCCACCTCGAGGAGAGCCGCGCTTTCGACGGCAAGAGCGTGAGCGCCTCGATTTTCGATCTCGCCGTCGTCTTCTATCAGACGCGCGAGCGCCGTCGCGCCGCCGCCCAGGACCCGTCGGCCCAGGCCAAACTCTGCTTTTACATCCCGAAGATCGAGTCGGCCGAGGAAGCCGGCTGGTGGAGCGACCTGCTCGCGGCCATGGAGAAGAGCTGCCGGATTCCCGCGGGCACGACGAAGATCATGTTCCTCATCGAGTCGCTGCCCGCAGCGACCCAGCTCGAGGAGATCCTCTTCGCCGCCAAGCGCCACGTCATCGGCCTCAATCTCGGTCGATGGGATTACATGGCCAGCCTGATCCACTACAAGCTCGCCGACCCAGGCTGGATACTCCCGGACCGCAACAGCATCCCGCACGACATCGCCTTCTTCCAGAACCTCCGCTATCGGATCGTCGACGCCTGCCACCGGCGCGGCGCGCTGGCCATCGGGGGCATGACGGCCCTCTTCCCGGACCGCAAGAATCCGGAGGTCAACCGCCGCGCCCTGGAGAGGCTCAAGGTGGACAAGCTCAACGAGGCCTCGATCGGCTTCGACGGCGCCTGGACCGGGCATCCCGACCAGCAGGAAATAGCCGTCGCCCAATTCCCCAGGCCGAACCAATTGTCCGTGACGCATCCCGACCGGCCGTCGCAGCCCGACCTGACTCCAAAACCGGAGGGTGGGCGGATCACCCTCGCGGGGACCCGCGACGCGGTGCGCACCGTCATCGAATACCGCTTCGGCGTGCTGGGCGGGCTCGGGGCGCGGCTGATCCCGGGATACGACGTGAACGGACAGCTCATCGGAGGCTTCATGGAGGACCTCGCCACCGACCGCATCTACCGCCTGATGCTGTCCCAGCGGCTCCGGCACCGCGTGCGCGTCGAGGAGGGACTCAGGATCGACGGGGATCTGCTCACTAAACTTTTCGATGAGGAGCTGGGCAAAATCCTGGATGGCGGAAAGATCGCCGGCCAGGCCAAGGAACGGTACTTGCAGGCTCGACAACGCTCGCAAGAGTTGATCCTGCGGGGGGAATTCTAATATGCGCGCCAAAAACGGATCCAAAAACGCGAAGGCGGCCGCGCCGACGACGGTGGCGGGCAGCGTCGCCTGCCAAACGGTCTCCTCCAACGGAAGGAAAAGCTGGCGCTATCCCGAGGAGCAGGTCCGCAAGCTCTATGCCCCGCCCGAAAGCGTCCCCGGCGCCGGGAAGCTCCGCACGCTCCTCAAGGAACATTTCGCCCAGCGCCAGAGCGCTCCGGAGAAATCCTACTTGCATACCGCCGGGGCTTACGATGCCCTGACCGCCTCGATCTTAACGAGGCTCGGCTTCGAGGCGATCTATGCCAGCGGCTGGCAATTGGCCGTCGCCCATAACATGTATCCCGATATCGGAATCTATCCCTCCCACGCGATGGTCGAATTGGTCCGCGAGCTCAACCGCGGCATCGAGGGCACGCGCGACACGCATTTCTACGACACCGGCGGCGAGATACTCAACGTGCCGCCCATCTTCGCCGACATCGAGGCGGGCTTTGGGGGGCCCACGCAGGCCTTCACGCTGACCCGCGAGCTCATCCGCGCCGGAGCGGCGGGGGTGCATCTCGAGGACCAGGACCCCGCCGAGCGCACCTGCGGGCATATCATCTCCCACCATGGGGCCAAGCGTTCGAAGGTGCTAGTGCCCACGCACAAGTGGATCGAGAAGCTCATCTCGGTCAAGGCCGCCGCGCAGGCCACCAATGTCCCGATCGTCATCATCGCCCGCACCGACGCGGTCGATGGCTCGGTGCCCGGAGGCCCGGAAGGAAGCGTCGAGCAGGCCATAGAGCGGGCGCTGGAGGCGGCCTCGCTGGGCGTCGATGTAATTTGGGCCGAATTCAACGATACCAAGCCCGACGGGCCGCAGGCCTTCGCGGAAGGAGTCCACAAATACTATCCCGAGCAGATGCTGGGATTCAACCTGTCGCCGTCGCTGCACTGGGGGCAAGCCAAGAAGGAGGGGGCCCTACTGACCAACGCGCAGCTGGGCCAGATGGGCTACGCCTTGCAGTTCTCGACCCTTCTGGCCTTCCGCTCGGCGGGAATGGCCCTGGAGCAATATTTCCGCTCGTTTAAGACCCAAGGCCTGGAGGCCTTGGCGGACCTGCAGATCGCCGAGACCAGCGCCGCCCAGGCGGAACCACTGACCCGCATGCATCAGAAATTCGCGGGTACCAACCGCTGGCTGACGATGGAAAAGACAGCCAAGCAGGGCGAATAGCCAAAATATTATAATCGCCGGGTGGGCGCGCCGCGCTATCCCGAAACCCCGGTTTTCTACCGTAAACTCAACAAGTCTTTTCCCAAGATCGTCCGCGGCGAGGGCTGTTGGCTTATCGATGAACAGGGAAAGCGCTATCTTGACGCCTGCGGCGGGGCCTTCGTGGCCAACTGCGGGCACGGGGTCGTCGAGATCGCCCGCGCCATCGGCGAGCAGGCGTCCAAGATCGCCTACGTCAACGGCACCGCCTTCACCAACGAGCCGGCCGAGGCGCTGGCCGCCGAGATCGCGCGGCTTTGCCCCGGGGATCTCAAGAAAATCTACTTTTTGAGCAGCGGTTCGGAGGCCGTCGAGGCCGCGCTCAAGCTCGCAAGACAGTATTGGGTCGAATTGGGTAAGCCCTCCAAACGCAAGATCATCGCCCGCAGCCCTGGATATCACGGCAACACGTTGCTGGCGCTTTCCGTCTCCGGACGCCCTCAATACAAGGCTCTTTTCCAAGATTGGCTCGTGCCGGTGGCCAGCATCCCCGCCCCAGACGCCTACCGCTGCGCCTGCGGGGGCGAGGGGAAGGATTGCCCCGCCTGCTCCGGCTCCGCTCTGGAGGAGGCCATCCGGCGCGAGGGTCCATCGACCGTGGCCGCCTTCATCGCCGAGCCGGTGGGAGGCTCCTCTACGGGCGCTTCGGTGCCCCGCAAGGATTATTACCGGCGCATACGGGATATCTGCGACCGGCATGAGGTCCTATTTATCGCCGACGAGGTGCTCAGCGGGGCGGGACGGACGGGGACCTGGTCGGCGATGGAGCCCTACGGCGTCGTGCCGGACCTCATTACCTTCGGCAAAGGCATCAGCGGGGGCTATGCGCCGCTTTCGGCTATCGCTGCGCCCCAGCGGATCCTAGACGCCCTGGCCAAGGGCTCGGGCGGGCTCATGCATGCCCAGACCTTTTCCCACACTCCGCTTATCTGCGCCGCCGGCCTTGCGGCCGTGCGATACCTCAACAAGCACGCCCTCATCGACCGCGCGCGGCTCATGGGCCGGGCCTTGCATTCGCGGCTTGCCCGGCTCAAGGAGTTGCCGATCGTCGGCGATGTGCGCGGGCTCGGCATGCTGGCCGGCGTGGAATTGGTCCAGGATAAAACGAGCAAGGAACCTTTTGCCCGCGCGGCCAAGCTGGCCGAACGCGTGGCCGAGGCGGCGATCGAGGAGGGCCTCGTGCTTTGGCCGAACGTCGGCCATGTGGACGGGCGGGGGGACATCCTGATGATCGCGCCTCCCTTCATCATTTCCGAGCGCGAAATGGATGAGATCGTTGTCCGTTTCTCCAGGGCCCTAGAAGCCGCTATGAAAGATATTTCCACGAAGCTATAATGACACCATGACCACCGCATCCCCCGCCAAGCAGTTCAAGATCACCTATACCTCCGCCGCGGCGGACCTCTCGGAGTTTCACCGCCTCTTCGACGAGGCGTTGGCCAAGGTCCGCTCGCAGACCGGAGTAGAGCACCCGCTCTTCATCGCCGATAAGCCGGTAAAATCTTCCTGCGCCCCCATCAACGACAGCTCTCCGATCGACGGCTCCCTGTTGGGCCGTTTCGCCGCGGCCACGGCCGATCATGTCAACGAAGCCATATTGGCCGCCTGCTCGGCGCAGAAGGCGTGGGGCCGGACCCCATGGCGCGAGCGCTTGAAGGTCCTGCGCCGCGCGGCGGAGCTCATCCGCGAGCGAAAATTCGAGATTGGAGCCGTGATGAGCCTGGAGGTAGGCAAGAGCCGGATGGAGGCCATGGGCGACGCCGAGGAGTCAGCCGATCTCATCGACTATTACTGCCAGCAGATGGAGGACGCCGACGGCTATGTGAGGCCGCTCGGAAAACTCCAGCCTAATGAGAAAACGGCTTCGGTGTTGCGCCCCTACGGCGTCTTCGCCTGCATCGCCCCGTTCAATTTCCCTATGGCGCTTTCCACCGGGATGTCCTCGGCGGCGCTCATCGCCGGCAACGCGGTGGTCTATAAGCCCGCGCAAGATACGCCTTGGACGGGACTTAAGCTCTACGAATGCTACCGGGACGCCGGATTGCCGGCCGGCTTGTTCAACTATGTCTCCGGCACGGGATCGGCGATCGGCGACGCCCTCTGGCGCCATCCCAAGGTCGACGGCATCGTTTTCACCGGCTCCAAGGAAGTGGGCATGCGCATGGCCAAGGAATTCTCCCGCGACTGGCCCAAGCCCACGCTCATGGAGCTGGGAGGCAAGAATCCTGCGATCGTGACCGAGTCTGCCGATCTCGACATGGCGGCGGAGGGAATCGTCAAGTCCGCCTTCGGCCTGCAAGGGCAGAAATGCTCCGCCTGCTCGCGGGTCTACGTCGACGGCCGGGTTTCGGAGACCTTCCTCAAAAAGCTCCTGGAAAGAACCAGGGCGCTTAAGATTGGCGATCCGACGCAGCGCGACGTCTTCTTCGGCCCGGTGATCAACGCCAAGGCCGTACGCACCTTCGAGGAGGCGGCGGCCAGCGCCAAAAAGGGCGGGGAGATACTCCTGGGCGGGCATAGGCTCAGCGAAGGCGCCCTGCAAAAAGGCAATTTCGTCGCGCCGACCGTCGCCAAGCTCCCGCTGGAGCATGAATTGTTCCGCCGCGAACTGTTCGTGCCCTTGCTCTCCGTCGGCGTCGTCTCGGGCCTCGATGAGGCCATCGAGGAGAGCAATAAGGCCGAGTACGGCCTGACCGCTGGCATCTTCAGCGCCAAGAAGGAGGAGATCGAGCGATTCTTCGATGAGGTCGAGGCCGGCGTGTGCTACGCCAACCGGCGCAGCGGAGCCACCACGGGCGCTTGGCCCGGCGTGCAGTCCTTCACGGGATGGAAGGGCTCGGGGTCGACGGGCAAGGGCGGCTGCGGGCCCTACTACGTCGCGCAATTCATGCGGGAGCAGAGCCGCACGGTGATGGAATGAGCCCGGTCAAGACGGCGGCCGCCTCCTACCCACGCATCGTGACGCCGCCCCCCGGCCCGAAGGCCCGTAAGATCATCGAGCTCGACCGCAAATGGAGCTCGCCGTCCTATATCAAGGAGTATCCCCTCGTCGCTTCGCGCGGCGAGGGGGCAATGGTGGAAGACGTCGATGGCAACCGCTACATCGATTGGATGGCGGGAATCGCAGTTTCCTCCACCGGCTATAATCATCCCAAGGTGGTGGCCGCAATCCAGGAGGCGGCCGGGAAATTTCTCCATATCTGCGGAACCGACTTCTATTACGAGGGCATGTCGCGGCTTTGCGAACGCCTGGCGAGCTCGGCGCCTGGGAAGTCGAAGAAACGGGTATTTCTGACCAACTCGGGCACCGAGGCGGTCGAGGGCGCGGTGAAGCTCGCGCGTTTCCACACCAAGCGGCCGTACTTGATCGCCTTCCAGGGCGCCTTCCATGGGCGCAGCTACGCCGCCATGAGCCTTTCGGCCAGCAAGGTGAAGTACCGCGCGGGATTCGGGCCCCTGTTGCCTGGCGTGATCCATCTGCCCTTCGACGATCCCTATCGCCGGCCCTTCGATCCCAAGAGCATCGACGAACTCTTCGCCTCCACGGTCTCTGCGAGCGAGGTGGCCGCCGTAATTCTCGAGCCGATCCAGGGGGAGGGAGGCTACGTGCTGCCGGGCCCCGAGTTCCTCAAGGCCTGGAGGCGGATCTGCAGCGAGCATGGGATCGTCCTCGTCTTCGATGAGATACAGAGCGGGGTAGGCCGCACGGGCAAGATGTGGGCGGCCGAGCATTTCGGCGTGGAGCCGGACGTGCTGTTGACCGCCAAGGGCCTGGGCTCGGGCATGCCGATCGGCGCCATCATCGCGCGCGAGGAGCTCATGACTTGGCCCCGCGGTTCGCACGGCACCACCTTCGGGGGAAACCCGGTTTGCTGCGCGGCCGCCCTGGCCACGCTCGACGCGGTCGAGGGGGGGCTCATGCAGAACGCCGCCAGGGTCGGCGAGCGGCTGCTCAAAGGCCTGCGGAGGCTCCAGGAGAAACACCGCTCCATCGGCGACGTACGGGGCGTCGGGCTCATGATCGGCGTCGAATTCGTCAAGGATCGAAAGAGCAAGGAGCCCGCCGACTGGGTCAGCGAGCTCGAGCAGAAGGCCTTCTCCAAGGGGTTGCTGCTGCTCTCCTGCGGCAAATCCGTCATCCGCGTCGCGCCACCCCTCGTTTTGACCGAATACGACGCCGACGCCGGCCTCGAAATCCTCGACGAGTGCCTTACCGAGCTTGGTGAATAGGGCGCCGGGAGCGCTCGCCCGTCCGCTGACGCTCTTCGACGTCACCTGCCTGGGAATCAACGCCATCGTCGGCTCGAGCATTTTCTTGTTTCCGGGCCGTTTGGCCGGCTTTCTGGGGGGCCATTCGATCCTCGCCTTCGGCCTGACGGGGCTTATGCTTCTGGCTGTCGGGCTTTGCTTCGCCGAGGCTTCCTCGCGCTTCGACCGCGCGGGGGGGCCGTATCTGTACGCGCGGGAGGCCTTCGGGGAAACGACGGGCTTTGCCATCGGCTGGATGTGCTGGGCCTCGAACGTGTTCGCCTGGTCGGCGGTGGCCAACGCCGTGGCGTCCTATCTGGGCTATTTTAACCCGGCTTTGGCGGGAACCTTCGGCACCAAGGCCACGGCCGCGGTAGTCATCTCCGGCTTGGCTATCTTGAACTATCGCGGCGTCAAACTGGGCGCCTGGGCCTCGGATTTCTTCACCTTCTCCAAGCTGCTGCCGCTTTCGATCTTCGTGCTTTTGGGCCTGCCTTACTTGAATCTCGACGCCTTCCGGATCGAGCCGGCGCAGGCGCCCGCCTGGGGATCGGCTTGCTTTCTCGCCTATTTCGCCTATCAGGGCTTCGAAGTGGTCCCGGTGCCTGCGGGGGAGACGGATCGCCCGCAAAGGAATATCCCGCTGGCGGTGGTGGGCTCGCTGATCTTCGCGACGCTGTTCTATATGATGATCCAGCTCGTCGCCCTCTCTGTCTACCCCGGGCTGGCGGAGTCTCCGCGTCCATTGGCGGATGCCGCTGCCGCCTTCCTGGGACCGTGGGGCGCCGCGGCGATCGCCTTGGGAGCGGTATTTTCCACCATTGGGTTCAATTCCGGCTGCGCGCTGGGCGGCCCGCGCTACCTGGTGGCGCTGGCGGAGCACCGGCAACTGTTCCCTGCCTTGGCCGAATCTCATCCCCGCTTCAATACGCCGTACCGGGCGGTGCTGGCCAACAGCAGCGTGGCCCTGCTCATGGCCCTTCTGCTCGATTTCAACCGGCTCGTGGATTTTAGCAACGTGGTGGTCTGCGCCCAGTATATCGCCACCTGCCTCGCCATACCCCTGCTGCGGCGCGGCCCCGCCCCCCAAGGGTCGTTCGTTCTTCCCGGCGGCCTGCTTATCCCGATCGCCGGCACGCTGGCCACCCTCTGGCTCGGGGCGCAGGGCGGCTGGGCCCCGGTGTTTTGGGCACTGGTGCTTTTGGCTGTCGGTTTTATCCTCAAGCGCACTACGACGTTTTCCACCTAGCCGCTTGGGATATCCGAACGTCGCCACTTTTGATAGAATCGTGGCATGGCCGTGCCTACGAAGCGGGTCCCGAAGGCCCGCCCCGCTCCCCAGCCGTTTAAGTATCCTCTCGAACGGCCTTTCGTCGAGCCGGATTGGACCCGTTTGCCCGGCTATAAAGGCGTTTCCAAGAAAGAATGGGAAAGCGCCCTTTGGCAGCGCCAGCATTCGGCTAAAAATCTCAAGGAATTAAAAGTAGTTTTTGGTCCACACCTTCCCGACGAGCTTGCGGCGGATATCGAGCGGGATCAAAAAGAGCGGGCGACGATGTCCATCCTGCTTCCCCCGCAAATGCTCAACACCATGGACGAGCGCGATCTGCGCTCCGACCCGATCCGCAGATACATGCTGCCGGCCTTCTCCGACCGCCACCCAGAATGGCCCAATCATCCCAAGGCGGCCCGCGACAGCCTACACGAGGCGGATATGTGGGCCGTCGAAGGCCTGACCCATCGCTATCCCACCAAGGTCCTAGCCGAACTGCTTCAGACCTGTCCCCAGTACTGCGGGCATTGCACGCGGATGGACTTGGTCGGCAACGATGTCCCCCAGGTCGAAAAGCAGCGCTTCTCGATACAGCCCAAGGAGCGCTACGCCCAGATCCTGGATTATCTGCGAAAAACCCCCTCAGTGCGCGACGTCGTCGTCTCGGGAGGGGACGTGGCGAATCTGCCGATCGGACACCTGGAGTCCTTCGTGTCGGCGCTCATGGACATCCCGAATATCCGCGACATACGGCTGGCCTCCAAGGCCTTGATGGGCCTTCCCCAGCATTTTCTCCAAGACGAGGTCCTGACGGGCCTAGAACGACTGGCCAAAAAGGCTCGCCAGAAAGGTGTCGACATCGCGGTGCACACGCATGTCAACAACGCGCGGCAATTGACCCCTCTGGTGGCCACCGCGGTGCAAAAGCTGCTGGACATGGGCTTTCGCGACGTCCGCAATCAAGGCGTGCTCCTGCGCGGAGTCAACGCCACCGCGAAGGATTTATTGGAGCTCTGCTTCACGCTGCTCGACTGCGCCAAGATCATGCCCTATTATTTCTACGCCTGCGACATGATCCCGAACTCGGAGCATTGGCGCCTGGCGATCCACGAGTCCCAGCAGCTGCAAAACGACATCATGGGGTATCTGCCGGGCTTCGCCACCCCGCGGGTTACGGTGGACGTGCCTTTCGTCGGCAAGCGCTGGGTGCATCAGATCAAGGAATACGACCGGCAGAAAGGGATTTCCTACTGGACCAAGAATTACCGCACGGGAATCGAGGCCTCAGACCCCGAGGCGTTGACGCGCACCTACGTGTACTACGATCCCGTCTATACCCTTCCCGAGGCGGGACAGCGCTACTGGAGAACTCAGTCGGGCTAAATCCCCGCGCTTGGCGCGCCACGCAAATTCCGACTCAAGGATTCAGGACTCCGATGGGATCTCGACGTGGAAACGACTGCCCTTGCCCAGCTCGCTCTCAACCCAAATCCGCCCTTGGTGCAGTTCGACCAAGTCCTTGGCGATACGCAGCCCCAATCCCAGGCCTTTGAAAGGCCGGCTCAGCCCGGTTTCGACCTGATAAAACCGGTCGAAGATACGCGCATGATGCTGCGGCGCGATCCCAGGGCCGGTATCCTCGACCGTGAAGCGAACGAGCGCATTGGATTTCTCCACTTCAAGGACGACCCTCCCGCCTTTGGGGGTGAATTTGCAAGCGTTGCCCAAGAGATTGCTAAGCACCTGCAATAGCCGTCCCCGGTCGCCGCATACGCCGTCGGATTCGAGGCCCTTAAATCTCATCTCCAGCCTTATCTCTCCGGCGTCGGCCTGCGGGCGGAGCAGGGTCAAGGACTCCAGGGCGAGATCCTTGATCGAGAAGCGCTGCCGCTGCAATTTCATGGTGCCGGAGCTCAACCGCGCGGCCTCCAACAGCTGACCAATCAAATACTCCATATGGGTGGCCGCCTTCTTGATATTGGCCAACAGCCCCCTGGCCTCCTCGGAAATCGTGTACGACGGCTCCTTCGCTTGGAGCAGGTAATCCAAATAACCGCGGATGGAAGTGATGGGATTGACCAGATCATGGGAGACATGGTTGAGGAAGGAGGTTTTGAGTTCGTCTACCTCCTTAAGGCTGGCCATCTCGGTGAGCATCCTGCGGTTTAACTCGACGAGTTCCTGGGTGGCCTCCTGCACGCGGGAATTGAGCTCGCGGTTGAGCTCGCGCAGCTGCTTCGTCAGCCGCTGTTTTTCTAGGCCTCTCTGGACACAATGCATCAGCATGCGCTCGTTGCAGGGCTTAAGGAGATAGCTGTAGGCCCCCAACATCAGGGCGTCTATCGCGGAGTCCAAGGAACCGTGAGCGGTCATGGCGATGCAGATCGCTTCCGGATCCCTCTCCGCCGCACTGCGGATGACCTCCAGGCCCGGGACGCCCTGCATGACGAGATCCGTTACCACCAGATCGAATCGCGTTTTCTCCAGAAGAAGGACCGCCTCCGAGCCGGAACTGGCTCGACGCACGTCGAATCCGTTGCGCTCGAGCAGCCCCGCGATGAATCCAAGCTGATCGAGGTCGTCATCAACGACGAGGACAGATTCCATTTTAGGCATAGCGAGTCGCGTCCGTTACCCCTGCCCTCTTAAAACCCTGCTGCCTCTCGTAGCACTTGGCACAGCGCCCGCAATGCAGTCGGCCGCGCGGGGCGATGCAGGAAAACGTCTCCTCAAGCGGCAAGCCGGCGCCGGTGCGGATCACCGACGCCTTGCTCGATCGCCTAAAGGGCGCGTGCACGCGCAGGCGCCAGCCCAAGGCCAGGGAGGCTGCTTTCTCGAAGGCGCGAAGGAAGGCTCGTGTGCTGTCGCCGAATGGATTTCCGCGCAGCACCCCCAAGGCGATGTCGTGGACGCCGGACTCGGCGCAGTAGACGGCGGCCTTCGACAACAGCAGCAAGTTCCTTCCGGGAATATAGACCGCCGGGCAGGCGGAGAGCCTGCCGGGGACGGGTCCGCCCGGCAGTACCCATCGGCGGCGGACCACGTCGCGGTTATCCGAGGACAAGCGGATCGGGGCTTTGACGCCGGCCAGACGCGCGCTAGAGAGAAAACGCTCCAGGCCGAGCCTCTCCGCCCGTTCCCAACGGAATCCCGACTCGATGAAAAGCGGGACGACGCCGCGGTAGCGGCGAGCGCACCACGCCAGGAGCACGGCGCTGTCGAGTCCGCCGCTGCAGAGGACCGCGACCGACCCCTTCATCCACACGCATGCTATAATCTCCGGAATGCGTTTACAAGGCAAGAACGCGCTCGTCACCGGGGCCGCCGTGCGCGTCGGTCGCGCGATTGCCGTCGCGCTCGCGCGGCGCGGCGCCAATATCGCCATCCATTGCCGCAGCTCCCGCACCGAGGCCCGGCAGCTTTCCCAAGAACTCCATCGGCGCTTCGGCATAGATAGCGCCGTGTTCTCCGCCGACCTGGGCAGCGCCCGACAGACCCGCGGCCTGGCCGATGCCGTCCTGCGCCGTTTCGAGACCGTCTCCGTGCTAGTCAATAGCGCTTCCATCTACGAGAGGCGCGAGCTGGGCCACATCGACGCGGCCCATTGGGACAAGGACATGGCCGTCAACCTGCGCGCGCCGTTTCTTTTATCGCAGGCCCTGGGAGTTCGGATGAAGCGGGCCGGGGAGGGTAAGATCATCAATATCGCCGATTGGGCGGGACAGCGCCCCTACGTCGAGTACACGCCGTACTGCGTCTCGAAGGCGGGACTGCTCTGCCTCAATACCCTACTCGCCAAGGCCTTGGCACCCCAGGTACAGGTCAACGCGGTTCTGCCGGGCCCCGTTCTCCTGCCCGAAGGCAGCACTCCAGGCTTTCGGCGCGCCGTTGAAAAGGCGACCCCGCTGCGCCGACTGGGCAGCCCGGAGGACGTGGCCAATGCCGTCGTTTTTCTGATCGAGAGCTCGGACTTCATCACCGGCGCGGCCCTCGCGGTGGACGGGGGGAGACTCATCGCGTGAGATACTCGGTCACCAAGCTCATCGGCTTTTGCTACGGGCACCGCCTGCTGGATTACGAGGGCAAATGCCGCGACCTGCACGGGCATAACGGTTCATTGGAGGTCACGATCGAGTCGCGCGGGCTCGACCGGCTCGGCATGGTGATGGATTTCGTGGAAATCAAGCGGCGCCTACAACGCTGGGTCGACGCGGAGCTCGATCATAAGCTCATCCTAAACGCCAAGGATCCGCTTATCCCCGATTTGAAGAAGCACGGGCAGCCGCTGGTGACGCTGGAAGGAAATCCCACGGCGGAGAACATCGCCCGCCACGTTTTCCGCTACGCCAAGGGACAGAAGCTGCCCGTCGCCTCGGTCAAGCTCTGGGAAACCCCTACCTCGGCCGCCGTCTGCGCCGAGTGATCTCGACGACGACTTCTAGGGTCTTCGGCATCGACGCGGGCCTCTTATGCACCGCCACGAAAACCCCTTGGACGCGGGAATCCGCCTCGAGGGCCGCCCGGGCGGCGAGTTCGGCGAGCCGTTCGACCAGACGGAACGGGGCGCCTTCGGCGACCTCGCGGACCCTTTTCTCAACCGCCCAATAGTCGGCCGTATCCCTGAAATCGTCGCTTCGGCCGGACGCGGCAAGGTCCAGCTCGAGGCCGACGTCGATGGATATCTCTTGCGGGCGCTTGCGCTCCCAATCGGGAACGCCGAGCCGGGCGCGGCAGGAGATTCCCTTGATCCAGATTCGGTCGGTCAATCCCATCGTCTCCCTGCACGGCACGGATCCTGTCGATGCGTCCCTCTACGAACAGTCAATATCATATAATGGCCGCATGCCCACGGAAAAAATCGTCATCATCGGCTCGGGATCGGCCGGCTACACGGCGGCCATCTACGCCGCACGCGCCAATCTCAATCCGCTGCTTTTCGGCGGAGTCAGCATGGGCGGTCAATTGATGATCACCTCGGACGTGGAGAATTTCCCGGGCTTCGCCGAGCCCATCCTGGGCCCGGAGCTCATGGAGCGCATGCAGAAGCAATGCCAGCGCCTGGGCGTGCGCATCATCGCCGAGGACGTCTCGAAGCTCGACCTCTCCAAGAGGCCGTTCGCCGTCGAGACCACGGAAGGCCAGCGAGCCTTGGCGGAGAGCGTCATCCTGGCGACGGGGGCCAAGGCGAAATGGCTGGGGCTCGAATCGGAAAAACGGCTGATGGGCCGGGGAGTATCGGCTTGCGCCACCTGCGACGCTTTTTTCTTTAAGGGCAAGCGCGTCTTCGTCGTTGGTGGGGGGGACACGGCGGTCGAGGAGGCCCTTTTCCTGACGAAGTTCGCCTCCTCGGTCACGCTCGTCCATCGCCGGGACGCGCTGCGCGCCTCGAAAATCATGCAGGAAAGAATCCGCAAAAACCCCAAGGTCGCCTTCCTGTGGGACAGCGTCATCGATGATATCGTCGGCCGCGAGACCGTCGAGGGCGTGCGAATCCGCAACGTAAAGACCGGAGAAGCCGCCGAGCACAAGGCCGACGGGCTGTTCGTGGCCATCGGCCATACGCCGAGCACCGCCCTGGTGCAGGGGCAATTGGAGCTACAGGAGAACGGGTACGTCAAGACGGACGGCAGGACGCGCACTTCCGTGGAGGGCGTTTTCGCGGCCGGAGACGTCATGGATTCCCTTTACCGCCAGGCGGTCACGGCCGCCGGCAGCGGCTG
The DNA here is from genome assembly GCA_041694815.1 of Elusimicrobiota bacterium. Lineage (GTDB taxonomy): Bacteria > Elusimicrobiota > Elusimicrobia > UBA1565 > JACRDR01 > JBGFSC01. The sequence continues at coordinate 21,459 of JBGFSC010000003.1, read as the reverse complement.
CATGGCCGCGCTCGAGGCCGAACGATTCCTCGCCGAGCACGAGGCCGTCCTTTCGTAAGCCGCTGCGCTCATCAGCCGCCGGAAAGGGCCTTTTCCATCCGCAAGGCGGTCCTGGAGTCTTCCCTGTCGGTATCGGCCACGGAGAAGCCCAGCCTTTCATAGAGCGCACGTTCTCCCCGATAAGCGCAGTCCCCCGACCCCGGCTCGATGGGATAGGCTTCGATCGAGCGCGCGCCGGCCTCGCGCGCGGCCTCGACTAGCAATCGGACCACCTCGGCGGCGTAGCCGAGGCTTCGGAAAGAACGACCCACGGCCAGGCAGGCTACGCACCAGATATCGGCACTCCATTCCCCCTTGCGGCTTCCCGGTTCCGTTTTAAGGAGGGAAAACGAGGTCTTCGGACCTGCTCCCGTCCACGCGACGACGGCCCCATCCGATTCCCGGACGACTAGATAGCCCAACGACTGGCCCGCGCGCACCCTGCCGGAGCTGTGCTCCAAATTCTCGTGCGGGCGAGTGCGGCAACGCTCCTGCCATAGCTCGCTGGGCGTGGTCCATCGCGCGCAATAGCAGCCGTTGAATTCCCTTCCGGACAATAAGTGCTCGAAATCTTGCAGCCGCCGACGATCGAGTGCGACCAGGCGCAGGCTATCCATGTGCGCGGATGATTCTACCACATTGGACGGAGCCTAGGGGGTCAGCAGCCTGGATGGATCGGGGGCGTGGTAGGATTTGAGCTCCGTATTGGGCTCCTCGAATCCGGAACCTCCGACGGTGGTTTTGATTCGCCCGACCCCCGGCGCGAAATAGTCGTACTTCCATGCGGGACTGCCGGCGATCCGCTGGCGTACCTTGAGGCAATTCGCGAATGTACCCGCCAACACATTGACCGTTTCCCGGTCGGATACGATCCTAAATTCGACCGTCGCGTTCGCCTGGCGGCCTTTCCAGGAATAACCGGCCGCATAGGGGTACTTCAGTATCGGAAGGCGGCTTCCGCCCTCCTTTTCCCAGACGCTCCAATCAGACTTGTCGTAACGGCGGCGGAATTCCTGGAAACGCCGTTTGCCGGCATAATACGCCCCGTCGATGCGCGCGCCCGCGGACCCCGTGGAAACGCTGGCTTGAAGCTCCAGGCGCATGTTGCGCCCGCCACTTTGCGAGTCCACGTACATCCAGCGCATGCCGTCACGCAGGGGGAAATAGTCCGGGCAATCGAGCAGGAGCCTGCGCGCCGCGGAACTCCACGGCTCCATCGCGGGGCTCAGCCTGGCCGCGCGCTCGAGCAAGGGGAGCGCTTCCGGGCAACGGTCGAAGGCGTACAAGTAAATGCGCGCGGAGCGCACCAAGGATTCCGCCAAGCGGGGATGCCCCGGATTGTTTCTCGAGAAGGATTCGAAGGCACGCAACGCCGGGCCGTAGCGACCGCTTCTCTCAAGGAACAAGCCGCTCTTAAAGGAAAGCTCCCCGCCGCAGCCCACGAGGGCTAGCGCAAGAACGGCCACCGATCGCGCACTCATCGCCTTCGGCGCGCCTTATTTTCCAGCTCTTTCTCGCGCGCTTCGATGGACAGGCGCAGCGACTCACGGTCGGCGCGCAGCTTGGCCTTCGCGTCCATCCAGGCGTCGTGGGCGCGCTGGATGGCATCGGGCTTGCCCTTCGAACGAGCCCTTTTAAGGGCCTGGCGGGCCTTCATCACGCGGCGCTGATCCTCCTGGATTAAGCCCCTAAGGGCGTCGATGAAGGACGGATCGGCGTTGATCTGGACCTGATGCGTCGATGTCGAAAGCGCAGGCGCCTTCTCGGGGGCCGCCTGCAACGGAAAAGCCAAGAAAAGCGACGTCCAGAACGCGCTCATTGGACCGATTCGGCTACCGTACGGAGAAGCTCCAGCGGCAGATTGCCGACCAGGATGAAGCGCTGGCCCCCGCTGGGCCATTCCAATATCTTCCCGTCGGGGCCGAAGGAGAGCGAGGCGGCTCGGGAGCCGATCTTGGTGTTTTCCTTAGGAAGATCCCCGAAATTCAGCCGCGTGGAACGGGGGCATTGGAACAAGGAGACGGCGTCGATGCCGTCCGAATACCGGTAATGCAGCAAGGTCGCGCCTTGATAGGGCAGGACGTTGAGGCTTTCGAAGACGTAGCCTGCGGGAAGCCATGACGGATGGCGCGGCGCTATCCCACTGGCGACCCTGGCATCCTCGAGCTCCAAGTACCCCGGCTTGAGCCGGCTGGTCACCACCCTCGAGCCGAGCGGAGGCTGGAATCTGAAGAGCGACTCATCGAGGGCCGCCGGGATATCGGCGCGCAGGAAGCGCATGGTCGAAGCGAGGGAACCGTCCGGCTGATACGCCTTGCTCTGCAGGATAATGCCGTGGCGCTTCTCCACCCATAACTGCCTCAGCGGACGGCCGCCCTTGAGAGCGACGATCTCTATCTTCCAGCAAGGAAAGCCCGCGATCGTCTCCGATCCCGTCAGCCGCGGGACGTAGTTTTCGGAGAGAAGATCATACTCCTCCTCGGGGCCCAGGATTTTATAATCCGCGTCCGCCGGCGCTCCCTTCCACGCCGTTCGGCGGGCGCGGTCGTAGAACCATTCGGTCTTATCGTCGGACACGATCAGTTGGTCCAGATAACCCGACTGGTCGACAATCTCGCGACGGAAACGGCCCGGGGGCGAAAAATAGACTAGGAGCTCCCTAGCCCGGGTTTTCGAGCCGAACCAGGTCAGCACCGAGACCTCGCCCGAATACGCCACCGAGGGGAGCGCGATGCTGCGCCTTAGGATTTCGATGGGGTCCGGCGCCGCCGTGACGCCGCCCGCGATCGTCCAAGCCAGCAGCGGGAAACAGTGCTTAATAAACACGCTCGCCTTCCTCTCCGCCGCCGTAACTGATCTGGATCGGTAGATCGGACATGATCTTCTCGCGCGCCGCCAAGGGCATGGTCAGCGCGTATTGGTTGTGAGCCGCCAGGATCACCTCCACCGGGATCACCGTGGCGGACCGCTGACGCCAGGCCAGGACGCACAACGCCCCGGCAAGCGCCGCGGCGGCCGCGTAGCTCATGCGCCGCCCCGGAAGGACGAGCGCAAATTCCCAAAAAGCCCGCCATCCGGTGGGCTTTCGGACGGAAACCGCCATGCCCTCCAGGCTGGCCCGCAGATCCGCCGGCAAGGGGGGAACGGGCTGGCTTCGAACCGCCACCTTGAGCCGCCCCAAAAGCCTTAAGGCGCGGCGGCATCCCTCGCAGTCAGCCAAATGCAGCTGCACGCGGCGCTCCTCCGCCGGAGTCGCCTCCCGATCGATATAGGCGGACAAGAGCTCTTTTTCAAGGCATGCCTTCATCGAACCTCGGCCCCCCGCAGCAGCAGCGCCCGCAACGCCGAACGGGCGCGATTGACCCGGGAGCGGACCGTCCCTATGGGGCAGCCGATCACCGCGGCGATCTGATCGTAGGGCATCGATTCCAGGTCGCAAAGCGTCAGAACGGCCCTATGCTCGACCGTCAAACGCCCCAAGGCCCGCTTGACCGCCTGCGCGCTCTCTTGGCGCTCCAGCGCGTCAAGGATGCGCTCGTCGCGATCGTCCGCGAGAGCATCGAGGGCGGATTCCTCCGACTCTTCGGTGGCCGCGTCCAAGGAGAGAAACCTGGAATGCTCGCAACTCCTGACGCAGTCCAGGAACACATGCCTTAGAATAGAGAAAAACCAGTTTTCAAGGGGCTGTGAGGAATCGTATTTATCCCAGTTCTTGAGAACCCGATAATAGGTTTCTTGGACCACCTCCTTGGCCTGATCGATGTTCCCCGTCAGGCGGTAGGCGAACTGGAAGGCCCTTTCGCCGTAATCGCGGACTAGGCGTTCCAGCGCGGAAGAGGTATCCATCCAGCCACTAGTACGAATCAGCCTGCGAAAAGTTCCATCAAATTTCAACGACCTGCCCTTCCATGGCGACGAAACAATCCATCGAAGAGCCGGACTCCCCCGCGATCCGCCTGGCGTCTGCGCCTATGGCGTCGAGCGCGTCGTCGTCGTGCCAAGGGTCGTGATGGAAGAGCGCGAGGCGCTTGACCCCCGCAGCGACGCCCAGCGCCACCGTATCGCGGTAGCGGCTGTGCCCCCAGCCCTTCTTGACCTTATAGTCCTCGTCGGTATACTGCGCGTCGCAGATCAGCAGGTCGCTGCCGCGGCAGAAATCGGCGATCAGGCGGTCCTGTTTGGCCGCGAACTCGGTCAAGGGGTTCATCGCCTGGTAGGTCTCATGATCGGTGAGGTAGGTCACGCTCCGGCCGTCGACGGTGAATCGGTAGGCCAGATCAATGCCCGGATGGTTGCTGAAGGTGCTCTGCACCTGGAAGGGCCCGCTGCGCACGGGGCCGCCGACTTCCCGAAACTCGATGCGGGCCGCCATATCGCCTAAGGCCACCGGGAAATAGTCGGGATCCATCTGGCCCCGGAATATCTTCTCGAAGCTGCCGCTGATGCCTCGGCCGCTATGGATTCGGAAATGGTTGCCCGGCTTGTAGGCCGGCATGAAGAAGGGAAAGCCCTGTATATGGTCCCAATGCGTATGGGTGATGAAAAGGTCCCCTTCGATCGGCCCGCCGTTGGATTCCAGCGCCAAGGCGGTCCCGAGCCCGCGGATGCCGCTGCCGGCGTCGCAGATGACAAGGGCATCGCCGTAACGGAGCTCGACGCAGGAGGTGTTGCCGCCGTAGCGGCGGGTCTTCTCGCTCGGCGTCGGGATGGACCCCCGCGTACCCCAAAAGCGGACCCTCAACGTCACGCCAGGGCCTTCCCGACGGATTCGATGATCTGCTGCAGCCCGTACGGCTTGACTATGTACTCGTCGGCTCCGGCCTTTTTCGCGTTTTGGATATCGATCGGATAACTCTTGCCCGAGGCGATGATGATCTTGACCCTGGAAAGGGCCTGGTCGGCCCGCAAGGCCTGGCAGACCTCGTAGCCGTGCATCCGGGGCATGGCCAGGTCCAACAGCACGAGATCGGGCTTCTCGCTGCGGGCCATGCGCAGGGCCTGCTCGCCGTCGAAAGCCGTCAGGACACGGTATCCCGCCGACCGAAGGGCCAGCGTCGCGAAATCGGCGATCTCCGTGTCGTCGTCGACTACCAGCACAGTCTTTGCCACTGGTAACTAAGTCTAGCATGGGTTCCGCGCGCGCGCAACCTCGCGACATTGGTATAATTTTCCCCATGAATCCGCTGCTTTCCGGGTTCTTGCGGGTCCTGTTGTTCGCCGTCGGCGCCGCGGCCACAGCGCTGCCCCGCCGCTTCGAACTATGGGCGGGCCCGCGTCTGGGGCGCCTCCTGCTCAGCGTCGACGGAAGGCGCCGCCGCATCGCCTACGACAATATCCGGCGATGCCTGCCGGAACTCGGCGAGAAGGGCTGGCGGGACCTGCTGGAGCGCAATTACGAGCATTACGGGATCCTGGTCTTCGAGCTGATGCATCTCTTCTCGCCGATGCGGGGACATTACCGCCGCTATGCGCTGAGCATCATGCGCCTCCACGGCTTCGAGAATTGGAAATCGGCCCACGATCGGGGCAAGGGAGTGCTATTTGCCAGCTCGCATCTCGGCAACTGGGAAATGATCGCGGCGGCCGGCAACTCCATGTCCTTGACCATGGTGACCCGTCGCAACAAACCCGAATGGTTCCGGAAAAAACTAGAGTCCGCCCGCGCCGAACTCAATATCCGCGAAGCCTACGACCCGCGGACCTTGCCTATCATCCTGAAGGCGTTGCGAAAGGGCGAGTCCGTGGGCTTCGTCGTCGACCAGTACGCGCCGCCTCCGGCCGGCGTCGCCGTGAAATTTTTCGGGGCGCCGGTGCATACGCTCTCGGCGCTCGGTCCCCTCGCGCAGCGCACGGGGGCGGCCATATTGCCCGTCAGCAGCTACCGGGACGGTGTCGGGCTAATTCACGTCGTCATCGAACCGGAGCTGCGATTGGACCCGGCCGTTAAGGAAGATCCCGCCGCAAGCACGCAGATCCTCGCATCCAAGGTGGAGGAATGGATCCGGCAACGGCCGGAGCAATGGCTGTGGCTGCACAGGCGCTTCAAGAACGTGGAATGGGCCGCGGAGGCGGCCTATCAGGCCTCGGCCAAAAACGGGTAGCGGTAGTCCTTCGGCGGGTCGAAATTTTCCTTCACGGTTCGGGGGGAGACCCAACGGAGCAGGTTGATGAGGCTGCCCGCCTTGTCGTTGGTCCCCGAGGCCCTCGCGCCTCCGAAGGGCTGCTGCCCCACCACCGCCCCGGTCGGCTTGTCATTGACATAAAAATTGCCGGCGGCGTTCACCAGAATTTGAGAGGCGGAAAGAATCGCCTTTCGTTCGGTCGCGAACACGGCGCCAGTAAGCGCGTAGGGGGAGGTCCGGTCGCAAAGCTTCAAGGTATCCTCGTAGCGGGCCTCCGGATAAACGTAAACCGTCAGGAGCGGCCCGAACACCTCCTCGCACATCGTCCTGGCGTCGGGCTTCTTGGCCTGCACGACGGTCGGCTCGATGAAGTAGCCCTTCGAATCGTCGCATTTGCCGCCGATGAGTATCCTGCTCTCGGCCTTGCCGCGCCGGCAATGGTCGATGTATCCCTTGATGCGCTCGAAGGCCGGGCGGTCGATGACGGCGTTGAAGAAATTTCGGAAATCCTCGGGCGAGCCCATGCGGACGGTCGCCAGCTCGTCGGCGAGCCTCTTGCGGAGCTTGGGCCACATCGAATCCGGGACATAGGCCCGCGAGGCGGCCGAGCATTTCTGCCCTTGATACTCGAAGGCGCCTCGCACCAGGGCCGTCGCCAGAGCATCGAGATCGGCGCTAGCATGAGCGAAAATGAAGTCCTTGCCGCCCGTTTCGCCGACCAAGCGCGGATATCCCCTATAGCGGTCGATGTTGGCGGCCACCCGCTTCCAAACGTCGTGGAAGACGCCGGTCGATCCCGTGAAATGAATTCCCGCGAAATCCGGGTGCTCGACGACCATGTTCCCCACGGAACCGCCCGGCCCGGCCACCATGTTGATGACCCCGTCCGGCAGCCCAGCGGCCTTCCACAGCTGCATGAGGAAATGGGCGGTGTACACCGTGCTCGAGGCCGGTTTCCAGACTACCGTATTGCCCATGATCGCGGGCGCGGTGGGAAGATTGCCCGCGATGGACGTGAAGTTGAACGGCGTCACGGCGAAGACGAAGCCCTCCAAGGGGCGCTGCTCGACGTAGTTCCACGTGCCCCGCGAGGAGAGCGGCTGCTGCTCGTAGATCTTCTCCGCGAAATGAACGTTGAAGCGGTAGAAATCGATGAGCTCGGCCGCGGAGTCGATCTCGGCCTGATGGACGTTCTTGCTTTGGCAGAGCATGGTGGCGGCGTTGAGCGTCCAGCGCCAGTCGTTGGCTAAAAGCTCCGCCGCCTTAAGGAAGATCGCGGCGCGGGCCTGCGGCGGGGTGGCGGCCCATTCCCGGCGCGCCTTGAGCGCGGCCGCGATCGCCGCCGACACCTCCTTGGAGCCTGCCAAATGGAAGCGTCCCAGGCGGTGGGAGTGCTCGTGGGGAGGCCGGCATTCCTGGGTCTTGCCCGTCCGGACCTCCTTGCCTCCGATATAGAGAGGGATGTCGACTTCGCGGGTCTTCATCTCCCTCAAACGGGCCTTGAGGGCCTTTTTCTCGGGGCTTCCGGGGGCATACCCCAATAGTGGCTCGTTGACGGGTATAGGAACGGAGGGCCGGCTGTTCATCGAAACGCATTATAACAATTCGCTTATTCCGCGTAACAACTACTTCACACGCCCGTAATAGAGGCTTAACGGGGCTGGGGCTACCCTGGTCCATATGGCCTTATCGCCCCAAGAGCAGCAGACCGCCTCCTACATGACTCATGAGCTGCGCGCGCCGCTGACCTCCGTGCGTTCCGCCCTGGGCCTGCTGCAGGAGCAATTGCAGGACCGCCTCTCCCGCGACGAGAAGCAGGTGCTGGATCTGGCGGTCAAGAACGCCAACCGGCTGGCCGGGCTCATCAACGACATACTCGATTTTTCGAAGATACAGGCCGGCAAGATGCGGCTGCGGGCGGAGCCGACCGATTGCCGCCTGCTGCTCCAGGAAGCCTGGGGCAGCCTTCAGGCCTGGGCGATCTCCAAGGGCATCCGCCTCGTGCGCCTGCGCGGCCAGGCCCCCATGCCGCGCGTGCAGGCCGACTCGAAACGGACCCTGCAGGTGCTCGTCAACCTGGTCTCCAACGCGATCAAATTCACGCCCGCCGGGGGGAAGATCGAGCTCTCGACCGCGCTGGGCTCGGGCGAGCACGAAGGCACCGTCGTATTCTCGGTCAAGGACACCGGCTGCGGCATCGCCCCCGAGGATCTTTCGCGCATCTTCCATTGCTTCGAGCAGTCCGCCGCGGGGGTCAAGGCCTCCGAGGGCACGGGGCTGGGCTTGACCCTGGCCAAGGCCATGGTCGAGCTGCAGGGCGGGCGGATCTGGGCCGAAAGCTGGAAGGGCGTCGGTGCGACCTTCCGCTTCACGCTTCCCATCGCGCGCGAGGACCAGAGCCGGCCCGTGGTGGTCTACCCGAAGCCGGCTGAGTATCACGGCGCGCTGTTTAGCTTATTCCGTCGGCTCAACGCCTTCCTAGCGACGTTCTTTTAAAGATCCGACTTAGGGCGCCAGATCGACATGCTCGGCAGCCAGATCGGGGCCCTCGCGACGTAGGTCTTGAAGTTTCGCAACGCTACGCGGAAGAATACATGCGTGAAAATTAAATACAATTCCCTTCTTGACGATCAGGGATCGTGGCGTTATACTGAAAAATGCCGAAAGTCTTTGAGTGGAATGGCTACAAGTTTTTCTTCTTTTCGAATGAGGGGAATCCTCAAGAACCCTGCCATATTCACGTTCGAAAAGGTGAACGCCTTGCCAAATTCTGGCTTGAGCCTGAAATTCGCCTTGCCTCTTCATGGGCGATGTCATCGAGAGAACTAAACGATTTGGAGCGGATTGTGGAGGAAAAAGCGGATTTGATCCGGAGGAAATGGAATGAATACTTTAACGACTGAGGCAAGGGCTGCCAAGGTGTGGTTCGATGAAGAATCCTTGTGGGTTCTTCTGCAGGATGGGCGAAAACTTGCCACGCCCCTCTCCTATTTTCCGAAGCTCCTAAAGGCGACTTCCTCACAAAGAAAAAAATTCGAGTTAAGCGGAGGAGGCCTGGGTATCCATTGGGACAATTTGGACGAAGATATCAGTGTTCCGGGCCTTTTGGCTGGAAATCCCACCCACGAGAAAGGGAACTCCTGATCCACTTTTCGTCCCCGTAGCTCAATGGATAGAGCCCCGACCTTCTAAGTCGGTGATAGAGGTTCGATTCCTCTCGGGGACAAACCGCTTTGCTCCAGCCCTTAAATGGCTATTCTGAGGCCTTATCCGCCGAGGATGCAGCATTTTCCTGCTTCTGGCTGCGCTCGATCCACTGCCTCCAGGATTCGATATCCTTGCGGTCAAAGCCTTCCTTGGAAAGGATGCCAAGAGCGGCATAGGCCGTGTCCTGCACCACCGGCTGGGACTGCTGCAGAAGCGCTAGCATCTGCGGGGCGGCCTTTTGGATGAGGAAATTCCGGTACACCGAATCGTTGGCCAACCCGGCGACTACCGCTAGGGCCTTATTGCGGTCGTCGACGGCCGGAAAATCCAGCGCGGCGATGATCTGGAAGGTGGGTAGGAATACGCCTCGGTGATAGACGGCCAGATCCGCGTAGACCCGCAGGGCCGCCGAGCGCACGTCCACCTCGGGGTCCTTGAGCGCCTCGACGATCAGCTTCGAGCTTTCATTGGGATCCTTGAGGTAAGACAAGAGATAAACCGCCGCCGAGCGTTTGGACGTCTCGCGATCGGAGAGCATAATCTTGAGCAAGGCCTCTTTATGCTGGGGCGCCTGGGCGATGAATCTCTCCTCGAAGGCCCGCAACTCCGGAGTCTGCGTGCCCCATTGGCAGAAGACCGCGAGACAGGCGTCGTGGTTGACGCTGATATGCCCCTTGCGCAGCAAGGACCATCCCAGATCCATGTACTCGTTCCAAGCGGCCAGAAGGCCGCCCGGATCGGGAAAGCTCTGAGCCGGAGCCTTACGGAAGCCCCAACGCAGCTCCTTGTCCCTGGCCTCGACCGCGTCGATGGTGACGAAGGCCTTGTGGGCGCCCTCGACGTAGTAATCCATGGGGGAAAGCTGCACCCAGAATAACTTCCAATCGTTCTTGATCTTGGCTTCAATACGCGCCTTGAGTTCCTTGGCGGAACGCTCGGCGGCCTTGGTCTTGCGGTTTTTGAGGCGGATGTAGCCGTCGATCTCCTTGCCGTAGCGCTGGATCGCCTCGGCGGAGCTCAAGCGGCTTGAGCCGTAGACGTCGATCCCGTCGAGCTTGACCTCATCGGCGCCGGCGGACGCCAGCGCTGCGCTCAAGAGCAGGGCTCGGAGCATAGAAGATATGTAGTATATTTTCCGCGGTGAATCCATTCCTCATCACGGGCGCCGAGCTGCAAGTCGTTTCCATCCCTCTTAAGGCGCCGTTCATCACCGCGTTGGGCCGCAAGGAACTCGCCGAGAACGCCTGCCTGAGGCTGCGCCTGGCCGGCGGAGCCGAGGGATGGGGGGAGGCGTCGAGCTCGGTGGTGCTGGCCCGCTTGAGCCCCCGGCGCGTCGCGCGCCGCCTGGCCTCCCTGGGCCGGCGGGCGGTCGGACGCGACGTGCGCCGTTGGCGCCGCCTTTCTCAAGAGGCGTGGGAGCGCTTCGGGCATGAGCCCCCGATCGCCGCCGCCTTCGAGTGTGCCCTCCTGGAGGCCTGGATGCGGGCCTTCTCCCTTTCTGCGGCCCAATGGTTCGGCGGGGCCTTAGCTAGCATCGAGACCGATCTGACAATCTCGGCCTGGTCTCCGGAGGAGAGCGGGCGGCGCGCCCTTGAGGCGCTCCGCGCGGGCTTTCGCACGCTCAAGGTCAAGGTGACAGGAAAGGCGGATGACTTTCCGAGGATCCGCGCCGCCGCCGAGTCCGGCGCCAGCAGCCTCATCCTAGACGGCAATCAGGCGTTCTCCCTGTCCTCCTCCTTGCGGCTGCTCGAGCGCTGCCTCAAGGCCCGGCTACCGGTCCGCCTTTTCGAGCAACCGCTTCCTCGAGAGGATCTCTCCGGCATGACCGAGCTATGCAAGGCCTCGCCGGTGCCGATCGCGGCCGACGAGAGCGCGAGAACGCCGCAGGAGGCCTTGCGCGTGCTTGAGGCCGGCGCGGCCGACGCACTCAACGTCAAGATCGCCAAGACGGGCGTGGAGGGCAGCCTCGAGATCATCGCGCTGGCTAGGGCCGCCAAAAAGCGGCTTATGATCGGCTGCATGCAGGAAAGCGCGCGGGGGCTCTCGATGAGCGTGCATATGGCCTGCGGCACGGGCGCCTTCGACTGGGTAGATTTGGACAGCGACTGCCTTTTGGGGTGCGGGCAGCCCCAAGGGGATTACCGGCGCGCCGGGGCCCGAGTCACTTGGACGTCTCCCAGCGATCGAAAACTTCCCCGTCCGTCGCGACCCCGCGCAGCGTAAGCGTCCTCGCTTTAATGGTGACATCCACAAAGCCGTGGCGGCTCGCGAACGCGGCCGACCAAGGCCGCACCCGGTAACGCCCCCTCAGCGGCGCCCCGCCGATCCCCGCGGTAACGTACACGGGCCCCTTCTCGGAACGCCGGCCGCCGACGATCGGGAATGTCCTCTCGTAATCGTGGTCATGGCCTTGGAAGACGACGTCCACCCCGTGGCGTTCGAACAAGGGCGCCAGCCACCGGGCCAGGGCGTCCATGGACCGGTGCTGGCCGCTGGAATAGACGGGCACGTGCATCAGCACGAATTTCCACAAGGCCTTGGAGCCAGCCAGGTCCTCCTCCAGCCAGCGCCATTGCGGGCTCCCGGGATGAAGGGGAGGCGCGGCGGCGACCGGCAACACCCGATTGCTGTCGAGCACGACGAAATGCGCCGGCCCGCGGTCGAAGGAGTAGTAGGTGCGCCCGCTGCTCGCGGGAGGGTGCTGGCGGGGCAGGCGATGGATCAGGAAGAAATTGTCCCGAATCCATTCGGCCCCCGCTCCCCGCAGCAGCCGGTAATTGCCGTAGTCGTGGTTGCCGACGGCGATGTAGACTGGCATGCGGCTTAGAAGCTCCCCATAGGGCCGGAAATAGCCGTCGTCGTATTCCTGGTCGGCCCCCGAAGGGTAGGTGACATCTCCGGCAAAAAGCAGGAAGGGTGGAGCCTCGACGGCCAAACGGCGGGCGACGGCCCACTGCTCCTTCTCGCCCCAGCCGGCGTCCGCCAGCACCGCGAAGCGCAGCAGGCCCGCGCCGGGGCTCTCCACGGGATCAAAGCGGTGCCAGCGACTCCAGACAGGCTTCTTCTGCCACGCGTCCTGCGTGGCGATTCGGTAGCGGTGCGGCGTCGCGGGACTCAATCCCTCCACCTCGACGCATTGCTGCCTGGCCGCATCGGCGGCGAAGGACCTGCGCGCGCCGCCGCCTTCGATCTCGAGAAAGCCGCGCGCCGGAATATCGGTCCTCCAGCAGATGAAGAGGGAACCCGCGCCGACGCCTTCGAGATAGGGGCCTCGCAATAGCCGAGCGGCCGAGGCGTCTGAGGCCGCCAGGCCTAAGCACGCAGACAGCAGGAGCCGGCGCAGCGGAGGACCGGACAACTAGTGTATGAGGACCCGCCCTTCGGGTATCTCGAAATCGCGGCCGTCGAGCCCGTGCACCCGCTCCTTGAGCCCTCCCGGCGCGACCTTGACGACGATGTAATGGTGGAAGCGGTCCTCCACGGCGGAAGGGAACAGGGGCGAGCCGCCGCCTCCGGTGAGCACGTAACGCACTCCCATGTAATCCTGCACCCCGAAGGCGTGGATATGGCCCAGATAGACGCGCGAAACCTTGCGGCGCGAGACGATCTCCGCGAACTCGACGGCGCCGCGCTTGAACCCCCCGATCCCCTTGGAGCGTCCGAAATCGGTCCAACGGCGCAGGCAGGCCGGGGGAATATGAGTGAATACGATCGTGCTCAATGGGGTATCGAGCACATGGTCGAGCCAGGCCAATTGCCTGCGGGTCAGGCCGTGCGCGCTGGTGTCGAGAACGACGAAGCGCAGGCCCCCGCGCTCAAAGGAATAATTGGTCTTCCCGAAAGCGGTCGTATAGAGGTGAGCGTTCGAGCGGTGATGCGGGTTGTGCCGGTCATGATTGCCGATCACCGTCAAATAAGGCTTTTCGACGCCGACGCCTTCGAGTTGCCGGAAGAAGCGCAGGTAATTCTTTACTATCCCGCGGCTCACCATATCGCCCAATTGGATGGAAAAATCGATGGAGTGGGATTGCAGCAGCCGCAGCTGGCGCTCGAAGACGCCCGGCACCCCGAAAAGTTTGCGCCAGATCCAAAAGCGGCCCGGCTCCACGTCGCCCAGGACGGCGAATTCGAATGGCTCTCCTGTCTGCCGGGGGGCGTTGGACAAGCGGCGCAATTGCACGGAGGTGCGGTAGGGGGCCGAAAGCCGCAGCAGCTCGCTTCGCTCCGCGTCCTCCGCGGGGAAAAAACGCCACCATGGGGAGGACAGGCCGATGGGGGTATTCAGGGCGGGCGATAAGGCGTCGTCGGACATCTATATAAAGATAACAGCGCCGTCTAGATTTGTCAATGTGTGGCGATTTGCTATAAAGCAGCGATGCTCGGCGAGATCGGAAGGCTCGGCCGCGAGACGGCGGTCTACGGCGTTTCCACCGTGCTCAGCCGGATCCTTAACTTCCTCCTCGTCCCGCTCTACACGCATCTGCTGGCCCCCCAAGAATACGGAATCGTGGCGACGGGCTTCGCCTATATCGCCTTTCTGAATATCCTTTACCAATACGGCATGGACCAGGCCTACCTACGCTTCGCCTCTTCTCCCGAGGCAGCAGACGACCCTAAGGACATGTTCTCGACCCCGCTGCTGCTTTTGGCCGGCAGCTCGGCATTGGGCTCCTGCGCCCTTTGGGCCCTTTCCGATCCCATCGCCCGCGCCCTGGGGCTCGGCGAGGTGGGCGGGCTCGTACGCGTCTGGGCGGCCATTCTCTCCCTCGACGCTCTGGCCGTCGTCCCCTTCGCGCATCTGCGGCTGTCTCACCGAGCCTGGTACTACGTGGGCGTCAAGACGGCCCATATTGCCGTCAACCTCGCGCTAAATATTCTCTTACTTTGGAAATGGCGCTGGGGAGTCGCCGGGGTGTTTTGGGCCTCCGCCCTGGCCTCGGCGGCGGCGCTGCTGCTGCTTTCTCCCGTGCTCGCCTCCCAATTCCGCGCCCACGCGACGGCGGCGCTGGCGCGCCGCATGCTCGCCTTCTCCTGGCCCTACGTGCCCGCCGGACTCGCCTCCATGGCCGTGCAGGTTATCGACCGGCCGATCCTTCTACGTTTGACGGATGAGGCGACGGTGGGAATCTACCAGGCCAATTATCGGCTCGGCATCTTCATGGCCCTGGCCGTCAACATGTTCGACGCCGCTTGGAGGCCCTTCTTCCTGGAACGCGCCGCCCGGCCCGAGGCGCCGCGCCTGTTTGCGCGCGTATTGACCTATTTCACCCTCGCGGGCCTGCTTCTGCTGCTTGTCCTGAGCCTATTCATCGGGGATCTGGCGCGCTTGACCGTCCTGGGGCGGCCGATCATCGGGGCCGCCTATTGGCCCGGACTCGCGATCGTCCCCGTGGTGCTAGCCGCCTACTTTTTCAACGGACTCTACATCAACTTCATGGCGCAGGTGATGATCTCCAAGCGGAGCGAGCTGCTCCTCTACGCGACGGGGCTCGGCGCGCTGGTCAACGTCGGCCTCAACTTCATGTTGATTCCGGCTTTCGGAATCATGGGCGCGGCCGCGGCGACCCTGGCCGCCTATGCCGCGATGGCAGGGCTCCTCTTCGAGTTGGGCCGACGGTTCTATCCGGTGCCCTACGAATACCGCCGCCTGCTGCATGCGACGGGGGTCTTTCTCGCGGTCGCACTGACGCTCTGGACGCTGGGCGGCCGCCTATCCGGGCCTATGTGGCTCGGCGTGCGCGCCGCCGGGATCGTCGTTTTCTGTGCTCTGCTGGCGGCGACGCGATTCTTCACTCCGGAGGAGCGCGACGCCCTCCGACGGAGGCTCTTCAACAAGCCGGGCCCTTAGTCCCAATTTTTTGCTAGGCCTTGAGGGCGCTCGAATTGCCCGAAAGACTCAGGCGGATTTTGACGGCGGGGGTTATGCTCAACGCAGGACTCTTTATGGACCGTAAAACTGATCCCACATTGCCGGCCTCCTCCCTCCTCAAATCCTGGGGGAAGCGATTGGCCAAAGGAAACGTGCCCGTAATCCCCGTGTATGTCGGGGGTGCTTGGACGCTCCAGGTTCCCCGCGGCAACAAGCGCGTGCTGCGAGTTCCTGTCGGCAAGACGGGCGCTTAAATCTCGATCCAGATCCACCCCTCGCGGATCTCGGTCGGGAACGTCGCGAGGGAGAGGCCCGCCTCGCTCAAGCAGCGCCCGTTGGACAAATCCAGCTTATAGCCGTGCCCGTTGCAGCGGAGGATGCTCCCCGTCACCTCTCCGTCATGCAGGCTCACGCCGAGATGGGGGCATTCGGCGGAAACGGCGAAGACGCGTCCGCCGGCGTTGACGATCAGGACATCCCAGAGGCCCTGTTGCAGCAGCTTGCGCCCGCCGGGGGGCACCTCGCCCAAAGGGCAAATCTTTTCCCATCGAGCCACGGCGCCCCCAATATACTAAAATGCGCCGCACTCATTTCAACGGGAGGCCTCATGAAAAAGAGCCTATGGATGCTGCTGGCGCTCGCGCTGCTGCCACAGGCGGCCGGCGCCGCTACGCGCGAGATCAAGATAGTCAACATCGAATTCCGCGGCACGAAGATCTGGGTCCCGGCGACGATCATCGCCAAGAAGGGAGAGCGGGTCAAGCTGACCCTCATCAACAACGCCCCTTCCGGGGTGCACGGCTTCGCCATCGACGAGTTTTCCGTCAAGGTCGCGGTCAACAACGCCGAAAAGGACAACCAGAAAGTCGTCGAGTTCACCGCCAACAAGGCCGGGCTCTTCAGGAGCTACTGCCACATGCACCCGGCGCATTTGGGGGGGCAGCTGTTGGTGCTTGAGTAACGTCTAGCTTGGGAATGGATGTTTACGCGCCTCGGGCGCGTGACTTCGTCGCGCTTCGCGCGACGAAGCTCGAGGTTTCTCGCGAGTATTCCGAGCTTGGCGCCGCAGGCGCCAAGCAACGCTACAGGAGCGCGTAAAAGCTGCCGTTTTACAAGTAATCCTTCAACGACCCATTCTCCGGCGAGGAACGCAGCTTCCCGATCGCCTTGGATTCGATCTGCCGCACCCGCTCGCGGGTGATGTTGTAGAGCCGACCCAATTCCTCGAGCGTATGGGGGCGGTCCGTCTCGATGCCGAAGCGCAGCTTGAGCACCTCGGCCTCCCGCTCGCTGAGCGTAGATAGCATCTTGCCCAGCTCCGCGCGGCGCAGGAGCACGTTGACCGAGTCGGAAGGGACGGGGGACTGCTTGTCCTCGAGGTAATGCTCGAGCTGGTTGTCCTCCTCGTCGGCGCCCCCGTTGACCGCCAGCGACACGGGCTCCTGCATCGTCTCGAGGGCCTTTCGGATCTTGGCCGCCGGCAGGCGCAGGCGCCGCGCGTATTCCTCGATCGAGGGTGGACGGCCATGCTCGCCCTCGTAGCGGCGCGCCACCTTGCGGATCTTGGCGATGCGCTCGCGGATGTGCACGGGAATCCGGATCGTGCGCTCCTGATCGGCGATGGCGCGCGAGATGGACTGGCGGATCCACCAGGAGGCGTACGTCGAGAACTTGCAGCCCCGGCCGAAATCGAACTTGTCGGCGACGCGCATGAGCCCGAGGCCGCCTTCTTGGATCAGGTCGGATAGCTCCATGTTCCGCCCGGCGTGCTTCTTGGCGATGGACACGACCAGGCGCAGGTTCGCCCGGATGAGCTTGAGCTTGTCCTGGAGCAGGCTTTCCTCCAGCGCCCGAATGCGCTCGTCGAGTTCGAGAAGCTCGCCGGGCGTCACAGGCAGCGACTGGGCCAGGCGGGAGAGGCGTTTTTGATCGCCCGAGACGCGGACCTGGCGCAGCGCGTTGGCGAGGCCCTTGATCTTGTTGGTGAGCCGCTGGACCTTGTCCTGGTTGAGCTCGAGCCTCACGATGCGGGCCAGCACTTCCTTTTGCCGGCGCCGGATCGCCTCCTCCACGCGCATGGGAAAGCGCGCGGTCTTAAGGCGCTTCTTGAGCGCGAGGGTCTCGCGCTCGGCCTTCGCGATGAAGCGGGCCGCGGCCTTCATCCGCCGCCGCATGCCTCCCAGCTCCCAGCTCGTCCTCCGCCCCCGGGGCATGAGCTCCTTGGGCGTCATTTCGTCGATCTCCAGAAGGCTTTCCCAATTCTGGATCTCGCGGGCGGTCAGGGGGGATTGGAGCACGAGCTCCCGGAGACGGAGGGCCTTCTCGCGCACGCTGCGGGAAAGGGCGATTTCCTCTTCCCGCTTGAGCAGGGGAACCTTGCCGATCTCCGCCATATACGCGGAGATGGAATTGGTGGGATCGTTGTGTCCCGCGTATTCGCGGGGGCTTTCCTCGGTAACGGCGATGGGATCCATGGACACGTCTGATTTCATGAATGTCTCCTGGAGCTTCGAACGGCAGCAGGGATTTGGGTTTCCCGAAAAGCTCCGCTATCTATTAAAGCGCGAGGCTGTTACAAAATTGTTAATGTCTCGTCGAGGGAACGCCCCGGACGCGCACGCAGGCGACGTCGAGGTTCGAGCCGCCGAGCCAATGCACGCGGAATTCCAGCCCCTTGCGCGAGCGCAGGGATACGGCGAGCGTGACGCGGCTCCAGCGATTGTCCTGCTTCAAGTGCCGTGCCGATAGGGTCTTGGTTGCCAGCACCTTGCGTTCGGCGGGATCGTAGGCCTCCAGCCGGGCAATCCTCCCCTGGGGGGCGCTCGAACGCAGTAGAAAATCGATCCGGTATTGGCCCGGAGGGCGCTCCCATCCCGGACCGTAAAGCATCAGGCCCCTCGGGGAAAGGTCCTTAACGGCGGAGAGGACATGGTGGGGACGGGCGAAGAAGCCCTTGCCCTGGCGCAGCGGCGGAGAATCGGCCTCGAAAACCTCCAAGGCGTTGGCCCCGAGGGCCAAGGCGTTGACGGCGGTCGATTCCGTGTTGATCAGGGTCCCGGGATCATGGATCCCGGTACGCCAACCATATTTCTCGGAACCCGCGTTTTCCTGGAGTGACAATATCTGCGAACGCAAGGACAGCGCGTGCTGGAGCAATGCCGCCTCGGTCTCCTCGGGCAGCGCCTCGCCGAACTCGATCAAGTTCTCGGTCAAGATTTTCCATAATCCCAAATGGTAGCTTTCGGAAACGGCCGGGTAGGCGTAGCGCTGATTTTCCTCATCGTAGAAATATTCGCTCTTGGCCAAAAGGGCCTGCCATTTCTCCAAGGCGCCGGCGAAGTCCCGGGCGCTCAGCAAAAAAAGCCCGTCGAGGGCGAGCAGGTCGAAGGCCTCGCCCCCCGATGGCGGGCCGGAGCTGGCGTCGCCCCGGAGTATCTTCCAGCGCACCGGACCCTCGGGTTCGTATAGCCCCGAGGGTTCCGGCCGGGCGTACGCCTGGGCCATGATGCGGGCCAGCCAATTATCGTCGAACCAGAACTGCGTGAACGGCTTCTCCCGGACCCCGCCGCCGACGCCCCGCCCGTTGTGCTCGTGAAAGGCGTAGCCGCCGGGCGCGCGGAGAAGATATCCGTTGGCGTCCCTGGCCGTCGTCAAACGGGAGCCGTCCGCGTAGGCGATGAGCGCCGCCGCGTCGGCGGGATACCCGGAGCTGGCGAAATGCTCGTAATATTCGAAGCGATGCTCGAGCCCACCAGGGGGAACCGCCCGCCAGGTGCCCTCGGAGCCATAGAGATACGCCACGGCCGCCTCGCCGTTCGGAAAATGCCGGCCGTAGCCAAAAGGCTCGGGACGCGCTGGAACCGCCAGTAAGAGTACCGCGAGCGAAGCGAGCCTAAAACGGTGCATGGACCTTTCATTATAGAAACGCGGGATGCCCGTATGCTATAGTAGGCCCCTCGATCTTTCGCAAGGAGGTGCGTCATGAAAGCGACCTTTATCCTGGCCGCGTTGCTGCTCGGCCCATCCGCGTGGAGTTCAGAGCCGGCCGATCTTCCCTTTGACCAGGGAGTGCCTCTGCCGGACTCCGGCGAGATCCGCGCCAGCGCCGTGCCCGACGCCCCCATCGCCAGCGCGAGCGCGGTGAAGGCCATGCGCGACTGCGCCGTCGTGCACTTCGCCCCGACCGACGGCAAGGCCTCCCAGCCGGTGACCTTGTCGAGCCCCTTGTATAGGCAGGTCTGCCGCAAGGTGGAAGGTCAGAACGTTTGCGAGGACGAGCTGCTGCGCACCGAAACGCGCAACGTCATCGTGGAATTCAAGGGCCCGCGCAAACCGCAGCCGTGGGAAAAGGACGTGTTCAGCGTCTGCCTCCAGTCAACCGACCTGAGCCTGCGGGTTCTTGCGGCCAGCCATGAGTACGGCCGGCCCCGCCTGCGCGGCTCCAAGGGCTCCTTCATCTTCGAACTGCCCATCCTCCGCAAGATCGCCACGGCTCCGGATGCCTCGGGCATCTACGTGGAATCTTTTGCTCCCGACGCCTCGATCGGCGGCCTTAGGTTCGTGCTCAAAGACAAATGGGCGACTCCCTACAAGGGGGAGATCACGGCGATCAAGCTCCGGCTCAAGCGGGATATCGAGAATAGGATCGATTCCACGGTGATGGAGCAGGAGCTGCTCTGGCCCGCCTCCGAGACCTACGACATTCCCTTTCCGGCCTGGCTTTTCCTGAAGGAGCTCCCCGCGCAGGGGAAGAAATATTTCGTGGAATGGGAGTTCTCTCGCCGTGGGCAAATTTCCCTGCAGGATTTCCAGAAGAAGGGGCAGACCGCCCGGGTTGGACTGCCCAAGCCCCCTTCGCCTTCGCAGCCTGCTCAGTAGAAAAACGGGAATTCTGGATTAACGGCCAAGCGGCGTCATATCCACGTTATTGCGCAGGTCCAGCTTAAAATAGAAAGGGAATACGGTTCCGCCCTTGGCGCCCTCGTTATGAATGGCGCCTTTAAGTTTTATCCCATCCATGAAGGTCCAGTTAAGGTCGGCGCCGGAGATATTGGCTCCTTCGAGATTCGCCCGACTCAGGCTCGATCCGCGCAGATCAGCCCCGCCGAGATTCGCGTTATTCAAACGGGCATCCGATAGGGAGGCCTTATGCATTTGAACCCCGTAGAGCGAAGCGTTGCGAAGGTCGGCGTGCTGCAACTGCGCGTCATGCAAGGTCGCGTAGGTTAAGTCCGCCCCTTGCAGTCTCGCTTCCCGAAGATCGGCGCTGCGGCCGAACATCGCCGATTTTTGAAGCGAGGCGCCGGCCAAGTCGGCTTCCCTTAGATCCGCCCGGCGAAGATCGGCGCCTTCGAGCACGGCGCAGGAAAGCTGCGCCCGCTGCAAATCGGCCGCCCTTAAATTCGCGTTCTTTAAATTCGCACCCCGCAGATCGACCCCTCGAAGGCTTTGTCCCTCGAGATTGATACCTTCCAAATTAGCGCATTCACCGCTCACGCGCAGCGCCACTTCCAACCCAACCTCGTTATATCCGGTCGAACCGTTGGCGTCCTGGCATCGGCAGCTCAGGCCGGAACTTCTCGACATATCGATGAGACGAAATCTAGGCTCATTGGCACGCGCTGTCACGCAGGCAATCAGGCCGAGAAACGACAGGGTGAGAATTTTGGTGGCTTTCATGAACACGTTCCGACCTCTAGAATAAGGTCCGAAATTCCGCTTGTCAAGGGGTAGAAGCGGAAGGAGAAGGGTTTGCCGGCGGAGGGAATCGAACCCACACGTCCCTAAGGACACGAGATTTTGAGTCTCGCGCGTCTGCCAGTTCCGCCACGCCGGCGTCAGACCATTTTATCATTTTGGTGCCAGGCATCCACTTTCTCATTTTGGTGCCAGGCATCCACTTTCTCCACTTTCTTAACTTTCTCGAGAATTTCAACAAAGTGGAGAAAGTGGATGCCTGGCACCGATGGCAGACGGGACCGACCGCGACTGCGATCGGCCCCGTCAACGCCATTGCCGGGTCCAAGGCCTTCAAGAATAAGATACCACCCCGTCATGAAGGATTTGTCGTAAATAAATGGCTTTTTTATATACGGCTGTGGCCTGAGGACGTCGGGCACATCGTTACCAGCTAACGAACGCTGAAGCAGGCTAAAGTCGAAGGGATAGTGATCTAAAAGCACGGGAGGGAAATTAGCGATATTAGCGTCAACGCTGCCCGGT